>NZ_CP124747.1:4014375-4683437 GCF_041860085.1 Schlesneria sp. DSM 10557
AGCGTGCGAGCAGACCAGAGACGCTCGCCCGTCGCGGGATCGTATCCAATCAGCAGTCCCGTGCCGGCAACGACGACTTCTTCCCCATGGGGCGTCTCGCAGATCACGGGGTGCGAATAGTTCACCGCCATATCATTGCGGTCGTCCTGCCAGCGGATCTCGCCTGTCTTCTTATCAAAGGCGTACATCGCAGGATGAAGATCATCATCCTGGCAGAAAAGTACCAGGTCTTTGGTGAGCACGGGTGACATCCCCGCTCCCCATTTGAAAATGAAATAGGGAACAGGGAGCGGCCTATGCCAGACATCCTCACCGGTTTTCGCATCCAGCGCCACCATACCGAGGGTCGAAAAATAGAAGTAGACCCGCTCTTCATCCGCCGCGGGCGTGGTTCCCGCATGACTATTGGTGAGATGAATCTCGTCCACGTCACCAATCGGCCACGATCGCGTCCAGAGTTTTTCACCCGTCCTGGCATCGAGAGCAACCACCCCCACCGTCTGCGGATCGATCATCGCAGAGGTATACACCCTGCCCGCAACGACAATCGGGCTACCAATTCCATCCCCCAGCTTGGTCGACCACTTCACTTTTTCGGTGTCAGAAAACTCGACAGGCAATGGCGCGCTGGTCTGAGAAACCCCTGAACAGTTGGGACCGCGAAACTGTGGCCAGTCATCGGCCACTACTGGAATCGCAAGTAGACAATACAGTCCAACGAGGCCAAACCGCGTCATCGTATCTCTCCAGCAAGATTGAGAGGGGACAGTGTGGTGCGCCATTGTGCCAATCATCCCTGCGTGCGCACAGTCAGCTCTGAACGATTGGTCGGAGATCTTCGAAGTTCGAAGTTAAATTTCGTTCATCTCATTCACCTCAACGACAAAAATCGTGATTCGGAGTTTGCAGGCAACGTCCTTGGTTATGTCACGGACTAAAAGTCAGTCGACCAAATTTTCCGCTTCTTCCGCTAATCCGTATCAAGCAATGACGGACGTCCCTGCTATCGATCTCTCTTGAGCTACAGCACACCGAGAACGAGAGACACGTCCGTCACCTCACGAACCAGCGAACCCCTTTCCGCAAGACATGGTCGCTAAACTGAAGTGTGTAGGGATCACACCTGCGATACACCACATGTCCGTCGCTTCGCAACATCACCCATCCGAAATCCCAATTTCCGGAACGGTATTCCAAAGGAATCTGCGGAGAGACGCGCACCACGGGGTGAGTGCCGATAATCACCAGCTTCTGATCGGTGTAGTAATAGGCAGAACCGCCCTGCACGTAGACGGTATGCTCCAATACCGTTGAGGCATCGTCGTGAAGATCATCACACAGACCAACGATTCCCAGCTTGATGGAACAGCCTGTCGAGAAGGCATCCCCAAGCTCCGCCAGCGATCCCGCCAGGACTTCCCCTGTGGACGAGTGGTAGAGAACTTCTTGCCAGGAGTCATTCACGCAGTAACGAAAGTGATCGAAGTCATAAATAAAATTATGGGAAGGGGCGTTGGTCCCCGCGTCCCACTGATCGATCGCATGGTATTTAGGCATCTGTTCCGGCGGAGAAACGGGTGCACTACCCCGTACCCCGTCTCGCGATTGACCATCCAGATAGGGTCGAGCAATCCCCTGCGTGCCGTCCTGGTTGTAAACAAAGAAGGACATTGATGGCCGCGGCCCGAAACCAGCGGGAAGCTCAATGGGCTGCCGCAAATGCATGATCCCTGCGGCCCACCGGTGATCGATTGAGTAGGTCACTCCGAATTCCGCCACCTCGCGAATCCGTTCGGAACTCACTGAATGAACATCAATATGCTCATTATGCAGAAACTCGGTCGCGATTCGTAAATCCGCAGCACGGTCGATCGCCTCGAGTAACCCCTGGGTACTTCCGCTGATGCGCTGCCGCCGGGAATCAAGCTCAAGGACACATCGCCAGAGACTCATGACCGCCCTCCGATCGTGTTGACCGATCTCTAACGAACGAACCTCTGTCTGTGACTCAGGAGGCCGGCGACCCCGACTTTGAAAGCAGGAACAGGAAAGCAGAATGCCGTTCTATCACTGGAAGCGATCACAGAACCCTCACCTCTTTTCGCTCATCGCGACCGAGAAACCGGGGCAGGACACTTGATACCGACCGACGTTCAAATCATTGTGTACAAAATCCATCGTGGTCGAAACCGTCAGAGAGCACAAGTTAAGCACCCTGTTGACGAAGGAACCCATTCAGCATGGCCGTCATGATCGCATTCGATCACTGCATCATGGCCCGCCTGGGGCTGACCGCACCGCAACCCGGTCAGGTGACCCACCGCAGGCCGCCATTCCTGCCGCCGGGTCCATCGAACGAGCCCACTTTGACAACAGGCCCTGCACCAAACCGTTCTCGCAATCACAAGGCGACTTTGATTGCCCGATGTGAGAGGCAACAAGCCACGACCTGGCGCAACCCTCACTCCATTCGCACGCCGCATCTGCCCCCACAGTCCCTCCTGCCGAGCATCTGCACCATGCGACCTTCCAGTCATGTTGCAGACCCACTTCGTAATCGACACTGCCCACACCTGACACGAGCAAGCCAGACAAGATGAACATCGTTCCGACCGCCAATCAATTTCTCCTTCGATTCGCCCGAGGGAACTCTCAGCCCGAATTCGTCCGGTCCGTTTAAGGAACTACAACTTGCCTTCTCTTTCGATACTCGGAACCGGCCGCATCGACGAGCGTGAGTCGGCGTTTCCTCAGGCGGTGCAGCTTCCCGACGGAGATCTCCTCTGCTCTTTCAGCGTCGGCGGTGGTCAGTATGTGCGGGGTGGAACGGATTGGGCCCGATCCCGCGATGGCGGGAAAACCTGGCAACGCGAGGGGGAACTGCTGGCCGCTTCCGATCATCCCCCGTCGGCGAATGCACTGAAGCTCAGCCTGTCCAAAGATGGCAAGACGATCTACGCCTACGGGACGCGGTACTGGGCCAATCAGGAAGACCGATTCGGTGAACGACAAGGCGAATCCGTTTTTTGTCAGTCGACGGATAACGGCCATTCCTGGTCCCCCGTCAGGGCCCTTCCGATGCCCGACTGCCCCATCGAAGTGTCCCACTCCATCAGGCCCCTCACTTCTGGCCGGCTACTCGCTCCGGGAGCGTTGCTGGCAGATAAAGCACGCCTGGGCGAAGAAGTGTTCGTGGTCATCTCGGATGATGGTGGTCTGACATGGCCTCATCGTCGCACGGTCTTCCGCGACCCTCAGGACAAATTCGGTTTCTGGGAGCAGAAGATCAACGAAGTCTCGCCGGGGGTCGTCATGGCGACGGCATGGACCTTAACCCTGGGTGATTACCGTGATCAATGCAACAGTTTTTGTCTTTCACACGACAACGGCTGGACATGGGGCCCGTTTGAGTCGACCGGAATCCGCGGCCAGACGATGTCATTTGTTCCGCTGGGGGACGATCGACTGCTGGTACTCTACAACCGTCGCTACGGACAGCAGGGCGTCGTGATGGCTCTGGTCCGCTTTACGGAAACGTCCTGGACCGTCGTCGAAGAAGGGTTGCTCTACGACGCGCAGGAATTCCGCGACCGGCCCGCAGCCGGGGCCACCGGCGTCGACGAATTGGCCAGCTTCCAGTTCGGATTCCCCACGGGAATTCAGCTCAACGATGGAACGGTCCTGGTGACGCACTGGTGCGTGGAACAGGGTGTCTGTGGAATTCGCTGGACCAGGATCAAATTTTCCTGGTAACGACAGCAATGGGTGATTAAGGCAAGTCAGTCGGAGCAATCTCGCATGCGGTTATTAGATTGGATCGTCCTCGCCGGGTACGCTCTCCTTATGCTCGCGGTGGGAGCCTACTACTCGCGCCAAAACAAATCGGCTGACGACTACCTGCTGGGGGGACGACGCATGTCTCCCATTGCGCTGGGGCTGTCACTCTTCGCCACTCTGGTCAGCACGCTGTCGTATCTCGGGACGCCGGGCGAAATGGTCGCTAACGGCCCGATGATGCTCACCCAGCTTGCCAGTCATCCGCTGATCTTCGTCATTGTCGGTTTTGGCTTGATTCCGCTCCTCATGAAACAGCCTGTCACCAGCGCCTACGAACTGCTGGAGAAGCGATTAGGAACAAGTATTCGACTCGCGGGCGCCTCGGTGTTTCTCCTGCTGCGACTCGGCTGGATGGCCACGATTCTGTATGCCACAACCGAAGTCGTCATCGTTCCGCTACTCAAGCTGGACCATAACTGGACCCCCTGGTTGTGTGTTGTGCTGGGAGTCATCACTGCGATCTACTCATCGTCGGGCGGCATCAAAGCGGTCGTCATGACGGACGCCATTCAGTCGGTCACCATGCTGGCAGGAGCCGTCCTCACAGTCGCTGTGATCACGGCCGATATGGGAGGTGTTGCAGAGTGGTGGCCGAAAGCCTGGCCAGACAACTGGCAGCCGATGAGCTGGGGATTCGACCCCAGCAAACGTGTCTCGTTTGGCATGCTCGTTCTGTCCACCACCTTGTGGTACGTCTGCACCAATGGTTCCGACCAGATGTCTATCCAGCGATTTTTGTCGACCCGTGACGCGGCCGCGGCCAGACGAACCATGGCAATCGCACAACTGACCGACATCACCGTCAGCCTGCTCCTGGGACTCACCGGCGTGGCACTACTGGGCTATTACCGGGCACATGCCTCCGACATCCCTTCCGGAATGACCATCGCCGCGAACGGCGACAAGCTGTTCCCGCATTTCATCATGACAAAAATGCCGGCGGGCCTGTCGGGTATCGTCCTCGCCGCGATTCTCTCGGCCGCTCTCTCCAGCCTGTCGTCTGGTGTCAACTCGGCCTGTGCCGTGCTCGAACGGGACTTCGTCTCGCGTGGCCGGGGAGCCGATACCTCCGGTGAGGCCGCCGTCCGCCGCCTGAAGTGGCTCACCTGGATTATCGCGACCATTGCCGTGTTATTAAGCCTGCTGAACACGCTGATTGCCGGTAATCTGGTCGAGCGCTCTTATAAAATCGTGAACCTGCTGACCGCACCACTCTTCGTGCTGTTCTTCCTCGCACTGTTTGTGCGATGGTCCAACGCCCCCGGCGCCTGGCTCGGTCTGATCGCGAGCACCGCCACCGCAATTGTCATCGCGTTCGCTGAGGATCTGGGGATCAATTTCGGGACGAAGAGCATTGTCTGGATCGTCCCCAGTTCGCTTGTCGTGGGGATTGTCGTCGGAACGCTCGCCAGCGCCGTGTTCCACCCCTTCATGCGAAAGCCGACAGAATCCTGAGCCCCTTTGCGAGAATCCTCTGCCGATGATGAATTCGACCTGGAAGAACATTTCGCTTTCGCGGCTGATGTTGGGTACGGTTCAGTTCGGGCTCCCGTACGGAGTCGCCAATCGAACCGGGCAGCCGGATTATCGTGACGTCCTCAAGATCCTCACGGCGGCGATCGAAGGGGGTGTCAATTGCTTCGACACCGCCGCCGCGTACGGGAACAGTGAAGAGATCCTCGGTCGCGCACTCCGCGAATTAAAGGTGACTGACCGGGTGACCGTGGTGACGAAGTTTAAGCCGC
Source organism: Schlesneria sp. DSM 10557 (assembly GCF_041860085.1). Lineage (NCBI taxonomy): Bacteria > Pseudomonadati > Planctomycetota > Planctomycetia > Planctomycetales > Planctomycetaceae > Schlesneria > Schlesneria sp. DSM 10557. Next base: position 4,019,958 of record NZ_CP124747.1, read on the forward strand.
TTACCCCCGAAGAGCTGGCTGACCCCGCCCTCGCCAGAGCCGCCCTGGAAGCCTCGGTCGAGAGTTCTCGCCAACGACTGCAGCTCGACTGTCTGCCAATCGTCCTGTTTCATCGCGAGACAGACGCCGTTCATCGCCCAGCTCTGGAATCACTGCAGGAATCGGGCAAACTGCGTTATGTCGGGGTCTCGTGTGCTCACTTCCCCGGTCCGCCTCACAGCTATGTCGAATCAGGCCTGATGTCAGCCCTGCAGCTTCCGGCCAATCTGCTTGACCGGCGACACGAGAGTAGCGGCATCTTCCGCGATGCCGCCGCTCGCGAAGTCGCCGTCTTCATTCGCAGCGCGTTTCTCCAGGGGCTGCTGGTCATGCCGGAACGAGATATCCCCGCAGAACTCCAGGCGGTCATCCCCGCACGACGACGACTCGAACAATTGTCGCGTGGCGCGGGAATCGATCTGGCCGAACTGGCGCTGCGATACCTCCTGAGCCAAGACGCGGTCACCAGCGTCCTGGTCGGAGTTGAGACCGTCGAGCAGGTCGAGGAGAACCTGGCTCGGTTCGAAAGAGGTCCACTGCCTCCAGACCTGTTCAATGCAATTCAATCCGAGTCCTTTGACCTGCCGGAACTGATCGTGACCCCGGGAATGTGGTCACCCCGCTAAGGACAGGCGCAGCAATAATTGTCGGAAGCGGCCAGAGAATGAGCGAAGTTGTGACTTTGCTGATCCTAAGAGCACCAGTATTGCTCAGAAGAGCCAAGGGTGGCATCCGCGCTTGGGAAGCGGCACGACACTGAGACCAAAGAGCACAGGCACGACTGAGCCGCTAAGACGCCGGTACACCACGACCAAATCCGCTCTCCACCGAACCTGCGTCGGTAGGGAGCAACGACTGAGCCGCTAAGACGCCGGTACACCACGAACAAACCCGCTCTCCACCGACCCTGCGTCGGTAGGGAGCAACGATTGAGCCGCTAAGACGCCAAGTACACCACGACCAAACCCGCTCTCCACCGACCCTGCGTCGGTAGGGAGCAACGACTGAGCCGCTAAAAAAGTCGGTATACCGTGACCGCCAGCGACCTCTCCGACGTGACCGGTCTCTCCGTCACCCCACCAGCACGTCATACACTGACGAAACGCCTATTCTTCCTTGGCGACGTCGAGAACCGACAGGAAGGCCTTCTGCGGAATTTCGACCTGGCCGAACTGTTTCATCCGCTTCTTGCCCTCTTTCTGCTTCTCGAGCAGCTTCCGCTTACGGGAGATATCCCCACCGTAGCACTTACTGGTCACATCCTTACGGACAGCCGAGATCGTTTCACGAGCGATAATGCGGGCACTCAGTGCGGCCTGAATCGGAATTTCAAACTGATGGCGTGAGATCTCTTCCTTCAGCTTTTTGCACAGAGCACGACCGCGTCGTTCCGCCTGGGTGCGGTGGACGATACAGGCCAGCGCATCGACCTTCTCGCCCTTCACGAGGATGTCCATCTTCACCAGATCGGCAGATCGGTAGCCGATGACTTCATAGTTCATCGTGCCGTAACCGGCCGTGATGCTTTTCAGCTTGTCGTACATGTCGAACACGATTTCCGCCAAAGGCAGTTCATAGATGAGCTGCGCACGCTGCGGGCCAAGGAATTCGGTCGTGATGTACACACCACGTCGATCGGCACAGAGCTGCATGATCGGGCCGATTCGATCCGACGGCAGAATGAAGACCACCTTCGCAATCGGCTCACCAAATTCTTCGATCTGCCCTGAATCGGGAACCTGCTGCGGGTTATCGACCATCACGACTTCACCCCCGCGCAGCTTCAGCTGGTAGGTCACGTTGGGAGCTGTCTGAATCAGGTCGACGTTGGCTTCTTCTTCCAGACGCTGCTGGATGATCTCCATATGCAGCATTCCGAGGAACCCGCAGCGGAAACCGAATCCCAATGCCTCGGATGTATCAGGCGCGAACGAGAAGCTGGCGTCATTCAGACTCATCTTCTGAAGTTCTTCGCGCAGACGCTCGAAGTCGGTCGCGTCGATGGGATACATCCCGCAGAACACCATCTGCTGCGGCACTTCGTAACCCGGCAGAGCGGTCGGCGTACGATGATGGAAGTCCGTAACGGTATCTCCCACATGCACGTTGCCGAGCACCTTGATTCCGGAGACAATGTAACCGACCTGACCGGGCCCCAGATCATCGCAGGGAACCATATCAGGACGGAACTGACCCAGTTCGAGGACCTCATGAGACGTTCCCGCCTTCATGAAATAAACCTTCTGGCCTTTACGAATGGTTCCTTCTTTGACTCGGACGTACGTCACCACCCCGCGGTAATGGTCATACTTACTGTCGAAGACCAGTGCCTTAAGGGGTGCGGCCGGATCCCCCTTCGGTGCGGGCATGCGTTCGACAATCGCTTTGAAAACGCTTTCGATCCCCAGCCCGGATTTTCCACTGACGCGCAGGCACCCTTCCGTGTCCAGTCCCACCACCGTTTCAATTTCTTCCAGGACCTCGTCCACGCGGGTCACCGGCAGGTCGATCTTATTCAGGACGGGAATGATTTCGAGATCCATGTTGATCGCCGCGTAGGCGTTCGCGACGGTCTGAGCCTGTACCCCTTGAAAGGCATCAACCAGAAGTAACGCCCCTTCACAAGCGGCTAAGCTGCGTGAGACTTCATAATGGAAGTCGACGTGCCCCGGAGTATCGATCAGGTTCAGCTCGTACTCCTGACCGTCCACCGTGTAGTTGATGGCAACGGCACGCGCTTTGACCGTGATCCCTCGTTCGCGTTCCACCTTCAGGTCGTCGAGAATCTGTTCGCGGAATTGCCGCTGCGTGATGGCTCCACTTTTCAGCAACAACTGGTCAGCCAGAGTGCTCTTGCCGTGATCGATATGAGCGACAATCGAAAAATTGCGAATAAACCGCTGGTCAAACATGGGTTAATCAAAACAACAAGGTGTGAAGGATCCGGCAGAGCCCGCCCAACATGGCGACCCTGAGTCGTTTCGGCCACGTTGCCGAGTTCGCAATTCTATAGGGAAACGACCTTGGCAGGAATAGAGGCCAATTCCCGCGCAAGTCGCCTCTCCGCCCCCTCCCTTCCAGCCACATCCGCACGCATAACCCAACTCCAAAACCAGTCTCAACCCAATTATTTAAAAGAACTTACAACGATCACCACGAAAGACAGCAATTAAAACTTTCCGACGAGGACACCGGACTCACCTGCGGGACTTCACTCTCCCTGGAGGGCCAGTCCGGTGAGATCAACCCGTGGTTTGTTCTGAAATCCGAATCCTGTCGATTTCGCGATTCGGTTTTCGACTGTAGTGTGAAGACACGTTCGGGCTTTCGACCATGTCGCTCATTTCGTTACATGTTGGAGAGAAGAATGCCTCAGACGATGGTGACACCTTATCTGTTTTTCGCCGGCCGCTGCGAAGAGGCTCTTGAATTCTATCGCGAAGCGGTGGGTGCCAAGGTCGGCATGGTGTTGCGGTTTAGTGATAGTCCGGAACCCCCTCCGCCGGGCGTGCTCCAACCCGGGTTTGAATCGAAGGTCATGCATTGTTCCTTCTCGATTGGCGAAACCTGTTTAATGGCTTCTGACGGATGCGATGACCAGACGAAGTTCACCGGTTTCTCCCTTTCCTTGTCCGTCCCGACCGAGGCCGAAGCCGACCGTGCCTTCGCAGCGCTCGCGGAAGGAGGAACCGTGCAGATGCCCTTGAGTCAAACATTCTGGTCCCCCCGCTACGGAATGCTGACAGACCGCTACGGCGTGAGCTGGATGGTCATGGTTCCCGGCGAATGCTGAAGCATTTCGGCCTGGATTACACGTCCCCTTGCTCGGAACAATTCTGATCGACAACCGCGTCTGCAAAGCAGCGACAGGAGCATTCACGCATGGCGAAATCGATAGCGACGTTCCTGATGTTCGAAGGTAAAGCCGAAGAGGCGATGAACTTTTATGTCTCATTGTTCGAGGGGTCCGAAGTCCAGGCAATCGAACGCTATGGCAAAGAAGGCCCCGGAGCAGAGAGAAGTGTCAAAAAAGCAGACTTTCTGCTCGGTGGCCATCCCATGATGTGCATCGATTCCCCGATCCCGCATGCTTTCAAATTCACACCGTCCACATCGCTGTTCGTCGAATGCGCCGATGAGGCTGAGTTCGACAACACGTTTGCGAAATTGTCAGAGGCCGGGCAGATTCTCATGCCACCGGGGAACTACGGCTTCAGTCAGAAGTTCACCTGGCTGAACGACCGTTTTGGTGTGTCATGGCAGTTGACCCTGCAATAGCCAAAGGCCACTCCCCTCCCCGGCCGGCCAGGAGACAGCGCGATGGCGGGATGTATCGACTTCGATGTGGCAGCAGCACACAGATATTTCGCGGCACACTGCTTCAATCAGGCGTGGGATCTGATCGAAAAGAAAGAGCGCACGCCCGCGGAAGATCAACTGATGGTAGCCTTGAATCAGGCGTCAATCTACCACTGGCAGCAACGAGCTGACTGTACGAGTCAGAACATTTCCATCGGCTATTGGCAGGCATCGCGAATCCAGGTCGTTCTGGGGAATGCTGCGGAGGCCATTCGTCATGCCCGGATCTGCCTCTCGTACAGTTCCAGTTTAGCCCCGTTCTATCTCGGCTACGCTCACGAGGCTCTGGCAAGGAGCTATCGACTGGCCGGCGAGCTCGATAACGCTCTGCAGCACCTCGCTCTGGCGATCGCGATGGCTGAGCAGGTGACCGAACGCCACGATCGTGAGCTGCTCGTCGCCGACCTGGCAACCATTCAAACGATGGCGTAATCCATCTACCGAAAGACGAGACCCGACCCGCACTTCACCGGATCCGTACATGAACTCAAAGTTAGAACCCAGCCTGACCACGATGGACAGACTGGGCTCTCTGAATCTCTCATCACATGAGTCCCTGAGGACCGCTCCGCTTACACAATTTCCAGGCGGGCGATCTTCTTTTTTCCCGCCTTAACCAGCATTCCGGTTTTGAGTTCAATCGCCGCCTTTGCATCACTGACGATCGTCGGCTGATCGGCTTCATAAATCGTGACCCCCCCTTGGGCGATCAATCGCATCGCATCACTCGTCGAAGCCACCAGCCCAGCCGCTTTCAGCAACTGCGGAGCGACCAGTTTCCCATTCGCCAGATCGGCCTGACACTGCGGAAGCTGAGCGGCAAGAGCCGCCAGATCCAGCTTCACGACTGGGATGTCGGTCGGCAGTTCGCCACCGCCCACTTCACGCTGCCATCGTTCGGCGGCTTCGTTGGCAAGTTCCTGCGAGTAGTAACCCGCGATCACCGTTTTAGCCAGGCGGACTTTCGCCTCCTTCGGATGCCCCGCCAGAATTGCGTTCACTTCTTCCAGCGAGATGCTAGTCAGCAGGTTGTAGTAAATCTGCATGGTCGCATCAGGAATCTGCATGAACTTCTTCATCATGTCGAACGGCGATTCCGAGATGCCGATGTAGTTGCCGAGACTCTTCCCCATCTTCTGTTCGCCATCGATCCCCACCAGAATGGGGGACATAATGCCGATCTGCTGAGGCATGTTCTGATCTCGCTGGAGATCTCGTGCGAGCATAAAGCTGTAAAGCTGTTCGGTGCCCCCCAGTTCCACATCCGCTCGAATCACCACCGAATCCCACGCCTGCATCATGGGGTAAAGGCATTCATGCAGATAGATCGGCGACTGATTGGCGTATCGCTTGGCGAAGTCTTCGCGCGTCAGCAATTGAGCGACCGTGATCTTGCCACACAACTGAAGGATGTCCGCGAAGCTCATCTTCGCAAACCAGTCGCCGTTGCGATGGACTTCTGCCCTGGAAATATCGACCACCTTGCCGACCTGGGTCAGGTAGTCGCGGGCATTCGCTTCGACGTCCGCTTCGCTCAATTTCTTTGCACGGGCCTGATCACGACCACTGGGGTCCCCGACCATCGCCGTGTAGTTGCCGATGATGATGACCGCCTGATGCCCCAGTTCCTGAAACTGTCGCAGCTTGCGCAGAGGAACCGTGTGCCCCAGATGCACGTCGATCCCTGTCGGATCGATCCCGTACTTGATTCGCAGCGGTTGCCCCGTTTCGCGGCTTTTCGTCAGCTTCGCGGCGAGTTCCTCTTCGGGAACAATCTTGTCGACACCGCGGCGAAGGATGGCAAGTTGCTCTTCAACGGGAGGGAAATTCATTGTCAATTCCTGGATAAAATCAGGACACGGATTCGCCATGTCCTTTGGATTCACAGACGGTTCCGCTCCATTTCAACCCTTCGCAACCGCGAAGCAGGCCCGGGCAGACAGCGCGTCCGTGACGGTGATTATGATTGAGCGTCAGGGGACAGCAATTGCAAAGTCAGATTCGTGGCATTGAATAGCGCATGGATCACGACGACTGAAATGTAACTGTGTCGGCGGTGAAAAACGTAACCGAGAATGAACGCCAATGGCAATAGCGCCAACCCGTCACGCCATCCATGAACCAGACAGAACACGATCGCCACGACCGGAATTGCGATCACCGCCGGTAAAAACGACGTGAGCCACCCCTGCAGGATCACCCGGTAAAGAAGTTCTTCCAGCAGAGGTGCCGCCACAACAGCAGAAACCACAATCGCCAGAACGGTCCCCAGACCGGGAGATGTCTTGAGCAGCTTTAAGAGCGAGTGTTGATTCTCTACCCCCCGGAAAGGGAGGGTGGCCGCCATCGACACAGCCATCGGAACCACCGCGGCGAGATACCCCTTGATCCCGACCCGTACCTGATCCGTCAGACGCTCTGTTGTCAGCCCCAGTTCCCTCCCCGACGGACCTGACCGCACCAGCACCGACGGCAGGACGACCACAATCGCCACCGCGATCCCCGCAAAGGTCAGGATCGAATCGAGAGTCGGGGACGAGGCCTCGGTTGCCGCCCCCCCCGAAATGCGAGGAAGCAGGCTCATGCAAGTAAACAGCAAAGCGAGGTAGACAGCTCCGAGGCTGGCGGGACTGTACCAGCGGGCCCGGGAACCCGGCTCAGGCTCCAGCAGCGGCTGGTGACTCCACCAGCGCTGAAGCAGGCCGTACCAGACCATGACGCTGCCCGCGGCGAGAAGCGCAAGTAACGCTCCCATCGCAGCGGCGCGAAACGGGACCTCGGCGATCATCGGCAGCAATGTCATCAGGCTCGCAACGGCTCGTGCGTTGTCACGAATAAAAGTTCGCAGCCACGGTTTCGATGCCACGGTTTCGATGCCACTGTATGGCCGTCCGCGGTCATGCAGTGCTCGGCCCTGCATTCAAAAGCAAGCCTCCGCAGCATCTTCCAGGAATACGACGCAGTAACATCCGACCCCAGGATCGAATCGTGGCCATCTACTAGTACAGGGCGGTTGCAAGTTTGCGTCGGAATTCGCCCGTCAGCTCGGAAGCCGGCCCCAGCATGTCAAAGATCTTGACCATGGTGGTCTTGGCTTCGGCTCGTGCGTCACCGAAATCATTCTGGACGATGCCGAGACAAAGCTCCAGTGCTTTGCGATGCTGTTGCGACGCCGCATAGGCTTCTGCCAGATGAATCTGGAGCGTCAGATTCGTGGGGTCAGCCTCCGCTGCTTTCCGGGCTGCGTCGACGCCACCACTTTCCGCAGCAGTACGTCGCACGTCGAGTTCCGACTTCACCCGCTCGGCCTCGGGTTCGAGGAAGCCCCGCTTTTCCAGCTCCTCAATGATCGTCGCACACTCATCAAGTCGCCCTTGCGACAGGACCACGCGAGCCAGCATGATCTTCAGCGAGTCTTCATCGGGTGACAACATGAGCGCTTCACGGAATTTGCTTTCGGCCCCTTTCGGGTCGGATTCGATCAAGGCCATCGCCTCTTGCGCAAGTTGCTGCGTGGGCGAAGGAAGCAATCGGCTGACCCACTCACGCACCTGCTCGGCCGTCAGCGCTCCGGCAAACTGATCGACGGGTTGCCCCTGAATCATCGCGAAGACGGTCGGTAACGACTCGATGCGGAATGCCTGCGCGATCTCGGGCTGTTCGTCCGTATTCACTTTGGCGAGGATGAACTTCCCCCCCATCTCGTCCGCCAGACCTTCCAGAATCGGTGCCAGTTGCTGGCAGGGATTGCACCAGGGAGCCCAGAAATCGATGACGACCGGCACTTCCATCGACTTCTGGACGATGTCCTGCTGGAACGTCTCACGGGTGACATTGACGACATACGGCGAGGCTGGCATGAGCACACTTTCTTTCGAGTTGAGGTTTCCGCCTCAAGTGTAAGTCGGTGGGAAGTGTTCAGCAAACACGCAGCCCCCCGCGAGAAGAATCCCTCTCAGTCCGACACTTCCTCCCCTTCCATGCGAAGGGATTTCCCTACTGTTCGGACGCCGCATCGGCCGAGTGCGAACCGTGCCCCCAGTTGCATTCGCTGAACGATGACTCACCCTGGACACGCAGGCAACAGCCACTCGGTCACCGGGGGGGGAGATCGAACTCATCGACCGGTTTGTATCTTCAAGTCAGCTTGAAGAGCTTCCTGGAGTTTTCGTACAGGATTTTTCGTTCGGCCTCTTTGTTCGGCGCCAGTTTGCGGATCGCGGCGATGGTCTGAGCCCCCTGGCAGGCAGGCCCGGAACCGACTCGGTCATCGCAGTCGCTGCCGTACAGAATCTTTTCCTGATGGCGATCGAGGAAGCCACGGGCGTGCTCTTCATCTCGCGTCAACGCGTTCAATCCCGACCCCGCCGACATGTCTGCAAACATATTCGGGTAATCCGCCAGATAACGATCCGTCAGCCCCCCGGGGGTGACTTTCCCTTTCGGGTACAGGTCCTTCTGATTGGTATGATTCTTGTCGATATTGGCCCACCACGTTTGCGCATGACCGATGAAGATCGTCTTGGGAAACTTTTCCAGCATCCTGGGAAGTTTCTCAAAGCCGAGGTTGTATGTTCCATGCTGAAGATGCATCAGGATCGGAACCTGATAGTCCGCCGCGAGAGCATACAGTTCCTGACTTGCGGGCGAGTCGAGTTCGAGCCCGAACTTCTGCTCACCGATGATGATTCCACCCAGATCCAGGTACTTGGCGATCTCGGCCCGGGCTTCCGGCAGATCGGTGACTTCGTTCGCACCGAAAAAGAACTCCTTGGGATATTGTCGCGCCATGGTCAGGGCGGTCTCGTTCCCCCCTGCCCCGACACCCCCGAGCGTGTTGTGGATGCCGTCCCCCGTCGAAGGCCGCTTCACCGACGAACCGGCTGGCAACAGAATCGTCTGGGTCACCCCCATGGCCCGTTGATGAGCGGCCAGTTGTGCGTTCGTTCGCTCCCGATAGTTCGTGTGCTGATGAATATCGATGATCGGTTCCACCGGTGTTTCCGCTGCAGTGGCAGCAGACGGCAGAAGAGCGACCGCTCCGGCGGCCAGAGAAGTCGACAGAAAATCTCGCCGAGACAGACACCTCATGACAAACTCCAGTCGGGTCACTTTCAACACGGACAATCAACACGAGCCAACGTGTGCGAAGACAGCGAAGCCGACCGGGGGGAATAAGACCTCGCTTATGCATGGCTGAGCATTCTGCCACATTGATGCGAGGATGGAAATCGTGCCGCCAACTTGCGTCACCGGGAAAGACGGGACAGCGTCGGACGACCGCAGGGAGCACATCGGATGGAGTGCATCAAACTGAGTGCACGGGTGCGACCGAGTCCCCCCTCCCTCAACCTTCTCGATAGCGCAGTGCGACGAGGATACACGGTCCCCCGTGAATGACATTCAGCCCCGACTGTTCGGCCCGACGGACTGCCGCATCCGATTCGGCGCCGGGCTGAAACCAGACATGCTTGATTCCCAGGCGGACCACATCCTCGATGATCTGCTCGGAAACTTCGGGCGGAGTAATGATACTGACGCCAAAGACAGGCTCTGGCAGCGACGCCAGGTCCGCGTAGGCTTTCTCTCCTTCTACAACATCCGCCACCGGATTGACGGGGAACGCGGGGCGACCGGTCTGCTGGAATGCGCGCAGCACCTTGTTCCCATATTTCGCACGATTCCGCGAGGCCCCCACAATGGCGTGCGGACTGCCCGACAGGAATCGCTGTATCTGCTTGTCCGTACTCATCGAATTCTCTCTGCTCATGACGCCTGATGACCGCCTGACGTGCCGGGACATCTCGCCCCAGCGAATCGCGTCGCTCCACCATACTTCGCCGGCGGGCATGCGGGAATCGAAGCGCCCCACCGCCCGACATCCTCAGCGCACCCCAATTGCCGACGGTCAGGAAATCAGCACCCAATTGACCCCTTAAAAAGGCCTGCCAGCGTGGGCGGGTGACAGGTGTCACTTGTGCTGTCGGAGGGACACGGGCAAAATCCATCCATGCGCTGAGTGTCGAGACGAGTCACAATCCTCGGATATAGCTGAACGATGAATCCACATGACGAACTGAACTCGCTGACGAACATTTTCCCTGGTTCGGACAAGCTCTTTCTTCGAGTTGAACACACTCCTGCGGCACTCACGCCCGAGCCCTACAAGTCCATGCTGGCGCATGACCACCACATGACGATCGCCATGGAGACCTACCATAATTGTACGGTCGACGTGCGCGTCCTCGACAGCAAACTGGATGGCGACGAATACTCACGAAAAATTCTGTTGCTGAAGCAGGGAACCGAGACCGTGGTCCAGTTCGGTGTCATCCGGTTTCACTTCGAGTACGTCACCCGGGCGGTCCGCGACCAGATCATCGAGGGCAAGATTCCCCTCGGCCGCGTCCTGATCAACCACAACGTCCTGCGGCACATCGACCTGGGCGCCATTCTGAAAATCACCGCAGGGGAGGAACTGGCCAACTACTTCAAAATGCCGGTCGGAGGGGTCACCTACGGCCGACTGGCAACAATCTTCTGCAACCGACAACCCGCCATCGATCTGCTGGAAATCTCGTCGCCCCTCGCCTGAGCCACGCCTCAAAGCCCCCAGGCCGGGTCCGCAGCAGTTCGAGCCGTTCCACACAACTCAACATCCAGCGTGCAGGTCTCAGGATCCCGTCAGCATTCAGTCAACATCGAGCGAGAAGAGCAACTCGATCACAAACAACTGACAAGCGAAGACAACCACCCCCGACCCAAACAAAAAAGCTCTCCACCGAACCCGCTTCGGTGGAGAGCAACGACTGAGCCGCTAAGCCCCCCAACCAACCCCCGGACAAAAAGCTCTCCACCAAACCCGTTTCGCTGGAGAGCAACGACTGAGCCGCTAAGGCAGGACTGGCGAGGAGGGGCTTCGACAGGCGTTGTCTTTATGGATTGCACCAACCGCAGTGCAACTGCGGAGCACTCACAAGTCCATCCCGTCGCGGAATTTCTACCGTATGATTGCACAGGACGCACCCGAATTCTTCGTGCTCAATCATGTCCGTCGGTTGGTCGCAATACTCGCATCGCAAACCTTTTTCGGCGTTTACCAACCCCCAGCCGGGGGCGCGGCAGGCGGGACAACGTGTCGCCAGTCGCTGTGCCAGTTGGCGAGCAAGCTCGGCAATTTCGGACATGCGAGTCGGATTTACATGTGCACGCATGTCGGTCTCGACCCAGACCAAACCGTCCGACGATTGCATTCCTGAGTGAAAAAATGCACGTTCGAGTTCCTCTGGAGTATCAATACCATTGAAGATGAAGTCCCTGGATTTCATCCGGTTTGGCCGAACGATCAGGGCGTGTGACGGGAATTGCGTTTCGGCGGCAAACGTCTGCAATGCTTCGAAAGAATCGATGGTCTTAGCCCGGTAGTTTGTCTTTTCGCACAAGCGGCTCACATGAAGGTGAAAGTTCCGCTCGCGGTCGATGAAATATAGGACCTCACGTCCGGCCGGAATGAAGGGAATGTAGGGATGCGGGCCGAAACTCCCTTCACTCGCGATTCCGAACTTGGCGTTCAGCAGGTTCAATCCCCATTCGCATTTCCGGCGGGCACAGTCGAGCGCACTTCCCCGTCTTTTAACTTCTCCCGAAAACGTACCCAGCGCATCGGTGTCAATTGGATACTCGGCCACCGCCGCCCCAAGGATCTCTTGGAATCCAGGGGCGACGGCGATGGACTTTGCGTGTTTGGTCGTCATCAAAACGCATTTGCCAGTGTAGGGGGATGACTCCATTAGCATGTGCTTGCCCACTTGAGGTCTCGCTGAAGCAGGTGAGCCTGATTGTTGGATGGGTCGATGCAGGCCAGCGTGACCCATCCATTACCGAAGAGTGTCTTCAGGACATCCTGCGTCTGAATGGCCTGATCCAGCATCGCGCGAGATGCGTAGACGACGGTCAGCAGTCGCAGGGGTTCGTGGTATGGCTCGCCGTCGGCGGCATAGACCGATTGCAGCGGCAGCCCGTGCATCAGGTCACTGGCGTTACCTTGCATTACGCCGAGTTTTCCAGTGACGTTTTGCGTAACCTTGCTTCCACCACCGTAGGCGACGTTGTCCAGCGTCGAGAACAGATACTGGCTGTTGATCCATTGCGCTACCACCATGGGTGCGGTCAGGATGCTGGTCAGGAACTTGCCAGTCGTGTCGGTCTTCCAGTCGTAGGAGTGGAGAAAACAGCGGCCTTCGAGGTTGACGGATTTCGTCAGTCCCCTTGGGCCGACGATGAAAGCGGCGTTTCGCGCCAGGCCCCATTCTGGCCGCACTTCCGCCCAGTCACAGCTCCGCCGCTGGGTCTCCTGTACAGCCTTATCGTCCTGCAACATGTGCAGGCCGAAGGTCGCCGTGCGGGCTTTCGCATTCGCGATTCTGGCCTTGGAAAGATCTCTTCGAAGGCTGTTCATCATTCCTTGCTGCTGCTCTGACATGCCGCGCGGCTCGTAGAGTTCGACATGATCCGTGGTCGTATCGTGTTCGGCAGCCACGAACAACGTATCGGACGGTATTGCGAGTCCCCGATCCGAAAGGATGGAACGCACTGGTAGACTGTTCAAGATCGCAGCAAGGATACGGGCGTTGCCACCGCCATGATTGCCACCACAGGCACCGCAATCCAGTGCGGAAGCGTAGGCATTATTGCTTGTGCTGCTACCATGTCCGCAGAGAACCACCAAAGGTGCCAGGTTCTCAGTCAGGCCCATCATCCGCAGCGCGGATTCTCCGAAATCGGCCTGCTCGGAAAGTTCAATACTTTGCAGCGAGGGCTCGCTCGGAATCGGTGGCATGACGGTTACCTGGGTCGTTTCCGCCCATCCTGAGATGAGCGACGGCGCAAAGGTCCGCCCCAGCATCTGCATTCCGAGCCAAGGCCCCACCATTTCGACAAGCGCGAAGGGTGTCGCGAAGTTATACTTCAGCCATTGGTAGATGGATTTTGGCATTCTCAGCAATAACCGTCCCTGGTCGTGACGCCGGACGCAGGATGCATCGGAATCAACCGCATGGTCACAGACCAGATGTCGCGGTTTGAGCAGGACCGGACACGAATCATGCGGTTGGTCGTCATCGAGCCCCTTCACCTGGACAGGCACGCCAAAAAATCCGGCAAATCCAAGAGTGTCATAGTTCCCTTGCGCTTCCAGCGCTCGCCGAAACGGCTCGGATCGCACGTCGATGCAGAATACCAACTGGACATCGGCCCGCGATGATTGAGGTGAGGCGACAGCCGCCGACTGCTCCAGCAACTTATTGAGCAGTCCCTTGCGGAACTGTGATTCCCTGTCGGGCAGTTCTGACAGGAATGCAGGCGGCGGCGTATTGGCCGATTCCGAAAGGCTGGCCTCTGGCCACAGCAGGCGAGTGAGAACCAGACGCACTGCGACATAGTCCACCATAGTCGCCGGTCGTTTGGCTTGTTCTGCGGGACTTTGCCAGTTTTCTTTCCATTTCACGTAGCCCGACCAGCCCGGCAACGCCGCAAGTGCCTGCCGAATAAATTCTTCTTTCTGGTCCTCGATAATCTCCATTTGGTCGAGACATGCGACGATCGCATCTTCTGGTTTATCCGGCAATGCTGCCAGCACGATGTTGTCAGCGTGAGACCGGTTCAGCCTTGCGTCGTACAGCGCAAGGTTTGCGAACGCCCGGTAAAGACCACCTTCGCGTCCCGGCATACCGATCGTCGATTGACCTTCGTCAAAGTACACGGAACACCATTTGATCAATTCCCTGTTGACCGCTTCGCGCCCGGTGCTGGCATCGCTGATTGCCGCGCGTTGCCGTTCCACTTCGAGTACTGCCAGCTCGAAAGGCAGATGTTCGAGGCCCTGCAAGGGGTTGACGGCGATGAAGGTCTTGAGCGGCCAGACCGGGGCGACAATATTTGCGGCGCTCGCAACCAATTCTTTAATCGAAATCATTTCGATGGAGATGACAGGGGTCTTTCGTTTCTGAGACCTGTTGACAACGTTCATAGACTCTCCTTTCAGGATTGGTAGGCGGTTCGGGATGAGGTAACGGTCTGTGGGTGGGGCTGGCTGGCGTTCAGTGCTTTCATATACAGCCTCTTCCAGGTGGCTCGGGACTGAAGCCTGGCTGGGAGGTTAAGAATCATGGCCATCCACAGCACGACGATCGTGGCAATGCCTGCGAAGTAGACGGCATCCATCGGCTGTGGCTGAATGGTGTGAAGCGAATTGAGGGCAGTTTCCACCAAACGGATACTGAGGCCGTACATCCCACCTGCTCCAGCCCCAACCAGGAAGGTGCCGAGCACACGAGAGACCGCCAGCGATTCGCCAAGCAAACCGACAGCCAGTTGCGTGGCGGCCATGAAGGCCAGAGCAATCATCAGGCTTGAGGTGTCGACGAAGCGGAGGTCAGCCCCGCTCGTGAGGGTGAACGCGAAGGCCCCACAAAGACCCGCCGGGCAGGCCATCAGAATCCGAGCGAAAGAGGGTTCTGTCGCGATGCCTGCGCGCTTTTCCTGCACCACCGAACCCGCGCTGAGGAAGAGATAGGCCTTAAAGAGGCCGTGCCAGCAGAGATGCGAAATCGCCGGTGCGAAGAGCCCCATTCCACACTGCAGAAGCATAAACCCCATCTGCCCCATCGTGGAACAAGCCAGCATTCGCTTGATGTCAGTCTGGAGTAGCTTCCAGAAGGTACCGATTACCGCCGTGATGAGGCCGACAAGGAATAACCCATGCAGAATTACAGACTGTGTCGCAAAGAGAGGCGCGAAGCGAACCAGGAGGAATCCGCCCCCGTTGACAAGGCCCGCGTGCATCAGGGCGGAGACAGGCGTTGGAGAGTTCAGTGACGAAGTCAGCCAGCGATGAAAGGGCCAGGCGGCGGATTGGGTCAGTGCGGCAATCGCAATCAGGATCAGAGCCACACGATGCATCGTTGTCCATTCATCAGTGGCCTGAACGATGCTGGCGATGGAAGCGGTCCCTGCGTTTTCCGCCAACAGCCAGAAAGCCACGCCCAGAACCACGGACCCAAAGCCAAATGTCTTGAGGGCCAGCAGGCCAGAATTTCGGGCGGCACGCCAGTGATCCTTGTGAATCATGAGCCTGACCAGCAGCAAGTTGCTCATTGCCCAACCCGCAAGCAGCACCAAGAGGTGGTCAGCGAAGACGATCGCCATCACGCTTGTGGCAAGCAGCAAGACATCGCGTCGATGCCGGCGCTGGTTTTTGTCACCGGCCAGATAGCGACTCGAGTAAGCGAGCACATTGATGACGACGAACAGGATCAACCCCGCCATCACCCAAGACAGGCTGTCAGGCCGGAAGAGCTCAAAATGATCAAACTGAAACAAGGGCATCGAAACTCCTTTCTGGAAAGTGTTGCGTTTACACGACTATCGTGATTGACAGTTTAGCCGCCTCAGATTAATTTGAAAAATTGATAGTTCTCAACACTTCGATGATCTTTTCAAATAGGTCGAAGCATGCCGTTCTTCGTCGATACCATCCAGCTCAAGAGTTTTATTGCGATTGCCGAAACGGGGACGTATGGGCAAGCCGCCGCGACGGTCAACCGGACGCAATCTGCTCTCAGCCTGCAAATCAAAAAGCTGGAGGAGCAACTTGGCTGCGAGCTATTCGACCGAACAAACCGCCGAGTGGTGCTGACGCAACAAGGAGAGATTTTCCTCGGCTACGCCAAGCGAATGATGCAACTTCAGTGGGAAGCGTTCAGTCGCCTCCGGGAGCCGGATGTCGAAGGAGAGATTCGATTCGGAACGCCAGAGGATTTCGCGACGCACTATCTTCCAGATGTGCTCGCGAGCTTCAGGCAGCATCATCCGCGCGTGCAGTTGAATGTCGCTTGCGACTTGACTCTCAACCTGATCGACGGCTTCCATCGCGGGGAGTTCGATGTCATTCTCGCCAAACGGGATCCACAGCGAGTCAAAGGGGGAACAAAGGTCTGGCGGGAACCGCTGGTCTGGGCTGCCGCCGATGGCTATCAACCAGAGGAACGCCTATCGCTAGTGCTTTCCCCACAGCCCTGCATCTACCGCGCTCGCGCGCTGGCAGCACTCGACCGGGCGAAACGGAGCTGGCACATCAGTTTCACCAGCCCGAGTCTGGCGGGGACGATCGCGGCGGTGAAAGCGGGGCTTGGTATAACCGTGCTGCCCGCGCACATGATTCCTGCCGGTATCCACCCGATTCGCAAAGAAGCGAAACTGCCTCAATTGGCAGACTCTGAAGTGGCGTTGATGAAAAAGGACGAACTTTCGAAAGTCGCAGAGATCTTTTCCGACCACGTCGTGCAGAGCTTAGAGAACATCAGAACATAGCGACTGGAAGTGGGTTTTCCCGCAAACCTGGCGACGGGATTTGAGCTCAGGAATTCTGGTCCTGACCGAGAGTTATGGCGCATCGTCGGAGGAAGGGTTGGGGTGACAGAAGACCGTTAGAACGTTTTTCTGGCGGGGATTGCGAGCTGAGACATCAGCCTGCGGCGAAGGATGTCACCGATCGAGAAATTCAGGGGACGGTGGGACGCTCAGGTTCAGCTCGCCATCCTGAAAAGGCCCGTCGCCACCAAGTGCGGCCTGGTAGTCTGCCATAGACCGGTAGAACTCGGCCAGGGCATCGACCTCGGCAAAAGAGGCTTCTGCGGCCACCAGTTCGCGAATGTTGAGGATCACAATCGTTCCTTGTCCCTGTGTGAAGCGCTCACGCTCACCACTTTCTACCTTCCGGGCCACCGCGACGTTTTCCCGCGCTTTCTTCAGCAGTTCGTAGGAACGTTCCAGGGCCGAGGCGGCGTCCTGAAGTTCGGCCACGATGCGGTCCCGCTGAAACTTCTCCTGAAAGCTAAGCTGAGTAAGTGCAGCTTCGGCCGTCATGGCACGCCCTTTTGCCTCCCTGCGTTGCAGCGGCAGGTCGAATTGCAGCGAGGCGATGTACGTGGCACGATCCAGCTCCGTGCCGGTGACGAGCGGCGTCTTCGAGAAGTTTGAGGCGTACCCGATATCCTGGGCCCCTTCCAAGCCGAGGTTTAAGCCTGGGAGCATCTGATTTCTCGCCAATTCCAGATCCACGGCGGTCCGTTCACGCTGAAGGCGCAAGCGTGCGAGTTCCGGACGCTGTTGAAGAGCGACGGGGATATCCAGGGCAACACTCGAAGGGTCGAAGGGATCCGGCTCTGGCAGGTTCCTCGGCAGGCGTGTCGCCTGCGGAATCAGGGGTTCTCCCTCTGGATTGCGGAGATAGAGTGACAATGCAATGGATGTCTGCTGCCAGGCTCGCTCCGCTGTGATCAGCCGGGCCTGCCGCTCTACAATCACCCGCTGGTTGTCTGTTCGCTCAATCTCGGCGAGCGCACCGCGCTCGACCAGTTCCGCAAGCTGTTTGTTACGGTCCTCAGCGATCTTCAGCACGGATTGGGCAATCAGATAACGTCGGCCGGCGGCCACCCAGGTCCAGTATGCTCGGGATGCGGCGCGAATGAAGTCGAGCCGCTGCGCGGCGATGACGGGGTCCGCCAAAGCCCGAGTGAGGGCGGCCTGCCGGGCCGTTGCCCGCCGCTTGTCAATGGGGCGGCCGGCCAGGAGTGGTATGAGCACACCAGCGCGGAACTCGCCCCCGTCGCCGGTTTTGCGATCTCCGTAATAAATGGGAAAGCTGCCGTCGGATTGCCGATAGCCTGTGTAATAGGACAGACCGTTCCAGGCTGTGTTCTGATCCACGCCGACAGTCATCCGTTGACTGTCGTAAGTGCCGACCTGCCAGAATTCACGGGCCCGCAGATTCAGGTCGAACGCACCCTGAGCGGCAAGCAACTGGCCGGACGTGATTCCCTGCTCCTCAACCGCGGCAAGCAGCAGGGGATAATGGGTCTCGACTGAAGCCACAACCTCGCCGAGGTCGAGTTGGTCCTCAGCCAATTCATCTTCAGCGTGAATCGGCGGCGAGAGGAATTCGTAGCTCGTCTTCTGCAGTTCCAAAATATCCGTGTTGTCGTCGTCCGTTGCAGAGGATTCCTCCTCGGTCTCACTGAACGCGACAAGCTGAGCGGAGTGCTCGAGAGAATCGGCCTCTGGATCAAGGGGACCCGCAGAATCCAGACTCTCCGTTTGGCCAGATTGCTTCTTTGATGTGACCCCAGAACCAGTTCCAGTACCCCGATCAGCACCCGCTTTTGAAGGTACGCTCGCACACCCACTCGCGATTGTCAGCAGCAAGCAGCCACAGACGATCGGCATCCTTGCCTGTGGTTTCATTTCAACTCCTTGCGCTTAACCGGACCAAGCGGCTGACCGCTCTTCGCCTCTTTCGATTCACGAACCGGGGGAAAACCGTTGAGTTGCCGCCAAAACTCCCATCCAAGGGAAACTCTCTCCAGCAGGACCCAACCTTGCGCACGCCCCCCCTGACGGAGATACTGGTTGTTTGGCCAAGGCTGATCGTCAGGGTCTGGCTCGACGAGGATACGGAAGCGTCCCTTGTCATCCGCTGTGGAATCGACCAGATAAACGCGCCCACCGAATGTGCCCACGGCGACGGAAGGCCAGCCAACGAACTGGGCGGCGGGCCATCCTTCGAACTGCAGCCGGACCCGGTCCTTTTCGTGCACCAAGGGCAAGTCGTTGCCGTCAATATGGAGCTCGGTGACGATACCGGGATAGCCTTTTCGGGTCAATTGCAATCCTTCCTCGGACACATCGTCGGAATCGACCTCTGCCTTGATATCCGGGACCAGTACCGCCAGCCTTTCCCCAGGGCGGACCAGAATGCCTCCCTGCTCGGAGTTCGCCAGAAGTCGCAGCACCACGCCGTCGACGGGGGCATCGACATACTGGGCGCGTTGACGCGCGATCCGCACTTCAATCTGGGCCTTGTCCCGCTTGACGGAAGCAACCTCGGCTTCAGCAGAGCGTTGCGATGCCGTTTCGAGATTGATCATCGCGGCTGTGTCCGAATCAACCTTTCCGAGATTGTCGGTCGCAGCCTTTTCTCCCGCCTTGGCGACTTTGACTCGCGCTTCGGATTGCCGAAGCTTGGCTTTTGCCGTTTCGAGTACCTGCTTTGCAACCTCAACGTCGCGCTGCGATACAAGGCTTCCCTGCTTACTCTTGAACAGTTCCTGCTGGCGCTGAAAGTTCGGCTCCGCCGCATCCAGGGCTGCTCTTGCCTCCAGCTGCTCCTGCTCGGAAGCCTGCACCCGCGCCTGTTCCTGGCGCAGGATGCTTGATTGAACGTCGATGGCAAGCTGGCGTGAATTCTTCAAGTTGCTGATGCGGGATTCAATGTCGCGCACGCGCCCCTCGGCGGCGCGGAGGCGGTCCAGGATCGCCCGCTCCTCATCCAGCAGGCGCAACTCCAGGTTCGGGTCGTTATCGACCATCTCCACAATACGCTCGCCCGACTTTACGCGTTGCCCTTCAACGATATACCACTTCTTGATACGTCCCTCGATGGGGGACACCACGAACTGCGGGCGCTGGACCGGGTTGAATGCGATCGCCCGGCCAGTGCCGTGGACGGTCTGAGTCCAGGGCACGAGAGTCAGTGCAAAAGGGAGAGCCAGCAGGCAGAGCAGCACAATCTGCGATAGCCGCCGTGCCATTCGCGGAGGGCGAGCGAGCTGAAGAGCGGGCAAGGCCAGCCTATCACTTCGGACGTACTGTTTCGTTGCAACGACCATAGAACTTTCCACTTAAACGTTGGTCACGTGTTGATGGCTGGAATCGGCGCGGGCGTGGCTCGGCCGGTCCGCTCGCATGAGGGACACCTGGCGCCCGCAGAGCCGCGCAACGTCTTGACTGTGAGTGACGACCAGGAGCGTCCAGCGCGCTTCGGGGCCAAGGATGCCAGGCAAGACTTCCTGGCGAACATCCTGGTCCATATCGTCGAGCACTTCATCGAGCACCAGCAACCGCGGGCTGCCGGCAATCGCCCGTGCGAGCATGAGCCGTTCCGCCTGGCCCAGGGACAGGGGCGCCCCACCGGTTCCCAATGCGGTGTTCAGCCCGCCGGGCAGGTCGAGAACATCTTCCAGCAGTCGCACTGCCCCCAGCGCCCTGCGCACATCCGCGAGTGACAAATGCTCTCGGCCCATGCGGACATTGTCGAAGATGCTCCCTTCGAAGATCTCGATTCCTTTCACGACCGCAATATGTTCGCGCAGCGACTCAAGGCGAAGGTCCCGCAGGTCCGTCTCGTCAATTTCGATGTGGCCATGGTTGGGCTGCCGCAGACCGAAAAGCAGGTCGACCAGCGTGCTCTTGCCGGCGCCATTCGGGCCCAGTAAGGCAACTCGCTCTCCCGCGTCGATACGAAGGTTCAATCGATCAAGTACCGTCCGATGGCCCTCGCCATAGGCGAAGGTGACGTTGTGAACCCGGATCGCTGCCCCCTGGCTCCGGGCGCGGTGAGACACACCTCCATCACGTTCCAGGGGCAGATCAGTCAAATGACCGAGTTTGTCAACCGCCGCCAGCAGGTCGTAGTAGCTCTCCAGATGTTTGCCAAGCTTGGTAAATGAACTGACAACCGATGCGACCACGATTTCCGCCGCGACGAGCTGGCCAAGGGTCAACTGTCCATTGATCACCAGATAGCCGCCGAGGCCGAGCAACGCGGTGCTGGCGAGCACCTGGAGGCCAAGGGCGAAGACAACTTGGCGCAGGACAATACGGTAGTGGCTTTGCCGGGCCAGAAGGTATTGCCGCGTCAAAACGTCGGCCCGCTCGCGGGCGAAGTTTGGCCCGCCGTTGAATTTGAATGCAACAGGATGCCTCGCCATTTCCTCGACCCATCCTGCGACCACGTATTTTGCTCGCGACTCGCGGATACTGCTGGCAACGGCCCCACGGCCTAAGACGAAGACGAGAAATACCAGACTGGCGATGAGTGCAAGGTCGAACCCCAGCAGGATCTGGTGGTAAAAGGCCAGAAGGGCAAGTCCAATCGCCATTTGCAAGACAACACTCACGCCATCGAGCAGCAATGACGCGCTGGCTTTCTGGACGGTGAGCACGTCGAAAAAACGATTGACCAGTTCGGGGCCGTGGTGTTTATCAAATGCCTTCACGTCGATGCGAGGCAGACGGTGCGACAGGTCTCCGACAACGCGAACGAAAATGCGCTGTTGCAAATACTCCACGACGATTGACTGCAAAACCCGTAAGAGCGCAGCCAGGCAGAGACTGATCAGCAATGCCACGCAGAGGACCAGCAACTGCTGCACCAGTGTCGCCAGCGCGGTCGTGTTCACCACCGCCATCGCCGTAATGGGAACAGCCAGGCTGAGGACACCGACGCCGAGCGCATACACGATCACCATCCAGATGTCGCCGGCTTCGGGCCGAAGTAACCCGAGAAGTCGACGCAGTGGGGGTGGTCCGTGATGTTCCTCGTCATGGGAATGGCCAAGCTCACCAGCGGCCGATGCCTCGGCGAGAGGAGCAGCAGGTTGCGCCGTCATCCACTCAACAACGACATCGGCGTCGGACGCCCCGATACGTTCCGCAATCCTCTCCGCATCGAGCCATTTATTGTCGTCTTCCGGTGCGGTGGAGAGCAGAGACCCTTTTCCACCGCTCGAATCCGTGAGCAGATGCCATCGAGCCGTGCCCGTCGGCGTAACCGCAAAAATGGCCAGAGGAGACTCCGGCTCAACGCTGGCTAAGGCCTCGCGGACAGAAAGCTGTCTGGTCAAGGTTTGTAAGCCGACCGCTTCGGCAGCCTGGGCAAGTCGCAACCGTGCGGCCCGCGCCACTGTAGGCGGAATATCCGCTTCCGCCCTGCGAAGCGCCTTGCCAGCCTGGGTCGGATCGAACGCGAGTCCGGAAGCCTCAGTCAGGTACTTGAGAACGACCAGGCTCTCCGGCACCGGGTCATCAATTCGCGAATCCGTCTCGTTCATGCGCGTCTGGCCCTTGATCCGGGTTCCGGGCGGGCGAAATACGACACCACCCGCCCTCCTCGCCGAATACTGAATTCTTCGTTAGAATTCTAGGGACGGATTCAAAACCCTGCTACTGCAATAAATGCTCTGGTGAGCATATTTGGATTCAAGGACGATTGGGCCTGTTCGATGTCAGATTGGATTGACAGTCGGCTGGTCGTCGATGCCTTGTAGAGGGCGGTCCAGCGAGAACTGCCGCCCACCGCAGGCCCGGTGGCGCACTCGGACCCCGGGTGGAGCACTCGGACTGCAGGTGTGCAATATGCCAGCGAACACGACCAGATTCTTCGGAGACGAAATCAGATCACCGACTCGATGAGCCGCCGAAGCAATCGCGGGGATAACGGACCGATGGAGCACTACTTCGCCACGTTGAACAAAGTACTCGCCCACCGCGAACGGTATCAGACTCATTCAGATGCTCGTTAAAGCCTCTTTGAATCCATCAAAGCGTTTTACAACTGTGTCAGAAGGCACTCGACGATCGGGTCTCTCCCATCTGTCAAGTTCGAGCAGACCATTTAATCCTAACCTCGCACCCCCATTTCATGGCCAAGTCCGCTGCTTCCACCGAACTCGTTTCGGTGGAAGCAGCGACTGAAAAGCTAAAGCAACCACCACCAACCCCGACGTTCGAGCTGGAAGTCGTCGATCTGCGACTTCCGGACAAAATCCATTCGGGAGGCCGGCTGGAGTTCGAAGTCGAACTTGAGTTTGCAAAGGATATGGAATGGGGATCTTTGCTGACGATTGAGTTTCTTGCCCCGTTCGATCGGACCGAGGGGCGCCGATCGTTCGGCGGCGTGACGAGACCCTGGTGCCGAAAGTACGGGCCTGTCGCGACACTGGAACTCGACGCCCCAACGCAAAAAGGAAAGTATCTCGTTGAACTTCAGGCAACCTCATCTGAGTTCGAACCACCAACCCAGCTCCTTGGGCGGGGAGTTATTCTCGTTGAATAAAGACAAACACAGACATTGCGAACCTTAGCGGCTCAGTCGTTGCTCCCTACCGACACAGGGTCGGTGGAGAGCGGAGTTGCTCAGGGCGTACCGAAATCTTTAGCAGCTCAGTCGTGGCTCCCTACCGGCGCAGGGTCGGTGGAGAGCGGAGTTGCTCAGGGCGTACCGACATCTTAGCAGCTCAGTCATGGCTCCCTACCGGCGCAGGGTCGGTGGAGAGCGGAGTTGCTCAGGGCGTACCGAAATCTTTAGCAGCTCAGTCGTGGCTCCCTACCGGCGCAGGGTCGGTGGAGAGCGGAGTTGCTCAGGGTGTACCGACATCTTTAGGGGCCAAGTCGTGGCTCACGACCGACGCAAGGTTGTGGAGAGCGGATTTGCTTGGGGTGGGGGATACGGCGAAGAAGCTCCTTTCTTCGGCGGAATTATTGGTCCCTGTTGTTCAAGGACCAAGTCTCGTCCAAACGTTTGGCTGTTTGGGCTCGCTGGGATCCTGCTTCTTGCTGACACTGCCCGTGTTCAAACATCTTCTGCTGGGACGAGACAATCGAAGAAAGAAATAGTTCAGATCGCAGAGCTTCATCATCCATCGCATGTCATCAGAAATCATCTGCGAGGCACAGGTAGTACGAACGCGGCACGGATGATCGAGACGTAAGCGGGACGTGTTGCGAGTGATCTTGCGAAGCTCGGGACGCGACCGACGGTCTGGTTGTGGCGTGACTCGGTCGCGCCCGGGAAAGTCATGAGTTTGAGTCGTCCAGCCGGTGTGAGATTGTTGTCTCAGACGGTCAATGTCGCTGCGGCCAGGAACCGCGGAATCCTGCATCAGACGGGAGAAAAAGGAATCGTCGCCCGCGTCGGATGGCGACAGGAGGTCATCAGGAAGTGCTGATGAGAGCGGGATTTACAGTCCGTCTCGGCGGGGATGGAGCACGACCGAAGACAGCGGCAAGACGCGCTGCGACGAATTCGAGGTCATCGATCTTGACGTCACGGGCTGGCCAATTGGCCAGTCCGTGGCCAGCCGCTGGCCAGTCCCATGTCTTTGGAGGATCAGGTGTTAAGTAATTTGGACGGGACTGGCCCGGCTGGCCAGGGATTTCTGGCGAGCCTCCCCCTGGGGCCGACTCAGGAAACGTGACGTTTCGGTACAAGCGGTTACTTCAGAACCGCATAACGAATCAACGGCACTATCGTTATTTGACAATTCGGGAGAAGTCGTGCCCCCACCTCTGCTGAAGAGGGGGGGGCACGCAGGCGATTCGTACCAAGAGCGGCTCCGTCGATCGGCTGCTCGCAGCTTTGATTGCTACACCTTCCTCCGAAGAATGTGGGGGAGTGAAAAGCTTCACCAGAAGCCTGGTATTCTCGCAGCGGTTCTCAGAAAGCGTGACACTGATCGGCAAAGTGGTCGTCCGCAATCCGCCTGTCCGACTGCCGACTCGGATGTGGTTGCCGCGCGGAGGTACTTCCGTCGCACCAACATTAAAGTTGAGATTTGGAAACGACAAAGTTAATGGACTGGAAGCGGACTGCGCGACACATGTCATAGACATGGATCACATCTCCCAGGGGGACTTCTGCAGCGACATCCAGATTCACGGGAATCTCGGTCGATGCCCGCGCGAGATCTTTGAGTTTCGCATCCAGCCCGTCCATTTCACGAAACTCCTGTCCTTCCAGAAACGTCACCGTCTCCGTTTCCACGCGTGTCAGTCGGATCGAGACTTCACCCAGCGGTTTCTCGGTCGGTTCCTTCTCGGTGGCACTGATCGCTCCGGCGGCAAAGTCCGTCGTTAGCAGTAGCTCTTTCATATGCCCCGTTGAGGCACAGATGAAAAAGATGAGGAGCTGAAAGACCACGTCAATCAGTGGAGTCATGGCCGTCTGCATATCCACCTGGGACGCTCGTTGTCGCGATGTGGGAATACGCATGCTCAGTGACTCAGAGATTCTCAGAAACCAGACACTCCACTGAGGTTAACGATTTTTCGGGGATCTCCATAGAGGGACACGATCTACCGGCGAGCCACGCCCTCGACCAGTTCAAATTCCCTACTCCACCCATTTCTCGCAAGCGAGAGACAATGTGTCCTCTGCGCACAGGAACGTTGGCCAATTCGCCGTCTGCCGGGAAAGTTGGTTGAGAAGAGATGAAGGCCGGGACGGCAGGTCACCGAAATCAACCACAGCAGCAGTGACTTGATCGTCAGCGACTTGATCCGCTGGCTCCGAAGCTGACGTCAGGTCTCAGTGAGAGGTAGAATCAACAGCCTTTGCGCAAGAGTCGCAACCTTCCAGCGGGACTGCTGCGAGGTCGCTAGTCGGGTTCGTCCATTTGGTGTTCGTTCGTGTCCAAGAGTGAAGATCGTGGTGCTCGAGCTTGTTGCACAGGGTTCAGAGACGGAGCAGCACTGGCGGAAACGGCTGGAGCCGGGTCAGCGTTACTGCATCGGTCGCCATCCCGAGTGTGAATTGAGCGTCAAATGGGACCCGCAAATCTCGCGGCAGCATGTCCAGATTGATGTGCATCCTGACCATCTTCAGCTTTCACGCGTCGAAACGGCCAGAAATCCGCTGTTTTTCGCGGGGGAAGCGGTAGGAACCTGTCGCGTCGAAGTCGGTCAACACTTCGTGGTCGGTTCGACCTCGTTCCATGTCACACAACCTGAAACCGAAGTGGGGATCGTCGCAGCACCGTTCGAAGAAGTGGCATTCAAACGGGCGGAGCTGCGGAAAATCCGCTACCAGGACCCGGAAAACCGGATCGAGGTCTTAACTCATCTCCCAGAAGTGATCTCGGGTGCTCGCGACGATAGCGAGCTGTACTACCGCCTGGCGAACCTGCTGCTGAAGGGGGTGGTCCATGCAGAAGCGGTCGCGATCGTAACAACTTCGGGGACAGAAGAAGTGCAGATGCTGCACTGGGATCGGCGACACGAAACCGCGGGCCCGTTTCGTCCCAGTCGTCGTCTGGTAACGGAGGCGATTGAGCGGCGTCAGTCGAGCGTGCTGCACATCTGGGAAACGGATTCGCCTGTCCCCAGCGACAAGACGCTGACGCAGGAATTCGACTGGGCCTATTGCACACCGGTACCGGGACTCGCCATGGAACCGGCAGGACTATATGTCGCCGGTCGGATGGGAAAGACCTTCGTTCCCGGAACGACGCTGTCGGACGCCCTGCAACTGGAGGCAGATGTCAAATTCACCGAGCTCGTGGCCGAGATCATCAGTTCGGTCATTCGTGCCCGACGGCTGGAACGGCAGAAGGCGGGACTGCGGCAGTTCTTCGCCCCCCCGATTCTGGCGGCACTGGGGGACGAACTGGATACGACGCTGCTGGAACCCAGCGAGTGCGATGTCACGGTGATGTTTTGCGACCTCCGGGGGTTCAGTCAGCGACTGGAGAACGAAGCGGGCGACCTGATTGGCTTGCTGGAACGAGTCAGCCGGGCTCTGGGTGTGATGACTCATCACATTCTCGAGAATGGGGGTGTCACCGGGGACTTTCAGGGTGACGCCGCACTGGGATTCTGGGGTTGGCCGTTCCCTTCGCCGGACGCGGCCGTTCATGCGTGCCGCGCTGCACTGGGAATTCGGGCCGCTTTCGCCAAAGCGGCCGCAACCCGGAATCATCCCCTCGCCGACTTTGAAATGGGAATCGGGATCGCTCACGGCCGGGCAGTCGCAGGCAAGATTGGAACGGCAGAGCAGGTCAAGGTGACCGTGTTCGGCCCCGTCGTGAATCTGGCAAGTCGATTGGAGTCGATGACCAAACAGTTACGCGTCCCGATTCTGCTGGATGAGGGAGCGGCAAAAATGGTGCGAGATCGCCTGAAGCCGACTGAAGGAAGGCTGCGGCGGCTGGCTCAGATTCTGCCTTACGGGATGGAGACACCGGTGACCGTCAGTGAACTATTGCCACCGGTGAGCGACTTCCCGGAACTGACGGACGCGCACCTGGAGAGCTACGAGGCCGGAGTCGCGGGTTTCATTGCCGGAAACTGGGACGAAGCCTATCGACACCTGCACGCTATGCCGGCGAGCGATCGTGCACAGGATTTTCTGATGCAGCAGATCGTGCTCAACAATCGCACGGCACCTCGAAACTGGGATGGAATCGTACGACTTCCCAGTAAGTGATCTCGACCGACCAGATGATTGGTCGTTAAACATTGACCGGTTTAGCCAGTCGGCTAGGATATCGGTTCTGGCCTGTGGGTCGCACAAGTTAAGTTTGGCCTTCCCTACCGGGATGAGTCAGACGCTGCGGGGTTACCCCGCGGTCGCAACAATGTTCCACATTCGAGCTGTGAAGAGTCGGCATCGGCAGTCTTAGCCGCAGCGACTCTTCGCCACGGGATCGGTTGTGCGGCCCGCAGGTCAGTAATGTTGCTTCGCAGGCAGTGGCCATACCCCGTTGCGTGCGGCGAACGGCAGGAAAGTTCAGCCAGTCAGGGTCGATTGGTTGGCGGTAACGGCTGCTTGGGAAATCGCTACATGGGCTTATTCAGTTGGCTGCTACAATGGTTTCGACGACGCCCCGAGCCTTCACCCTCCCAGCTCCAACCTTCGCAGAGTTTACCCGCCTCGGATTTCAGCGCGACTCAAATCGCTGTTTCCGACAATTGTCAGCAAAAGAGTCTTTCGGCCGCTGCGGTCGTGACGGAAGAACCTCGGCCTCGGAAGCGGTTGCCAAAATCGGCTCGCATTCGCCTGACACCTAATCGAAGAATCGTCGTCACAGCAGCGGAACGTCGAGCGATTCCCTTCATCGAAGCGAGCGGCGTTCCCCCTTACCGGTATGCTCGTTACGGGTCGCGAACGGATCACTATCTCGACCTCAGCCAGGACGGCAGCGACGAACGGCTGCAGATTTTTGGGCTGCCTGTCTTTCACACTCCTGAACAACTGGCCGAATGGATTGGAATTCCCCTCAACCGGGTTGCGTGGCTCATTCATCGCTTTTCCAATGGTCGACCTGAATCCCAGGCAGCCGCTCACTATCACTTCCACTGGGTCAAAAAACGGGCGGGTGGCTGGCGGCTGATTGAATCACCGAAGGGCTTGCTGAAGCAAGTACAGACAAA
The DNA here is from genome assembly GCF_041860085.1 of Schlesneria sp. DSM 10557. Classification (NCBI taxonomy): domain Bacteria; kingdom Pseudomonadati; phylum Planctomycetota; class Planctomycetia; order Planctomycetales; family Planctomycetaceae; genus Schlesneria; species Schlesneria sp. DSM 10557. The sequence continues at coordinate 4,048,401 of NZ_CP124747.1, forward strand.
GATCCTGCATGAGCTTCTCGATCACGTCCCCGCCCATGCCAACTCACATGGCTTTACGAAGTCCCGTTCGATTCTGACGAACGCTCGTCCACATACCGGCCAGGCCGTGGTCCTGAAGTTCGATCTGTCCAACTTCTACACCACGGTCAGCTTCGCCCGCGTCGTGGCCATCTTCCGCAGCCTTGGCTATTCGCGTGAAGTGGCAATCTGGCTTGGCTCACTCGTGACGTCGGCCGTCCCGGGCAATTTGAAGTTTCAGGAACAAGGACCGTACGCGCTGGTACCTTACCTGCGCCGCCACCTCCCTCAGGGTGCCCCCACATCGCCGGCTCTCGCCAACCTTTCCGCATTTGGTCTCGACATTCGGCTGTCGGGCCTGGCCAAGTCGTACGGAGCAAACTACACCCGCTACGCGGACGACCTGACGTTCTCGGGCCCGAAAGAGTTCAACTTCGCGCTTTCGACGATCATCCCGCTTGTCCAGCAGATTGTGCGGCAGGAACGGTTCCAGACGAATGCGAAGAAGCGGCAGATTCTCAGGTCTCACCAGCGGCAAACCGTAGCCGGGGTCGTCGTCAATCAGCGACCTAACGTCGCCCGATGCGACTTCGATCAACTCAAGGCGATTTTGACTAACTGCGTCCGACTTGGCCCATCAACGCAGAACCGCGTCGGAGCCACTGACTTTTATCAGCACCTTCGCGGACGTATCGCCCACATTCAGATGCTGAATCCGCTACGGGGCGAACGACTCACGCAGTTATTCCTGGCGATCGATTGGACCAGGTAAGTCACGCAACGCGATCACCGTTCCCGGGTCAATCCGGGAGCGGCGCACGGTTCATTCCTTCGACCGGGTACGTGGCGGTGTCTCGTGTTAGAGGATGAACTTGCTCAGGTCTTCGTCCTGACTGATCTGTTCCAATTGCTTCGCGACAAAATCACGATCAATGGAAATTTGCGTTCCCTGGGAATCAGGCCCCTGGAAGCTGATTTCTTCCAGAAGGCGTTCCATGATGGTGTGCAGGCGCCGGGCACCGATGTTCTGGGTTGATTGATTCACCCGCCACGCAATTTCGGCGATCTCGGCCAATCCATCTGCGGTAAACGAAACATGGATACCGTCTACCTCAAGTAACTGCTGGTACTGGCGGGTAACCGAAGCAGAGGGTTCCGTCAAAATTCTCAGGAAGTCTGACTTGGTCAGTTCATCGAGTTCGACGCGAATCGGAAACCGGCCCTGCAGTTCGGGCATCAGGTCGGCAGGCCGGGACGAATGGAACGCCCCTGCGGCGATGAACAGAATGTGATCCGTCTTAAGAGCGCCATACCGTGTATTGACGGTGGCACCTTCCACGATAGGAAGCAAATCCCGCTGGACCCCCTGCCGGCTGACATCGGTCCCACTCTGCCCCCCTTCGCTGGAGGTACAGATCTTGTCAATCTCGTCGAGGAAGACAATGCCGCTCTGTTCTGCCAGTCTGAGGGCTTCGTCATGGATGGCATCTTTATCCAGCAGCAACTCGGTTTCCTGCTCCATCAGAAGGCGGCGTGCTTCCACGACCGTCACCTTTCGATTCTTCGACTGTCGCGGCATCACCCGTTCGAACAGTTGCTGGAAATCGACATCCATCTGCTCGAGCCCCATGTTGGAAAACATCTGGACCGGAGCCTTGCGCTGTGGCACTGATAACTCAACCTGGCGTTCATCCAAGGTCCCGGCATTCAGCATCTGGCGAAATTTTTCTCGCGTCCGTTCATGCCGAGCCGCATGCTCGTCAGCCGACACTGACTCTTTTTCATCATCTCGGGGCAGAGGCCGCGGTTCATGAGGAACAAGCAGATCGAGCAACCGTTCTTCGACATTCTTACTGGCTTCGTTTTCGACCTCGCCCCGACGGCGTACCTTCACCAAGTTGATCGACGCGTCGACAAGTTCACGGATCATGCTTTCGACATCACGACCGACGTAGCCGACTTCCGTGAAGCGGGTCGCTTCGACTTTGACGAAAGGAGAGCCGATCAATGTGGCCAGGCGACGCGTGATTTCGGTTTTTCCGACACCTGTCGGACCAATCATGATGATGTTCTTCGGCGTAATCTCGCGCCGGATTTCGTCCGGGAGCTGCTGCCAGCGCCAGCGATTGCGTAACGCAATGGCCACGGACCGCTTGGCTTTATCCTGCCCGACAATGTGCTGGTCCAACTCGGCAACGATCTGCCGTGGTGTCATGTCTCGCATTGGTCTATTCCTTCCCCGTCCCTGAACTGGCGATCCATCGTCGCCACGACGAGACTTTTGTTCGTCATCTGAATCCTGTCGCAGTAAGCATTCAGTGGTACAGCGACTGCGGACGTCCCTGAATCAGGATTGAGTTTGAGGAGTTCCAAATTCTTCGACGACAATGTTGTCGTTGGTGTAGATGTCGATCTCGGAAGCGATCTTGAGCGATTCGCGAACAATCTCTGCGGCGGTAAGTGAAGAATGCCGGATCAAACCTCGGGCAGCAGCAACGGCATAGTTTCCACCTGAACCGATTCCCAGGATTCCATCGGCAGGCTGAACGACGTCCCCTTGTCCTGTCACGAGCAGGCTGTGATCAGCATCAACGACGATCATCATCGCTTCCAGCTTTCGCAGGACTCGATCGGTCCTCCAGTCGCGTGCCAGTTCCGTGGCTGCCCGCGGAAGATTACCGGGGAAGTTTTTGGCTTTGGCCTCAAATCGTTCGAGCAGTGAGAAGGCGTCCGCAGTTGATCCCGCAAACCCGATCAGCATTTTCTTATCAAGAATCCAGCGCACCTTACGTGTGTCTGACTTCAGAATGGCATTTCCATAGGTAACTTGTCCGTCACCACCCAAAGCGACTTGTCCACGATGCCGAACAGCCAGAATTGTCGTGGAATGCGTTTCGACCTTTGAAGGTCGAGAATTTGTGCGGGCGTTCATGGTCAGCAGAACCAGTTCAGTTAGATATCAAGGAGGCTCCGCCGGACGCGGACCTGTCGTGCCGCCACCGTCAGCCAGATCGCGGGTCTTAACCTGCCCGCGCGGAAGGGTTTTATTTCTCGGGCAGGTTGTCCCGCAGGTCTCCTTTCGCGGGAACGAACGTGAGTCGGGCAGGTGGCAGTCGTATTATAGCGATGTCCTGCCATCGCCGATGGCTTCTCGCAGGAAAGTCCCGATCCGATCCAGAACGACATGCGGAATTTCATGTCCACCGGCGAAGGGAAGAAACTCGACATCTGCCCCGCCGTGATTTAACAGGTCACGCAAAGTTCCTGCGGCAGCAAACGGAAGAATCGGGTCGTTGGTTCCGTGAGACTGGAGTACCCGAAGCGCTTTGTGCCCTGCCACACGCTCGTTCCAGGTATCTTCGTTCAGCAACGTGCCGGACAAGATCACCAGACCGGCCGGGTTTTCGTCGAGATGCAAAGTGACATCCGTCGCCAGCATCGCTCCTTGCGAAAAACCTCCTAGCAGAAAATGACTGAGGGGAACGTTCACTCGCTCGGACCATTCTCGAATCAGGCCCAGCATCATCTCTCGAGCCACCGGAAGTTCATCAGGACAGTCCTTCCGCAGATCACGGAATGTCCCGAGTGCTGCCGCCATTTGCAGTCGCCGCATATCGATGGGCCACCAGGCACGACCGTCTGGCATCCCCAGTTCTTCCAGACTGAGTGGCGCTTCGGGGAAGATAAACTGGACAGAACTGGCCATCCGCGGCTGTCGCAACAACATCTGACCGAGCGGAACCAGGTCTGTGCCGGGTGCACCGTACCCGTGACACAACACGACCACCGCGCGGGGAGTCGCTCCTGCTGGAAGGCTGTCTGCCACGTGACATTTCAAGCCGTTGAGATTCTCTTGGCGAAGTTGCATGGCGGTTTCAGTCTACTGAATTGAGAGGTGAATCTGTCTGTCGTTCACGTTCTTGTGGAGTTCCTGGGGAAGTCCACGAATGATTCAGCGGTTCGTCCATTGTGTCAATCGCTCGCAGAGGTCTCTGGCCGCCCCGGAATCGACGACGTCTTTTGCGAGAATGACGGCGGCCTGGATCGAAGCCGTTTTTCCCGCAGCCAGAAGTGCGGCTCCCGCATTCGCCACGACCATGTCATACGCCGGTCCTCGCTCACCTGCAAACACGCGACGGATCACATCCGCGCTTTCTGCCGCATTGTCGACGCGTAGAGCCTCTACATGACATTCCGGCAACCCCAGCGTCTCCGCCGTCCATAAGTGCGAGATCACTTCCGTCGCCGTGACTTCGAACACCGTCGTGGAACCCCACAGGCTGACCTCATCCAGTTCATTGTTCCCGCAGACGACGAGGGCGCGCTGCGTCCCCAGCTTGAATAGCGCCTGAGCCAGTTTTTCGGCAAAGCTTTTCTTGGTCGCGCCCAGCAACTGATACGAAGCCCTCGCCGGGTTGGTGAGCGGCCCCAGCAGGTTAAAGATCGTGCGGAATCCGAGTTGCTTCCGTACGGGCCCCACGTGCTTCATGGCACTATGCAGGAGCGGTGCAAAGCAGAATCCGATGCCGACTTCATCAATACAACGACCAACCTGCTGGGCAGACAATTGCAGATTGACCCCCAGAGCCTCCAGCACATCGGCCGATCCGGATTTACTGGTCGCTCCCCGGTTCCCGTGCTTGGCCACCGGTTGCCCCGCGGCAGCTGCTACGAGCGCTGCGGCCGTGCTGATATTGAACGTCGAGAGTTGGTCGCCCCCCGTTCCGCAAGTGTCCAGCAGCCCTTCCGCCTGACAGTGAATTGTTGTCGAGCGTTCTCGCATGGCCAGCGCGGCACCGACAAGCTCACCGACGGATTCCCCCCGCAAGCGAAGTGCGGTCAGAAACGCGGCAACCTCCGCCTCGGAACATTCACCATCCATGATGGCGTCGACTGCGGCCTTCATCAGTTCCGCAGGAAGCGGTCGTCCGTCGAGTAATTCGGCGAAAGCCGGCTGGAGAGCATCGTGCATTATTCGTGTTGTTCCAAGGTTCTTTGAGAGATCAATCTGAACATTCTCGCCACGTCGGCTGCCTGCCCCCGCCGTTTCGGCAAGCTCTGAACGAGGAATGCTGAGTATATCCGCGGGAGATTTCGCGTGCGCGAATCTCCCGTTTGCGATGCGTAAAAAAACGGCGGTGGTCAGCCCACCTGCAGGTGATCGACGACAAGAGAGATGGCTCGTGACCGTGATCCGTTATTTTCCTGAAGTGTCTTGAGATCCGGTTCGACACTCACCCCCAAATTGCAGCCTGCCAACGTCGTTCGGCTTCGCCACAGCTGCCAGGAAATGAGGCTACCCATTGCACAGGAACGACAGGAAGTCGAGCGATCCCGGTACCGGTTCAGATTGAGTCAGTGCGGCCTGGATTTGGACGGATCGGAGATGCGATGGCGTGACATTCATTTCGAAACAGTGAACCGACCCTCTCAGCGTACGAGTGTCGGTTCGTCTCCATTTCGGCACCAGTTTCAGTATCAGACGCTGATATTGATTTCGTAGCCCTTTCGCTGCTCACGCGTGATCCACTTGGCGGCATCTTTGTCGTTGATGATCTGTTCCGTCTTGGGATCCCATTCGATCTTTCGGCCAAGTCGAATGGCGATATTCGCCAGATGGCATGTCGTCATCGCCCGGTGATGCGAATAGACATCACTGACCGGCAAGCCACGATCCTGCACGCAATCGAAGAAGTTTGCCATGTGAGCGTTGCGTCCCCCCTTGGGATCTTTTCCTTTGTAAAGATCTCGCAAGAGAGTCTCGGGAAGCGGATTCTTGGCCAGTTCCTCGACGGGTGCCCCGGTCAACTTACCCCGATTGACGAAGATCCGGCCTTCGGTTCCTTCAATGAGGACGCCATTATCCCCTTCGCTGGTGATCAGCATCTCGGCACCGTTCTCGAATCTGGCGGTGACATCGAACTTCGTCGCGACGTTATACCGGTCGGAAACTGTCGGCATCCCATTTTCGAAGGGAACAGGATGTTCCGCCGTTCCTTCGACAGAGATCGGGCCACTGTTATCCATCCCCAACGCCCACATCCCGACGTCCACATGGTGAGCCCCCCAGTCCGTCATCTTTCCACCGGAATACTCGTACCACCAGCGGAATTCATAATGAGTGCGAGATTCCGGGTAGTGCTTGTTGTTTCCGAATCCCCCCTGGCGATATTCGGTCAGCGGTGCCTGCCCCAGCCACATCTCCCAGTTGAGCTGTGGAGGGATGTCGGCGACCGGAATCGCGCTGCTGACTTCAGCGCGATTAATCCCGCAGGTCACTTTCTTGATCTTACCCAGCCGACCACTGCGGGCGATGGCGACGGCCTTCAAGAATTGGTTTTGAACCTTGCCGTCGTTCGCAGACATTTCCGAACGCTGCTGCGTCCCCACCTGAAACACACGTTTCGTTTCATTCAGAACCTTGATGATCTGCTTGCCTTCAAGGATCGTCAGTGTCAGTGGCTTTTCGCAGTAGACGTCTTTACCGGCCTGCATCGCTTCAATGGCAATTTTGGAGTGCCAGTGGTCCGTCGTCACGATTGTCACGACATCGATATCTTTGCGATCCAGCAGTTTGCGGTAGTCTTCATACATCTCGGGGTCGCCAGAAATCCCCTTCTTGCTTTGAATATCCCGGACTCGATTGCGTGCTTTTTCCACATGCTCGCGATCAACGTCACAGACGGCGACGCAATCCGAGAATTCCATTGCATTCGGGCCGACAGCGTTCCAGCGATCTCCCGTCCCCACACACCCTAGAACAGGCCGGCTGTTCACCGTCTGGCGGCCGAGGGCGAGGTTACTTGTAGACGTGAACCAGTAGGGTAGCGTCGCACCCGCCAGCGCGGCGGTTGAAGACTTCAGAAAATCGCGACGATCGGATCGGTAGCTCATCGATGATATTCCTCGCACGAGATCTGGGAGCGAAACAGAGTGATCGGAAGCGACAACCACTCTAGCGGAGCATGTGAACGGATGAAACCCGATCACGCCCCGAAGTGATTCTGGACCAATCCCCGACTTCAGGCCACGGGCTCGATATAGCAGCCCAAGGGAAAGGAGGCAGGCTTGGACGCGTAAATATCAGTCCCGAATCCGATGATCTGATCACGCTTCAGTTCAGCAACTTCCATCGCCCCGGTCCAGACCGCCGCCCGGCCCTTGGAGTCAATCTCGAGAGCCAGTCGGTAAGCCTCTTCTACGGTGTGTCCACAGATACGGCTCAGCGCATCGATCACGTAGGCGAACGTGTGCAGATCATCATCCTCAACGATCACCGAATATTGGGGCTGGCGCCGGGTCCGGGTGACGGGTGCGGGTTTCGCCGTCGACACGATCGTTTCTTCCACAACAATTTCTTCAAGCTCAGTCATCGCTCTGTTCCATCTCGGCAAGTCACCTGGGGAAAGGCAGGTTCAGACTACTCTTCGCTTCCTGTTCCCAACCGTTCGTAGTAACCACGCACCAGATCTCGATAGCGAGTCGGCACGGGGTCGCGATCGACGGGGACCAGTGATTCAGGCGATTCCTGCCTGGCTATTTGATCGGCCAGCCGCTGCTGGAGTTCGATCATGGGCTGATGCACAGAGGAGCGCACAAAATCCCAATTGGGTGTGGTCGTGTGCCGTTTGAATTCGGCTCGGGCACTCCGTGCACGATCACGAACTTTCTGAACTTCAGACTGAAGTCGGGGATCGCCGATCATCGATTCGACATCGCGCAGTCGCTCATTGAATTCCGTGAAGTCACCACCCGTGAGCGGTCCGCCCCCCTGGCTGTTCCCGCCACTGCCTCCACCTTCAGAGTTTTCTCCCCCCTCTTGCGAATTCCCCGGAGCGGGACGTGGACTTCCTGATGGTTTCTGTGACCGCGAATTGGCGGAAGATTGCCGCAGCGAAGGACGTTGACTGTCAGATCCCTTCGGATCAGGTTGCTCACCAGCAGGCCTTCCCCCGCCCTGTCCACCCGGTCGCGACTCCCCTTCACCACTTCCTTGACCTTCTCCCGCTTCACCCTGTGGGCTCTGACTATCACCGCTACTGGCAGCGGGCTGCGCACCGGACTCACCCGGACTCTCTCCTACTCCCTGAGCCCCTTCGCCAGCAGGCTGCTGGCCTTCTCCCGGTTCCGTCCCTTCGCCGGGTTTTGCGTCCGCTCCCGCCCCCTTGCCGCCGTCCGGTCCCCTTTGCCCCGCTGACTCATTCGTCTTCTCGTTCCCATCGTTGTTGCCATCAGCGGTCGAAGACTTGCCCGACGAACCAGCCTCTTGTGACTTGCTGGTATTAGCTCGAATTTCTTCCTCAAGCTGTTGCGAGAGAGCGGCCAGTTCTCTGCGGGCGCGCTTCAGCGAATCGATCTCATTTCCAAGGACCGATTCAGCCGCCTTTTCGATCCCCTTCTTCAGTTGATCGATCCCCGCCTGAGCCTGCATTTCGGCCTTCGCTGCTTCAGGCAGGATTCCCTGCTTTAGCAGTTGCTGCGTGGCTGAGAGCGCCTGGTCCAGTTTCGATTCGCGGGTCGAGCGGAGCATGTCATACAACTGCCTGGATAACAGCGGCTCAGATGTTTCGGACTCCTCGACAACTTGTTTGGCGTGATCCACAATCTCGTTTGCACGGAGCTGCTGTTGCTGAAACTCGGCCTGTAACTGAGACCGCTGCTGCGACTGTCGCAGAGTCCGGCTCGAGTCATCCGACAACTGAGCCAATTCTTGCGCAAGCTCTTTCTCGCGTTCGGCCAATTGTCGAACTTCTTCACGCATCGAACGCATGGCGTCAGCAAACTGAGCCGCTGTCTGCTTGCGAAAATCTTCCTGCATTTGTTTCAGTTCACGCTCGGCCCGCGTCCCGGCATTGAGAGCCTGAGAGAGCTGCCCCTCACGCAGTTTTTCGGCCGTTTCGACCATCCGCTGGCGAGTCTGTTCCAATTGCTGTTTGGTTTCAGCGACGGTCTCCTGCTGGTTTGAGTGATTCAGCTTGTTTCGCAGTTCGTCTGTGTCATGCAGGATCTGCTGCTGCTCTTCGCGCAATCGCTTGAGTCGTCGTTCGATTTCCTCTCGATCCGCATCAGTCTTGGCCTGTCGCGCCTGGGCATCGAGGTCTTTCAACTGCTGGTTAAGTTCTTCCTGGCGCCGAGCCATTTCCTTCAGTCGGTCCAGAATCGCCAAGGCTTCGCGATTGACGTTGCTTTCCTGTTGCTTTGCAGTTTTTTCCGATTCGTAGCGGTCTTTGGACTGCTTCAACTCCAGATCAAGGCGTTCTTTTTCTTCGTTCTGTTGACCACTTCCTTTGGCCTTGGACTGCATCAGCAGATGTTCTTTGGCGCGCAGCTTAAGCAGCCCCTGGTAGGCGAGTTGTTCCGCGGCGGTCGCGGGAGTCAACGGTTGAACATTCTGCGAAGTCACCGCACGTTCCAGTTCGCCGCTCGCCTTTTCCATTCCATCGGAAATGGTCGAAAAAATCGGCTGCAATTGCGGCTGCGTCATTCGCTCGCGAAGTGCCTGCAGTTTGCGTGCGGCCTGCAACTGACCTTCGTGCAAGGTTTGAACTTCCTGTTCCAGCTTCGGCGACCATGTGGGATCGGGAGTCCTGACGGCTTTCCAGGTGCCCACAATGATCTGCTTCTGAAGCTCCAGGAGTTTCCCGAGCGATTCGGGAGGCTTTTGAGAGTTCTGCATCTCTCCCGCCCCCTGCTGATCAACCTGGCGGTAAATCTCGTCGAAGGCCCGAACTTCTGCGAAGAAGACGTCACCACTCGTGCGACGTCGCTGACCATCCGGTCCGAAATCATCCGCGTACAGGTAGTACGTCATCAACTCGTCAGGCTGCACCCGAAAGTCTTCCAGCCGCTGAAGAGATGAAAGTTTATGCTGCTGACCGCCGCTGAGTTCACGTCCCAGCGGCAGCGTGACCGGTTCGCGTCCCGGCATCTGCACCACTAAACCGACTTCGAGCAGGCCAAAGTCGTCGATCGCGGTTGCATCCAGAGCAACTTCTTCTAACGGCGAGACTTTGACATCTTTCCCGGGAAAAACCAGTTTGAGATCCGGCGCGCGATTCGGAACGACATCAATCCGAAACTCTTCGGGATCGCGGTTTTTTCGGCCCACATCGTCGGTCAGTTCCAGCTTCAGCCGCAGCCGGCCTTCCGGAATGAAACTGCAACGATAGGATTGCGGCCGATCAGGATCGGCCTCGAGAGTCAATGTTGTTCCATCTGCCGAAACAAGCCGCGCACTGACAAGACTCTTATTCACGTGGCATGTAATCGAGATCCGTGTCCCCTCTACGACCGAGGCGTCGAAGGCATCCTCGAGTCTGTTCGCGGGAAGCTGCGTATAGCTGGGATACTCGAAACTCAGATCCGATCGAACGAGCGCAGGCAAATCGTAGACAGTGATGCGGTAGTCTTTCGTCTGATTGCCATCAAAGTCGATCCGATAAGTAATATCCTCTTTAACGACCGGCAGACGACTCGCAAAAACGGGGTCGTCAAGACTCTTTGCGAGCGCGAGTCTTGTTTCATTCCCATCCTCACCGTTCCAGATGACGTGCACATCGGCGGGAGGCGTCCCCTGAAAGCGTGCCAGTACCAGTAAACTGCTTCCCCGCTCCAGTTCGGCATCACCCGGTTCGACGGTCACCGGCAGTTCCCCTGCCACGTTCTCGACGGCACGGTCACTGCTGGAAATCGCTGCCGCGGACCTGTTCGCCCCCTGCGTTGCCATCAAGCCGACGATGACGAACGCCGCCATTGCTGCGGTCTGATTGAGGATGGCTCGGCGCATCTGCCGGGGCGGCACCGCCTCGGTCCAGTCGTTCATCCGAGCATGGTGCACCGCTTCCGAGATCACCTGACGCTGCAGCACATTCAGTCGGCCCGTTTGCACTTCCGGGAACTGCTCCAGAGCGGCCAGCAGGCGAGAGTTCAGTTCTGGAAAGGCCTGTTCAATGTTGCGAGCGACTTCGACTTTCGACGTCCCTAGGTAGCGTGACTGAATCCACACCACCGTCGCGACAAGCAGAGCTGCAAAAAACCAGACTGATCCCGGAACGAACGGACGCCCGGCAATCGCCCAAAGCGCAACAAGAACTGCGAATGCAGCCCAGGACCAGGTGAGTCGCCGCCACATCCATAATCGGCCAAGGCGCAGTGCGACCTTCGACAACTGCTGACGAAGTTGGATTTCCAGCATGCGACTCACTTCCAGCCAGATTCTGAGATTTCATGAGCGGAACCACACAGTCAGGATATCGCTTGATTTCCCGGTCGTCATCCCCGACTTTGAGCCACGCGGCCTGAAATTAAGATTCTCTGCCGACCGGAATTGCACTCCTCAACTCACTACGCAACGGGTCGAAGAACTTGCCAGGTCCCGTGTCACGTCCGTCCCCATACGCACCCCGCCTTGATGGAGAATTGTCTTCCGCGAAGCGGCTGCGCAGCGACTCGAATGAAACAGTTCGATTCTGCAAACCGCTCCTCAATCCGAGCTCTTCTCCTGCGGGAACGCGTGTACAGACTTGCGCTATGCACGCGATTGTTGAGTCGCTGTGGTTGGGCAAATCGGCTCGGTTCAATAATATCCCGACTTCACTTTGTGTTTGGGTCTGGCGGTCGTTGCCATCCCCGTCCTGTTTGAAAAGACCAGATGAACTATTGCGGCGTACTCAACATTGACAAGCCAGAGGGGCTGACTTCCCGCGAGATTGTGAACCATGTCGATCGACTGGTCAGGCCCGCGAAGGTCGGACATGCAGGAACGCTCGACCCCCTGGCGACGGGCGTTCTCGTGGTCTGTGTCGGACACGCAACTCGCTTGGTGACCCTTGCCCAGGAAGGGCGTAAGCGCTATCTGGCGCGATTTGAGCTCGGCAAAACCAGCGACACCGATGATATCACTGGAACGGTCGACGCCGGGGGCGAATGGACTCATCTCACTGAAGATGACATTACCCGTCTGCTACCCTTGTTCACAGGCCGGATCGCGCAAGTTCCCCCGCAGTTCTCGGCCGTTCATGTGAAGGGAGAACGGGCGTATCACCTGGCACGTCGTGGGGAAACAGTCGAAATCGAAGCCCGGCCCGTCGACGTCTATTCTCTCCGGCTGACGGAATTTCAATTGCCGGGGATCGAGTTGGAGATTGAGTGCGGCAGCGGAACGTATGTCCGATCGATCGGCCGCGATCTGGGTCATCGCCTTGGCTGTGGTGCGGTGATGACGAAGTTACGTCGCACGGCCGTCGGCCCTTTCGAAGTCAGTGACGCCATCACACTGGACTCTCTGACACCCGAAACGATCGCAGCCAGCCTTCAGCCTGCACTCAGAATCGCTCAGCACTTGCCTCAACGTGTGCTCAGCCCGCAGGAGACCGTGTCTGTTCGGCGAGGCCAGGCGATCCGACTGGGAATCCCCCTCTCGGTATTTGAAGAGGGGGGACCGCCTCAGACGAGTGAACCACCCTGCGTTCCACGCGCTGCACTGGTCGATGCAGATGAAGTGTTGATCGGGATCGGCGAAGTTGACTTTACCACCAGCCGCCTGCATCCACGCATCATTTTCCCGAACTGACGCATCGTTCTCATCAGCCGTTCGTGCAGAGCGGCATTCTCGTCAGTCCACACACGAGCAGCACACCGCGGGCAAAGTCGCTTGCGTCGCGGAACGACTACTGTTGATTTGCAGGCTGAATCGCGGAGGCGGGCTCGTCAGCCAATAGATCAACAGGCAGAGGCAACTGATGGGGTGCCGCACTACCGCAACCATTCTCCTGCGACAACAGCGGAGGAGCAATCGGACCGACCTGGACCTCACTGCGGACGACGGGAATCTCGAACGATTCGTCATCAGCGACCGAGAAGTTCTGCTGGAGGATCCGCGGAATGGAAACTCGCCGGGCGGTCCATTTGGGGATCTCGTACCGGGACGTCGCCTTGGGTTGGCCTGCCTGGGACGCCGGAGGCTGATCAAGTCCTGCAGCAGCCACCTTCGAGAAACTTCCGGACAGTTTGTCGGAATCAATGGTCGTCTGCGGAGCGTTCGAAGAACCAAGCAATGAGGGGGTCAGTGCCAGAGCAGGAAGTCCCGTTTCACTGGTTGCCTGAGTCGACGTTTTCGCTGTTTCTGCGAACGTCAGCTTCGGCTTTGACGCCGCTTCGCTGATACTCTTGGGCTCCGTTTCGAGCTTCGGAGTCACTTTCAGGCGGGACTCGGAATTCTGACTCGTCTCTGCACGAGGGACTTTTGCTTCCCGCAGCAGGGGTGGCGTCTGAATCGTTTCTTCTGCACCCTGATGCTTTGGCGAGATTCGTTCCCGGTAAAGAATCAGTGCATTCAGCGAGTGGAACAACGGACCACAATCAATCTGGGCATCGCGCTGGAGGATCAGTTCACGTGACAGCGTCCAGACGGCGTTACGCACCCAGGGCTCATTGAGTCGTTCTTTGGGCAGGCTTGCAGAAAGGAACTCCATCGTGTGCCCGGTGGTGTTAAACCGCTTGTTCACGTCCGGGGTATAACCAGGTCCTTTGTAGGATTCGCTGGAGAAACTGCCGTCCGAATTCTGCAGCGACCGGGCGATTTCAATGTGCTGCTTGATTCGCTGATCGGCCTGCAACCAAACCCCACGCAACCGTCCGCCATTCTGCAGGTACTTGTCGCGAGCGCGGGTCAAGGCGTAGAGCCGATGATTCCCACCACAAGGAGCCCCTACGACGGGTTGACTGGTTTCAATCTGGACCAGTCGTTCGATGCTCCAGGGTTCATTGTGCTGGTTGTACCAGGTGGCGTCGGGCTTCAGAAAATGTTGCAGTGCCCACAACACCCAGGTCACTTCTTCGTTGGTGTTGACTTCCTTCATCGTATTGTTGACCAGATCATTCAGCGTGACGGTCTTGCCCTGCACGCGAAATTCGTGGTCAAGTGGCAGATTCGAATGAGACAACAGCGCCAGAAACTGCGAGGGATGTCCTTCGAAGGCGTAGATGCGGGTATAGGGATGAAACTTGGCCCCATGACTGGTCAGCAACATCCATGGCTGGTTGTCGAACTGAGGTTCCGTCGTCGACAGCCACTGGATGGCGTTGACTTTCTTGTCACCGAGTCGCAATACGGTGTCATGGCGCAGCGCCAGAATGCAGTGAAAAATCTGCCAGGGAGAATGCGAATTTGCGACCAGGGTCCGCTTGCTCGTGATTTCAATTGCACGATCAATCAATTGGACAAACTGATCTGACTGCGGCCCGGCGACGGTTGCTTCTGCCACGATTCGCTGAATCTCGGCAGGTGAATCCGCACGCGTGCTGAGGACACTGTTTTCAACCTGGGCTTCCGCCTCAACTACAGCGAGCAGGACCATGGCCACGCCGAAGGTGAGCACAGACCGGACAAAACAGAGATCACAGCGATTATGCACAGTTCCTCCCATGAATCTCTCACTCTTCATCTGCAGTTACGTCTTCGGCCAGCGAGCGCAATCAGGATGAGTCGTTCCGTCCATTGAACCACGTTCTGCCCGTCCATCCGTGCTGAACCGGCAGTAATGGCGAATCGATTCCTGTGCGCTCACGAGCGCGGCCTGAGGCGTGCAGTGATCTTCGGCACTTGCGTAACCGGCTGACCACCTGTCAACATGCACGAGGATGAGCCTCCGTAATCGTCATAGCTTGACATTCCCGCCTGGCGGGGCCGGTCAAGTCCGATGACACCTATCAGATGAAGACGATGCAGACAACCACGAATATCTCCGCCTACAAATTTGCTCCACTGTCTAACCTGAAGCCTCTGCGTGAACATCTGATCCAGATTTGCGCTGCCGGTAAGCTGAAAGGAACCATCCTGCTCAGCACCGAGGGCATCAATCTGTTTGTCGCGGGCAACCGAAGTGCAATCAACACATTGATTTGTGAATTGCGGCAGGTGCCGGGACTGGAAGATGTTGAGCCAAAAGTGAGTGAGAGTGCGGAACAGCCGTTTCGACGAATGCTGGTGAAAATCAAGAAGGAGATTATCGCCTTCGGCGTCGAAGGGATCGACCCCGCACGCGCCCCCGCTCCCAAGCTCCCCCCTCGCGAGTTGAAACAATGGCTGGATGAAGGACGCCCGCTGACACTGATTGACACGCGCAATGACTACGAAGTGCAGTTGGGGACCTTTCAGCACGCGATGCCGCTGAACATTGACCATTTTCGCCAATTTCCCGAAGCCGTCCGACAGCTTCCGGCAGAAATGAAGAAACAGCCCATTGTCATGTTCTGCACAGGGGGCATTCGCTGTGAAAAAGCGGGCCCGTTCATGCAGCGTGAAGGGTTCGAGCAGATCTTTCAATTGGATGGGGGAATCCTGAAGTACTTCGAGGAATGCGGCGGGGCTCACTACGACGGAGAGTGCTTTGTCTTCGATCAGCGAGTTGGTGTCGACCCGAGTTTGCACGAGTCCGAATCGGCACAATGCTTTGTCTGCCAGTCTCCGCTGACGCCCGAAGAACAGGAAGACCCGCGCTTCGTCGAAGGCCTTTCCTGTCCTTACTGTTACAAAACCACAGAGGAACAGCGAGCGGCAACTCTCGCCGAGCGCCACACCACGCTCCAGCAGGTCGTGAATCCCCTTCCCGGAAGTCAGCCATACGTCAACGAAAGGCCTTTGAACGTTCCGGCCGAGTATGATGGCGTTGCACTGCTCGACTTCCTCTGCGGTATTCTCAGTCACATTCCTCGGGAAGACTGGAAACAGGCGTGCGACGAGGGCCGCATCCGAAAACGGATTCATCCCCCATCACGCAGTCCAGGCCGACGCCCACAGCCTACGGAAGACTCTCCCACAATCGCCGCATCCCACGATGAACTCGTTCGTGCGGGTCAACGATATCTGCACATCATTCCGGGTACTCAAGAACCCGACGTCAACGTCCAGATCCGGATTCTCTACGAAGACGAAGCGATCATCGTCGTCCACAAACCAGCCCCCCTGCCGACACACCCGTCCGGCAGATTCAGCCGCAACACGTTGCAGTCGATCCTTTGTCAGGTCTATTTCCCCCAAAGCCCCCGTCCCTCGCACCGTCTTGATGCGAACACGTCAGGCGTGGTGGTCTTTGCCCGCACACGGCATTTCGCCAAACTCGTTCAACGGCAGTTCGAACAGACCGGCCCCGATGCCGTCTGCAAGCGGTACCTCGCACGAGTCCACGGCATCCCTTCGCAGGATGAGTTCGAATGCACCAGTCCCATCAGTGCGGATGCCGGGCAACTGGGATCACGTCACATCGACGACGAGCATGGCCTGGCGGCCCGAACCGGATTTAAAGTGCTCGAGCGTTTCCCGGATGGAACTTCCCTGCTGGAAGCCATCCCTTACACAGGTCGAACAAACCAGATTCGCGTGCATTTATGGCATCTCGGCCATCCCATCTGTGGAGATGCCACTTACCGCGTCGGGCATCAATTGGGAGACACACAAACCGTTTCGCTGGATGCTCCCCCGTTGTGCCTGCTTGCCCAGCGGATCGAATTCAAGCACCCCTTGACCGGTGAGCGAGTCCACTTCGAAACGGATCTTCCTCCCTGGACCGCCTCCGACTTTGTCATCGATTCAACGAAATGAGCTCCCCGATAACAGCCGGCCGCATCCAGTCTCCCGGACAACCTGGATGCCACCCATCATCGGACGAACATTCCATCGCCTGAAAATGGCTAACACGGCGCGACTGATCCAGTCGCGCCGTGCTTTTATCAAGTCACTGTCACCTGCCCTGCTGATCGAATCGCCATCCATCGGCTCAATCGAATCTGCGAAGGATCAGTTTCCAGCGGACGCAGTTCGGGGATTCGGCGAGATCGGCAGATATCCGAATCGGGTTTCCTGTCCCCGCACGAGGTAAAACTTCATCTGGCTCTGTCCATCCGGGCCGGGGGTCTGCGTCATCATCTGATTCATGATCCAGGTGATGTTGTCGACGCTCATGGTTTCCCACTTGTCGAGTCCGACCAGGACGTCACCCTTCTGGATCCCATTAACAGCAGCAGGGCTTTCGGGCTTCACTTCAAGAACCCGCATTCCCCCTCGATACTTGGTCTTCGACAAGTGACTTCGCACTTCGTTCGAGGGCAACAGCGTCAGCCGCAATCCCAACTGCGACCAGAAGCGATCGGAATCATCATTGTTGGCCCGCGATACGACCTGGATATCGTTCGAGACTGAGGACCTGCCGCCGGCGTAGCTGGCCAGAGCGAGTGTCGTTTTGACTTCCCGATCATTCCGCTTGACGGTGATTTCAATTTTGTCTCCGACCGGACGATGAAGCATCGCTCGCTCGAAATCCGCCGCGTCGACAACATCAAGATTACCCGCCTTGACAATCACATCCCCCGATCGCAGCCCCGCCAATGCAGCGGGACTGTCAGGGTGAGCACCGTCAACCCGCAACATCCGTGTCGCACCCGACTTGATGTCCTTGCCGATCAAGCCATGGAAATTACCATCCAGATTCTCCACGCTCATCATCTTCGCAATGATGACTCGTGCGTCGTCGATCGGAATGGCGAAACCAATTTTTTGAGCATTGGCGCGGATCGCGACATTGATGCCGATCACTTCGCCATCCATGTTGATCAGCGGGCCGCCACTGTTGCCAGGATTGATCGCCGCATCGGTCTGAATCAAGTTCCGATACGATACGGTATCGTTGGCTTCAACATCGCGCCCCAGAGCACTGATGTAGCCGAGTGTGACGGTCCCGTCGTAGCCAAAGGCGTTGCCGATGGCAATGACTTTTTCGCAGTACATCAAATCCGATGATGTTCCACAGGGCATCACCTTAAACGGTTTGGCGCCATCGACTTTAATGATGGCCAGGTCATGTTCGCGATCATAGCGAACCTTGCGAGCGACGTAGCTCGAACGGACCCGGTTTTCATCTTCGAATTCGACACGAATGGTGTCGACGTCGGCGATGACGTGGTAATTCGTGACCATATAGCCACGCTCATCCACAACGATCCCGGTACCCATCCCATTGATCTTGCGCGTCTTTTCAGAGGTAAATACGCTATTGGAAGGGTTCGCCGATTTCTCAGTATGGATGTTTCCGACCGACGGAAGTGTCCGCCGGGCGGCCAGTACTTCTGGCGTAACCCGTTCCGATGCACAGACCACCGTTGATCCTGCCAGCAGGATCAAGGCACTCCATAACTTACATGAAAATATGCTTCGTATCATGGAAGGTCTACTCGTGGGCGCTGAGGTTGGACAATAGGTGTTAATCAATGCGTCTGCCACAATCCCTCGCTGCGTCGGAGGACGATCCTTCATCTCCGTGCTTGTCCATCGACGGACAGGCGGGAATCGCTTGAAAGCGGGGGAGTGCGAGACGAACAGATTGCCTAGTCGAACGAAGTAGAAGACAGGAAAACTCTGCCTCCCCAACGCCACGGAGTTCCTCCTTTTGGACTTCGACGGACCAGTTCGCTCAAGAACACAGAGCTCACCCTGCTGCATGAGAGCCGCAGACCAGAGTGCCCGGCAGAAATGGCCGCAATCACCTCAAAATCTCCCGTCCGACTCAAGCGACCCCACCCCTCCGTTGCCCGGCAGACAACCCAATCCCCTGCCAAACCGAATTTCACATGTTCAAACCAGCAGTAGATTTCTGTCCAGACGGCTCGCACTTCCAATGCCAGCCCGAAGCGAAAACAACGACCATCCAACAAACGAGCCCTCCGCCAAGAGCTCTCCTCCGACCCCGTGTCGGTGGAAGCAACGACTGAGCCGCTAAGAGCGATCAAGTGCGGTTGTCGTCAATGACGTTGAACTGGCGTATAATGATTTTGGCCAGGTGGTTTCCGATGCCCAGTCTCACAGCCTGAGCGTTTCCGGGACGACACCCAAGGTGCAGTATTCCTACGCGAATGGATCCGCGAACACGATTCGTCCGACGACGTTGACTTACCCGAATGGCCGCGCCATCACCATTGGGTATGGCACCTCAGGAGGGATCAACGATGCGGCCAGTCGGGTTGATGCCTTGATCGATGGGGCGACGACACTGGTGAATTATGCGTATCTCGGTTTAGGCACGACCGTGCAGACCACGTATCCCCAACCCTCGCTGCAGTACACGCTGCTGGGTTCCTCCAGTGGAACCAGTCCTGCGGGCGATATCTACTGGGGGCTGGACCAGTTTGGCCGGATTATCGACTCCCGCTGGTACCGCACCACGACGAATGCGGACATCGACCGCATTAAGTATGGTTACGACCGCGCCAGCAACCGGATCTGGCGGCAGAATCCCGTCGCCACGGCAAACAGTGCCCAGTACGACGAACTCTATACCAACGACGGACTGCAGCGACTGAAGGACATGCAGCGGGGAACACTCAACGGCACCAACACGGCCATTCCGTCACCCACCTTCGCGCAATGCTGGACACTCGATCCGACGGGAAACTGGCGCGGCTTCAATGAATCGACCAGCGGTTCGAGCTGGACATTAACTCAGGCGCGGACCTCCAACACCGTCAACGAGATCACCGCCATCTCGACGCCGGTGGGACTCGCATGGGCCGTACCTGCATATGATGCGGCAGGGAATATGACGACGATGCCTCGGCAGGCGACCCCCTGGACCAGCCAGTCCGCCACCTACGATGCCTGGAATCGCCTGATCTCCGTCAAGGCCGGCGCGACGGACATCCAGCAAAACCAGTACGATGCGCGAAACTTCCGAACGGTAATTCTCAATTACACCAGCGGCGTCCTGTCCGAAACCCGGCACTCCTATTTCACCAGCAACTGGCGCTGCATCGAAGAGCGAGTCGGCGCGTCGACCAGTGCCGAACGCCAGTTCATCTGGGGTGCGCGCTACATCGACGATCTCGTCCTGCGCGAGCGGGACACTACCGGAGCCGGAGCGCTCAACGAGCGATTCTACGCTCTCCAGGACGCCAACTGGAACATGAGTGCCATCACCACCGCAGGAGCACTCGTCGGCGAGCGATTCGCCTACAACCCATACGGCAGAACCCTCTTCATGTCCTCCGCCTACGTTACCCGCTCCATCTCGGCCTTCACCTGGGAGACGACGTTCTGCGGATACCGGTATGACTCGGGTGCGCAACTGTTCTCTGTTCGCTTCCGGGCGTACCATGCGGTTCTAGGAAGCTGGCTGCAGCGGGACCCGCTCGGATTGAAAGCCGGTAGTAACCTTTACAGATATGTGCGGAATTCTCCCTTTTCGCAAACTGACCCATTGGGCCTTCAAGACAACTTCCTCACAGACGTGAATTCCGTTTTTAAGGATGCCGTACCGAACTTTATTGATCAACTCGATTCGGGTATAGATTTGCCTTTTGGCGCAGTGTTAAGCGGCCACCTGACAGAATTTAGCACAGAGCAATTCTTTTCTGACTTCTGGAAGAAGGTTGGCGAAAAGATGCTCGATGCTCAACCCGATCCGGCTGCCCTTTGGGTCCCACCGATGGATTTTACGAGTCAATTCCAAAGCCTGCTGCAGTCAACCGCCTTTGCCGCAGTTCAAGAACAAGCAAACTTCAAAGTTGATGTTAACAATCTCTCTCCACAGGGATGGATGGCGATTGTTCTTGGCAGCGTTGGATGCGCGTCGGTACTTCAAGAAACGCACGGACTAGGGAATTTGTTTCCGCACTTGTCGCAGACCATTCCTTTGTCGGTGCCACCTAAACTACTTCCGCCTAATGTCACAATTACGGCGAAGCCAACTTTTATTTATAATACCCCCGAATATGCAAGAAATAACCCTGGTGCGTATCCGAATTTCAGTCTTTCTGGATCATTTGAGTTCACCCTTAAACTCCCTAAGGGCAACCTCTCGCTTTCGCTACCATGGGGTACAGCTCCCTTGACTTTGGACAATTGGTCGCAACTTAACAAAGTGTTTAAACTTCCCTTGGAAGAAGCCAAAGTCAATCTAAATTTCAAGTTCTAACTCACTGCCACTCCATCGCCAGTCAATACGTCAACACCTCTTTTGAAGGATATGAAGATGTGTCGCTCAGTTCGCTGCTTTCTAGCGCAAATCATTGTCGTCGCACTAATGGCGAGGTCCACCGTCGGTGAAGAAACGCTAGTTGGTAAAACAGTGTTGCCACGTATTGGCTGTAAGGTGTTGTCTGGAGGCGAAGTGAGCTCGGCAGAGCATTTTTCCCTGCCGTTTACAGTGCTTGCTCAGAACAAGCACACGTTAACAACCGACGAAGGCATGGTTAATATTGACGATGTTGTTACAATCGAGGAAGCACTTGAGTATTACAAGTCTGTGATCGAGTCCGATTCGCGAAGCGCCGAGGCGTTCCGGTGTCGCGCATTCGTTTTCTGCCACAATCAGAAATACGAACGTGCGCTCGATGATATCGTGAAAGCCCAAAAGCTGGAGCCAACAAATGCAACCTATGTAAAGAATCACGGCGATATCCTATATTTTATGAAGAAGCCTGACGAGGCGCTGGAGCGATACCGTAAAGCCATTAATCTGCGTCCAGATTACTTTCACGCCTACATCAATTGTGGAGCGATGCTGGTTAGGCAAAGTAGGCATAATGAAGCGGCGGAGTTTCTATTTAAGGCCGTTGAGCTTAAGCCAAGCTCGCCCGAGGCATGGATGTTTCTTGGGCTCAGCCATGGAAAATTAGGGCGAAGCGACAGAGGTATCGCAGAGATGTCTCGCGCAATTGCATTGAAGGATAGTCCGGAATGTCGCTATTGCCGTTGCCATTTGTATCTGAAGAACGAAAGTTATGAAGAATTACTTTCCGATACGGAGCACCTGATACGAAGGAAGGCGGAGTTGGATTTTGCATATACTGCACGAGCGCGGGGACTGTTCCACCTTGGGCGATCCAAGGAGGCACTGAATCAGTTGGACGATGCCATTTCTCAGGGGTTGACGGACTCCATGGCCCTAGGCGAAAGGGCCAAGCTGTGGGCTTCTCTCGGAGAGTATGAGAAGCAGCTTCAGGATTTGACGTTGTGGGCTGAAGAAAGGCCGCAAGAAGCTCGTGCACATATGGCGCTCTCACAGTTCCTGTCTACAACGACTTGTGACGCGAAAAGAGACGGAGGCCTTGCATATAAGCACGCGAATCTGGCGATAAACCTGTCTGAGGGTGTCAACTTGATTCCTAACGATATCCTGGCGGCAGCAAAAGCGGAATTGCAAGAGTTTGATGAAGCCGAACGGCTTCAGAAGAAAGCGATCAGGGCGACCAAAGAACAATTCATCCGCCTGTTGGAGGGACGTTGTGAACTGATCGATAGAATTTCTGCTGAAGTTGATGCGTCTGAGGCTGGTCGTGATGAATGGACTCGCACGTTTGAGAAGGTGGAGGCCGCATGTCGATTGTCAGAATGGAGAAATCCGGGGCAGATCGATCGTCTGTCCATACTGGCGGCGGAGATGGGAGATGCGGAAAATGCAAAGAAGCTGCAACATTTGCGACACAAGGCAATTGAAGACTCGGTACTCAAGGATATGGAAGCGCTACGCGTGAAGTATGAAAATCACATGCCTGCGCGAATTGACACTGGGAACTTTATTGATGGGAGCGGTCGGCTGGAAGCTATGTTGGATGTGCTGTTGTTATCGCGTTAATCAAACAAACGAAAGCTGCTGATTAAGCTAATGCGGCGATGGTGATCCGGTCACGCGGACAGTGCATCGATGAGGATCGGCTTGAGTGAGTACGGAAACTCAGGCGGGATCAATGATTTCGCGACGCAGGGTGGCCCGACCGCCTGTTCAAGGCGGTTGGATCGCGGAGCGACATGATGTGATACCATGAGGGTTCCCTTTTTTGGATCACCGCACGCAGTTTTCCTCTGTACACCATGGTTGAAAGACGCGTTTTCGACACTGAGCAGCAGATCCGCTTCGCGACGTTCTCGTGCGACAAGAGGCGCAAGCACCTACAACATGATCAAGCGAAGAAAATCGTCATTGGCACCGTGGGGAATCGGCGGGCACAGCAGCAGGGGCTTCGCCTGGGATTTGTGATTATGCCGGATCACGTCCATGCTCTCATCTGGTTCCCGGAAACGTGTCAATTGAGCCCGTTCATGAACAAGTGGAAGGAACTGACTTCGAAATCATTAAAAACCGTCTTGCCCCAGCATTTCCAGGACGACTGGTCCCAGATTGACTCCACCGAACCAAGCTGGCAGGCATGCGACTGCGGATTCAACAATGGGTCGCGGGCCAAGGTGGAAGAAAAACTGGACGACATGCACATAAATGCCGTTCGGGCCGGGGTTGGTGGAACAAGCCAGGGACTGGTCGTGGAGTTCGGCTCGCTGGTCCTTTGAGCAGAAATCTGTTGGTTTACCGATTCGGTGGCCGCCTGGTTTGGAAGCGGATGAGGAATTCACCACGGATCTGTAATGGCCAGCCGACGATACAGCATATTGTGCCTCCCGCACCCCACCACCCTTAACAGGCGGTCGGGCCACCCAGCGACCACAGTGGTGCGTCATGCGTATCACGGTTTAGGCACCCCCGTGCAGATCACTTACACTCAACCCTCACTGCAGTACACGCTGCTTGGCTCCTCCTGTGGAACGAGTGAACCTGATCGCGCGCCGACACGCTCGGGATTAGAGCGTGATTTGCTGTCGTGACATTACAATGGACTCCGCACGAAATCAGCGGCAGGATGCCGCCGCCACGACCGTTTTTGACGCTCGTGCCATTGGCTCGATGTCACCTGCTGATGACTTTCACTCGTGTAGATAGACTAATCGACACGAGTCCTCAATCCGCATTCCCCTAATAACATGCTGTCAGTGTTGATTTACATGCCTGGGATTGGCAGACTCCACCCCGTCAGATGTCCTTGCCTAGTTGCAAGCCAACCCCCGAATCGAAATTCACAGGCTCGGACGATGTCGTGCGGCCACGTTCGCGCTGCTTCTCAGTCTTCGGAAACATCGCCAAAGCATTGAAAGGCAAGTCGCATGCTTGCGCTGTGTCCTTGGCACTGAGCACTTGCAGTATCTGGGCATTGTCCGAGACTCGCAGGTGCGAGACGACTTGCTCGACTTTTTGTGGAGCAAGGTGGGGCCCGATTCAACCCATCTGGATGCGACTGTTAGGACTCTCGATCGTTCCTTTCGCTGACTGCAGCCGATCAACCTGGATTTTGACGGGCCAGTAATGTCGCGTCGCATTAACAGTCATCGTCATGCGCTGCCTCATGAAATCCACGTTCCGTAGCCCCTCGTCGGCAACGATCTGATAACCATCGGGAGGCGACGGCTCCCCGACCGTCGAACAGGTAATGCGTCGAGAAAATCGTTATCCTTGTCGGGCAGATGGAACGAGTATTTTTTCGCCCCCCTTCTGGAGAAAAGTATGTTGCTGCGCTTTGCTCTGCAGTCCGTCGCTGTGGCCATCTGCCTGATTGGTGTTCAGGTCCTTGCTGCGGATGCCCCTCCCGAAAAAGAAGGAATGGCGACGTGCTTTAACGGCAAAGATTTGAGCGGCTGGGATGGGGACCCGCGACTGTGGAGTGTGAAGGACGGCGTGATCCGGGGCGAGACGACGCCAGAGAACGCGGCGGACGGAAACACCTTCCTGATCTGGAAAGAAGGTCGCACAAAGGACCTCGAACTGCGACTGTCGTTTCGCTGTAACGCCACCAACAATTCCGGCATTCAATACCGATCCCGTCATATCACCACCTCTGATGCACGGAACAAGTGGGTGGTCAGGGGTTACCAGCATGAACTGCGTAACGAAGTGACGTTCCCCAATGTGGCTGGATTTATTTATGACGAGGGTGGCAAACGGGGCCGTATCAGCCTTGTGGGTGAACAGGTCAAGTGGGACCAGAATGGCAAGCAGGTCCTTCGCTCCGATCTGATCGATCAAGCCACTTTCGAAAAACTGTTCAAGCTGGACGATTGGAATGATGTTGTGATCATCGCCAAAGGCCCGCTCATTCGGCACTACCTCAACAACAAGCTGATCATGGAATGTGAGGACCGAGATCCTCAAAATTCCTTTTCGGACGGCATCCTGGCACTGCAACTCCATGCCGGGAAGCCAATGTGGGCCGAGTTCAAAAACATCCGAATCGCAGAAATCAAAGCGGAATAGCTGCCGCTTCGTACGACCGGTCCTGTGTCAGTGGATCGACGCAAACTCGTTGGAGTTGAGAAGAGCCCAGAACAGATCCTGATAAGCCGCAGCGGGACTGACGGCACCATTGGCGGACTTGCCCGCAGTGGTCGCAGCGTCCCGCAGCAGTTTCTTCATCGAGCTCAATTCATTGGGCTCGGGCAAGCGGGAAAGGGTCGCCAGACACAGCGATCGAATCTTCTCGGTCTCAGACGATCGTTGCCGGACCACCTCCCCCAGGAAGCTGCCGGCGGACAGATCCAGAGCCTTTTCGATCAGCGGCCCATTCATCAGCGAAAGTGCATTGCCGATGGATCCGTCGAACGTCATCGCCTCATCATTCTCGTCCGTGTTGTACGACACCACAAACTGACGCAGCCACTGTTGCCGGTTCTGCTCTGCATGCACCCAGTCGACCGCCCCCACCTGGTGCGCTTTCGTCGCAGTCAGGAAGGAATCATAAGTTTGTTCGGCCGTCATCGATCGGACATACATCCGGCTGAACGCGGGGATGTCACCCAACGACGGATCATCCGACCGATTGGATTCCGAGAATCGGCTGCTCAACTGATACGGCTCGGATCGACAGATCCAGCGAACGAGTTGCTTGATGTCGTATCCGTTGCGAATGAACTCGGCCGACAGGACTTCCAGCAGTTCGGGATGGCTGGCGACCTGATGCGGACCCAGGTTGTCTAATTCTCGCGTGAAGCCGATCCCGAAGAAGTGATCCCACATCCGATTGACGAAAGCCGCCGCCAGATCCGGCTGCTCTCCTGTCGTCATCAATCGTGCCAGTTCTCTGCGGCGATTCGTCTCGGCCCCTGGATCTACGTCGGTCCCATTAAAGCGGGGATAAGCGACGCGCATCAGCCCGGTTCGGGTTTCGAAATAGGTGGGCCCACCCGCATCGCGTGTCACCAGTTCGGTGAAAGCCGCCAGTTGTCGGCCGGTCTGCTGGTCCCGACGAATCCGGCGCACGCTGGCGGTCTGCTGGAAGAAACTGTTCAGCTCCCAGAACTCGACCTGCTTCGTTTCATTGAAGGGATGGTTGTGGCACTGGTTGCAATGGAGCTGCCGCCCGAGGAACAGCTTGGAGCAGACCGCGGTCGCAGGTGTTGCCGCATTATTCAGGTGAGCGATGAGAAAATTCGTGGCTCCATTTTCCGAATTGTTCCCTTCGGCCGAGATCAGATCAGCCACAATCTGATTCCACGGCCGATTCTCGGCAAAACTCATCCGCAGAAACTTGGCGAATGCTTCGCGATTGACCAGCGGGTTGGAGGCCCGCCCGATCAGCAGGTTTGACCATTTGGTGGTGAAGTTCCGAACGTAGGCTGAATCTTCCAGTAGGATTTCAATGAGTGACTCTCGTTTGTCGTCACTCTTATCTGCGAGGAAAGTCTGACTTTCCGTGACGGTTGGGACACGGCCCGCCAGATCCAGGTAGATCCGGCGCAGCCATTCTGCGTCGTCGGCTCGGAGCGAGGGCTGCACCCCGATCTCTGTCCAACGCGATGCGATATCTTCGTTGATCCGGGCGACAATGGCCCGAGTTGACATGGGAGGCTGAGCGACCACAGACTCGGTGGCGTTCGGTGCAGCAGGAGTGGCGTTTTCCGGGACCTCAACGCGGGGTGCCGGACTGATGTTCCCCACCGTGACGGGAGCTTTGGGCGAGCGTCGGATTCGGTCGCGAACCGTCCCGGATTGTAACCGGTCCGTACCCCGATCTTCTGGTGCCACCTGGGTGACTTCCGCTGGAGGTTGAGTTCCGGGAAGCCGCCAGAGTCCCCATGTGACGACACCCAGGCAAACGACGACCGCTGCCATCATCCATGCCCCGCGACGATGCGTCTTCGCAGGAGTGACAGCCCGAGCGTTTG
Organism: Schlesneria sp. DSM 10557; assembly: GCF_041860085.1. Lineage (NCBI taxonomy): Bacteria > Pseudomonadati > Planctomycetota > Planctomycetia > Planctomycetales > Planctomycetaceae > Schlesneria > Schlesneria sp. DSM 10557. The sequence goes on from NZ_CP124747.1 coordinate 4,075,450, forward strand.
GTGGGGGCTGGACAGGACCGGCGTAAACAGGCAGCTCCTCCGAGGAAAGTGGTTCAGGTGAACCGGCCCCGGCCGCATCCCAGTACAGGGTGCCATGCAGGTCCATATATGTAAGGTAAGTCCAGCGGGCTTCGGGGGACGACAGGACGAGTTCTTCCAGTCGCGCAGCGTCGGCCTGGGTCAGGCGGTCCTCACACAGCAGTTCAAGCAGCACTTCCAGTTCGTTGGGATTGTGACGTGGATGAGTCATGACGCCCCCTCTGCCGCGAACTTCTGCTGAATGCAGTCGAGTAGCGATCGACGAATGCGGCCCAGTGACTGATACACGGAATTGGCTGGTCGGCCGATCTGCTCAGCCAGGTGCTTACCACGTTCTCCCGGAGCATACCGCTGCTGGATCAATTCACGATCCTTGGGGCGTAATCGGTTCAAGCAGTCGACCAGCGCCGCTCGACGCGACTCGAGTTCTTCTGATCGTTCGAGACTCGCCTCGGCCACTGACTGAAGAAATTCGTCACTAAAGACCAGTTTTTCCCGACGTTTTCGCGTCCGAAACTTCATCACTTCAAAATTGGCGATCTGACTGACCCAGGCCAGAAAGTTTGTGCCCGGTTGATACTTGGCACTCTTACTCCAGATCACCACGTTCGTCTCCTGCAGGATCTCTTCGGCGTCCAGAGGATTCGAGACCTGAGACAGGATATAGAGGAACAGCCGCCGCTGATGGTGAGTGAACAGCTGGACAAACTCACCACTGGGGGCAGAGGACTGAGTCTCGGTAGTGGCGTCTTCTGTCACGATTTCACCGGAACACTAGTGAAAAATTCCCGCCACGCCCTGACAACACCGACGGCGAGCTCCACGGCCGCAGTGGTCGTCGCCTCAGAGTTCAACAATCGTCTGTCATACAAGAAACAGACGAGGCCTCGTCTGGAAAATTTGTCCGGGACGCATTCCCCGAATGAGGACCTCAGTCTGTTCCTACTCCCGGCACTCAAGAGAAAGAGAAGAAGAGCCGCTTCGTCTTTCCCTTGTCGCCAGGATTCTTGTTATCCGATCAGTTCCTGGATGGCGGTACCGCCGTTTGCCAGCTTCATCGGGCGACCATTCTTGGACTTGTGAACCGTATCGAGCGGAATCCCCAAGGCATGGGCTACGGTCGCCCAGACGTCACCGGGCTGGTACGACTTGCTGCTAGCGACAGAGATGCCGTCTGCGTCGGTTTCACCCACAGCCAGTCCCCCCTTGAGTCCACCACCACCGATCATGACTGACCAGCTATTGGCCCAGTGGTCACGACCGACGTCCTGGTTGATGCGAGGAGTTCGTGCGAACTCACCCATCCAGACCAGCACCACGTCATTCAACATGCCACGTTGCTTGAGGTCTGCGGTCAGTGCGGCAATCCCGGCATCCAGTGCAGGAAGTCGCTGCGTCTTCAAGGTCTCGAAGACGTTCGCATGCAGGTCCCAGCCACCAAAATCGACTTCGACGAACGGAACCCCGGCCTCGACAAGTCGTCGTGCCATCAGCAGGCTGCGACCGAACTGTCCGCCGCCTCCCATGGCACCTCCACGTGCGGGGGCTCCCGTGTAGGCGTCGAGAACTTCCTTCTTTTCCTGATCAATCTTGAAGGCATCCATTTGCTGCGACTTCATCAGGTTGACCGCCTTGACGTAAACGTCCTTGTGCGCCTGCCCTGATTCCCCTCGCTGCGACTGAATGAAGTTATCCTCGACCGTATTCAGCATCCGCAGGCGCTGTTCGAGCCTGTCCAGTCCCAATCCACCCAGTCCCGCGTTATCGATCTGCCCGCTGGTGTTAACCAGGAACGGCGAATGGGTCATCCCCAGATAGCCGGGGCTGGAACCACCACCGCCGATGGAAATGAAGGCGGGAATTTCGAGGTCTTTCCGCTTCGTTCCCAGTTCGTAGCTGACGACCGACCCGAACGCAGGATGAATCACCGTCGGAGTGGGTACGTAGGACGTGTGCATATAGTACCGACCCCGGCCGTGATCAGCTTCGCGGGTACTCATGGCACGAATGACCGACAGATTGTCCATCACCTCAGCCGTTTTCGACATATGCTCACTGATCTGCAAGCCGCCGCTGGTGCTGATCGGCTTGAATTCGCCGCCATTTTTGGAATTGGGCTTCAGGTCCCAGATGTCGATCGATGGTGGACCACCGCTCATCCACATCAGGATGCAGGCCTTCTGGCGTTTCTTCAGATCCGCCGCGTTTGCCTTCACGTGCGAAATGAAATTCATCGCCGGCAAGACGGAAGCGCCCGCTGCCAGGTGCCCCAGAAAATGACGTCGCGACATGCCCGAGGGTGTATTCAGATTCATAACGCGTTCCGATGTGAAAAGGGAGACTCGAGAAGAAGTGGAAATGGCCGACGCACATCAGTGATTGATGATGAACTCGTTCGAATTGAGCAGTGCCCAGAACAGATCCTGATAGACCGTCAGGGGATCCTGGTTACTGTTCAAAAAGCGTTGGGCGGCTGCAATCTCGGCCTTATTCGGCATCCGGCTGAGGGCAGACAGATAAAGCCGCTGGATCTTGTGATTGTCGGTCCCCTTGCCTGTCAGCAACTGATGCAGATAACTGCCCGGTTTCACACTGACGGCGTCCTGGACCAGAGGTCCATTCATCATCATCAGCGCTTGAGGAATCGTGCCGTCGAAGGAAGTGGCTTCGTCCCCTTCATCGGTTCCGAAGGTCTGCACGAACGACTGCAGCCACGCATGTCGCTGAACCTCGGCCTGTTCCCAGCCCGACCGTCCGGATTTGTGAGCATTCGTGGCGACGATCAGCGAGTCATAAAGCTGCTCTGCCGTCATTGGCTTCACATAGACATGAGTAAAGAGGGCCGCTTCGCCAATGGCAGGGTTATCCTGGGCGTTCTTCTTCGTCGTCCGACTTGTCAGGTTGTAGGCTTCGCTGTTCGCGATCCAGCGGATCGCCTGCTTGCAGTTGTATCCACTCTTCACAAATTCATCCGCAAGCCGGTCGAACAGTTCGGGGTGGGTCACCGGAATATGCGACCCGATATCGTCGATCGGGTTGGTAAAGCCATAGCCGAAGAAGTGAGCCCACAAGCGATTGATGTAGGCCAGAGCAATCATCGGGCGATCCCCAACCGTCATCAGTTTGGCCAGTTCGCGGCGCCGATCGGTGGTGCTGTCGGGATTGATGTCGACACCGAAATAAGATGGATAAGCCACCTTCATCAGGCCGCTCCGTTTTTCAAAATAGACAGGCCCGGAAAAGTCGCGTTCGACAATTTCCGAGAAGTCGTCGACCATCTGTCCCGTCTTCTGATCGAACCTGCGGTGATCGACCTTGGCGGTCTGACGGAAGAAACTGTTGAACTGCCAGAACTGATCCTGCTTCCAATCGTTGAAGGGATGGTCATGGCACTGAGTGCACTGAACCTGCATCCCCATGAACAGCCGGGTCGTCTTGGCGGTCATCTGGATGCCATCATCCTGATCCTGCATCTGGGCGAGCAGAAAATTCGCTGCCCCGTTCTCTTCATAGTGACCTTCCGCGGTCACCAGATCACTGACGATCTCATTCCAGGGACGATTCTTGCCGAACGCCTCACGAAAGAACTTCTGCATCCCGGTTCGGCTCACACGGCGTGGCGTCTGCTGTCCGATGCACAGATTAGTCCAGATGGTGGTCCAGTTGCGGGTATATCCCGGATCATCCAGCAACCGGTCGATCAGTTGGGCCCGCTTGGCCTTGTCTTTGTCTGCCAGAAACTTTTCGACGTCTTCGACAGCGGGAATGTGCCCGACAATGTCGAGGTAAACGCGTCGAATCCATTCCGCATCATCCGCCACCGGAGAAGGTTCGACCTCGTTGTCTTTCCACGTCTCGCGGATCAGGCGATTGATTTCCTGCACCACGATGTCTGCACCGCGCGTCCTGATCGGCTCTTCCGCCGCAGCAACCTGCAGCACCGACGAATCTGCCACGAGTGGCAACAACAGGACAAGCCCCGCCATTGCACGAACGCAACGTCGGATCGAGGGCTGGCCGTTCAATTTCGTCGTCGACAACATCATGGCCTGCAACTCCTGTCTAATTCCGGGCATGGAAGAGGGTGGGTCACAAAGTACCCCCGGGACCGCGCTGCAACTGCAACGCAGCTTTTCCATCAATATAACAACACGAACGAAGAAAACGTTCGTCCAGATCTCTTTTGTCGAATCCGCCGGATCCGCAACATGCTTCTGTGTAGAGCATTAAGATGAAACCGCTCCTTCCGCTCGCCCCCTCAAATCCGTGGTTTCCCTGAACCGGTTTGCATCCCCTTTTTATGGATAACAAGCCCAGCTAATGAGGCGAACATGGGTTGACAGTCGATTTCGGATTGGTATCTTACCCCCGTTCGAAGCGACCGTGAACGATTCACGGGTGCCGCGCCGGGGCGATTATTGACGCCCTGCCCGCGATCGCGGCAAGTCTGAAGGATTCTTCCAATGCTCGTGCTCACCCGTAAACTCGACCAGGTGATCAAGCTCGGCGACGACATTACGATCAAGGTTGTGAGAATGTCGAATGGATCTGTGCAACTGGGAGTAGAAGCTCCTCGCAGTCTGAAAATTATGCGAGCCGAATGCCTTGAGCGGAGTCTGGCCCATTCGCCAGAACAGAAGGTCGCCTGACCCCGAAGCGCCGTAAGCCGCTTCCGCTGCATGACGACATGCCGAATCGGGCATGATATGCTGCCCTGCCAACAACCCAACTATGGCATGGCAGCGCACAATGACCACCCCCCCCCGCCCCGACGACAGTCACCGGTACGACATCGCGATCGCTGTTCTGGCAGCAATCTCCATCCTGGTGCACCTCGCGATCCGGTTTGGAGTCGGCACCGCACCCACCGCCGGTCCGCTGCCGATCATGGACTGGCCGCTGGTGATCGCTTTGGTTGTGGGAGGTCTTCCGCTGGTCATCGGACTGCTGGGGAATCTGGTGCGCGGCCAATTCGGGTCGGATCTCCTGGCAGGACTTTCGATCATGACCTCGCTGCTGCTGGGAGAATACCTGGCAGGAACGATCGTTGTGTTGATGTTGTCCGGGGGCGAAGCCCTTGAGGCCTGGGCCATTCGCAGTGCTTCGTCCGTCCTGGATGCACTGGCCCGGCGCATGCCTACAAAGGCTCACCGCAAGGAAGCAGACGCCATCGTCGACATCGCCGTCGATCAGGTTTCGGTCGGAGACGTCCTGGTTCTGTTTCCGCATGAAATCTGTCCCGTGGACGGAGTCGTACTGGAAGGTCGAGGTTCGATGGACGAATCGTTCCTCACCGGCGAGCCCTACCTGATGCCCAAATCTGCGGGCTCGACAGTGATGTCGGGGGCCTTGAACGGCGAATCGGCCCTGACCATTCGTTCGCACAAACTGGCTGTCGATTCCCGCTACGCGCAAATTATGAAAGTCATGCAGGTCGCCGACGAAAACCGTCCTCGTATGCGGCGAATCGGCGATCGTCTGGGAGCCTTTTATACTCCACTGGCGATTGCCATTGCGGCCGTCGCCTGGTGGCTTAGTGGCGAGGTCACTCGCTTTCTGGCCGTGCTTGTGATTGCGACGCCGTGTCCATTGTTGATTGCCATCCCCGTCGCGATCATCGGCTCGATTTCTCTGGCGGCACGTCGCGGGATCATCATTCGCGACCCGTCGGTTCTGGAACGAATCGACACCTGTCGCGTCGCCATCTTCGACAAGACGGGTACGCTGACATACGGTCGCCCCGCTCTGACCGAAGTCATCTGCGGCGAAGGAACAACAGAGCAAGAAGCCCTGGCATTCATCGGCAGTATCGAGCGTTATTCCAAGCATCCGCTCGCCTCGGCCATTACGGCTCGGGCTCATGACAAAGGTGCTGCCACGCTGGAAGTGACTCAGGTCCACGAACCTCCCGGACAGGGACTTGTCGGGACCGTTGGCGGCCGACAGATCCGCGTCACCAGTCGCGGCAAACTCACAAAAGAAGCTTCGGACGAGCGCGTGGCCCGCATTCTCGAACAGCTTCCGCCGCAGGTCGCCGGCATGGAATGTATCGGGCTGATCGATGAAACAATCCCTGTCACTTTTCGCTTTCGGGATCAACCGCGGATGGAAGGAGCCCCCTTCATCAAGCACTTGAGTCCCAAGCACCGTTTCCACAAAGTAATGATCGTCTCCGGTGACCGTGAATCGGAAGTCCGTTATCTGGCAGGTCTGATCGGCATTTCGGAGGTTCACTTCAGTCAAACTCCCGAGCAGAAGCTGGCTCTGGTCCGTAACGAGACCAAACAAGCCAACACGGTTTTTGTCGGTGACGGAATCAATGACGCACCGGCACTGACTTCGGCCACCGTCGGGATTGCGATGGGGGGAGCATCCGACATTACCTCTGAAGCCGCTCATGCCGTGATCCTCGACAGCTCACTCAGTAAGGTTGATGAACTGCTGCATATCGGCCAGCAGTTACGCCAGATTGTTCTACAGAGTTCACTCGGCGGCATGCTGCTGAGCATCGGAGGAATGATCCTGGCGGCATTCGGACTGCTGTCGCCTGTCGGCGGCGCAATTGCCCAGGAAGTCATCGATCTGCTCGCAGTACTGAATGCCTTGCGGGCGGCTCGTACTCCCCGGCAGCTCACGGACTTCAATACACCATCAACGGCGCGAGAGGCCGCTGCGTCTTCCCCTCGATGATGCACTGATGAGGCCCTGATGACGACTTACTTCGTGACAGGCAGATAATCCTGGAAGCGAGCAGGAAGTTTGTCTCCCAGCTCCTTCCAGACCACGGGGGTCAATGGAAGTGCGAAATTCACGGGCCAATTGAATTCTTCCTTCAACTTTGCTGCAAGTAACCGAGGTCCCTCAAAGCCCCGAGTCACGCTCAGACCCTGGACCTGATTTTTCTCCTGACGAATTTCCGTGTCGAGTAAGAATTCATTGCTTTCCATTCGATCTTCGAAGAGTTGTTTAGCAGCCATCAGCGATTGATTCTCTGGAATCACAAAGCCGACGACATCGACGATTCGATGGTCATACTCGTGTTGATTCGGGGGCGCACGGTTCGCTAATTGGCGATACGCGAGATCGGTGGGCCTCAGCGCCTCGTCAGAAAGTTGCTGATGATTCTTGAGTGCCGACTCGAATCGAGTGGCCAGGAAATAACGGTGATCTTCATGGTCACGGACAGACCACAGGATCCGTCCACGAAAGTTGCTATTCGAAGTGCGGTCGAACGGCTCAGCCAGATAGGCTTGAACGAGCGCTTCGAGCATATTCTTCGTCTTGGGTTTATTCAGGTTGTACCCGTAGTACACAGCAGCATCACGGAAAGGAAAAGGCCCTCTTGGATCCACGGCCTGGAACATGATCTCGCTCAACATGGGATCAAGGGGCCAGCCTAAGGCGCCCGAGATCCACCCGAACATCTCATTGGGTGTCTGCTTCGATCGCCGGACGCCGCGTCGAAAAAGTCTCAGCAGCTCACGGTCACTCATTTCAAGGCTTTCCTTCTGCTGATAAACCTCATCCAGCTTCCGGCCCGCGTCCTCATCGTCGGCAAAGTAGTTTTCGAAATCCGGGGCAACCCATGTAGTCGCGTTGAAGGCAAAGCTTTCCCCCACTTCCGGACGGGTGTACGTCGGGCGGGCGCGGACCGGGATTCCCCCCGGCAGATATCGTCCAAATTCACGGAGACGACATTCCCGCAGGATGCGAGGCGATAACAGAAAGTTGAAATCCAGCTTCGCAAAAATGTGCTGCTCCAGCCGAGTCACAAACTCATGTCGAGCCTTTTCCCCCTGAAGCAACACAACCGCCGTTTCATAGCCGTCGACGACTCGAGTGACGAAGTCAATCACAAGCGTCTCTTGACCGCGCATCAGCTTGTCAGTCTGTTCCCGTAGAATCTGCGCGGCGTGAGGATGACTGGCCGAGAGATCAGTTCGATGAAAGGCAACGATCCACTTCCCGATGTGATCGAACCGCTGCATCTCAGGTGGCATCGTCTCGAACAGACCCCGATAGGTGTCGATCGCTGCGCAGACGGTTCCTTCATCAAGATCTTCATGCGAGTCGAGCAACTGAAGTAACAGCCTGCGAGTCTCCTCGGCATCACCGTATGTCTTCATCCCCCAAATGATGCGAGACTGGTCGGTCACTCCCCATTCCTGATACTGCTGCATCAGCGTGCGAACGAGGTTGGGCGATCTTTTCAGCACGACCGTCGGGCCATGGTAGAACGCCGTATGAGCAAGCTCGTGCTCTGACAGATCGCTGGCGTGATACAACAATTCGATCGCGCGAGGATCCTGCGGATCTCTATTCCAGACGAACTCATTGCCCAGCGCTCCCAGCAGCCGAGTCTTGTCTCGCTGACAGTTCCGCAATCCCCTGCGAATCAGCGCCAGACGCTGATCAACGTCAATCGGCCACTTGCGAGCCCCTTGCAGACACGCTGCAAGTTCTTCTCCCGCAGTCTTGTCGTCCGGAAAGAATGTCTTGCTGTCAGGTGGCTCGTAGCGGTCTGTCCGGTTCCAGGCGAAAGGTGGTTTGATCAGCCCCGGTACTTCGTCAGGCGCAGAACGAATTTCACCGACCAGCACCGTCTGCATCAGCATCAGGAAGGCGAGAAGGCAGTAACCCCCAGGGCGTCTGTTGGCGGTGATGTTTCTCATCCTGCCCCCTCCATTTCGGCTGATGGCGTAACTCCCTGATACAGCCGCAACCGACCCGCAACGGTCGCGGCTGTCATTCGTCCCCCGTTATTCTAACCCAGTTCCACCTCCACCACATGATTCTGCCGGTCATCTTGCAACGGAATCAGACGATCTTCGCGATCCACTCCATCGACGGTGACGCGTTTGACATTACGGCTCGGCTCGGGTTGAAGAACGGTGATGTGATAGAACGTCTCGCGATAACGGTAATGAATGACGATCGACTTCCACTCGACATTCAGGCAGGGAGCCAGCCGCAGTTTGTCCACTTCAAGACGGAGACCCAGCAGCGATTCGGTAATCAGGCGATACATCCATCCCGCCGAACCGGTGTACCACGTCCATCCACCGCGACCGGTGTGAGGCGACACGGCATACACATCGGCAGCAACGACATAAGGTTCGACCTTGTAGATCGCGATCTGCTGGGGTGTTGTCCCATGATTAATGGGATTGATCATCGAGAAAAGTTCCCAGGCGCGTCGATGATCTCCAAGGGCCGCAAAGGCCATCACCGTCCAGATGGCGGCGTGCGTATACTGTCCCCCGTTCTCGCGAACGCCCGGGACATAGCCCTTGATATAACCCGGATCCAGAGCCGACTTGTCGAACGGAGGATCGAACAACTGGATCAACCCACTTTCGCGGCGGACCAGCCGTCGATAAACAGCTTCCATCCCCATGCGAGATCGTTCAGGATCCCCCGCACCTGACAGGATCGACCAGCTCTGCGGCAGCGAATCGATCTGGCATTCCGCATTCGTGGCGGAACCGAGCGGTTCGCCATTGTCAAAGTAAGCACGGCGGTACCACTCACCGTCCCACGCATTCTTTTCCACGTTTTCTTTCAGCCGGGCCGCTTCCACCTCGCAGCGATCGGCAAAATTCAGATCCCCCCGCATTCGAGCGATCTGCGAAAATTCCACCAGAATTTCGTAGAGGAAGAACGCCAGCCAGACGCTTTCTCCTTTCCCTTTCTCTCCCACCAGATTCATGCCGTCGTTCCAGTCACCGCACCCGATCAGGGGCAGCCCATGGACACCAAACGACAGCCCGTTGACGATGGCCCGAACGCAGTGTTCATAAAGCGATGCTGCCTCTGCGGAATGGGTGGGGAGGTCGTAGTAGGCTTCTTCGTCATGGTTAACGGGGCGACCTTCAATGAAGGGAACAATTTCATCCAGCACTCCCGTATCGCCTGTCCCCAGCACATAACGGCAGGTGACCAGCGGAAGCCATAGGAAGTCGTCGGAAAAGTGCGTTCGCACCCCGCGGCCCTGCGGAGGATGCCACCAGTGCTGGACATCCCCTTCCACGAACTGGCGCGATGCACACACCAGCAGGTGCTCGCGAATGAGCCGAGGCTCGGAATGCAGCAGCGCCGCAACATCCTGCAGCTGATCACGAAATCCGAAAGCGCCGCCAGACTGGTAGTAACCGCTGCGAGCCCAGAACCGGGCGGACAGTGTCTGGTACAACAGCCAGCCATTGGCCATCAGGTTGAGGGATGGATCGGGGGTTTGAACATGCACGGCTCCCAGAGCCCGGTTCCAGAATCCCCAGACACCTTCGAGGGTCTGCTGCGCAGGTTCCAGACCGCGGAACCGCTGAACGAGTGTCCGAACGTCCTCGATATCGCGACCGACACCGAGCGTAAAGACGATCTCCCGCTCGCGGTTATCGGGAAGATCAAACGTGACCTGCATCGCTCCACAAGGATCAAATCCGGCTCCGACCTTTCCGGACAGTCTCATGCGCGACAAGGCGTCGGGCCTGGAGACGCTGCCGTTTCGCCCCAGAAATTCGGCCCGATCCCCCGTGACACTGCGCATCGGATCGCTGACATCCATGAACGCAATCCGTTCCGAGAATTCGATGCTGTAGGGATTTCTCGCCAGTAACGCTCCGCACTTCGGATCGATTTCCGTCACGACGTGCATCTGGGTTCTCGAACGCATTTCCCCCAGAACCCATTCGCAATAGGCCGTCGCTGACAGGCGGCGAGACCGTCCGGAGACATTCTTGATTTTCAGCATGGCAAACTTGATGGGTGCATCCGTTGCCACATAGACCCAAAGTTCGGAAGCAATGCCACTGTCGGCGTATTCATAGACGCTATACCCGAACCCATGACGACAGAGATAGGGTTGGCTGCCACGCGCAGGTTGCGGGGTGGGAGACCAGTACTGCCCGCTCTCTTCATCACGAATATAGAACGCCTCGCCAGTCGAATCCGAGACGGGGTCATTGTTCCACGGAGTCACGCGATACTCGTGTGCGTTCACGCACCACGTGTACGCCCCCCCGCTTTCTGTGATCACTGTCCCGAAGTGCGGATTGGCAAGCACATTCACCCACGGAGCGGGAGTCGACTGATTCGCTTCCACACGAATGACATACTCATGCCCGTCGGCAGTGAATCCCCCGTAACCGTTGAAGTACAAGAGATCGCGACGCGGAGGCGAGGCAAATGACGGTGCTTCCTGTCGACGAGGTCGTGTCGGAACAAGTTCGGCCACTTTCACGTCGGTTCGAGCTCGCCGCTCGATCTGATCAGCCAGTGCCCCTTCGGAATCAACGATGATGGCACGCGCGACTGTCTGCAGCAGGATTCGATCCTCGTCAGACATCTGCTCACCTCGCCGGACGAAGATGCCGCCCGGCCGGTCCATCATATGCGCCCCGATCCCTGACGAGATAACCCCGATGATCAAATCCTGCAGGACCTGACGGTAACCTGATGAGTCCTCGTTCCAGATCACCAGATCGACGATCAATCCTTTCAGACGCCAGTAGGCGTGAGCCTGTACAAGTTGCCGTACCAGCTCAATTTTCTCGGGATTGGAGATCTTCAGCAGCACAATCGGCAGGTCGCCTGAAATACCGTGCCCCCACAGACCTGATTGTCCGCGTTGATTCTTGGCGAGAATCAATGGATTCGCACGACGCAGGTTCGATGCAAACACAACCGAACTGGCCAGGCGACCATACAGTTGCGCGTCGGCCTCTGTCGCATTCAGCTGGCGAAGCACAACCTGACCGTGGGTCCACGCCATATCGAAGACACGATCCGCCAGATGACGGTCATGATACTTGTCGATCAGCGACATCGCCGTTTCGCGTGATTCGGCCATCCCGATCACCAGGTCAACAATCGTCGCTTCATCGGGTGCAAGCGTCACCCGACGACGGATGGCGACGATCGGATCGAGCACCGAACCATCGCTGTTGGTCAGGTTCGCAGCCCGTTCGAGTGCCTCGGGATTCGCCGGTGTCCGGTTACGACCGATGAACTTCAAGCGGTCCGTCTCGTATGTCGGTTCTCCTTCGACCGGCCCCCGCACGTCCAGCAGGTGGATCATCCAGGGTGGATTCTCGCTACGGGACCGGGGACGGCGAGTACAGAGGATCGCCTGCCGTGAAGTCAGAATTTCTGTCTGCACGAACAGATTCGAGAACGCCGGATGCGTAGCCTCGGAGTTTGGGGCCGCCAGTACCACTTCCGCGTAACTGGTAAACTCAATCGTCCGCGGCACCTTCGACCGGTTCACAATCGTGGTTCGTCGAATTTCGATGTCATCTTCCGGAGAAACCGCGATCTCCGTGTGCAGCTTGATCTGGCTATCGCGACGACGGAATTCAGCACGCGCCTGTGAGAATATCGCTTCGTACCGTTTCGTTGGCTGCAGTGTTGGCTGATGAGAAGTGGACCAGACTTCACCGCTGCTTACATCACGCAGGTAGCAGAAAACTCCCGTGTTGTCGCGAGTTGCATCTTCTCTCCAGCGGTTGACCGTCAGCCCTTTCCAATGGCTGTATCCTCCACCACTGTTCGTCACCATCACATGATACCGGCCGTTGGAGAGCAGGTGAACTTCCGGCGCGGGCGTGTTGGGTGTCGTAAAGACGCGAATCAAAGCGGCACGGTCGGTCGAGGGGAGGCTTTCCGTAGCCGCCTCGTTGGCGTGCGGATAAAGGGGTGCGGCGTGAGGAATGCGTTCCTGAAGCAGCAGATCGGCGGCCTGGAACTCGGGGTCGCTGTCGAAGCGTCGTTGCATTGGTCGATTGAGCAGCACGTACGCAAACGACAGGAAGGCCATTCCCTGATGATGCGCCATATACGACTGCACCACGGCGTGTGTCTGTCCCCGGGAAAGGCGTGACGGGGTGTAGTCGACGGCTTCATGAAACCCATACGCCCCTTCGAATCCTTTCGCCTTCATGACCTCCAGATTGATGCAGGCCTTCCGCGGGGAGACCATCAGTGCCATCGCAGTGGCGTACGGAGCGATGACCAGATCGTCAGCAAGTCCCCGCTTGTAGCCCAGCCCTGGAACACCGAACGCCCGGTACTGGTAATTCATGTTGGCATCGGTGGCATTGTACCCCGATTCCGAAACGCCCCACGGAACACCGCGCTGCCTTCCGTACTGAATCTGGCGGTCAATCACTGTCTGGTATGTCTGATCAAGCAGCGTGTCGTCATAAGTAGGCATCACCAGCAGCGGCATCAGATACTCGAACATCGATCCGCTCCACGACAGCAGCGTCAACTGCCCGTGCGATCGGGTGAGCGAACGCCCCAGCGCGAACCAGTGCTCCTGCGACAGTCGGCCTTGGGCGATGGCCACAAAGCTTGCCAGCCGTGCTTCCGACGCGAGAAGATCGTAGAAGCTGCCGTCGCGCCGGAGTTCACTGACATTGAAACCGATCGCGAGCAATCGACGACGAGAATCGTAAAGGAAGTCATACTCGATATCGGCGAACTCGGCACATTGCTCGGACAGTTCCTCAATCTGATGTACGCGTTCACACGCCGTGTGAGTCGACTGTAAGACCAGTTCTCGAAGATGTTCCAGCCATTTCCGCTCTGCAGGTGCCAGAACAGGGCCCGTTTTCTCGACGCTCAGGATCCTGTCAATTCCGGGTAGCACTTGATGATCAAACTCACAGACCTCTCGTAGAGACGGAATTCGATTCAGCCGGTCGACGATCTCCTGAAGTTCCCTGGACATCGAAGCCGGCTCATGGCTGCCACTCCGATGGACTTCCGGCGGAATCGCTGCGTGCGCCAACCACAACGCAACCGATGACAAGTCGTCAAGAACTCCACGGCATTGCTGGTTCAGATCCTTCAGAATCTCACGCACAGCGTCCGATTCCCGATTCTGACCCCATTCCACAATGGCAGCCGAAGCGGTTTGCATCTGTTGCAGCCATTGCTGGGTTTCCGGCAGAGTCGATGGACGTGTCTGAGCATCCGCTCCGCGTCGCAGAAGCTGCAGTACACTCTCGAGAGTGGGCAAGTTGTCAGGTGGTTTTGGTCTCGAGGAAATCATTCCCGAGCCCCCCTTCGCTGACGACCCGTTCAAAGAAATCGGCGACCCGTCCCCAGCTTCTTGTGGTCTATTCTTTTTCGCCTCGATTCGCCCCTGAAATGGCTCTTTGGCCGCCACCTCAATCAGACGGTGAGTGACTGCCAACGAGTTAAGGAAACCTGTCGAGATCAGCCGATCGGTGATCAGTTCCTTCAATCCGCGCCGCAGGATCAACAGGTGCCCGGCAAGGTTTCCGCTGTCGACAGCCGATACATATTTCGGAAAGAGGGGAGTAAGCGACTGGGTGTCATACCAGTTCAGGAAGTGACCATGAAATCGCTCGAGCGACTCCATCGTTTTCAGAGTATTCCCGGTCCGCTCCAGCAAGCGACCGGCAGAAATATATCCGAAGTCATACGCGGCCAGGTTTGCCAGCAGTGACATCCCGATGTTGGTCGGTGACGTCCGATGAGCCACCACCGGCGCGGGATACTCCTGAAAATTATCGGGGGGCAACCAGTTATCTTCCGGCCCCACAAACGTCTCGAAGAACTTCCACGTCTTCCGCGTCAACTGATGCAGAAACAGCTTCTGGTCTTCATCCAGCGTTTCAGAGCGTCGAGGAATCTGCTGACTGATTTTCCAGGCGATGTAAGGCGCAGCCGCCCAGAGCATGAGGATCGGGAGCGCCACCCACAACGAGACAGGCTGAACAAACGCCAGCCCCAGTGCGATCACCAAAGCAAACGCCGGGGAAAACCACATTCGCCGGAAGCTCGATTCGAGATCATCGGTCAACTCACTTTCCGCATCGCTGGCCGTCTTCCATTCCAGCATCTTCCGCCGAGTCCACAAAGTGCGGACACCGGTCCTGATGATGGCATCCGCGCAGATGAAAGCATCATACGGCAGGAAAATGAAAATCAGTGCTGCCCTCGCCAGGCTCATTCCGATCGACTTGACGGCGGGGCGCAAGGTCGATGCCTGAGGGGACTCCGCTGCTTTCCGAACCAGAGCGACGAGCGACACGCAAACGGACGGAATCACAATGATTCCCAGCACCGTCGCCGTCCACAACAGGGCGTGCGGATGCACCAGCCAGCCGAGGACCAGAACCAGCGTCAGAGCCAGGGGAACCACGCTTCGTCGAAGGTTGTCGAAGATCTTCCACCGGGACAACAGGCTGATGGGGTTGTCCCGTCCTGGAATCAACCAGCCGGCAATCTGCCAGTCGCCTCGAACCCAGCGATGCCTTCGACTGACATCCGTCTCGAATTTCAGCGGAAAGCTTTCGAATACGGAGATGTCGCTGGCAAGGCCTGATCGGGCATAGCACCCTTCCAGCAGGTCGTGGCTGAGGATGCGATTCTCGGGGAACCTGCCATCCATCGTGCGTGAGAACGCATCGACATCATAGATCCCCTTGCCGATAAACGATCCTTCTCCGAAAACGTCCTGATAGACATCAGATATCGCCTGAGTATAAGGATCGATCCCCGGCTCTCCCCCGAACAACTTGAGATACCAGGAAGGTCTCGTCTTCTCAAAACTGATCGCCACCCCCGGTTGCAGAATTCCATACCCTTCAACGACGCGGTTTCGCCTGGAATCGATCAGAGCCTGGTTGAGCGGATGGGCCATGGTGCCGATCAATTGCCGAGCGGCATCTCGTGGCAACAGCGTGTCCGTGTCCAGCGTGATCACGTACTTCATCTTTGGAAGAGACTTGACGTCCCCCACGATGACGGAAAACGCCTCCGTCGCACCTGTCAGTAAGAGCTGATTGAGGTCTCCGAGTTTGCCTCGCTTTCGCTCGTATCCCATCCAGACCTTTTCTTGCTCGTTCCAGCGACGTGGTCGGTGAAAGAGGAAAAAAGTTCCGCTGAAGGTCAGTGATTCACTACTGTTCATACCGGGTTCGACTGCCCCCCGGTACTTCCGATTGAGTTCCTCGATTCCTGCTGCCGCAGCCGCGATCAGCTCTTCATCCCCCGGCATCACTTCTTGGTCGGCATCTCTCAGATCCGTCAGCAGGCAGAACCTGAGGTTCGGATCCCGATTCGCCAGATAGCGAACTTCGAGTCCCTCAATCAGCCGCTTCACCGACTCTTTCGAAACCAGCATCGTCGGAATCGCGACCATCGCACGGTCGCTGTCGGGGATCCCCGCCGAGAAATCCATCCGCGGCAATCGGTGGGGGCGAATCAGCATCGTCGTCAGCCAGTTCACCAGCCCAACCCCCAGATGGCTGCCGCTCAGTGTGAGCAGCGCTGCCAGGAACCAGAACCAGTAGGGATTGGTGCCAACAGCGGGCGACAGATTCAATACCAGCGCGGCCACCGCAACCGAAATCAATCCGATCGAGCCAAGGTAATTCGTCAGCGGGAAGTAACTCGCCACTCTCTTCACGCGCGAGAACAGCGTCCCCTTCATACGGCATGCCGCTTCGAGATCGTGCAAACCTTTTCCAACGAGGTAGTACCCGACATGCGATTTCCGATTCGTATGGCCATGCGCCAGTTCGCTGCGTCGGGCCAGCTGAATGGCTTGAAGGGCCACCTCTTTTTCCGAGAGATGGCTATACTTGGCGACTTCTTCCACGACATGGCGATACTGGTCGCGTGTGTTGAAATCCATCCGGGCATAAACGCGCGCGGGATCCTGCCGGAGTGCCACTTCGACGACACTCAGCCGCTCGACAAAGTCACGCCAGTCAATCGCCTCGAGTTCCCGCAGACTGTTGATGCTGTTGCCAATTGAAACCTGATCGACGGCCTGCTGATGTCCCTCCGTCTGCACCATCTGTTCGATCGTCTGTCCGTTCTCGGACAATCGCTGCTCGACCCAGGTGAGCGGGAATGCCAGCGACGGACTTTGCCCTCTTAACCGGCGAGCCAGTTCGGCGACGAATGCACTGGAAAGGACCGGGTTAGGCCGGGCCATATCGGCCAGACAGAGAACCAGATCCTTGGGAGTCGTCTCAACGCAGTGGATAAAGCGGTCTGCCCACAGCGTCGCAGCATCCCGGTCGATGCGTCCTGTGGCAATGCGGGCCGCCACACGGCGCAGATTCTCGATCAGCGCCTGTCGCATCATGATGGGGACGGCCCAGAGTTCGCCCAGCTTCAGGGGACGCTCGCGCTGGTACGCGGCCACGAATGTCCGCAAGCTTTCCGCATCGATGCGACCATCCACATGGGAAATCAGCTCCAGCGCCAGATCGTAGACGCAAGGATAACCTGCCGACGGACCGTTCAAAAGCCGCGGCAAGTCCCGGCTGTACTGACGTGGCAGATGCCGCCGCGCCGTGCGAATTTGTTCCTCAATAAGGTAGTAATTGTCCAGCAGCCATTCGCCAGCGGGGACGTTGTGGCGGTCGTTCTGCACAGCTTCGAGAAGCAGCTTATACGTTTGCTTCAGAATATTCTGATTGTCGGTCAAACGCAGCAACAGCCGGTCTGGACCCGGGTTTGGGTCAATCTCGTGCCACGCCGCGAGGGCTTCAGCGTGTTCTTCGAGTTGAGCCAGACTGAAGAGATCCGAGCGAAGCGGCAGATCATTCCCAAATTCGCGGAAAAGACCATCAACTCCGATTCTCGCCTTGAGGCGATCAATCCCTTTACGAATCGTTTTGCTACGTAACTTCAAGGGCATGCTGTCCATCCAAAGAAAAAGGCCGACGCAATCCAACCCCGCTCCAGAGGTCTACCGCGTCGGCCCACTATTCACCTCGCCTACCGTTCAGGTCTGCTACTGAAATTAGTCTTCCGATGTTGTGATCTGAGCAGAGTTTCCGCTCCCGCTGCCAGATCCTGACAGAAGTTCTCATAGCGGAAATTCACCCAAATCTCAATCACCAACGCGTTTCGCGGGTCCATGCAATCGGAGTACCACATCCATGTGCGATCACGATTTACGTCAAATTACATCAATTTCCTGTGACGGCCTGATGCTGAATCGACATTGAAATGAAGCCCCGGAGGACCAGGCTGGTCGATGAGCCGCCATTCTCACTACGTTGATCTGTTCCCTCTCACAGGCCGTGCACGCGGACTCTTGCGACAGCCCGCGTCACGCGTTGACGGGGATTGCCAAGCAGCTCTACATTTCCAAAGTGGATGATTGCGACTTCAGATCGACTCGTCCGCAAACCGAAGTATCCCGTGTTAAAAGTGTGGTTAACGGGTGACGGTGAAGCCACTTCTTTCCGTCGCCCAGAATCACAGGGAACGAGATTACGTCGACTCTACCGATTCAGGGGTTGCGGAGTGAGTCTGCATCTGTAGAATCTAGCGTTTCGACGAACCGAGTTCTGTTACTGCGGTCCAACACGTCCGCGGCCTGAACTTCATTGCGAGCAACCTCGTGATGAGCGTTTCGGCCATAATGTCCCGTGAAAGAGCCTGAGTCATGCCTTTGTCGCGAACTACCCTCGAAAGACAACTTGCAGCCGCCAACGCGGATTTGGCAACTTTCTCCAACTCACTCAAGGAGAAAGGCTTAGGGGAAGCCGAATTCAAGCGAAACACCAAATGGCGCTCGCTGAACGCCACAATCCGCACTGTCCGTCGACGCCTGGCCGCTGTTGGAGTGACTGAAGCCAACACCGCCGCTGTCGCCCAGCGGAAGGCTGAAAAGCTGGCAGCCGCAGAAGCCGAATAGTTCCTTCTGCGCCTCGATCTCAGCCCTGAACCGACGAGCGACGAATCTTCCCGACCGGGAAGCGGAATCAGCCAACGCCGATAAGTCAGTCCCTTCAGGGTTTCCCATCCACCGCCATCGGATGTGAAAACCAGCACCAAAATACGATCGTTTTCTCGGAGAGGTGGCAGAGCGGCCGATTGTGCAGCACTGGAAATGCTGTGTCTGGGAAACCGGACCGAGGGTTCGAATCCCTCCCTCTCCGCATCTTGAGGGCCTGCAGAACCCGCTAAGGTTTTGCAGGCTCTTTTTCGTTCTGCCTGCCCCCGAGGACCCCGCATTCTGACAGGATTCGCAATCTGGGAAGCTACGGGAATCATTCGAGACCGAATCGACCCGCAGCTTTTGCCGATCGCTTCTGGAAAGTCGTCCAAAGCGGTCTGACGTGCGGGATTCAAGTGGAATCAGACCTCTGGTTGCTCGATAAAATACCATAGGGGAACTCCCGGCCGAGTCGTTCGTTCGTTGTTTTCGGTGCGGCATACGCTGACTTTCTGGTTTTGGCATCCTCCAAGAAGATCGATCTCTCGACGTGACCCCCGGTGAATGTCAATCTGAAGCGGCTCAGGGGTTTTAGCCGACGCCGGACCGTGTCGAGACACCAGCAAGATCAAGGACGAGATTCCCTAAACGGAAAACAAGCTCGGCAGGATTAGCCAGTCGTTCCCAACAGAGAGGCAGTCATTTCATGCGGATCGTACTCGCCAGTTCCGAGGCAGTCCCTTTTTCCAAAACGGGGGGCCTGGGGGACGTTGCAACGGCCTTACCCAAGGCGTTGGCTCAGGTGGGTCACGATGTTTCATTGTTTACTCCTTTCTACCAGCAGATCATCGCCAAACGAGGATCCAGCGTTCCGGTGATCGAACCTACCGGCTTGACATTCCGCGTTACCGTGGGATCAAAACACGTCGAAGGCCAGATCCTGAAGTCCTCTCTGCCGGGCTCGCGAGCAACGGTCTACCTGATTGAACAGCCACACTACTTCAACCGCCCTGGACTCTATGTCGAGCAGGAGCAGGACTACCGGGACAACAGCGAACGGTTCATCTTCTTCAGCCGGGCCGTCATGGAAGCGACCCGCCTCCTCAACCTGAAGCCCGACATCATTCACGCCAACGACTGGCAGACGGGGTTGATCCCCGCCCTCTTCAAGATTGAATTCCAGGGTTCTCCGGGCTTCGAACGGACGGCCTCGATCTTCACGATCCACAACATGGCCTTTCAAGGTCAGTTCTGGCACTGGGACATGCTGCTGACCGGGCTCGACTGGAAGTACTTCAACTGGCGTCAAATGGAGTGCTACGGCCATCTGAACCTGCTGAAGTCGGGGATCGCCTTCGCGGACCTCGTCACCACGGTGAGCCCGACTTACTCTCGCGAGATCCAGACGCCCGAGTTCGGCTGCGGACTCAATGCCGCTCTTTCCTCCCGGCATGACGACCTGTTCGGCATCCTCAACGGCGTCGATACCGAAGTCTGGAACCCCGCCACCGACCCGCACATCGCCCAGAACTACACCGCGGCCACGGTGGCAGAAGGAAAAGCGGCCTGTAAGGCCGAACTGCAGCGCCGCCTCGGTTTGCCCGTTCGCCCGGACGTCATGCTGCTGGGCAGCATCTCGCGGATGACGCACCAGAAGGGCTTCCAGCTGGTCGAGCAATGCTCCACCATATTGATGGATCAGGACATTCAATTCGTTTTCCTTGGTTCAGGCGAACCTCGTTTTGAGCAACTGCTGACGAAACTTGCCGAAAGCCACCCGGGGAAAGTGGCCACCCACATCGGCTACGACGAAACCCTGTCGCATCAGATTGAAGCCGGAGCCGACGCGTTCCTCATGCCGAGCGAGTTCGAGCCGTGCGGACTCAACCAGATGTATAGCCTGCTCTATGGAACGGTCCCCATCGTCCGTGCTGTGGGGGGCCTTGCCGATTCCGTCGTCGACGCCTCTGACGAGAACCTCGCCAATCGAACCGCTAACGGCTTTGCCTTCCGTGAGTTCCGCAGCGACGTCCTGTTCTGGAACATCTGCCGGGCACGGGCCCTGTTTGCAGACAAGCAGAAGTGGTCCTCCCTCCAGCAGACGGGTATGAAACAGGACTGGTCCTGGACGCATAGCGCCAACGAGTATCAGCGAGTCTACGAAC
The DNA here is from genome assembly GCF_041860085.1 of Schlesneria sp. DSM 10557. Lineage (NCBI taxonomy): Bacteria > Pseudomonadati > Planctomycetota > Planctomycetia > Planctomycetales > Planctomycetaceae > Schlesneria > Schlesneria sp. DSM 10557. The sequence continues at coordinate 4,096,369 of NZ_CP124747.1, forward strand.
TTGCCCTCGAAAAGCGTCGGAATCCCCGCCCTACCAGTGACTCGACCACCCGAAGTGTCGTGGGAGGCTGAGCGACAGCCCTTCCCCATCACTGATCGAACAGAGGCTCCGGGATGCCCGAACTCCGCAAAGATCCGCTGCTGCAGCGCTGGGTCGTCATGGCACCCGAGAGAGCTCGGCGGCCGATTCAACTGCAACTCCCCGATCCCTCCCGCCCCCTCATCCCACTAACCCCAACCCGGAGCAGTCCGCCGATCGAGGTACACCCGGCTGTCGCCGTCGCGGTTTCCGTAGCCGCAGCACCGTCCGTCGTCACCCTCCTCAACGTAACGCAACCGCGCCGGCCACTCAGGCCCCCTTTGATCCGTTCGCCGAAGGGAATGAGCACGCCACGCCGCCCGAAGTCCTGGCCTACCGCAACCCCGGCTCCCAACCCAACCAGCCGGGCTGGCGAGTCCGTGTCGTCCCGAACAAGTTCCCGGCACTGGAACCGGCGGGCGAACTCAACCCCCTCATCGGCGACCTGTACCAGTCCTTAAACGGGTTCGGCCTGCATGAGGTCATCATCGAATGCCCTCATGCGGAAACCAACCTCGCCCGACTCACGCTCGACAACATCCGCGAAGTCCTGTCGGCCTATCAGGACCGCATGAAGGCGATCAGGAACGAGGCTCGACTGGTCCATGTCACCCTCTTCAAGAACAATGGCGTTCGCGCCGGAGCATCCCTGCCCCACTCGCATTCGCAACTGATCGCCAGCCCCGTCGTTCCCGTGACGATTGTCGAAGAAATCGCAGCCGCACGAGCCTTCTATGACTCCCGTCAGCATTCGATCTTTGACGAGCTCATCCGGCAGGAACGCCTTACGGGTGAGCGAATTTTCTTTGAGAGCGACCGCTTTATTGCCTTCTGCCCTTATGCCAGCCGCTTCCCCTATGAGACCTGCCTGCTGCCCAAGCGGCAGCAGAGTCATTATGAAAACCTGCAGCCGGACGACCTCACGGACCTGGCTTATATTCTCAAGACTGTGCTATGTAAGCTGGATCAGGGTCTTAGTAACCCACCTTATAACTATGTTATTCACACCGCCCCCTTTAATGAGCCGGAACTCCCCTGGTACCGCTGGCACCTGGAGATCTTCCCCCGCCTGACGAGTGTCGCCGGCTTCGAGTGGGGTAGCGGTTTCTATATCAATCCGGTCTTCCCCGAGACCGCCGCCCGTCAACTGCGGGACACAGTCATTTAGAGGGACAAGAGCCGCTCCATCGCCAGCGCAAGAGCCCTCAGCACAAGACAACTGCGGCTGAACAGTTCCCCGTGCTGGCAGTCAGTAGCGAGGGATCGAGGGATCGATTGTTTGAGACCATTCGTCGATTCCACCGGCCATATTCGAGACCTGTGAGAATCCCTGCTGGCGCAACCAGTTGGTCACGCGCATGCTGCGGCCCCCATGGTGACAATGCACGATGATGGGGGCATCGCGATAGCTTTCCAGTTCCCCCATCCGCTGCGCGAGCTCGCTCATCGGTATGAGGGTCGTCGATTCAATATGAGCCGTTTCGTATTCGTCACGTTCACGGCAGTCGAGAAACAGGAATGGCTGCTGCGCGTCGAGACGGGCTTTGACGTGCTGACAGTCGACTTCCAAGGGGGCACTCATTGTTCATCCTTAAACGGCCATCTTCAGCGGGCAATCTGCTCGCGAGCAAACTGACGTGCCATCTTGTAGGCATGACGTAATGCGAAGATCCGGGTTTCCATTTGTTCTTCAGTGTAGTACTTGCCGGGTTCACTGGCGGGCAGCCCGGCGATGGAAATCGTCAGGGGCATCAGATCCAGAAACTCACGATAGCGACGCTGTTGATCGGCTGCTGAGGGGTCGCCACTCGACATGCTCTTACTCCTGAACGATTCTGACCTGATCTCGATCCGAATTGACTGAATGACAAATGTCACATCACATGCGGAAACATCTCCAGGGTCCGTCTATCGCATGCATCAAGACAGAAGGACTATCAACTGCGGCGATTCATGTACTGCTTGATGATGTCCGCCGCCGTATTGGAAGGCTTTTCTTCCTGCTTCGCGCCTCCCGCAGGAGCCGCTGCCGGAGCGACGGTTTTAACGCCTGTATCTTCCGGGTTCGGCAATCGCACTGCCAATTCGCCCGAAGGAGCTGCAGCCTCTGGCTCAGGCTCTTCCACAGGAGCCGCGACGGCACCACCGGGATATCCCTGCATCGGCATCATCTGGGGATAACCCATGGGGTAACCCATTTGCGGAGGGTAACCGGGTGGCTGACCGTAACCGGGTGGATACTGCGGATAGGCCCCTGGCATGTAGCCCGGCGGCATCTGATAGCCGGGAGGAACCATCGGTGGATATCCGGGATACCCCTGCGGATAACCTGGCATCCCCTGTGGTGGATACTGGAGCGGCACCGGGGCACCGATGATCGCGGTGTCCTGAGTGGGCATGCCGGCTGCCGCGGGGTCGACGTAGGCAGGCATCTCGTAGCTGGTCTCGGTCTCTTCCGACGAAGAAGGCAGTTCGGTGGTCGAAAGGCCCGACGATGACTCGGCAACGGGCTCGGGAGCGGCAACCGGTCGCGGCGACGACTTGGCGGTCGCCTGTCGGATGATGACTTCCAGATCGAGCTTCCCGATCGAAACCCGGTCACCCGACTTGAGATTAACTTCACCACGCAGACTGGTGCCGTTCACCAGGGTGCCGTTCGTACTTCCCAGGTCGCGCAGGCGAATGGCGTACTCGTCGATCGAAAAGACGCAGTGGTGGCGGCTGACCAGGTCGCTATTGGGCCGCAGATGGCAATCCTGCTCACGGCCAACGAGAAACTTTTTCGTCGTCAGCGGTATTAGTTTGCCCTGGTGCTTGCCACCAAGGATTTTCAGTTCGGCCTGCAACATGAATCAGACACTCCCTAAACTCAGAGGTCCATCAATCGAGATGGGCATCCACTCTCGCGATTGTACATCCGCTAACGGACACGTCGTTTTGAAATGACTTTGGCATGACGACCACGCCGGGGATTTTGAAGGGAACGCAATGGCCCGTTCGTGGTTACTGGGAACCACTATCACGCTAACGCCTTATCGAAAGACTGTCAACGAGTATTCGCCGCACCACACCGCATTGACTACCTCCGTTTTACACGCGATTCCTCCGCCGAACACAATTCTACAGCCACCTGTTTTTCCTGTTCCGTCAGCTCACCAAACGTCCAGTTTTCCGCCACCGCTTCCGCTAATGGAACCGCCAGAATACCAGCCAGATCCGGGGGGACTTGAGCCTCGCAAAGGTCCGCCAGCCCCGCTACGGCCGGTGCCGCCGCAGAGGCATGCAAAATTAAACTTCCGTGTTGCAAAACCGCGCCACGCCGGCGACGTTGAGCACTTCCGACCACCTTCTGGCCATGCACGACCAGATCATGCGAATCTCGGCGCTGGAAGCACAACAAAGGCTCTTCACCCAGCTTTGACGAGACCCCGCGAGCGGCAATCGGGAACCCCAGGCGATTCAAACTTGCCACCAGCGACCCGTGCACGATGTCATAAAGTTCTTCAGGCAGACTGAACAGCTTTTGCACGGGGGGGACTGTCAGACTGTAAGTCCATTCGCAATCGTGGAGAATCGCCCCTCCTCCCGACAATCGCCGCACGACAGGGAGCTGCGACAGGACCGAATCCACCTCAAAGTCAGCCGACTTTTGAAAGTATCCCAGTGAGACCGTCGGCTCTTTCCACTGGTACCACCGCAGTGTCGCGACCTCCGACGAAATCGCCGACAGCAGCAGCGCCTCATCCACGGCCATGTTCCAGACCCCCGACTGGGGCTCGGTCTCAAGAATGACGCGTAAATGAGTCAGCCGCTGCATCAATGGACAACCTTCCACAGAGGGACCGGACGCTTTGCAGCCCGGTTTTGGTTCTCAACCCCTTCCAGAACGTCCCTTCGCGAGACGCTCCATCCCGGGAGGAATTCTATACAAAACGATCAGGCTGACGATGCCGATCCGGTGAGGAACCCGAGAAACCGCTCCTCACCTGCTCTCTCGATCGAACGTCGCCCGCCGACCAGCCCCCTGCTGACTCGACAACGACCCTGAAGTCGTCTCAAGCCGCTCTCTATTTTACCAATGTCCACGGCAGAACAGGAAATTGCAATTATTACAAACGTGTTAGTCGCCCGTCCCCCTGCAGAGGGGCCTTACTAACCTACTCCCGGCCACGTTAACCACGGCCGCGCTGCTTCTCACGCTGCTGCCGCTTCAACTCGCGCTTCTGCTTCTTGCTAAGCCCCTTCATCTGGTCTGCGGTGAGGCCCCCACCGGAATCCTCGTCATCCTCTTCACCACCACCGGCATAACCACTGCCGTCATGGCCACCACTGTCATGACCAACACCGTCACTCGATTCATACGACTCCGACGACTGATAGGAACTGTCGTCTGTCTGCTCGGAGTAGTCTTCCTCCTGCTGCGAAACCGGTTGCGAGAAGTGCGGTGCGGGAGCTTTATTTCCGTGCGACTTGTGAGACTCCACAAACGCACTGCTTTCCACCTCGGCAGCAGCTTCCGCCTCCTCTTCGACCCACTCTTCCGACTGCTCCGCTTCAGGCTCCGACCACGATTCCTCGGCCGCAGACTCTTCGTAGGCTGAACCGTCTCCTTCAGACTCTTCGTACGATTCATAGGCCGACGCGTCGGCTTGCTCTTCCTGCTCTTCCACCTCTTCTTCGTATTCCGGCTGTTTCACCTTCGCACGCGTTTTCGGGGCGGCTCGTTTGGCGGGTGCCTTCCTCTTTCGCTTTGGCGCCGCGGCCTCTTCCGCCTCGACCTTTTTGCGCCGTCGCTTCGGCTTTTCGACTTCCTCGTCATCAACGGCGGCGACAGCCGATCGCCGCTTCCAAAGCGTCAGGCGACTCGCACACCAGACGGCCGCTTTCCAGAGAACCGACCCGGCACTCGGCTCCGCCAGCTCGGGAGGATCAGGACAGACATACGCGACAATGCGAGCATGCAGCCACAGCCCCAGAAACAACGTCCCGCTGGCGAACATCGGCAGAACCTGCCGAACGACACCGAAACCACTCACGTTTGCCAGCTCGCCCCGGAACAGTTCCAGCCACGCGGCCACGTACCACAAGGCCCCTGCCAGCCGGAGCGTATACAGACTCGAACGACTTCGCCGTAACTCCCGATCCAGCAGCAGCGTCATAGGGAGCATGACCACACACAACGGCAGCAGCCAGGCCACGGTTTCGCTTTGCCAGGCAAACCCCAGCATCGGTCCAAACACCTGACCGACCACCCGCTGCAGACCAGTCGCAACCGTCAGCGTCCCCACACCTAACAGCCCGGCCGCCCAGGGCCAGACACGATACCGACCACTGAAATCGAGCTTACACTGTGACCGATACCAGGTAATCAACAGCCCTAACTGAGTCGATAGCGCCAGAAAGAGGGTGGAAACAACAACCACCAGCCTCGGACGCTCGCCCGACAGCAGCAGTTCCACAAAGGGATTCAGCACCGGACGGAAGGGGAGCGGCCGCGTCATCGCGACCGTCAGCCCCACAAGCAGCACACCCACAATCCCCGCATAAATCCAGATCCGCAGTTCAGAGACGGGAACCCACGGGGCGGCGGCAGAGGAAGCGACGAGCTGTGATTGAATCCTTCCCCGCTCTTCACCGAGGGAGGTTCTCTCCAGAGAAATACCATCGCCGTTGACAGCCAGCCTGCGCCGTCGACGGTCGCCAGTCGAGCTCGACCCGGCAAACTGAATGGGCATGGTTCTAATTCTTCTCGCGGTGATCAAGCGAACTTTGGGGTAAAGCGCGTCTCCGCGTCACTTATCTCAACACTGATTCAAGACAGATCCGTATCCATGGCATGACTGATAGCGCGATGAACATCACGACCGGACGAAGTTCCAGCCGTCTCTCGATTCGCCTCCAGGCAACTCGACAGGCGTTCGTTCTCCATCGACCCCGCCGAGCTGAAGAAATAAGTTCAAATCACGCGCATCACCCGCACACCCCAAACCTCCAGATCACCCTGATCAGAATATTTTCCAACGAAGTGACGAGAACGGGCAACGGGCTGGATATCCGTTAAGGGTAGCACCGGTTGACCGGGTCTTCCCGGGCGACCGGTGTGCGTCGCACAAGAGGTTTCCATGAGCTCGATTCATTACGGCGGGCTGCTCGGGGGGGGCGGGATCAGGTGTCACCTCCTCAACGGGCAGGTGCTCTCGTGTTTGAACCGGGTGAGTGAGCATCCGTGATGGGACTGGAAACGTGAGCAAACCCCTGAGGGGGACGCGGCCCCCGGCGGCCGCGAAGAGGCGTCGACCGGGGGCCGGGGTGGGACCGATCGGGTTGGTGCCTCAACGACCTGCTCACCTTTCATGAGCTTCCTCACGACTTATTTTCGACCCGAGCCGTGAGTAAGCACTTCCAGCATCCCCTGACAGAACGCGGGGAGATCGTCCGGACGACGACTGCTCACGAAGTGGCGATCAATCACGACAGGCGCATCTTCAAATTCCGCCCCGGCGTTGACGAGGTCATCTTTAATCCCGGGCGAACCGGTGACGCGCACACCCCGGTAGACCTGCGCCGAAATCGGGATCCAGCCACCGTGACAGATCGCCGCCACCAGTTTCCCCGCTGCGGCAAATTCCTGAGTCAAACTGAGCACCTTGGCGTCACGTCGCAGTTTGTCGGGCATCCAGCCCCCCGGCAGGATGATCCCGTGAAAATCCCCCGCTTCGACTTCGTCGATGGCGACATCGGAGCGACAGGGGTAGCCATGCTTGCCGTGATAGACGACGCCCCCCTTCTGACCCGCCACGACCACACTGGCCCCCGCTTCAATCAGACGGAGCTTGGGATACCACAGCTCCAGATCTTCATAGTCATCTCCGACAAGAATCAGAATCCGCTGTCCGGCCAGTTGTGTCGACATTAACGTCTCTCCTCAATTGAGTTTCCGCCACGACGCCCGTCAAAGGCGCCCCGATCCAAACCGAGTTTCCGTGCCTATCAGGCTGTTGAAAAAGGGGGGACTGGCTCTGCAGTCCGCTCGAAATCCACGAGGAACAGGCATTGCTCAAGGTCCCTGTCCCCCTATTTCCACAGGCAGTGACGTGCAAATGGCGTATCGGTTCGACAGCAAAGTAACACCGGCCCCCGGGAAAATCCCCTACCGGCCCAAAACCCCGCCGCCCCCCGACAATTTTGCGACACGGCCCGCTCACGCCACATCCCCGCCCCCAAGCCAGCGAATTTTTTTGTTTGAGCATCTTGGTTGGGCACCTTCCTTGGGCACCTTCCTTGGGCACCTTGGTTGAGCACCTTGGTTGAGCACCTTGGTTGAGCACCTTGGTTGAGCACCTTGGTTGAGCACCTTGGTTGAGCTTCTTCCAAACGAGGCCACCCCATCCCAGACAACCACGTCGCCTCATTCCCCCGCAACCACCCAGCCTACGCGGGTGAATCGCCAATCCCGGCCGAAATGCGCGCTGCGCGCGGTTGAACACCTTGAGCACCTAATCGTCCTTTTCCCTGTTTTTCAGGCCCCACGATTAGATGCTCATGTTTGAGCATCTTGAGCACCTTGAGCATCTAATCGCCTCCCCTTCAGACCTCATCCCAACCCAGCCCGTCTCGCCCCACCCCGCCCAGGCTCCGCTCGTAGCAGGCCCTGCCCCACCTCATCGAAATCCTGACCACGCTCTCCACCGGCGCGACAATGCCAACCACGCCGCCAATCCGCCACAACGTGAGCCCGGGCAGCAGACCAGTCGATGCGCGCGCGGCTCATTCTTCACCCGCCCACCTGTGTCTCGTCCGCACGGCGACGGCCCCAGCGCGACCAGAGGGAATCGCGCGCCCGGCCGGGGCGCCCCCCCACTTCCAGACAAAACTTCCGGGCAAAGAAACGAACAACGAAACCGCCACCACAAAGTTACCACCCCCGCAGATCCACGCAGCACCAATCCCGCCCCCGCTTCCAAACATCTGGAAAGCCCCCGACGAAAAACCGTCCGGCCCCGTCCCCCGCCCCCGAAACAGTGGGTCTACACGATGAAACTGAGTGGCTCAGTTGCCCCGCCCGACTGCGGTACGACACCCGTCGCACGGCGTTTCTCAATTTTTTTGTCAGGGTATGACAGCAAATGGCAAACTCGGCGTGTATCCTCTGAACCCCTGAATTGTTTCAGAACAACCTCATGAACAAATGCGGGAATTCTCGATGGACTCCTCAACACCTGTGCAGAGGCAATGGCGGATTCTGATTGCACTGATGTACCGTCGTCAGGGGCAAACCGTCAAAGAGCTGAGTCAGGAGTTTGAGGTCAACACGCGCACCATCCTGAGAGATCTGAATACACTGCGTCAGGCGGGGTTCCCGTTATCCGAACGAGTCTCGGACTTTGGCCGCAAGCACTGGCGGCTGACCGAAGGAGGCCCCCGGGCCCCGATTCACTTCACCTGGCCGGAAGCAGTCTCGCTTTACCTCGGCCGTCAGTTTCTCGACCCGCTGGCCGGGACGTACTTCTGGAAGTCCGCGCAGACCGCGTTCACCAAGATCCAGTCGATGCTGGGGGAAGCCGCCCTTTCACAGCTCGAAAAAGTCTCACGTCATTTTTTTCAGACGATCCCCGGCCGACCCGACTACAGCGGCAAGGCCGAAGTCATCGACCGGCTGATGCAGGCCGTGGAAGAACACCGCATCGCCTTTGTCGCCTACCAGAGCGAACGGGCGACGGAACCCGTCTCACTGGAGATGTACCCGTACGGCATCGCCTATCACAAAGGGGCCTTGTATTTGGTCGCCTGGTCCCGCGACCACGACAGCATCCGTCACTTCAAGATTGACCGGGTCAGTGGAGTCGACATCCAGCAACTGCAATTCACACCCGACCCCGACTTCAGTCTGGAAAAACACTTCGCGAACTCGTTCGGCGTCTTCCGCAGCGAAGCTCCCGAACAGCCACCGCTGCAGCGAATCCGGATCCGCTTCGCCCCGTCCGTCGCCCGCTACGTGCAGGAAAAGATCTGGCACGCATCACAGCAACTCAAAAGGGAAAACGACGGCAGCGTCACACTGGAACTGCAACTGGAAAACACGCAGGAACTGAAATCCTGGATCCAGAGCTTCGGCCCCAAAGCCACCGTCCTGGAACCCAAATCGCTAAAAACAGAAATCATCGACGACTTAAGAGAATTACTTAAGAACTATACCCGCCAAGAGTCGGCGAATAAGTGACGGACATTGTAAGCATCTAGTTGTTTTCGTGGGATCACGACATGAACTTCTCGGATTTCTTCCAGCAAGCAAACAACGGTCGCAAGCCGTATCCGTATCAACTTCAGTTCGCGGAAGCCCTTTCGCTTCCCCAATTGCTGAATGTCCCTACGGGAGTGGGAAAGACCGCGACTGCGGTCCTCGGCTGGCTATATCGCCGACGGTATCACCCTCAAGAAGACATTCGTCACCAGACTCCCCGACGTCTCGTGTACTGCCTGCCCATGAGAACGCTCGTCGAGCAGACCAGAGACGCTGCCAAGTCATGGCTTGACGCACTACACCTGTCCCCGGAAGTGGGTGTCCACGTCCTGATGGGTGGGGCAGAACTCAGCGACTGGGACGAATACCCCGAACGAGATACAATCCTTATTGGAACCCAGGACATGCTACTCTCGCGCGCACTCAATCGCGGTTACGGTATGTCTCGCTATCGCTGGCCCATGCATTTCGGTCTACTGAATAACGACTGTCTGTGGGTCATGGATGAAACGCAGTTGATGGGTGTGGGACTGACGACCACCGCGCAACTGCAAGGCCTGCGCACAAAACTCGGAACATACGGCGTCAGCCAGTCGCTCTGGATGTCGGCCACCCTTGACGCATCGCCGATTCGGACGGTTGACCACCCTGAACCCCAAGCCGGGTTTTCCCGCGTCGCTCTGTCGAATGATGACCGCCTTCACGAGCCGGTCCGAAAACGGATCAACGCCAAGAAACGGCTTGAGAAGGCCGCGCTGAGCCTCACAGCCGACACGGCCAAGCGGAACTATCCAAAAGATCTGGCGGCGCTGATCAGAACCCATCATCAGCCCGCCACATTAACACTCGTCGTCGTCAACAACGTCTCCAGAGCGCAAGAAGTTTTCAGAGAACTGCAAAATCTGAAGGGACCGAAGACTAAGCCCACGCCGTTGACGGCAGAAGTGACCCTGATTCATTCCCGCTTCCGCCCGTGCGATCGGGAGAGTCACGAAAAAGAACTGTTCTCACTGGACGTACCGAGTACTGGCAGAATTGTTGTCGCAACGCAGGCAATCGAAGCTGGGGTCGATATATCGGCAGCAACAATGCTGACAGAATTGGCGCCCTGGCCGTCGCTCGTGCAGAGATTTGGACGCTGTAACCGAGGGGGCGAAGACAAAGACGCATGTGTCATCTGGCTGGATATCGAGTCCAAAGATGACAAAGCAAAAACGATCCTGCCCTATGAAGCAGACGAACTGAACAACAGCAGGAGCCACCTCGCGAAACTCAACGACGTCGGTCCTGTAGCGCTTCAGCAGATCACGGACAGTCGACCTGCACCTGTAGTGCATACGCTACGGCGGAGAGATCTACTTGATCTATGGGATACAACGCCCGACATGGCTGGAAATGACCTCGATGTCTCACGCTTCATCCGGGACGGGGACGACACCGATGTGCAGGTCTTCTGGCGAGAGTTCGATTCAGGCCAGCCAGCAGACCCCTTTCCTGCCCCGCAACGTCACGAACTCTGCTCAGTCAGTATCGGACAGATCCACGAGTTTTTGACCCGATTAAAGAAGAACGACAAAAGGTTTGCGTTGATCTTCCGTCCCCTGGAGAAAACTGACCAGTGGCGACCGATTGACCCCAACGACGTCCGTAGCGGGATGGTGCTGCTCCTCAAACGCGACATGGGAGGCTATCTCGATGGAATCGGATGGACGGGTAATCAGGCCGACAAACCGACGCCACACCCTCCTGTCGCCCTTGCGCCAGAAGAAGATTTAAGCGACAAAGAGAACCTCATCGCAGCGACATGGGTTCCGCTCCAGCAACACCTCAAAGAGGTGTCGCAAGCGGTCACACGCCTGCAGGGAACCCACTCACAATTACCAGCGGAGATCCCTTGGGCTGCGCTCGTTCGCGCCGCGAATTGGCACGACATCGGCAAAGCTCACCCCGCCTTTCAGAACATGATCCTGAGGGGAGTCGCGGACGCGTCCGGGCGGAGGGCTGAATTGTGGGCAAAATCGCCAGGGGAACGAAATGGACGTCCGCAGTACTTTGCCGACGATAACGCGACAGATGAGCGAATTGGATTTCGACACGAACTGGCCAGTGCACTGGCGTGGCTGCTGCATTGCGGTGACGACCCCGACAGCGATCTGATCGCCTTTCTGATTGCAGCGCACCATGGCAAAGTTCGCGGCAGCCTTCGCAGCTTTCCGAACGAAATTCTGCCTGCGGACTTAGGCATGAAACAGGCGCGCGGCATTAGAAACGGTGACGTCATTCCCGGCTGCGTCACGGGAGATGGTCAGGTCCTTCCCGCCACGTCGCTCGATCTCTCCCTGATGGAGTTGGGCGAATCCGAATCAGGCCCAAGCTGGCTCGCTCGCGTGCTGAAGCTGCGTGACGATCAGAGCCTCGGTCCCTTCAAACTCTGCTATCTGGAAACCTTACTCCGCGTGGCCGACTGGCGTGGATCGAAGACAGGAGAAACTTTCAATGCCTAAGCCTACTCATGTCCATCAATTGACCGGCTGTACGCCGACACCACTAGCGGGGTACTTAAAGGCACTTGGTATCCTGCGTCTGGTTGCAACGCAGGCCGACGAGCATGCACAGGGCTGGTGGTCAGGTGATGTCTTCTTTCTACGCACAACGCTTGATTCCGAGCACCTCGAAGACTTTTTTCTGAACCAGTATCGCCCCAGTCCACTGGTCGCCCCCTGGAATGGAGGGAGTGGCTTTTTCCCCAAAGACAATCAATCGGCGATCAGCCAGCTTTGCCAGGGGAAGGCAACGCGGCTTGCAGTCTATCGCGAAACGATCGCCGCATGTCGCGATGTATTGAGTAATCTTGGGCTGAAAGAAAAGCCCGATGGCGGATCGAAAGAGCGGCTGCTGATAGCCTGTCGTGCTAACCTGCCAGACGACGCGGTCGTCAGTCTGGATGCTGCATTTGTTCTCACCGATGACGGACCTAAATACCCCCCTTTACTTGGAACAGGCTTCAACGATGGCCGCCTGGAATTTACGAACAATTTCATGCAGCGTCTGCTTGATCTGATCGACCCCGAGACCGGACATCCAACCGACCCGGCTGCGGAATGGTGGAGCGAAGCGTTATTCCCTGACGTTTGCAATAACTTGCAGAAGAACGCGATTCTTGGCCAATTCGATCCGGGGGCTGTCGAGCGGGCCGTGAATCCGTGGGACTACGTCCTGATGCTGGAAGGCGCTCTTGCCTTCGCCACAGCCACTGTCAAACGACTCGAGTCCTCCACCAAAGGATGCCTCAGTTACCCATTCTGCGTTCGCGCTGCAGGAATCGGCTATGGTAGTTCCGCCGCATCCGATGAAGGATCCAGCCGAGCGGAAATGTGGTTTCCTCTGTGGTCGAATCCGTGTACTCACTCAGAGCTCCAGTCACTTCTGTCCGAAGGGCGAGTTCAGGTGAACGGACGACCGGCACGGAATGCGATCGATTTTGCCAGATCGGTCTCCACGTTAGGCATCGCTCGGGGTGTTGACCAATTCATCCGATTCGGCTTTCACGCCAGAAATGGACTTGCGTACTTTGCCGTACCGCTGGGGAGGTTCGAAGTAAAACCACAGCCACAGGTGAATCTGCTGTGCGAGTTGGATAACTGGCTCGATCGTTTCCGCCGGTCGGCGACCGCTGACACAGCTCCGTCACGTGCAGGACGTGCATTGAGACAGCTTGAAACAGCAATCCTTGCCCTGTGCCAACACAAGGGCGCCCAACAACTTCAAGCAGTTCTGATCGCGCTCGGCGAGGCCGAAGCGACTCTAGCTGTCTCTCGAAAATGGCGAACGGATTCCGGCTTGCGGCCTGTCCCGCTTCTCAGCGGGAACTGGCTTTTAGAATGTGATGACGGCTCGAACGAGTTTCGGCTCGCAATCAGTCTGGCCTCGATGTTCTCCAAGGCGGTGGGTGACTTTCGCCAGCATCTCGAACCCGTTGTCGTCGGAGGACGCAACACCGAGGGTCGGTCGCGCTGGGTCGAATGGAACGAGGACTCTTCGGCAGAGCGTCAGGTGGTCTGGAATGCCGGCCGACTGGAGGACAATCTCAGCGCCGTTCTCCAGCGTCGAATTACTGACGCGAAGCGGCATGACGAGCGTTCCGACGATGGGACGGTCCTTTTCCCCGGACGAGCCCTGATCTCTGCGTCACTGGATCACGTTGTCGCATTCTTGAAGCACAAAACAGACGATGCGCGCATCGGAGCTCTTCTACGCGGACTGGTTTTGATTGACTGGGGTGGGGTTAAACAGGCACAGACGCACAAGCAGATCGATCGCAGCCCTTCCCTATCCATTCCAGATGGGATGTACGCCCTGATGAAGCTTTGCCATTCCCCACGGCCGGTCGGAACTCATTCGGTTCAACTTGATTCCGTGATTGCTAATCGAGGGATCTCGGGAAACGGCGCGGCGGCACTCAGAAGCGCCGCAAGGCGTCTTCGAGGTTCAGGCCTTTCTCCCTCGATCGAAGTCGCCTCCCGCAGCGCGGACGCGATCCGGCGAATTACAGCAGCCCTTCTCTTTCCGTTGAACCAGGCGGATACCACCCTCCTGAGCCAACTTGTGCTCACTTCAGTGCCGACTGCGGCAATCGATTCCTGACGACCGAGACGACCCGTTCTTTTCACTTCCTACTTGGAGAATGACATCAATGCCATTGAACCTTTCCGTCCTTGACGCCGAGCCACGTTTGTTAATGGAAGTTCCGCTGAAAGCATTGCAAGGGGCACGGTTTCAGCCAACAGGTTTTCCCGACCTGGGAGCCGCAACGTATCGACACGCAGAAGTCGACATGCTGCTGGTCGAGTCGGCACAGTCGATGGCGAATCGGCTGGAGTCGGTCTGTTGGGACGAAGCGAATGACGAACTTGTCGGACCGCTACAGGGACTTCCTTACGTCAGAGTTGTGTCCGACGGGAAGCTAGCGACAAACTCGATCCTCGAATCACACCGGATCAATAGCCCCTACATTCTTGAAGGGACCGACAAATCGTTCTTCAACACTTTGAAAGACGAACTCGGGGGACTGGCTACGGGCCGGGTCGACCTGAGACTACTGGCGAAAGTGCTACTGAAATACGATGTGAACGCCCTGATCCACGGTGTTTTCCTCGCAAAGAAGGAGCTCGCCGGAGGACGTCTTCGCCTCCCCCGCATGCTGTCGGCCTTCATTGAAGCCGAGGGAATCCACGTTGCGACCAGCGGAGGTGTCAAGAAAGACGAAGTCGACCCCAGCGGCGATACAAAGAAAGGATTCGGTCACGTTCCGTTTCACCGGGATGAGTACACCGCAGAAAAAATCACGGCCTACTTTAACCTCGACCTGGCACAACTTCGCGGGTATGGGCTTCCCGACGAGGCTCAGAAACTGCTGCTTGTTTTATCGCTATATAAGATCCAGAAGTTCCTCCGCGAGGGCCTCCGGCTGAGAACGGCGTGCGACCTGGAAGCAGCGGGCCCCGTTCTGGTACGTCGCCCTGAGAGCAACTTCACTTTACCGTCCGTTGCAGAGCTTGAGAAAGAGTTGCCCGCCCTGATCAAAGCGGCTGCTGCGAACTTTGCCAATCCTCCGGTCACCGAAGTCAAATACGCAAAGGCTTAAATCATGCTCGCCATCTCGCTTCAATTTCCCGCGAAGAAGTTCCATGCCACCCCCTGGGGGCGGCAGGTCAATGAGGGGGCAGTCGAATGGCCCCCCTCGCCGTGGCGACTTTTAAGGGCGCTGGTCGCCACCTGGCACCACAAGTTTCCGGATGTTCCAGAAGAGAACGTCCGCGAACTCGTCGAAAAGCTCGCACCGCCCCCCTGCTTTTCGCTTCCCCCCGCCTCACAAGGCCATACCCGCCACTACATGCCGCAGGTCAACGACGACCGAACAAAGGTCTTTGACACGTTTGTATTGCTCGCTCCAGACGAGGACATCGTGGCGGTCTGGCGAGACGTCGACCTCAGTGACGCGCAGCGTGATCTGCTCGATCGCCTGCTGGGGGCAATGACGTACTTCGGGCGAGCGGAATCGTGGGTGTGCGGAACCGTCCTGGACACCCCGCCAGCCCAACTTGAAGTGGAACCGATTGAGTTGGGCCAGCCTGCGGGAGAGGGTCGAGAATTGGTCCGTACTCTGGTTCCCATTCTGGCGGAAGATCATGTGAACTGGTTCACTCTCACCCGGGAACAATTTCGCGAGCAGAAGCTCGCCGAGCAGCGACTCGCCGCAGCAAAAAAAGGGAAGTCCACCGACAAAGTCAAACTCACTTCAAAGGACGAGCTTGCGATTGCAAATGCGATCCCTGCGACGTTATTCGACGCGCTTCACGCCGATACCTCAGAACTGCGTCGAGGGGGCTGGAATCAGCCGCCCGGAACACGTTGGATTAACTATGCTCGACCAACCGACGCCTTCATGACTCAATCTCCTTCCAGGCAGCGGAAAAATCGAAGGGGTTTCCAACGACCTGCCGTCGCTCGATTTGCACTGTGCGGCCGCGTCCGCCCGCTCTTCACAGATCAGCTCTGGTTTGCCGATGAAATACGTCGGCGATTGATGGGATGCTCGCGCGCGGTCGATCGACAAGTCCGACGACGGACAGGACTCAATCCTGAGGATGCGACGGCGGCAACGGTCTTTTCTGGCAAATTCCCCGACGGGCAACCGCTACGCGACCCGGAACTGAATCATTGTCATTGCCATATCCTCTGCGAAGCCACTCAGGATTTGCGAATTACGCACGTCACCCTCTTCGCCCCGATGGGATTCGACTCTGACGATGAACGAGCAATCGAACGCCTGGTTGACCCAAGGGCGGTCCGTAATCATCCGCTGGAATGGAATGGTTACGAAGTTCAACTGGTGCTGCTCGGCATGGGACAGCCGTCCGATTTCGGCGGAATAAACGAGCACGCCGGGCAATCCCGACTGCTGGCAACATCGCGTGTCTGGGAATCGCGGACCCCTTTCATATTGACCAGACACTTAACACGCAAAGGAATGCCCTCTGCCGAGACCATTGCCCGGGACCCTAAACTGAAACAGTTGCTGATCGATGAGGTACGACGCGAACTTAGCAATCGCCCGCAATTTCAGTCCGTAGCGGCGGATGTGACAATTGAACCAGTACTCGAGATGCAAAGGATGGGGACTCATTTAAATGGTCCTCTCACGAAATGGATCGAGTTCCGTCGCGAACGCAAGAAAGGGGGTGGCGCAAAGGTCGGGTCAACAGGTTTCGGATTTCTCCTGACGTTTCCTCACCGGGTCTCAGGTCCAATCGCCCTGGGCTATGGTTCGCACTTTGGAATGGGGACGTTTCGCTGCGTTACCGGCCCGGAGAACGATGAGTCATAGTCGGTATGGGGGGGGGTAGAATCAACAGGTAGCTCACGCTCGCAATCGCCGCTCTGCCGCAAATTGCACTCAACCCCCACGATCGGCGGCGATGGTAGATCCTCACCGTTATTCATTCTGCGGATTCCATCAAGTTCCCCATCGTTACGGAGGACGAGTCACTTAAAAAAGAGGTGATTGCATGGCGATTCTGACTTCTTCGGCGGTGGACCTGGCAGATCTCCTGCTGGGTCAAGACGCGGACGACACTGTCTTCACGGACGAAGAACTGATTCCGGTCAGGATGCTCAACGAATTCACCTATTGCCCCCGCCTGGCCTATCTCGAATGGGTTCAGGGTGAATTCACCGACAATCTCGATACACGCGAAGGGACGTTCGGGCATCGAAACGTCGATCGTCCGTCCGCTCGGCCAATTCCCGCACCCACAGAATTTGGCGATGTGCCGCCGCAGCCAGCCGCCGTCCCGATCGAAACGAGCACCTCGAACCCAACGGCTACGACTTCCATAACCGGCGCCGAGCCATCACCACCTTCCATAGAGCCTGCGACAACCGCCGCTTCATCGCCTCTTTTGAAGACGCGATCATTGACACTGTCCGCCGCTCGTGAGGGGCTCGTTGCGAAACTCGATCTGCTGGAACTCGACGGACAGCACGTGACCCCTGTTGAGTACAAAAAAGGGGCCATCCCTGACAATCCCTTTCAGGCGTGGGAACCAGAGCGAGTGCAACTGTGTGCACAAGGTCTGATCCTGCGTGAGAACGGGTATCAGTGCAACGCGGGAGAAATCTTCTACATCGAATCCCGACATCGGGTCACGGTTCCGTTCGATGACGCTCTGGTACTCAGAACAAGGGAGCTGATTCGGCAACTACGGGAGATGGGACGCGGTGGACAGATCCCTTCACCCCTGGTCGACAGCCCCAAGTGTCCGCGCTGCTCATTGGTGGGAATCTGCCTGCCGGATGAAACCAACCTGTTGCTGCGAGACGCTGCTGCGACCGGCCTGGATGCCTCGACACGGGATTCTCGCGCGGGGAGCCCGGACGAAGACGGCTCAGCTTCGACAAATTCGCTCCCGTCCCCCGTCAGGCATTTACTTCCGGCTCGGGATGACGCTTTACCTCTCTATGTCAAAGAACAAGGTGCGTTTGTCGGCAAGGATGCAGATCGATTGGTCGTCCGGCATCGAACGGCAACCTTGATCAGTGTCCCCCTGATCGATGTCTCTCAGGTTTCCCTGTTCGGCAACGTCCAAATGTCGTCACAAGCCCTGCGGGAAGTCGTTGACCGGGGGATCTCTGTCTGCCACTTCAGTTACGGCGGCTGGTTCGCGGCAATGACGACGGGGCACGTGCACAAGAACATTGAACTGCGAATGGCTCAATTCGCAACCGCAGCCGATCCCGTGAAGTCCCTGGAACTGGCGAAGAGCTTTATCGTGGCCAAGATCAGGAACGGTCGCACGATGCTCAGACGACACGCCACCGCCCAACAGCGAAGCGGTCAGACCGACACGACAAGCGAGCCAGAGATCGACCTGACAGACGAGACAGCGTCCCCGCGCTGCGTCGACGCTCAGAAGGGATCAGGGACATCGGCCGGATGGCCAGTTCAGGCCCCTGCGGCAAACCAGGACGTCAGCGAGGCCCCCTCCGACAATCGGCTGACTCAGAAACCAAGCGAGGCGACTGCTCGTGAACTGGCGCAACTTGCGGAGTGGGCGAGGATGGCGGGGCGCGCGACATCGGCCGAGACGCTACTGGGACTGGAAGGGATGGCAGCCAAAGTGTACTTCTCGGGTTTTGCCAGGCTGCTGAAAGGGGGACATGCCTTTGATTTCAGCGGCCGAAATCGACGTCCACCGCGCGATCCGATCAACGCATTGCTGAGTTTCGTTTACTCTCTTCTCGCGAAGGAACTGACAATCGCCGTGCGGTCCGTTGGGTTTGATCCGCTGCTGGGATTCTTTCACAAACCCCGCTATGGCAGGCCTTCGCTGGCACTGGATCTGGCGGAAGAGTTTCGGCCTCTGATCGGAGACTCAACGGTCCTGATGCTGGTGAACAATGGAGAAATCAGCGAGTCGAGTTTCCTTGCAAGAGCGGGTGCGGTCACGCTGACGGAGCCGGGCCGTAAGGCGGTGATCGCCGCATTCGAACGACGGATGGAACAGGAAATCACGCATCCCATCTTTGGTTACCGGATCAGTTATCGACGCGTGCTGCAGGTCCAGGCACGATTGCTTTCGCGTGTCCTGCTGGGTGAGCTGGCCAGTTACCCCGGCTTCTGTACGCGCTGAATCAAGACTTGCCATTCGCCTTCCCCCCTCTCTGGGGTTCCGAGGTATTTACGAAGTATTCATGAGCAAAGGGAGATGATGAAAACGGTCTATCTGGTCAGTTACGACGTCTGTGATCCCAGGCGGCTCAGGTTGACTTATAAAAAGCTGTGCGGCTTTGGGATGGCACTTCAGTACTCGGTGTTTCGTTGCGAGTTGAGCGCAATGCAGCGTCAGTCGTTGAAAGAGCAGCTTTGGGACATCCTCAATCTGGAAGAGGACCGCGTGATGATTGTGAATCTGGGCCCCGCTGGCGCGCGTGGTGACGAGTGTTTCGAGTTCTGGGGCAATCCGAGAATGTCGATTCCCGCACGCACGGCGGTGATTGTGTGAGGCCGGTGACTCGAAAAGTTCGGTCAATAGTTCGATCTATCCGGGGGTGTCGCGGAAGCCGTTCAACAACGGAATCAAGCCTTCGCCACCGGGCAGTGATGGCAATCCAGCGGGAATCCGGTTACGTTCGTGACTCGATCCGGGTCTTTGACAAGTCGGTTCAAATTACGACTGTGAATCTCGAGCGGTCGGGTGCCGCGAGAAACCCCGTGATCGCTCGCAGCACTTAAACAGCGAAGCAGCAGCCAGTTAGAGATTGCCTAGCGATAGGGAGTGGAAAAATGAGCAACCAAAATCAGGACCTCTCGAAAAAGCCGTTCCAACCGCAGATCCATTTGGGGTTTGCGGAGCAAGCGGTTCTCCACGCTGAAAAAGCGTGGCCTCATTGAAGCTTGCTTCATCGGACTGAATCCATCGACAGCAGATGGTTCTCCACGCTGAAAAAGCGTGGCCTCATTGAAGCTCGGTGGGCTCCGGGTTCTGGAGCCGTCTGCCGGGGCGGTTCTCCACGCTGAAAAAGCGTGGCCTCATTGAAGCCCGAACGTGGCGAAGCGATCTATCCCGCGATCCGATTCGTTCTCCACGCTGAAAAAGCGTGGCCTCATTGAAGCACCGGGACGTGACGATCCCGATCAAGCAGTGAGACGTTCTCCACGCTGAAAAAGCGTGGCCTCATTGAAGCACGACGCAGAGCGGCAACTGGCAGCGATAGACGCAGTTCTCCACGCTGAAAAAGCGTGGCCTCATTGAAGCCCAAGCAGCTTGACGTTCGATTCGAGGTCGCCACCCGTTCTCCACGCTGAAAAAGCGTGGCCTCATTGAAGCTCGTCCATGTTCTGTGCTCGCGGAATCCGCAACTGGAGTTCTCCACGCTGAAAAAGCGTGGCCTCATTGAAGCGACATAATCGCCTGCGAACCCCCAGTCTCGAACCGCGTTCTCCACGCTGAAAAAGCGTGGCCTCATTGAAGCCCGAACCACGAAATCTCAGACGATGACGAGCCGCAGTTGTTCTCCACGCTGAAAAAGCGTGGCCTCATTGAAGCAACTTTCGTGCGAACGCCCTTCTTTTTCCGGACGTCGGTTCTCCACGCTGAAAAAGCGTGGCCTCATTGAAGCAACTCCGCGTTGCAGTGCCGCCAACGCAATGCTTCGTTCTCCACGCTGAAAAAGCGTGGCCTCATTGAAGCAACTTCGCGGTCTCCTCCTCGTTGAAGGCGATCCGGTTCTCCACGCTGAAAAAGCGTGGCCTCATTGAAGCTTGTGTCCGCGTCCTGCATGCTCGTGAGTTCCGCGAGCAGTTCTCCACGCTGAAAAAGCGTGGCCTCATTGAAGCCGGATTGCTTCGAGGCGTTTCAGCGGGAACTTCTCGTTCTCCACGCTGAAAAAGCGTGGCCTCATTGAAGCGGCATGACCCCACGTCGCGGCGATTCAGTGCGATAGGTTCTCCACGCTGAAAAAGCGTGGCCTCATTGAAGCCTGGGACATTCAAGGTCTCCGGCGCACCAACCTACGGTTCTCCACGCTGAAAAAGCGTGGCCTCATTGAAGCCTTGAAGTTCTCAAGGTCGTCACCGTCCGGGTCTTGGTTCTCCACGCTGAAAAAGCGTGGCCTCATTGAAGCTGCTGTAACCACGATTGGAGATGCCGTTGCAGCACGGTTCTCCACGCTGAAAAAGCGTGGCCTCATTGAAGCCTGGGACATTCAAGGTCTCCGGCGCACCAACCTACGGTTCTCCACGCTGAAAAAGCGTGGCCTCATTGAAGCACGTATAGACGATTGACGTATTCGCGCCGTGATTTGTTCTCCACGCTGAAAAAGCGTGGCCTCATTGAAGCAGAGCGGCGATCAGTGCGTCTGCCTGCCCCACGGCGAGTTCTCCACGCTGAAAAAGCGTGGCCTCATTGAAGCCTCGACGTGGGAAAAGGATCGATCAAGTGTTCTCTGTTCTCCACGCTGAAAAAGCGTGGCCTCATTGAAGCAACAAGAGCTTCGGCAGGCTCGTGCGGATGGGTCTGTTCTCCACGCTGAAAAAGCGTGGCCTCATTGAAGCATGATGTTCGTTGTCAGAGCAAACCGCGAGCTGCAGGAGTTCTCCACGCTGAAAAAGCGTGGCCTCATTGAAGCGAGTGGCGACCCAAGCCAGAGCAGAAGCTGCGACCGTGTTCTCCACGCTGAAAAAGCGTGGCCTCATTGAAGCATTATAAAGGACGAAGAGCACGCTTACCGGCGATACGTTCTCCACGCTGAAAAAGCGTGGCCTCATTGAAGCGCGTAGGTGTTCTTATCGACGTTTTCATTCAAAAATGTTCTCCACGCTGAAAAAGCGTGGCCTCATTGAAGCTGGACATCATGGTCGAGGGACAGAACAAAGGAAAGTTCTCCACGCTGAAAAAGCGTGGCCTCATTGAAGCTCTAACCCAGTGAGTTCCATACACTGTTCGCGTACGTGTTCTCCACGCTGAAAAAGCGTGGCCTCATTGAAGCAGGTGCTTGTAAAGCCGCTCGTATCCCCTGCGATGAAGTTCTCCACGCTGAAAAAGCGTGGCCTCATTGAAGCACGAGACGGCCACAGATCTTGCGAGATGTTCCGGTAAGTTCTCCACGCTGAAAAAGCGTGGCCTCATTGAAGCTGATTTCGAAGAACACAAGGCCGCTACGATCCGGGGTTCTCCACGCTGAAAAAGCGTGGCCTCATTGAAGCGAATGACGGGGCAGAACGGCGGTCATCTCGGCTGGGTGTTCTCCACGCTGAAAAAGCGTGGCCTCATTGAAGCCAGACCAGCTGCGATCCTTGCCGCCGACTTGGTGATCGTTCTCCACGCTGAAAAAGCGTGGCCTCATTGAAGCTTGGCATCTTCTGCCGTCTTCAACTGGTTGTGACGCTGTTCTCCACGCTGAAAAAGCGTGGCCTCATTGAAGCAATTGCGTTCTTCTCGTGGCGAGCATCAACCAGTAAGTTCTCCACGCTGAAAAAGCGTGGCCTCATTGAAGCTCCTCGACATGACGTTCTCGACGATCGCGTCTAGGTGGTTCTCCACGCTGAAAAAGCGTGGCCTCATTGAAGCGAGGTCCGCGAGACCATCATCATCTTCGCGCCCAAGTTCTCCACGCTGAAAAAGCGTGGCCTCATTGAAGCGAGATGCCACGCCAGTGTCAGAAGTCGGCCCGCTTGTGTTCTCCACGCTGAAAAAGCGTGGCCTCATTGAAGCGTTCCAGGTGCGGCCGGGAAAGCATTGCGCGAGCAGTTCTCCACGCTGAAAAAGCGTGGCCTCATTGAAGCCGGCCCATACCAGGCTCTTCGGTAAGGGGGCAATCTGTTCTCCACGCTGAAAAAGCGTGGCCTCATTGAAGCGTTCTATCAAAACGAAGACGTGACCTCTAAAGGAGTGTTCTCCACGCTGAAAAAGCGTGGCCTCATTGAAGCATCCGTCACGATGCCGTCCGTTTCGGTCGAGCGAGGTTCTCCACGCTGAAAAAGCGTGGCCTCATTGAAGCTGATCGATCGAGATGTCGTTATCCTTCAGGAACTGCTGTTCTCCACGCTGAAACCTAACCGCCCTGAACAGGCGGTCGGGACAACCTGCGTGGTGGACCTACGGGTCGGGCATGCCACTGCTCGGACATCTTCGCCGAGCAGTGCTCTTTCGGTTCGTCGCCGACTCTGTTGCGGAGTGTTCCTGGGGACATTTTTTCGTTGTGGGTCTTCGGGCAGAGATGTATTAGTGAAGGGTTCTTCGTTCTGCAGAGCACTGCGTCAGAGAAGACTCTGATGCAGTGGCATGATCTTGAGGGGGGCCGCTGGCGTTGGGGGGCTGGGACGGATCTTTACTGGTTCTGCGGTTGGCTTTCCTGTCGCAGAGCGACAGGGCTACTTGAGGACAGGACGACATCAGGACGAATCGACTTGATGCACGCTCATGATGCGGAATTGAGGAGGTGCGGATTGATCCTTGTTTTCCTGGAGGGGGGCCGGGCTGAACTCTTAATTTGGTCGAGAATCCCTCCCTGGTTGATCGGAGCGGCGGATTTTCCGATGATTCCCGTTTGTGGGTGGGACGGGGATCGATCCCCTTCTCTGACCTTCTTCTGAATACGGATCTGACGTCGACTTGCTCGAAGTGAACTGACCATGCCGAAACGTAAACCCGCCTCCAACGAGAACAAGGACAAACCGGAGGCCGTGAAACAGATTGAGCAGCTCATCGCGGATTTCTGCCGTGAGCACCTGAACGACGAGTATGCCGAACTTTGTCGTCGTCTGACCGACAAGCTGGCTCGCAAGCGACCGACTCCGCTGATCAGCGGCAAGCCGACGACCTGGGCCTGCGGCATCGTTCGCACCATCGGCTGGGTCAACTTTCTGGACGACCGCTCGAATACGCCGCACATGAAATTGACCGCCATCGACAAGGCGTTTGGAGTCGCCGAAAGTACGGGGCAAGGGAAGTCGATGCTGATCCGCAAGATGTTCAATATCAAATCCATGGACATTAACTGGTCACTGCGCAGCCAGAACGAATCGAATCCCCTGGCCTGGATGATTGATGTGGGTGGACTCATCATCGACGCCCGGTTCCTCAAGCGGGAAATCCAGGAAGAAGCCTTGAAACAGGGACTCATTCCCTACATCCCCGAACGACCGAAACCGATGCACCTTGATGACGATGAGGACGACGAGTAACCCTCGGGTCGACCCGGCCAGTCCTCGTCTGATGTCGATCGGATGAACGGAGAACCGTTCCGTTTCGTCGATCACGGACAAGGCAACGTGAGCTGAAGAAACGGAGACAGGCACCTCGGATGACCTCGGAGACAGCCTTCGTTTCTCAACAAGCCGTTCAACCATTCGGAGCCCCTGCGCGGCAGGCGCAGTCGGCTCTGACTCGGTTGTTAACTGTGGCATTCGCTTTGCGGTCTCCCTAAGATCAGAGCGTTCTGTTGTGACGGATGCCGAACCGACAGGCCGGGGACGCTCGGGGTCTGGAATTGAGATGACAGTTGCCATGCAGGCTTTGTTTGTTCACGGAATGGGGCGTTCTCCGATCACCGCGTTTCCGCTGCTCAGGCAGTTGAAGCAGAACGGATTTTCGCCGTCGTGGTACTTTTACAGTGTCACTTTCCAGAACTTCACCTCCATCAGCCGGCGACTCGAACAGAAGATTGAACGCCTCGCGGCCCAGGGGGATTACGTCCTGATCGGGCATTCCCTGGGGGGAGTCCTGATCCGGGAGGCCGTCGCGACACTTCCACCGGGGACGCGGATGCCGACCCGCATCATCCTGCTGGGCTCCCCCGTCCGCCCCTCCCGCATCGCCAAAGCACTGAAACGAAACTGGCTGTTCCGACTGGCGACCAGCGACTGCGGTCAACTGCTCGCCTCGGACGATCGCATGGAACATGTCGCGGCCAGCCAGGTCCCCACCACCAGTATCATCGGTACCAAGTCGCTTGGACCGCTCAAGAAACTCTTCGGCGACGAAGAGAATGACTGCGTGGTGTCATACTCCGAAGTCTGTGCTGACTGGATCACCGAAGAGATTCGCCTGCCGGTTTCGCATACGTTCATGCCGTCCAACTCGCTCGTCGTGAAAACGGTGATTGAGTGTTTGAAGGCGGATCAGCCTGTCTTGAGTTCCGCCCCGGACCAGAATCAATAACTTGTGTCCGCTCAACCCCCGTTGGAGAAACGTACGATGTCTGGAGAACGCCGGATTGTTGCTGCCAAGCTGTTCTCGATCGGCGGGTTTCTGGTGTTACTGCTGGTGACTTACTGGCTGAGGTCGGAAGTGCTGGGACTGAGCCGCATTCGATTTTCCGCCGACGAGAAAAGGGTTGAGCTGGAACAGCAGCGGAACAAAGAGTCGTTTCCCGAGCGGCAGAAGCAGCATGAAATTGCTCTGAAGAATTACGACCTTCAGTTGAAGCACTATGAAAAAGTGCTGGCGATCTACGAACGGGATTTGGATGAGTATGCCAACCTGACGAAATCGGACCTGAAACCCCCACGACTTCCCGATCCGCCCGAGAAGCCGAACTCACCCGAAATCGAAGATCAGTTCCGCCAGATTCAGGCCGAGTTCGTTACACGTCGCTACCGCTACTTCGCCGTCAGTGAATACGGTAACGGAGTGGCCTGTCTGGCTGCCCTGTCGCTGGTCGGTGGCCTGCTCTACCTGCTGATGTTTGATACCAACGGCAATCGACTGTACTACTTCATGCTGCTCATGCTGAGTTTCGTGTTCCTGATCGGTCCCTCGCTGCAGTCACTGATGACCGGGATCATCAGCCTCATGTCGGGACCGCACGGCATGTGACCGGCATGTTAATATGTGTCGCTGCAAGGCAGTGACGACTGAGCCATCCGGGGTGAGGCTTTTGTTGGGTCGAGGCTTTTCAGTTGCTTGCGTCGGCTGGTCGGCGACGGGACCTCTTGTTGCAGGGCAACCCAGACGTCCAGAGCGACGTCTGGGCCACCCTAACTGAAATTCACCCCTCGTGGCGGGGTGGACATGCGGGTCGGACATGCGAGTCCGACATGCCACTGCTCGGACGTCTTCGCCGAGCAGTGCTCTCTCGGGTGATCGCTCAGCACAGTTCGTTCGGTTCGATCAGCGGAGCACTGCTTCAGAGAGGACTCTGATGCAGTGGCATGATTGTGAGGGGTGGCCGCTGGCATTGCGGGGGCTGGGACGGGTCTTTGCTGGTTCTGCGGTTGGCTTTCCTGTCGCAGAGCGACAGGGCTACTTGAGGCAGGGCTGCTGGGGTCGGGATCACTGATGCTGGAGACTTGAGACAGAGACCATGCGGGGCGGGTTACTTTGGTGGTTCTGGCTGGCTGGTTGGGGGGATGTTCTGGGCGGCGAAGGTGATGGCGTCGGCGGGCCACTGGGGAGCAGACTTGATGGCGGGCAGAACTTCTTCAGCCGTCTGCACCACTTGCCACATGGCACCGTGCCGTTCGGACATAAACCGTTCTTCCACGGCCCGCGACATCATTTCAATCAGGGGATCGAAGTAGCCGCGTGTGTTGACCAGGACGATCGGGTTCAGGTACAGACCCAGCCGCTTCAGCGTGATCGCTTCGAACAGTTCTTCCAACGTCCCTGATCCACCGGGAAGTGCGACGACCGCCTGACTTTGCGACAGCATGATGTGCTTTCGCGTGCGCATGTCTTCGACGCGCAGCAGCTCCGTAATGCCGGAATGGCCCCATTCCAGCTCCATCATGAAATGCGGGATGACTCCGACCACCCGTCCGTTACGGCTGAGGGCTCCATCGGCCACGGCCCCCATCGAACCCGCTCCGCCGCCGCCGTAAATGATCGAGCAACCTCCTTCGGCCAGCAGTTCCCCCAGCCGATAGGCACTGGCGTGATACTCGGGATGACAGGCGCGGCTGGAGGCACAATAGACACAGACGGTCGGACCGGCGTTCGACAGATCGGTTCTGAGGAGGGTCTCGGTCGAGACGTAGGTGAACGAAGAGGTTTCCGCTGAAGGGTTGGACGCCGTCATGTGCTCTTTCCGAGAAGGTTTTCCTGACTTGAGTTTGGGCGAGAGGTTCAGGTTCGCGCAGAATACCGGCTGGCGGCGGGTTTGTCTTTGGCCGCGATTGGTGGGGGAACGGGTTGCGGGGGGGATTTCCTGTCGCAGAGCGACAGGTCTACTTTGGGCGAGAGGGGGGGGCATGCAACTGCTCGGACGTCTTCGCCGAGCAGTGCTCGTTCTGGTTCGTGCGGCGGAGCACTGCGTCAGAGAGGACTCTGACACAGTGGCATGGGACAGTGGACGGGGACAGTGCGACATGCGATTGACGCTTGGGGGGGACGGGGCGATACTTGAGGACTTCATAAGGGGAGTCCGAATGTCAGAGTGGGCAGAGTACGCTGATCAACTTACGAAACAGGCTCGTCAGGCCTCGCGTCAGTTGGCCTTGGTGAGTGGTGCACAGAAGCAGCGGTGGCTGCATCGTGCCGCCGAACTGTTAGTTGTTCGTGCCGAAGAAGTTGTGGCGGCCAACCAGCGGGATCTCGAGGCCGCTCCGGGTTACGGACTGAACGCCGCCGCAATCGACCGGCTGAAGCTGACACCGCAGCGGTTGAAATCCGTCGCCGCCGCTCTGGCCGATGTCGCGTTGCTGCCGGACCCGATTGGCGAAGTGATCGATTCGACCGTCCGTCCGAACGGGCTGAGTGTCAATCGGGTCCGTGTCCCGCTGGGTGTCGTCTTCTTCATCTATGAGTCTCGTCCCAATGTGACGATCGACGCGGCTTCGCTCTGCCTGAAGAGCGGTAATGCGGTGATCCTGCGGGGTGGGAAAGAGGCACTGCACAGTAACCTGGCGCTGCACCGGATTCTGACCGACGCCCTGATCGAGACAGGGCTGCCCGAGCATGCGGTGCAACTGGTGCAGACGACCGAGCGTGCTGTCGTGGGAGAATTGCTGAAACGGGGCGACCGGATCGACGTGACGATTCCTCGCGGGGGAAAATCGCTGATCGAGCGAGTCGTCAGCGAAGCGACGATGCCCGTGATCAAGCACTTTGACGGGATCTGCCACGTCTACGTCGATGAGTCGGCCAATTTCGACATGGCTCTGGCGATTCTCAAAAACAGCAAGTGTCAGCGTCCCGGTGTCTGCAACGCGGCAGAATGTCTGCTGGTCCATGCGGCGATCGCCGAGACGTTCCTTCCCAAAGCGGCTGCCATGCTGCACGCGGAAAAAGTGGAAATGCGCGGCTGTCCCCGGACCTGCCGTCTGATTCCCACCGCCAAACCGGCGACCGATGCCGATTTCCGGACGGAATATCTGGATCTGATCCTGTCGATCAAGGTTGTCGACGACCTGACCGCCGCGATCGATCACATCGACGCCTATGGATCTCATCACACGGAAACGATCGTCACCACCAATCTCCCCGCCGCCATGCGGTTCACGGCGGAAGTCGATTCCGCTGGAGTGATTGTGAACGCCAGCACCCGTTTCAATGACGGGGGGGAGTTCGGGCTGGGTGCCGAGATTGGCATTTCGACGGATAAGTTCCACGCACGGGGCCCCTGCGGACTGCGTGAGCTGACCAGCTATAAATGGGTGGCGTACGGCACGGGTCAAATTCGGGAATAGGTGCGGCGTGAGGTGCTTCGGGCAAGAAAACGGGGATCAGCCGGAAACAGCGAATTCCCGGGGACTGAGCAGTCGATAACCGGAGTGAACACGCCGTTCGGAGCAAGCTCAGAGCAGAAGTTCACAGAACGGGTCCAGCAGGAAAACCGCCTGAAGGACTCGCCAGAACGGATGGAATTCAAAGTCGATTCGTCAACCGGGCTGAGACGCCACTTCCTGCTGCGGCAGGCTTTTTTCGTGCGGGATTTTTTGTTCGAGCGGTTTTCGATTGAGCTTTCTTCGTTCGAGGGAGTCCAGGGATGGACAACAACGTGAATCACTCGACCGCCGACGTGCCTCGTCCGGGACAGGCGGGGTCTCGGCCCTTTGCCTCCCACCCGCGCGTTTCCGGGCCTGAAGTGGAAACACGTCCCTACGACTTTGAACACCCGGTCCCGCTGAGAGCTCAACAACTGGACGCGTTGCGACTGGCGACGGCCGGGGCCTGTGATTCCCTGCAGCGGGCTCTGACGCAACTGCTGCGGCATCCGGTGGGGATCGAGTTTCTGTCGGTGGAACAGTCGACTTATCGAGACTACCTGACGGCGTCGGACGAACCGACCTGCCTCGGAGTGTTCGCACCGGCGGATTCTGCCGAAGTCTGGTTACTCGACACCAATCGGTGTCTCGCCTTTACGATGATCGACTGCTTACTCGGCGGGGTGGTGTCGGGTGTGACGCTGTCTCGACCATTTACTGCGGTCGAAACGCACGTGATTCAGAAAGCACTCAGCACCATTCTGCGGGAACTGACGGCCGACTTTCTGCCGACCGCTCCGCTGCCGATGACCCGACTGATCTCGGACGGCAGCCTGATTGCGGAAGCGGGGTCGAACGCGGCAGTCGCACTGGTCAGCCTGGAGGTGGTGATCGGCCCGAGCCGGGGACTGGTGCAGCTTTGTGTTCCGTGGAAGCGGGTACCGCATGTCTCTGTTTTATTGCAGGAAACGGAGCGCGGTCCGAACGAACGAATGCGGGTGGCGGCGGGAAAAGTCCGGGTGCAGGTCTCGGCACGACTCGCGCAACTCAAACTGTCCACTCGCGACGTGGCAAATTTGTGTGCTGGCGACTTACTGCTGACCGACAATCCTGTCACGGGGGAAATCAGCCTGATGATCGACGATCACGAGCTGTTTCGAGGGACGTCCGGGCAGAGCCATAACCGCAGAAGTCTGGTAATCACGTCGTCTGTCGGAACAACTCGGGGAGTCAGAACGCCGCCCGAGGGGACTTAGTCGTGTTGACTGAGGAAAACTCGAGCGGCTGAAACGACTTCTTGACGGTTGACGATTATCGGGCTAATACTATGTGATTCCCTAAACTTACGTTCCGGATGCCGCCGGACCATTTCAGAACACTCACAGGAGTACGCAGCAATCGAAACAACGCATCGAATTAACGACCAGATTCGTCTCTCACCGATTCGAGTGGTCGATCAAAATGGAACAATGTTGGGTGTCATTCCCACATCGGAAGCGATGAGAACAGCGATGGACGCTGGCCTGGATCTTGTTGAAGTCGCCCCCAACGAGCGTCCGCCTGTCTGTCGGATTATGGACTACGGCAAGTTCAAGTACGAGCAGAAGCGTAAAGCGGCCAACTCTGCCAAGCAGCATCAGGTTCAACTGAAAGAGATCCGCCTTCGCCCGAAGACCGGTGAGCACGACATTGACTTCAAGGTGAAGCAGGCTCGTGAGTTCCTGGTCCACAAAGACAAAGTCAAATTCAACGTCCAGTTCAAGGGACGCGAAAACGCGCACCATGACCGGGGTCGTGAAATGCTGGCGACGATCATTGAGCAGCTTCAAGACGTCAGCAAAGTCGAAAAAACTCCTTCGATGGAAGGTGGCAGAAACATGACTGCCGTCCTTTCACCGAAAGCCTGAGTCGCCGATCCCCGATCGGTCGATTCACAAAAACTGTTCAAGATAAGTGGGTAGACGGCCGGAAAAGGTCGTCTACCAAGAACTTCCGGTCGACGAAAGTGTGCGGATTGGGTAAACCTGACCACACAGTGAAAAAGTCGCTGGAAATTTTTGGCGGAATTCGTCTATACTCCTCGCCCCACTGATTTGGGCAATTCACTGCGCCGGACGGACGCCATGAATTGCAGCTTTGAATTCAAGGAATTACGGCGATGCCGAAGCAAAAAACGCACAAAGGTATGAAGAAACGGTTCAAAGTGACCGCTTCCGGCAAGGCCAAATGTCGTAGCGCCTACCGCGGCCACTTGCTGAGCCACAAGTCCAGCAAGCGGAAACGCCAGAATCGCAACGACGTCGTTCTGATTAAAGCTGACGCGAGAATGATTTGTGACGCACTGCGTCCTGCGGGTTAATCTTCGTCGTCTGCCTACGTCAGTCGACATTGCCGTCGATTGACCTGGTCGATTGCTCTGTTTGTGTTCTAATTCAGCGAATGGCATCATGAGAATTAGTTTTAGCGTCGCTCGTCGTCGATCCCACAAGCGCCTGTTCCGCGAAGTCAAAGGCAGCTATGGCGGTCGTAAGAACCTGCTTCGCCTCGTCAAAGAGACGGTTGTTCGTAACCGTGTCTTCGCTTACCGCGACCGACGTAACCGCAAGCGCGAGTTCCGAGCCCTGTGGATTGTCCGTATCAAGGCAGCAGCCGAAATGCGCGGCATTTCCTACTCACGCTTCATCCACGGACTGACGCTCGCCGAAATCAAGCTGAATCGCAAGATCCTCAGCGAAATGGCGATTCACAGCCCCGAAGTCTTTGACGAAGTCACGACCCTGGTCCGAGAGGGCCTGAAGAAGGCGGGCCAGGCCGTTTGATAACGGCTTGTCAAAAGTGATTGATATAAGACACTGCCCCCGTCGCTGATCGAGGGGGCAGTGTCTTTTTGTATTTACTCCCCATGGCGTTCTCGCACACTCTCGTCGTATCGCACAGAAACCCGATACACGCCTCCCCCGGCAGACTCGCCGGGGGAGGCGTGTATCGGGTAACGGGAAGCGGGAACGTACGGCGAGATTTTAAGGCACGTGTGGCAATGGAACTCAGTCAGATATTTGCCAAGTTTCAGCAGGAAGCACTCACCGCGATTTCCGCGGCCACGAACGCCGAGATGCTCGAGCAGGCCCGAATTGAGTTTCTGGGCAAGAAGCAGGGAAAGCTCAAAGACCTGCAGTCCACATTGGCCACCGTCCCCCCGGAACAGCGCCCCGAGGTCGGTAAACGCTTCAACGAAGTCAAAGAAGCGGTCACCAAGGCCTGGGAAGAGCGACAGCAGCAGCTCAGCCAGACCAAAGTGGCTGCCACCGCGATCGATGTCACCCTGCCGGGAATTCGACCGTCGCTCGGGAAGCTGCACCCCCTGACGCAGACGATCAACGAGTTCCAGGAGATCATGTCGCGGTTCGGGTTTGAAGTGGAAGACGGTCCCGAGATCGAGGACGAATGGCACAACTTCGTCGCTCTGAACATCCCGGATGACCACCCTGCCCGTGACCCGCTGGACAACTTCTATCTCGCCACGGCCGGTGTTGCAGGAGGTGGCCCGCGCCTGCTCCGCAGCCAAACCTCGACCATCCAGATTCGGGTGATGGAGAACCGCAAGCCGCCCGTGCGCATCGTCTCGGTCGGACGTGTCTATCGTCCCGACGAGATCGACGATACGCACCACATCATGTTCCATCAGATGGAAGGTCTGATGGTCGGACCTGACGTGACGATGGCCTCACTGAAGACGCTGCTGCGACTGTTTGCGGCCGCTTATCTGGGTGAAGACGTTCACGTCCGTTTCCGTCCGTCGTTCTTCCCGTTCACCGAGCCGAGCGTCGAGTTTGATGTTCAGCGGGGTGACGGCTGGCTGGAACTGGGGGGAGCGGGGATGGTCGACCCCAACGTCCTGCGGGCGGTCGGGTATGATCCAGATGAGGTCAGTGGATTTGCTTTCGGGCTGGGCATCGCACGATTCTGTATGATGCGGCACGGGATCAAGAACATTCGCCACTTCTACTCAAACGACATCCGGTTCCTGCAGCAGTTCTGATTGAACGAGAGCGAGAAGGTCGGTTCAGAGGGAGTGGAATCAGGGGGACGGATCGCCCGCAGGTTCCTCAGAACTGGCGAACAATCACGTCTGTCGGCTTGTCCTGTCGCGGGGCCATGGCAGCAGTTGGTAAGAGAGTCGGACGTTGTGTGGCATCCGATTGACCGGAACCTCTCGATGGGTTTGATGGAATCGAAGGAGAGAGCATGATCTACGTCAACATTGTCTTGACCGTCAAAGAGGCCAGCGACGTTGCCGAGATTGAGAGCCTGCTGGCAGAACAGGGGCGATTGTCTCGACAGGAACCCGGTTGCCTTCGGTTTGAAGTCTATCATTCGCAGACCGATCCCCGCGTCTTCCTGCTGAACGAGCACTGGGCCGACCAGGCCGCGATTGATGCTCATCGCAAGGACAAGGCTTACACCACGATCTATGTCCCCAAGGTCTTGCCGCGCGTCGAACGAGTCCCCCACCCATCGACCTTGGTCGAATAACGGAGCCAGCTCCGTGACACAGGCCACGCAGCATTTCTGATCTGTGATGCCCGCAGGTGAAGTGGGCATCCGCTCCCTCTCGAGTGAAGGACGATCTCGACCTGACGCAAGCGGCTGGATGACACCGATAAGTCCCGCGTTCCAGGCCATCTCCAGAATCCACTTCGGGACAGGAATCAGGAATACGTTCGAGCAGCGTACGTCGCCGCTTTGCAGCCTGAAGAATTTCGACAGACAGACGCGACACCCGTTATCAAACGCCAGAACAAGTCCCCTGCTATGCCACTCGCAGGGGATCACAACGAACGCCAGTCATCAGTAACCGATTTCTTTATCTCCTGTAGATAAGACCGTTCAAAACAACTTCTTTTAGTGAACCTCATCATGACGCAAATCAACAAATATAGTTCCCGCATCACGCAGCCACGTTCGCAAGGGGCCTCGCAGGCCATGTTGTACGCGACGGGCATGAAACGTGAAGACATGGATAAAGCTCAGGTCGGTATCGCCAGCGTCTGGTACGACGGCAACCCCTGTAACATGCACCTCAACAAGCTCTCTGAAAAAGTCAAAGAGGGTGTCACTGCGGCCGGCCTGTGGGGAATGCGATTCAACACGATCGGGGTGAGCGACGGAATCTCGATGGGAACCGACGGGATGTCGTTCTCGCTCCAGTCTCGCGACCTGATTGCTGACAGTATTGAAACGGTCATGTCGGCTCAATGGTATGACGCCAACATCTCCATCCCCGGCTGTGACAAGAACATGCCCGGCTGTCTGATCGCGATGGGACGCCTGAACCGCCCCTCGCTGATGATCTACGGTGGAACTATCAAGGCCGGTTGTATTCCCCTGCATCCGAAGCTCGACATCGTCTCGGCATTCCAGTGCTATGGCGAATACATCACCGGCAAGATCACCGATGAAGTCCGCCAGTCGATCGTCGAACATAGCTGTCCCGGCGCGGGGGCCTGCGGCGGGATGTACACCGCGAACACGATGGCATCCGCCATTGAAGCCATGGGGATGGCACTCCCTTACAGCTCATCGATTCCTGCCGAAGACCCGCTGAAGCTGGGTGAATGTATGGCAGCCGGAAAAGCCATTCGCACGCTGCTCGAAATGGACCTGAAGCCCCGTGACATCATGACCCGGGCCGCCTTCGAAAACGCGATGGTCGTGATCATGGCGACCGGGGGATCAACGAATGCCGTGCTGCACCTGATCGCCATGGCACGTGCCGTGAATGTTCCGCTGACGATCGACGACTTCCAGGCCGTCAGCGACCGCATCCCGTACATCGCCGACCTCAAGCCAAGCGGCAAGTACGTGATGGAAGACCTGCATCATGTCGGCGGAACCCCAGCCGTGATGAAGTACCTGCTCGAGAAGGGTCTGCTCGACGGCAGCTGTATGACCGTGACCGGCAAGTCTCTCGCCGAAAACCTCAAGGACCTGCCGGGACTCGCCGAAGGTCAGCGGATCATTCAGCCGCTGGAAACGCCACTCAAGGAATCCGGGCACATCCGGATCATGCGCGGCAACTTCTGTCCCGAAGGAGCCGTGGCCAAGATCACCGGCAAAGAAGGACTCATCTTCAAGGGTCCGGCTCGCGTATTCGATTCCGAAGAGCTGATGCTGAAGGGTCTCGAAGACGGCCTGATTCAGAAGGGTGACGTCATCATCATCCGGTATGAAGGCCCCAAGGGTGGCCCCGGTATGCCGGAAATGCTGACACCCACCTCGGCCATTATGGGAGCCGGTCTGGGATCCGACGTCGCACTGATCACCGACGGCCGGTTTTCGGGTGGTTCGCACGGCTTCATCGTCGGCCACGTCACACCGGAAGCTCAGGTGGGGGGACCGATCGCCCTGGTTCAGGACGGTGACACGATCACGATCGACGCCAACTCCAACCAGATCGTGCTCTCTCTTTCCGATGAAGAACTCGCCAAACGCCGTTCGACATGGAAAGCCCCAGAACTGAAAGCCAATCGCGGGACCCTCTACAAGTACATCAAGAACGTGAAGAGTGCCTCCGAAGGCTGCGTCACCGACGAGTGACAACTGCTCACAACGCCGCGTGGATTGAACGCCCACGCGAGCGTAGTGTGACCTGCCCGTCCTGCCTTCAGTCCTCTGTTTCACTCATGGGATGCCTGCCGTCTGTGCAGGCATCCCTCATGAAGGCCCATCGCACCGACCAGACAGTTCTGTTCCACAACTCGCTTCCGTCCCCAGGAACCCGGCATGAACTCTGATGAGGCTCTCACCATGAATGCCGATGTGGACGAGGATGACACGGGGGCGAGTGGTGAAGAAGCACATCCTGGCTGGATGGGCTGCATCGGTCGATTCCTCGGCCCGCTGGTGTTTCTCGCCGTCGCCACGATGCCTGATGTTGAAGGACTGAACCCCGCCGCGCAGCGACTGCTGGCCGTTACGCTCTGGATGGCCGTCTGGTGGGTGACTCAGGCCATCCCCATCGCCGCCACCAGCCTCTTGCCGCTGGCCCTGTTTCCTGTGTGCGGTATTCAGTCGGCAAAGACGGTCAGCCAGTCCTATCTCGGCGACAGTTCGTTCCTGTATCTCGGCGGGTTCATGATCGCGCTGGGGATCGAACGATGGGGACTGCACCGCCGACTCGCGCTCCTCACGGTGAATGCCACCGGGACCAGCCCCGCCCAGATCGTCTTCGGCTTCATGCTGGCCACGTTCTGCCTGTCGATGTGGATCAGCAATACCGCCACCACGGTGCTGATGCTGCCGATCGCGCTCGCGCTGCTCACATCACTGGAACGGCTGCCGACCGACGCCGGAGCGACTGCCAGCACACCCGACCCGCACTTCAACCATCTCGCGCTGGCTCTGACGCTGGGAATCGCCTATTCGGCCAGTATCGGGGGACTTGCCACACTGGTGGGCACCCCGACGAATCTCGCGTTTGTCGACATCTGGAATAAATCGTTCCCGGGTCAGCCCGCGGTTTCTGCCTCCCAGTGGATGCTGACCTGGACGCCGTTCGGATTTGTGATGCTGTTGTGCACCTGGCGGATTCTGATCTTCGGCCTGCGAACGCCAGCCGGGTTCGATCGCTTCGACCGTTCCTTCTTCCGTCACAAGCTGCGGGAGCTGGGTCCGATGACGTTCGCCGAAGGAGCCATGCTGACGCTGTTCGCGTCCACCGCCCTGCTCTGGCTGTTTCGCACCGACTTCACGTTTGGCGACTGGGTGCTGATTCGAGGCTGGGGATCGGCGATGGCCACCTGGCTGCAATACATCGGCGTCCCTGCTGAGAAATCGCAAGAGTTTGTCAGTGACGGAACCGTGGCCATGACCGTGGCGACCCTGATGTTCTTCCTGCCAGCCCAGCGCGGCCGCAACGGGCAACTGAAGTACCTGATGGACTGGCGGACGACGGCGAAGATTCCCTGGGGAATCATGCTGCTGTTCGGGGGTGGATTCGCCATCGCCGGTGCTTTTGAATCGACCAGACTTTCGGAGTGGGTCGGCGGCGTCTTCAAGGTTCTGGCGGATGGCCAGCCGACCTGGGTGCTGGTGATCGCCGTCTGCGTGCTGCTCACGTTTCTGACCGAATTCACGTCCAACGTCGCTACGGTGAATACAGTCCTGCCGATCATCGCTGCGGCGTCCGTCGCCCTGGAGATTGATCCTCGGATGCTGATGATTCCGGCAACCGTGTCCGCAAGCTGCGCGTTTATGCTGCCGATCGGAACGCCCCCCAACGCCATCGTGTTCGGCACGGGGCGAATTCGGATGAGCCAGATGGCCGGATACGGAATCTTCCTGAACTTTCTGGGCGTCGTGCTGGCCGTGGCCGCCACTTACGGGTTAATGGTTCCTCAACTGGGAATTCAGACTCGCTGACGAGCCGTTTCAATACTGAGCCGCCAAAACCACAAACGACACGGTGGCCGTTGCCGTCGACGAAACACCCAGGGGCAAATAAGATCATTGCTGCGTGGAACAGCGGCTTACACCCTTCATCCCCGCATCTGCCCTTTGAAGAAGGCCAACCGTGAAGCTGCCCATTCGCGATCAGATTCTGTGGCCGCTGATGGGACTGCTGCTGCTCGCGATCCTGGCGAACGTGATCTTCTCGGCATGGTGGATGTCGACTCGCAGCGCGAAGGCGCTCGACTCGCGGCAACGTCAGATTATCGGCGTGCTGGAAGAATCCAGTTTTCCCTTGCTCCCTACCGTGCTGGAAAAACTGCACCTGCTGACGGGAGATGAACTTCTCGTCTGGGACTCTCACCTCAAGAAAGTCGTCGCGGGAACGCTTCCCACGGATGTCCATCCACTCAAGGATGACCGCTGGATCGAAGAAGAGAACATCTCCCGCCCCGACACACTCCGCCGATGGACCATCAACGGCAAAGAGTATGTCGTCCGTGCCTGTGCGATTCGGGGTTCGCCCGCTCAGACACTTTTCCTGCTGACGTCAGACGAGTCGCGACGACGTGCGACGATGGAAGCTCTCTGGCCACCGCTGGCGGTCGGTGCCGGGACGCTGCTGCTTACCATTCCCCTGACACTGCTGATTGCCTGGAACTGGGCAGGACGCGTCCGTTCGATTGAACAGCATGTGAAGTCCATCGCCCTCGGTCAGTTCGGCCTGGAACGCCCCAAAGGTGTCATCGATGATGAACTTTCCCGCCTGGTCGAAAGCATCAATTCCATGAGTCGGCAACTCGACTCGATGCGGCAGGAATTGATCCGCGGCGAACGAACGCGCCTGGTCGCGCAGCTCACCGCCGGCTTTGCTCATCAGTTACGCAATGGTCTGGCAGGGGCCAAACTGGCGATTCAACTGCACGAAAGCCGTTGCACGTCCAGCGTCGACAACAGTCTCGTGGTCGCCCGCCAGCAACTGGCCCTGACAGAGGAAGAAGTACGCTCGCTGCTGTCATTGGGAAAAGGGACCGGCCGGCAGCTTGGTCCTGTCGATCTGGGAGAAATCGCTCTCGTCGTTCGCAACCTGGTGACACCGTCATGCGATCACAAGAATGTGCGAATGACGTTGACCCTGCCTCCGGAAATTCCGCTGATCCAGGGATTCGCCGAAGGACTTCGCGCTGCGATTCTCAACTTGACGCTGAACGCGATCGAGGCTGCGGGACCGGGTGGAAACGTCTGGTTGACCGTGCAGCCTCAGCCGGAAAGTATGATGCTGTTCATCGACGATGATGGACCGGGACCACCAGCCGAAGTCGCCGACTCCCTGTTTGACTTGTTCGTCACGACCAAACAGGAAGGAATCGGGCTCGGACTGGCCGTCGCTTCGACAGTCGCCCGAGACCACCAGGGCTCGCTGTCATGGCAGCGACTGGGTGAACGGACCCGCTTTGAGTTACGCCTCCCATTCCAGCCCGCGATTGAAGAGAATCATCCTGCATGAGTTCGATCCTGATTATCGACGATGAACCGGCCATCTGCTGGAGCCTGAAAGAACGGCTGGCGGACCAGGGGCATCGTGTGCAAACCGCGTCCACGATTGAAGCCGCCAAGGAAATTCTGGCGACCTTCGCTCCCGATGTGATCGTGCTGGACGTCCGCTTGCCGGGTGAAGACGGACTCACGGCGATTCCCCGGTTCCAGCAGTCGCATCCCACGGTTCCGATCGTGGTCATGACGGCCTTCGGCGACCTGCAAACGGTGGTCGAAGCGATGAACCGGGGAGCGTTCGAATACCTGGTCAAACCGTTCGAGCTCAGTGACTTCCTTGCCGTCATCGAACGGGCGCTACAGACCGCCAGCCAGCCGACCCCCACAGCGTCAGTCTCGTCCGACGTTCAGCAGCTTGTCGGTCGCGGCCCGGCAATGCAGGCCGTCTTCAAGCAGATCGCGCTCGTCGCTCCGACCGACTTCCCCATACTCATTACAGGAGAAACGGGGACCGGAAAAGAGCTGGTCGCCGACGCCATCCATCGCCACAGTCGCCGGGGGAGCGGTCCGTTCATGCGAGTCAGTCTCGCCAGCCTCTCTCCGACGGTCATCGAAAGTGAACTGTTCGGACACGTGAAGGGTGCCTTCACGGGAGCCACCCACGACCGGCCGGGCCTGTTCGAACTGGCTGATCAGGGGACAATCTTCCTCGACGAAATTGGGGAAACGCCACTCTCGATCCAGGTAAAACTGCTGCGTGTACTCGAATCACGCTGCTACGCGCCGGTCGGTTCCAGCGAAGAAAAAGCGACCAACGCCCGTCTCATCGCCGCCACTAATCGCGACCTGCACGCGATGATCGCAGAGGGAACTTTCCGGGAAGATCTTTTCCACCGGCTGAAGGTCTTTTCGATCCATCTTCCTCCGTTGAGAACTCATCGTGAGGACGTTCGCCCGCTGGTGGAATATTTTCTGGCCCGGCAGCAGGTCCCCATCAGCCCGACCATCTCTGAGAGCTTCTGGGCCGAGATTGAACGCCGCGAATGGAACGGGAACATCCGCGAACTCCGTAACGCCGTCGACCATGCGGCGGTGATGGCGCGAGGCGGCCCGCTGGCAGCCGAGCATCTTCCGGCCATAGCCGGGTTTAACCGAAACGAGCCGCAGCCCGGCCTTCAGCTCGAAGCGGCAATCACTCACTGGGTCCAGCAGCAACTGGCCGAAGTCGGTACAGAGCTTCCGTCCGACCTGCACCGCAAATTCACGAGCATCGCCGAGAAAACGCTGTTCAACGAAGTCCTCAGCTACACCCAGCAGAACCGCAGCCTCGCCGCCAAACTGCTCGGCCTCGACCGCGCCACCCTCCGCACCAAGCTGGGCCCGCCGCCGACCTAGTTGCAGCGACGCGCGACAACAGCCGCGTCACCCCCTGAGCGACAACTCTCTCGCGATCGCCCCACGACTTGGTCCGCATGGAGAGCTTTCGGGTTCTTTTCGTCTCCTTCAGGGGGAATTCAGGAAAGAGGACTGGGATCGGGTGGTAGCCTTTGTTGAGGCAGATGATCGCCCGAATCTCGGGTGTGCTGGGCCAGGCGCCGGTGAACCGCTCCGGGTCCGGAGTGGCTCGGGGAGGGTGCCAGAGTGGAACGTGAATTGCTCAGAATGACGATTTCGGTTTATCATTGACCACTGAATATGAGCCCGCGACGACCCCGCCTCATCGAACCTACCACTCGATCGGAAGAGACTGATGCTTGCCGAACCGACTGCTCCCCTGGAAATTGCTCCTGCGACAACGGAAGTGGGAAGTTATTTCATCTCGAACTATCCACCATTCTCGCTCTGGAATCGTGAGACCGTTCCCGAAATCCGTGCTGCATTCGCGTCCGAGCCGGACCGGTCGGTCCCCATGGGGCTCTACCTGCACATCCCCTTCTGCCGCAAGCGCTGCAAGTTTTGCTACTTCCGGGTCTACACCAACCAGAACGCGAACGCGATTGCCCGCTATGTCGAAGCCCTGGCCAAAGAAGTCGAACTGCTGAGTCAGCAGCCGGCGGTCCCCGGCCGCGCCCTCAAGTTTGTGTACTTCGGGGGGGGCACCCCTTCCTACCTCAGCTCCCGCCAGTTGCGGTTCCTGCGTGATGAACTCAGTCGCTCGGTCTCGTGGGACAACGCCGAAGAAGTCACGTTCGAGTGCGAACCAGGCACACTGAATCTGGAAAAGCTGCAGACGCTCAAGGATATCGGCATCACCCGAATTTCCCTTGGTGTCGAAAACTTCAATGACAAGATTCTGGAAGCCAACGGACGGGCTCACCTTTCCCCCGAAATCTTCCGCGCTTACGACTGGATTCAGCAGGTCGGGTTCCCCCAGGTGAATATCGACCTCATCGCGGGAATGATCGGAGAGACCGACGAAAACTGGACGAGCTGCATCGAACAGGCCCGCAAACTCAAGCCGGACAATCTGACCGTCTACCAGATGGAACTTCCCTTCAATACCCTGATCTCGAAAGAGATGAAGGAACTCGGCATCGATTCGCCGGTCGCCAACTGGACCACGAAACGACGC
Source organism: Schlesneria sp. DSM 10557 (assembly GCF_041860085.1). Lineage (NCBI taxonomy): Bacteria > Pseudomonadati > Planctomycetota > Planctomycetia > Planctomycetales > Planctomycetaceae > Schlesneria > Schlesneria sp. DSM 10557. Next base: position 4,137,409 of record NZ_CP124747.1, read on the forward strand.
TGGGTCGATCAGGCGATGAATGCGTTCCAGGCGGATGGTTACCACATTTCCAGCGGGAATGAACTCGTCAAGAACCCCGCGACCGACCACTTCGTGTATCGCGACAATGTCTGGCGAGGGTGCGATCTGCTCGCGGCAGGGGTTTCGTCCTTCGGTCACTTCCAGGGAGTTCACTACCAGAACCTGGACCAACTGGAAGACTATCTCAAGACGGTCGAAGGGGGATCGCTGCCGATTAATCGCGCCCTGCGTCCGACGGATCATCAACGACTGATCCGCGAATTCATTCTGCAAATGAAGGAAGGCCACCTCTCGGCCGCACCGTTCCGTGACAAGTTTGGTGTCGACGTGCTAAAGGAATTCGCTCAGCCACTCGCTGCCCAGCAAGCCAAAGGTTACCTGACGGTCGAAGGGGACGAGATTAAACTGACGCGAAAAGGGATCCTGCAGTCCGACACCCTGCTGCCCGAATATTTCGAAGTCGAACACCGCGAAGTTCGTTACACGTAACCTCTTCGCACGATGGCGAGTGCTGAACGCTCTGCGCAAGTGTCCATTGCGGCCAGTTGCGAGACGTGAAGTGGAATCCCCCTGTTACTCGACAATCCGGTGAGACTCACCGACACTGTGTCAGTCACCGAACGCGACGGCGCTCGTCCGGAATGGTGGTGAGATCACTGGCTGGACCTCTGCTTGACGGACTGCCGCTTTCGGGCGTCAAACGGGGGACGCCCCCCTCACCTGGTTTCGCCGCGAAGTCCGTTGGGCACGATGCAGGGTCCTGCCAGTTTGCTTTCAACTTCCCACTGGGCGATTTTTAATGCGGCAAGTCGGTCTTCTAGCGAATCGGGAACAAGCAGAACGCTTTGCAGATTTCTTGCGTGCTCAAGGAATTCGGTGTTCTGTCGATGTCGAAACCGGCGGCCACCGGATCTGGGTGGAAGACGATGATCTTGTCCCCCGCGCCAAAGAAGAACTTCCGAATTTCCTGGCCGACCCAAATAACGAGCGTTACCGCAACGCCGTGCGCGTCGCGAAAGCACGCATGGCGGAAGAACAACTTCGCCGTGACAGAGCGCGCGAAAACAAGGTGGATCTTTCCGAGCGATGGCAACAGCAGTCCAGCGGCAGTGGCTTGCCGATAACCTTCGCACTGATCGCACTTTCGGTGTTCGTCTCCTTCCAGACAGGGTTTCGGTTCAATGCCCCCCTGACCAGCCAGCTCGCCATCTCAACCGACGGCACGTTTCGACAAATCCTGAATGGGGAAGTCTGGAGACTGGTCTCCCCCGCTTTCCTGCATTTCAACCTGATGCACATCGTGTTCAATCTGCTCTGGATCTACCAATTCGGCATGCAGATTGAACCGCGACGGGGTTCCGCCCGGTTCCTGTCGATGGTGGTGTTTATCGCTGTCACGTCTAATCTGGCTCAGTTCTGGTTCCGCGGCCCTCTGTTCGGCGGAATGTCGGGTGTCGTGTACGGGCTCTTCGGCTACATCTGGATCCGGGGGAAACTTGACCCCCAAAGCGGCTACTGGCTGCCTCAACAAACCATCGCGATGATTCTGATCTGGCAGGTCCTCTGTACGCTCGAGATCATCGGGAACGTGGCAAACTGGGCACATGGGGTGGGACTGGGAGCCGGGATCTTCCTTGCCCTGATTGACTCCCTGATCCGGATCCTGGCACGACGCCGATGAGCCACCCCACCTCCCCTCTCTCGCTTGATCAGGCCGCCTCCATCCTGAGATCGGGTGGACTGGTCGCACTGCCCACAGAAACCGTCTACGGACTCGGCGCAAACGCCCTGGATCCTGTGGCGGTTGCGAAGATCTTCGCGGCTAAGGAACGCCCCTTCTTCGACCCGCTGATCGTCCATATCCCCGACATTGTCTGGGTCCCTCGAGTCGCCCGTGTGTTCCCTCCTCTGGCCCGGAAGCTGGCGCAACACTTCTGGCCCGGCCCGCTGACACTCGTTCTGCCCAAGTCCGATATCATCCCCGATCTGGTCACATCGGGATTGCCCGGTGTCGGCGTCCGCATTCCGGCTCACGACATGACCCGTCAGGTGATGCGGCTGGCGGACATTCCTGTTGCGGCCCCCAGCGCGAATCCATTCGGCAAGCTCAGTCCGACCACCGCAGAGCATGTCTTTCATCAACTTGGGGACCGTGTCGACGCCATCTTGGACGGCGGACCGTGCCGAATTGGTATCGAATCCACCGTCCTGCGCGTCGACGACGATCGTGTCACCCTGCTGCGGTATGGGGGTATTTCTCTGGAAGAAATCGAAGACTTGATCGGACCGATCGACCGCCTGGTCGACCAGACGTCTCATGCCCCCGCGGCGGCCCCGGGAATGCTGACAAGTCATTACGCGCCCCGGACGCCTCTGATCATCGCCGACAATCTGTCAGCGGAAGTGGGCTCGGGTCCTGTCGGTTTGCTGACGCTCCAGGGGGACGGTGACCTGTCGCGATTCAGTCAGGTCGAGGTTCTCTCGCCGTCTGGCGATCTGGTTACGGCCGCCGCCAATTTCTTTCAGGCGCTGCACCGGCTGGACCGGCTGAATCTTCGCTTGATCGTGGCGAGACGCTTTCCGGATAAGGGTCTGGGCCGGGCCCTGAACGATCGCTTGAAACGAGCTGCCCATCAGGAGCCCGACACCGCCGGGCCGTGAAACTTTTTTCACTTTTTCCGGAAAGTCTCCTTGTCGCTAACGGACACTGTTCTTATCGTGTCCGACAGATGCAATCCTGTTTGCTTGGCCAGATGACCCGGGCGGAGCCAGATGAAGCGAGAATATAGGCCAGGCGATCCTGTAGTCTTTCGCGTGACGAAACAAAGCACCGATCCCGGTCCGCGCGCGGTCGATGTCCATCCCTCGCCTGCCGGTGAAATGTACTCCTACCAAGTCGACAAGTTCTGGACGGTGAGCGAAGTTCTTCCTGACGGACAACTCAAACTCGTGACTCGCCGAGGAAAACAGAGGTCTGTTTCGATCCAGGATTTTCGCTTGCGTCACGCCCGCTGGTGGGAAAAGTGGATCTATCGCCATCGCTTCCCCAACCTCCAGGACATTAAAGCCCCCCCCGGCAATTCCGACGCCCCCGCCAGGTAATCTGCTCGCCCCTCCCCGTTCGCCTCACCCGTGCGACCTCATACCAAATCGTGACTGGAGTCGAGTCTATGAATCTCAGCGATCTTACGTGGCCTGAAGTCGATGCCCTGTCTCGCGACCTCCCTGTGGTGATCCCCGTCGCAGCGGTCGAACAGCATGGCCACCATCTTCCCGTCTATACCGACAGCATGCTGCTGGGCGAAATCGTCCGCCGCGTCAGTGAATCCATGCACGACCGCATCCTGTTCGCCCCCCTGATGTGGCTGGGAAATTCACACCACCACATGGACTTCCCCGGAACGCTGTCCGCCTCGCCCCGCCTCTACCTCGACCTGCTCAACGACCTGATGGAAAACATGCTGACGCACGGTTTCCGTCGGATCGTCCTGATCAACGGGCATGGTGGTAACTGCATCCCGGGCAAGCAGGCCGTCTTCGAAGTCCGGCAGCGGCACCGCCTGCGACGCGACCTGCTGCTGTTGATGGCCACCTACTGGGAACACGGCCGACCGAACCAGTTGCGGTCCGATCTTGTCCAGACTTCCATGGGACATGCCTGCGAGTGGGAAACGTCGATGATCCTGCGGCTGGCTCCCCACCTGGTCAAGGACATTCGCACGGTGGAGTCGGTCGAACCCGGCTTTGCGTTCGAACCGGCTTATCGTGGCTGGATCACAAAGGACCGAACCGACGTGGGACACATCGGCCAGTCCTCGGCCGCGACGGCGGAAAAAGGGGAAGCCTTGTTTCAGACCTTCTCGGCAGGTGTGATCAAGTTCCTCGAACAAGTCATCGCATGGGATGGACAGAGCTGGGAGATGCCGCAGTGAACCTGACTGGAACGTCATGCCGTATATCTGGTTCTCGGTAATCTGCCTGATCTGGGGCAGCAGCTTCATCCTGATGAAGCGCGCCATGGAGTATCTTTCGCCGATCGGAGTCGGTGCAGGACGAGCCCTCGGTGGATCGCTCGTCCTGGCACTGATCTTCCTGCTGATGAAACAGCGGCGAACCGTCCGCCGGACCGATTTCCTCCCCCTCCTGGCGGTCGTGGTGCTGGGATTCGTGTGGCCACACTCGATCCAGCCGGAACTCGTCGCCCGGCATGGGGGGGCATTCGTCGGGATGACCGTCGGCTTCACCCCCCTGCTGACGTTGCTCGTTTCCATCCCGATTCTCGGGGCCTGGCCCAGCACCCGGCAAACGGTCGGTGTCATCGGAGCCCTGAGCTGCCTGATGGGCCTGATGCTCGACTACGGCACCCGCTCAGTCCCGGTCGTCGACATCCTGCTCGCCTTCAGTGTCCCGTTTACCTACTCGATCGCGAACAGCATCATCCGGCGGTATCTGACACATCTCCCCCCGCTCGAGCTGACATTGATTTGTCTGACCGCAGCAGGAGCCGTCATGGTCCCCCTCTCGCTGTCGATCCGCAATCATCGCCCTGTCGACTTCAGCAATCTCGGCTCGGCCCTGACCGCCGTCGCCATTCTGGGCGTTGTCGGCACCGGAATCGCCACCTTCCTGTTCAATCGCCTCGTCCAGCAGGAAGGCCCCCTGTTCGCGGTCATGACCACGAATCTGGTCCCCATCGGTGCGGTCATTTGGGGCGTCGTCGATGGTGAACGAATTACGCTGCTCCAGCTCACCGCCCTGATCGGCGTCCTGGTGATGGTCACCTACGTCCAGACACAAACAGTGACCCGGCACACCGCCGTCAGTCCCACGGAATCCTGACGCCCCAGCGCAACCTCGGCAGACCGCGATCTTCGTAGTGGCATCGCCACTGAGAAGCGTTCTGCAGGAGGGATCGTTCCCGGGTGGCAACGTTCATGAGTGAGTGGCGACATTGATCCGCTTCACCCAACGGCGGGCCAAACATCACTTCAGCCCCGGCACCCGGTTCGCCACGGCCTGACAAGGGGTGTTGTCATGGCTGAGGACCAGTTCCTTCCCGACGAAGTATGAGTGGCATTCATCGACGATCAGGTTGTACGTTGCTTCCGGATCCTGCTCTTCTGTGACGGAGTCGACCTTCGCAAATCCCCGAGCAGTGTGTAGCCCCATCCCCGGTGCCAGCGATCGAGCCTTCGTCCACCCCTTGCCGTTCACCCAGAACAGATGCCCCCCCGTCGCACGAACAACCTCACCATTGAACGACAGACGAAGTAATCGTTCCGGTGGCCGAGTGGTCGTCATCAACACAGGAGCGAACTTCAGTTCGCCGCTCTGCGGATTCTGGGTCAGCACAAGATCACCAGACTTCACCTGGTCGACCGCCAGCAATCCTGTTTCCGTCCAGATCGGTGTCCCCGCAGCCAGACATTCATGTCGAGGAGGACGGAGTTGTGCGAGGGGAGGAGCAATGTCTTGACGGCTGGTCTCATGTAAATAGGCAACCGACTTGGGCTCGGAAGGATAGGATTCAGTTTTATTATTCCACCAATCCCACCAGACTTCAGGTTTCTTGCTGCCCAGAGTCTCGTCGGTCGCCTTCCCCTCCATGGTTGCCGCCAGCAGATGCAATATCTTATCGTTCGTATCCTCGATTCGAGAATTGAGGACGTGAAGTTCCGCGTCTGATTGAATCACCTCAAGTCGAACCATCTCGCTACTGATAGGATCCTGCATCTCGTTCAGGCCGCGAAACTGGAACGTGCGGTCCAGGTCCGCGATTTTCTGCTCGCTCTGCGACTCTGCCATGAGCCTTCGGCGCCAGACAATCTCGTTCAGGCGAGTTGTCTCGATCGCGTCGGACTTTTCGACCGGCATATGCAGGGCCGCCAGGAGTTCCGGGACATAGCTATACTCGTCCCGTTCTTTAAGAAACTCCCTCGCCTGCGCTCGTACTTTCCTGTCCTGATGAGCCATCGCGTGGCGGGCCAAAGAAATCGATGCTTCTGGAGCCGACATCGCTGCGAGCGCCTTCACCGCGCAGAGTCCCCCCGCCTCGCCCGTACTGGAAAACCAGCTCTCCAGCCCCGGAATCACAAACGGACTGTCGAACTCGCGGAGCCCCTTCAAGACAACGTCTTCCGATTTCGACTTGTCCTGCAGTGCTGCCGACAAGGCCATGAGCCGCTTGCCATGTCGACGGAGGTACGCATTCGTCGCCGCATCTCTCTTCTTCTGCTGCTCAAGCTGTTGACGGTCGAGCCAGACTCCCCCCTGTTCGACCTGACCCAGTCGACGACGAGCTTCACGGTGACCCGGATCGATTGCCACCACGGCGAATAGATGAGCCCGTTCCGCACCCGGCATCTTGTTGGCACGACAGTACTCAGCTAACTTCAACTGTTCCGCGACGGTCATCCTCGCAGCAGCCCGCTGTTCCCAGTACTTCATTGTCACCGGTTGAGCCAGCTTCTCAGCCGCAAAATCTTCCAGCGAGACCCATCGCTGTCCCACCCGAACATCACCCCGCGCCCAGTGCGCTTCCGCTGACGAAGGATCCTCACGCAGCGCCGTCTCGACCAGTTCGTTCCGGCGAGTCGCATCCAGATCGACCGCCGCCTGCAGTGCCGCCTGGACATGCCCCGCCGCAGATTCGGCCCCCTGACACGGGAAACTCAATTCCCACAGCCCCAGCGTCGATGCGAACAGAACAGGGATAAAACGGGAAAGCAAATTGACCTGGCGCAAGGCACGCATGATGGTCTCTCCTCAAGAAAGAGACAGAGGTGAAGGTCGATGCGAAATGACGAGTCGTCTGCAGCCAAAATCAGAGGTGAATTAAAATTAGACGCTCGCTCCGATTCCCGATCAAGAAAATTCCCACTTTGCATCAAAAAAACCTGCTTCCGCGCAACAAGAACGCGTCAGCAGCCCGGGAACCACCCCAAGCACTGCCCGCCCTACCCTTCCGAGCCCCTTCCCGAGCCCCTTCCCGAGCCTTCCGCCATCCGAGCCACCGCGTCCGCTCTCGCCCGGGTCCGGCCACGGGTGACACGAAACAGGGAACCTCTTCCCGACTCGAAGTGTCCTGAAGGACACAAACCGAAAGAGAAGACGGGGTCGCACCCCCGCAGATTCAAAGAACCACCCAAACCCACACAAACGGATCCAAGAGTTCCAACAGTCCCCGATCGAATTCACCGACGGTGATTCGAAGGGGACGGATTCCCCGCGTTGTCCGACGTATCCAACGCTCAAAAACAACTTGCAGCAACCGCGAGAACCGGAAAGCCCGGTGATAACGGCCAACAACCACCAAAACCCAAAAATTCCCCAATCCCAAAACCAGTCACTTGCGTTAACCCCCACATCAGCTAGACTTTTCGCCTACGCACCCCTAGCTCAATTGGATAGAGCATCGGTCTACGGAACCGAAGGTTGCTGGTTCGAACCCAGCGGGGTGTATCTTGGAAAATTGAAAAAGGGACAGGCTCCGTTCGTGGAGCCTGTCCTTTTTTCGTCTTCGCATTTTCTTCTTACGCGTCTTAACCTCAAACGTCGCGATTCAGACGCGGCCGGCCCAGCGGACGCACAGACGACCCCAAACCCAACCGGCCCGCAGTCTCGACTTGCCAATCCACACCACCAAACGGCGTCCCCGCTCAACACTCTGCCGCAGAGCCTTCAGCTCGCTCTCAGTCTCCGCACCATTCACGAACTGCGTCCGGGAATCAGGCTTCACAACAGGCCCATCGACAAGCACGCCATCGGGCCCACTGCGCCCCGTCGGCTTCAAACTTGACCACTCCCAATCCTGACTTCGCTGCACCAGATTCGCCCGCAACGGATTCCGCTCAACGTAGCGCAGCACAGTGAGGTAGTGCTCATCTTCCTGAATCGGAAAGGCCTTAAACCGTCCCTGCCAGACACGCCCACCCCTTTGTCGTGTCGATAGTAGCGACGCACGTGCGAGGTCATGAGCCACGGCATCCAACGACTCAAGTCACCATCGTCAAAGGGCCACAGCACAAGGTGAAAGTGATTGGTCATCAAGCAATAACCAACCAATCGCATGGGAATCTTCTCTTGCCTCCCGCATCAACGTCACGAAGGCAGCAAAGTCGTCATCCTTATGGAAAACGCCAACCCGACGGGCGGATTTCAAAATCGTAGGCATCAGACAGCGAGTTCGGGAGTGACGCAAGTTGTTTGATGGAAGAGTTCTTCTGCTCTCTGCTTTGATTCAAGCTCGGATTTGGATGATCGTTCCGCGTTCTCCCGTAGCCAGTAGACGGCATTGCTTTTGACACGCAGGTTGATGACGCGACGAACGGCGCTCTCGATGGCACCACTGCCGATCGGCAGCTGGTGATCGCGCGCATGAGAATAGTCCATGCGACGATTGGTCAGTCCGTTCGTGATGAAATAGTTCAACGGGTCTTCTGGTCTTTCGTCCTGTGTGAGCCCAGTAGCGATCGAATCTCATCGACCACTGCCCCGATCTCCCCGCCAGAGGCGTTTCTTTTGAGTCGTCAGCCAGCGCGACTTGCGACTTCCCGTGAGCGACTTACTTTCGGCAATCTTGCCCAGATATTCCATCGCGTGCCAGAAGTCGATCAATTGCTGGACCTTTTCCTCAAGGAGTCCCAGCGACTTGATCAGCTTGGGGATCCGCCGCCAGATCCAAGTGGCGCCATCCGCCACGAAGAGGATGCGAGCGGCTTCCGTCAAGTCGAGCCCCGCAGGTAGGCCAGCAGTAATGCGAACAGTTGGTCACACGAGCCCATGGTGCCGTCAATGACGGGGCGAAGTCGCTCGCCATCCGGCCCTCTTCATCCACCGCATAGATGATGAAGAGTCGTGGTTCACGCCATTTCGGTGAGAATCCCTGCGCCCCTTCTTCGTTTTGCCTCGACGTCGCTCCCGCAAACGGACACGCCCCCATCCATCGACACCACAATCCGTCGGCCCGATACTGTTCCGGTCGCGGTCATTGAACCGAGGTCGGTCATTCGCCGAAGTAATTGGCCCATTCCCGCAGTCACCGTTCGCAGTTGGTTGACAGAGATGCTGATCCCTTCTTCGGCGAGCATCGTCACCGCCTCATCATAGGATCCCAGCAGTGCCGCGGCTTTCGCCATCCGCGTGCGGATTTGTGGGGTGTAATGACCGGCAATCCCCAGCAGCATCAGCATCGGAAACAAACCCCGACGACTGTTCCCACCCGATTGGCAACGGTGGTAATACGTCACCATGAGTGTTACGGCGACGTTACGGAAGATGAACTTTCTTCTGGCGAATTCCTGAGAATGGTAGGTGTGGCAGTGACTTGATAAACTGCCGTTCCTTCAATCGCAGCTCACAAGAGTGAGTTGCCCGAATCAAGTGAAGACCCAGGCGGAGCGATGCCGACTTTCTGCCCGGTGGCATACTGCTGCTCACACTTCGTCACGTCGGCAGCGGAGCGGAGATCGACAGTCATCCCCAATCCCGCAGTTCTGCTTCGACGACACTCGCCTCCGCTTCCAGTCGTTGATATTCTGCGTTCATCCGTGAATCGCTCCCTGAAAAACGTTGTGGTAAACGCTCTTTACAGCGATTCACGGACTGTCTCATACCCTAATTTCTTGTCCATCAATTCCAGACAATTTCAGAATCCGCCCTGAGCCCCTGCCAAGATGGTCGTGAACCGAAAACTTGAAATGGAAATTACATGGACCAAAATACGTGGGAGCAAGTCGATCCTCAATTGGACGAAATTGCAGAGGAACTTGAACGACTTTTAGCCTCTAGAGAAGCATCAAAACTTCGGGAGATGCTGGCGAAAGTCTCGAAAGTTCTCCCGGATGAGTTGAGCACCCATTTGAATTGCTCGGTGACTGTTTGCGATTCCGAGCGGGAAGCCACATTGTCGCTTCTCAATGTTGGAATGGGTGTCTCGGAATCAGGTGAGGTCTACCCGACTTCGGGTGATTCGTCGGTTCATCGTTACGTCATCAATGGGGAAATCGAAGTTGTTCCGCATGACTTTTGTCCTAAGTGTTATCAGGAATGGGGATTCAAACTGGACCATCCAACATGTTCGCACTGTGATGCTGAACTAGGAGTAAATTGCTGGGTGTTGTTGGATTCAGATGTTTGCCCGTTCTGTGAAGACGGAGAGATTTCTGCATCCAATCCAAAATGCAGATCATGCGGATATGTCGTCAATCCGAGGTTTGTGAAGTGGGGGTAGGAGCGATCAGGGCCAGCGGCAACTAAGTTGATTTTCCATAAACGACTTCGAACAGAAACTGATCGTTCCATCCGCAGGCTCGCCGTTTGCCAACGAGACTCATCTTTCCCGGATGCTGCTTGAGTAATGACAATGTAAACCGATTCAACCAGGCAAAATTCTCTCGGGGGCGTTCATCACGCAGGCGGGATTCGTCTTCGCGATACGTAAAGTCGAGACTCCAGTGACACGTATTTTCGATGCTCCAGTGGCTGCGGACTGCGTGAGCGAAGAGCTTAACCGCAACCGGAAGACTGCTGATAAAGTAACGAATTTCTGTCGTCTCCTTGCCATTGCCGTGGCATGTCAGCAACACCAGGCCGATCGTTTTCAATCCTTTCCAACGTTCCGCGCTGTCCAATTCGGGTGGAATCGGCATTTGAAGATAGAGACGACTCTCCTGACGGCCGTGCCCCTTTTCCTCAGTTCGATGTTTGCGGGCTCCGGCTCCTTTGAAGTCTCGCTCCATCTGCTGATCCAGGTAGTCGATCACGGCTTGATGCAGCGTCCCTTGATTTCCTTTTAAGGCCAGCACGTAATCGGCTTCACCATTCATGATTTGCTCGGCAATCGCGGTTTGCGTTCCGATCGCATCGATCGTGATGATCGCCCCTTTCAGGTGTACCAATTTCAAAACCTTGGGGATGGCCGTGATCTCGTTCGATTTCTCTTCGCACGCGGTCTGTTGCCAACGTCATCCCGAAATCAGCCGCCCAAACGCTCACGCTGTGCAGCGGTCCCAATCCGTTTCGATGATCGTGTGTTCGCGGAGCGTCTTTCCATCCACTGCCAGGATCGGGCGTTTCACATCTGACTCCGCTTCCGCCCGGCTGCGTAATGCCGCCCGCCAAGTCGAAAAACAGGCCTGAAAAGCCTCAGGATTTACTGACGAAAGCACGCGGAGAAAGACATCCTTTCTCGGAATGCCGTTCGGCAAATCCAGGTGCTGTTGAAGCAGCTGAGCTTTGATGCGAGCCCAATGAGCGATCGCCGTCGGTCCATCAGCTCCTGCGAGGACAGCTAACACCGCGATGACGATAATGCTGGGAAACGGATGCTTCTGATTAATGTCAGATCGTGGATCCTCCAGCGAATCGAAATACTCCGCGATTTCCGAAAGATCCACACTCACACGCTTGGACGTCATGACGGCCTCCGATCACAATACGATGACACTGATCAGAGATGGTTTACAGCAAATCAGCGGCGAGCGCCACCCTCCCTATTTGGCCAAAACCACCTATAGTGCGCGCTGGCCCTGCGTAACCGCAAGGTTAATCCCGAAGGCCAACCAATCCACAAAGGAGTCGCAGTCTCGGCTGTTCTGCTGTGCATCGAACATCTAAGCTGTAGGGAAAGAGAGTTAGGTTAGTTCATGAACGGAAAAACGATTCGACTCTATCTGGTGAACGGCTCACCGACAGACATTTTGACGGCGGAGATCATTAACTGGACCGGCAAGATCATCGTGGCTCCACGTTCGCAGCTGGCCGAACTGGCGAAACGGGAAGAAGTCCGCCGAACTGGCGTTTACTGTCTTGTAGGACCAGACCCTGAGAACGCGCTGCGTGACGCGGTCTACTTCGGTGAGGGCGATAACGTCCTGACCCGCCTGACCGCTCACGACAAGGATGAGACCAAGGACTTCTGGACGCGCTGTGCTGTGGTCATCAGTAAAGATCAGAACATCACCAAGTCTCACGGGCGCTACCTGGAAAGTCGCCTGATCGCGATTGCCAATCAGGCCGACCGCGCCAAGATCCACAATGGCACAGCTCCGCCGCTACCCCCGCTGCCGGAGCCGGATGTTGCGGACATGGAGTATTTCCTGGGGCAGCTTCAGCTGGTGCTTCCGGTTCTTGGGTTCAACTTTCTCCAACCCAAGCCAACGGTCACCCTGTCCGGCGACGACTCGGCGACCGATGAATCGCCGCTGTTCAGCCTGAACGTAGTGGGAGCCCTGGCAAAAGCCCGAGAGTTCAACGGCGAATTCATCGTTCTAAAGGGGGCGACTGCCAGGAAAGAAGGACTGAAGTCCTGGACCTCGTATAAGGCATTGCGCGATCAGCTCGTCGAAGAGGGAAAGCTGATCGACAGTCCTCAGCCGGGATTCCTCGTCTTCACAGATGATGTTGCTTTCTCCAGCCCCAGCGCAGGCGGTGCGGTCGTTAACGCTGGGAACATCAATGGCCGGACCGCCTGGAAGACCGATGCGGGTGAGACCTATCAGGAGTGGCACGAAAAGAAGCTCGCGAATGCCACTGCTGACGATGCCACGGGCAATAGCCTGTAAGCGTGAATGGGATGACATCAACCTTTACCGAGCAAGCGATATGTGGATCGTGTTCGAGGCGAGCGAATGATGGCACAGCAAAGGGAAATCGTCGATGTGTTCCTCTACCAGCACGGGGCCAACAAGGAATGGGTACGTACGCTTGGGGAACAGATTGAGTCTCAAACCTTTGACGGAACATCATCCGGAAGACCCATGCGAGTTTTCTTTGAAGAATGGAACACCGACGTCTGTCAGAACGTCCCTCATCGACTGGACTTGGCACTCACGGCAAGCTGTTCCGTCGCAGTCATCATCTCACCGGAAATCCTTGCCGCACCCTGGCCGACATTTGAGTGGACGCACCTCGTTGCAGACGATCCAACCAATCGGAATGAAAGAATCATCCCGAGCTTCCTCCGAGACTATTCATTTGCAACGGAAGACTATGCGGAGCCCCATTCAAGGCATTGAAGGGAATCGACCTTCGATCTCCGACTGACTTCAAACGCAGCTTTTTGAAACGGATCCAAAAGGTTCGCGATCAGCCGCTTAGGCGCGGACAGCGACATCGACCAATCGGGAGCAACGAATATTTACCCACGGAGGAGTTTCCCTCATCAGGGATGATCCTAATACCAGACTACATCGTTAGGAGTGGCCTGTACAGATGCAACAAACTACAACGGGACTGCGAGTCGTACGATTCCAAGAGCGTTCTCAGGCTCTGGGGCCGGGAACGCGCGCGGTCATTTGGTTTCAGGGGTGTACGTTCGATTGTCCTGGCTGCATCGCTGCGGAGATGAATCATTCTAACGATTTTGAACTCACGACTCCCTCAGATTTGGTGGAGCGAGTTTTGAAGATCAGCGGGATTGAAGGCGTGACTTTGTCGGGAGGCGATCCGTTTGACCAGCCACTCACGTTGCTCGCGGAGTTTCTTGAGATTCTCAATCGGCAAAGTGAGTTGAGTGTGATGTGCTACACCGGGCGAACCTTGGATCAGCTTCGTCGCCGTGGGGCAAACGACGTGACAGCGCGAATCTTGAGTCGGCTCGATATTCTGATTGATGGGCTTTATGTCGAATCGCTCAACGATGGGCGAGCCTGGCGTGGCTCGTCGAATCAGGAGATTCATTTCTTGTCACCACGATATCATCATCTCGAAACGTCAATACTCGAGAGTCGAGATCGGGAATTAGAGGTGTCGGTTGGCCCGACTCGTCAAATTGAAATCACAGGCATTCCACCCGCTGGATTCATGGGTCGCCTGCAAGGCCAATTGAAATTGCGTGACCTTTCATTGGAATTCCATGTTCCCCGCGACGAACAACCAGGAGCGAAGTGATGAGCGGCCCGAAGTACGGTTACATACGTCCGAGTTTTCGTGGATCGTTGCGGTCGGCCTGCACCACCATTTCCCGTGCGTGTTCTCGCTGGGGCACACCGCTGGCAATTGACGAGCTCGAGAAAGAATTGAAAGAAGCTCGACGTCAATGTCGCGAACTACGAGTCGCGGCCGAAAAGCAGAATGTCTCTCCGCGAATTGGTGAATTGTTGGACCGAATGGACGCCCGCCGTGAAGACCTGGTTCTTCTGTTCCAGGAGGAAGGACGCAAATTGGAACAGGCACAGGTGACTCGTCAGGTGCTGGATCAAGAATTGAAATCAGGTTCGTTAGCGGCCGGAGATCTGCGAGCTTCCGAGTCGCATCTTGGAACTGCCGAAGCGAATCTCAATCGAGCGCATCGCGATGCAGAAGCCGCCAACTCAGCAGCTCGGCCAGCAGTACAGAGGTTTCAAAACGGGTTGCGCGAGTTGCAACTTTGGCGATCAGAAGTCGAGCAAGTCTTGAAACCACGGCACGCGTCTCTTGGGAAACCAGCACCAGAAGAATCGCTGCAAGCTGTTCAAGAACGATTGGGACGAGAAGTTGAATTGGCTGCGCTCAAGGAAGAAGTCAGCAAGCTGGAAGTAGAGCCGGAAGGTGGATGGGATGCGGTGCGTCGGTGGGTAACGTCACAAGCAACTATTGAAGAATGTTTGCAGCAACTCAAAGCGGCGCGATGCCAGCTTGAAGCCGGAAACATCGGGAGGGCGCGATCGGCGATTGAACGAGCGAAGTCTCAACGCGCGGGTGCGATCGCTGAAGCCGAGCAGAATCGTCAGAACTCTGAACGAACCCAGCAGATCGCCGATGCGATCATGCAAGCACTTTTCGATCGCAACTATGACTCTCCGAAATATGGCTTGATGAAAGATGGCGATCCGCTGTCTGGCATCCAAGTGCGAGCAGACGTTCCAAACAGAGATGGCCGCGGCAACATACGCGTGGACATTCACCTCGACGGTCGAACGGAGTTTGAGATCGAAAACGTCGTTGAAGGAGAGGAAAAACTCTGCCGCGACGTTCTCAGCGGTCTGTCTGAGTCACTCGTACATGAGGGATTGGAGTTGGACATCACGGACTGGGGGAGGGCAAAAGATACACATCCTGGACCGGATGAGGGAACCAAAATCCCCGTGAAGTTCAAAGAGCCTGAACGGGAGCGAGAGTATCTTCGGTAGTCTATTGATAAACCGAGTATTTTGCTTTGCTGGGCGTGTGGTGATTTGCCCATACTTCGGGTTTGTTTTAGAAATCCTCTATGAGTCAGCCTACCAATGATCGACTTCGTGAGTTATTCCTGCCGGTTCAGGGACGCAAATTGGCAATCCTTTCTGGAAAGGCCGTTGGCGACCTCTTTTATTTGGGCGACGCATTTGGCGCCAGACGGCTTGTTGAGGCCTTGCATTGTTTGGGATCGGCCTCTGGCTTTGAGTTGATTCTCTCATTTAACTCGCAAGGTGCCCCCCGATTCGATACCGAACTCATGAAGAAGCGGTTCGAGGAAATCGCTCGGGGAACGACGAGAGAACGCGCGGATGAGCCACCAAAACAGGAGTTTCAGCCGCGCCCACGAAATGGTGCTTCGAAGGGAGTGCCCGTTCAGCCCGGCACTGGGATGGCAGAGTCAGTCGCACGGACAGAAGCCGTCGCCAGTCCCAATCTCCGAATACTACTCGGACAGCTTGAACGTGTCTTGCGCGGCCGAGAGCGCGTGCTGGCAGTCTTTGAACATCCCGAAGATCTTTGGTTTGGCGCGATTACAGAACAAGCAAAAGACCACCTGAAACAGGCGGCTGCTCTGGCTTTGGTTTCTGAAGGCCATCCTGAGTCGCGTGTAATTTTTGTCGTTCGTCCGGCCCGACAAGAAGAAATATTGGACGTCCTTGACCGCATTGAAGAAACAGAGCATTTTCGAGAAGTGATTCCGCTATCGGCCCCTAGCTCTCTTGAGGTTCGAGGGTTCTTGAACTTTGCAATGAACCGAGAAGGACTACTTGGAGCAAGGGAGCACGTCGTTGCGGAATGGACGCAACGAGGCAGGTTATTGCACAACCTCAGGGAATCAATTCGCAGCATTTGTCAGTTGCCGCCCGAGCAACGGCGCATCGAGCGTGTCCTCGAAAGAAACACAGTTGAAGAAACGGTCGAAGATGTTCTTCGCGAACTCGATCAGATGGTTGGCCTGAAGTCTGTGAAGGACCAAGTAGCGGCGTTGATGCAGTTGGCTGAGCAGCAATTGGACGAGCTTAGGGAAGGCCGATTGTCAGAACCGATCACAACCCACATGCTGTTTCTGGGGAATCCGGGTACGGGCAAGACCGTGGTTGCTCGACTTGTCGCTCGATTCTTGAGGGCCTGCGGACTGCGATCCAGCGGTAATGTTGTCGAAATCTCACGATCAGACATCGCCAGTTCATTCAACAGCGGGGATTGCATTCAGCAGATGAGATCTGCAATTGATCGAGCCACAGGTGGCGTGCTGTTTGTGGACGAGGCGTATCAATTCGCCGAGGGTGAATGGATGCGCGGCGCGTTGGAAACTCTGATGAAGGACATGGAAGACCGAAGGGCCACTCTGACAGTGATCTTCGCCGGTTACGAAGAACAGATGCAGGGATTATGGAACGTCAATCCAGGCTTCCGCTCGCGTATTCCTGAGTCCAACTGGATTCGCTTTCCGGACTACTCATTCGAGGAAATTTCCGAGATCTTTCGGCGTGAGTGTGTCAAACGTCAATTGGTGTTAACGCCAGATGCCGAACAATCAGCATTACGGTTCCTCGGCGCGGAGTTGAAGCGACACCGACTCGGAAACGGACGTGGTGTGCGAAATCTCGTCGATCAGATTGTCCGCAACCGTGCAGCTCAAGGTGGTGGTCCTGTCTCTCCGGCAATGGTGCCCGAGACCACTCGCTATGACAACGACCGTGTCCAGGACCTTCTTACGAACCTGAACACGGATTTTGTTGGACTCAAAAACCTGAAGGAGTTTTTGCAAAAGACGGCATTGCGCGCTCGTCGGGCGGAGGAATGCGGAACGCTCGTCGAAGGTTTTTTGCATTGCCGATTCGTGGGGCCGCCGGGAACAGGGAAAACATCTGTTGCTCGGCGTGTCGGCCAGATTTTCCACGCGATGGGATTGTTGAGTCACGGTCGCGTTCGAGAGGTGAATCCTGTTTCCCATTTCGGCTCACAATACGTCAGCCAATTCGCTGAACAAGTGGCCGAGCAATTCCGCTTGGCCAAGGGGGGCGTGCTGTTCATCGACGAAGCCTATCAGCTTGCCGAACAAGACCAGGGTGTGCAAATCATCCACCAAATTGTGCAGACGCTCACACAGCCGACGTTTGCGGACACGCTCGTAATCATGGCGGGATATCGTGATCCAATAAATCGACTGCTCGAACGTAATCCCGGCCTGGCGAGTCGCATTCCTAACGAAATTGTGTTTGAGCAGTTCTCCGTTGATGAATTAGCCGCCTTGTTTCATCGCGAATTGGAAAAGAGAGATCATCTCGTTCGCTCTGACGAGCGCGAGACATTTGATGGTGGCTTGAGGCCACGGATTAGTCGAGAGCGCGGTGATCCGCACTTCGCGAATGCGCGTTCATTGCAAACTTTGGTTGATGAAGTTCTCGATCACCAACGAGCGCGAATCGAAGCGACTGGCGATCCACAGAGGATGCGTGTTCGACTTGAGGACTTGGGAGTGTCTCAGGCTACGTCAGAAGACATCCAGCGACTCATGCAGGAGTTGGACGATCGCTTCGTGGGCATGACGACTGTTAAAGATCAAATGCGCGACATTGCAATTGACGTCCAAATGCAGGCTGAACTCGGTGGCCAGTCTCCAAAGGCTCCTCGAATGTTGTTCCTGGGCAATCCGGGCACCGGAAAGACCAGCGCAGCGAGGGAACTTGCTCGTCTTTTGAAAGCCGTGGGAGCAGTGGTCAGCGACCGATGGGTGGAAACTCGTGGCACGGAATTGAAGGGATCATTTCTCGGCCAGACCAAAGACAAGGTCATCGAGGTCATTGCGGACGCTCGCGGCGGCGTACTATTTATTGACGAAGTTTACTCTCTGGGAAATGACTGCGGCGGAATGGATAGCTACGCCTTGGAAGCAATTGATGCGATCGTTGGGCAAACGGAACTGCCTGAGAACGTGCAGACAGCAATTATTTTGGCGGGCTATTTGAAACCAATGCGTGCCTTCTTGGGAACCAATCCTGGATTGGCGAGACGATTCCCGGCCACAATCTCGTTTCCGGATTATTCAGATGAGGAGTGCCTTGAAATCCTTCAGCGTTGGTTTGTCAGAACTCAGTCAGGCCTAACCTTGCCCATTGAGAAGCCTGGCGTGCGTGACA
This sequence comes from Schlesneria sp. DSM 10557, assembly GCF_041860085.1. Lineage (NCBI taxonomy): Bacteria > Pseudomonadati > Planctomycetota > Planctomycetia > Planctomycetales > Planctomycetaceae > Schlesneria > Schlesneria sp. DSM 10557. Next base: position 4,155,732 of record NZ_CP124747.1, read on the forward strand.
CATTACTGTCCGCGATTGGCCAGCGGCGTTTGCGACCTCATTTTGGAAATGCCGGCGACATTGAAGAGCTCGGCCAGCGCATTGTCTCAGCCAGGAATTCACGACTTCATCAACTGCCACAGACCATGTGGCGCGACCAATCGCGGCCGACCATCGAAGACATCAATCGGGGGGTGGAGCAATGGCTCACAGGACTGATGTAGCACCGATTACGGTCTCTGACGCCGTAAGAAAGTTGGCGACGCAGAGTCAGCGAAGTGACGACCCTGTGAAAGCTGCGGCGCTGGAATTGGCAGCCGCGCTGATTGACGCATCCGCGAATCGGAACAGTGCGTCGAAGGCTTCAAGTTCGATTCCCGATTCTGCCGATACTGTTCTTTCGGAGTGGGCTAAATCCTGCGCGGGACTGCTCGCTGCCATGGCGGGGCCTCTATCGCATGATCCGCGAAAGTCGAACGGAACGGAGATTTCCGCGGAAGCAACTTCACTTTCGGTGGCGGCCGAGCGACTCGCAAATCAGACGCGATTGTCCAGCGAATCGCTGGCCAACCTTGTCCGAGAACTCAAGGCGAATTCGGCGGAGATCGCTCGGCAGGCCGGGGAAGTTGGAACACTGAGCTTGGCGTCACAACGTGAGCGACTGCGGCTTAATGAAGATCTGCGAAAAGCAGAATTCCTGACCGCGGAACTCAAATCGATGGCGGCAGAGCGTGGGCCGGTGGTTGAACGAATTCGTCTGCTGCAAGAACGCTTTCAACTTGCTCAAGGTATGGTCGAGGAACAACGAAAGTTCGAGCAACAAGTGCGTGACGCGGATTCGGCTGCGACTCTTGCTGAGGCATCGGTCAAAAAGCTCAGTGCCGAACTCCAAGAATGTCAGAAGAGGTTGGAAGTGCTTCAGGCCGAACATGCCGTCCTGCCAGATCGAATCAAAATGACCCGAGACCTTATCGAGAAGCTGAAGCAATCACCGGATCAAAAATTGTTTGAAGGAATCCAGAAAATCTGGAAGCAGTTGCCGCTCGACCACTCCAATGGAGGTTCGTGATGTCGCGGCAGCAAACTCAAACGAAGACAGGCACTGCAACATCAGGTCCACTAGTGGAACAAATTGCCGAGACCGCATCTTGGACTCGTCGACTTGGCGATATGTCGGAATCGCTGGCCGCCTCGGTGACCGAGTGGACCGCGACCAGCCGGAAGGGAATTGTCGAAACAGTCGGACAGCCGTTCGAGCAATTGCTGTCGTCGGGATCTGCCGGCAGTCGGCGCTGGGCGACGTTGCTGTTGCTGGAGTCGCCGGTGGTTCGTCGTGCGGCGAAGGTTGTCTTGATCGAAAAGATCTCTGAACGAGGTGTGTATCGAGATGTGAGCGATGTGCAGGATGTCGGTGCTTTGGCGGTCGGTTGTCTCTTGGCGGCGGCGATGCTTCAGGCTCGGCATGATGTCACAAGAATCGTGGAATTTATTGGTGAGTACATTGAGCAACAAACGGTTCACGTTATTGCGTCTGCGGACGCCAGTCTGCTGGGACTGATGCTCACGTGCAACGAACTTGATGCGTTGAATCGAAGTGTGCGTCACCATGAATTGGCGGATGTCTTGGCCCTGGCACGTTGGATCAGCGCTTTAGATTCTGGCAACGCTGAGCGTGTTGCGGCAGATTTGCCATCGGGCTTTCTGAGTCAAGCTTGGTTCGAGCGCCGAGCCTACCGAGGGATGCGTCGCCATTGGGCTCGCAAAGATGGGTTAGCCGCCGGAGCGGCGGGGGAAACATCGCTGCCTGGATGGCTGCTGCCGCGCAGCCAGTCCGACCTCCTGTCGGAAGGGTACGGGGCCATGGTTGTGGAATGGACAATTGCTGCCGTGCGACGCTGGCCGGATGGGGATCGAATGTCGCATGATGACGTGGCAGAACACCGAAATCGTGCGAAGGCACTTGGGACGCAAGCCGCTACGATTCTGCAACGGTGTGAAGAAGCTGGAGAGCTGACGAAGTGGCTTCGGGCAAGTCTGCGTGATTTAGTGAGCACTCCCGTCACGGAACGACGAGTGTTCAGAAACACAAACTGATCGTCTACGTGAGGAACTGCACCCGCGATGAAGTTGCTTCAAAAGATTGGCAATCTAAAAGAGTTTGCCGCCCTTCCACCGAAAGCTGTTGAGCAAGAACTCGCGGCAATAATTCGAGGAGAACAGACGGCTGGTCTTAATAAACTGGAACACCTTGGCGAAACAGTCTTCGAGCGTGTGCGGAAACTCGTCGCCGCTGTCGGACGGTCGTTTCATTCGAGAGATCGTGAGATTGAGGCGGTGGCTGCTGGGTTCATCAGCGGAGTACCTGTCTTGCTTCTGGGGCCACCAGGCACAGCGAAGAGCGCTGTCGTTCGGAAGCTTGCATCGCTTTGCGGACTCGCTTCTGGCGAAGACGAACGGAACGGCGCCGAAGGAAACGATTCCCTGTTTCACGGGGGCTACTTTGAATACCTCCTGACGAATCACACGATGCCAGAGGAATTGTTCGGTGGGCCTGACCTGGCCGAGTTGGCCAAAGGGAAGATCAAGAAAGTGACGACCGGAAAACTCCCACGTGCGGAGATTGCGTTTCTGGATGAGGTTTTCCGTGGCGGCGGTCACATCCTCAATACCCTGCTCACGATCATCAACGAAAAGCGATTCGACAGTGGCGACGGCGCGATCCATGTGCCTCTGCTGGGTCTGGTCGGTGCATCGAACGACATCCCGCGTGAGCAGGACTTGGAAGCATTCTTTGACCGATTTCCAGTGCGTGCGTGGATGCAATCGGTGTTGGAGTCTCGTCAAAAGGCAAAAGCACCGAACGCAAAGAACCCAGCGGCACAGCTAATCAATCTTTCCGTGGACGCAGAAAAGAAACGACTGGCGGACGCTTGGGATGTTCCTACAACTGTGAAAGAACGACTCGATAAACGAGAGTCTTGCACAAATGATTTTCGATTCGCCCGGATGCTATTGCTGCAACGTTTGGCAGACACGGTCGATAATTCTCCTCGCTTTGAGCAATTCGAGCGGCTATTTCGCGCCGTGAGAGACCGCGCGCGACTCTCGGATCGTAGCTTTGGTCAGCTTTGGCTCTTCGCTGCGGCATTGGACCGGCTGCGCAGATCTGATGACCCGAATATGGGATACCCAAACTGCAAGGGCCATCTCGAAGTTTTTCGATATGTTGCTCGCTCACCTCAGGATTCTAAATGGCTGGACGACGTTGTCATACAACACATGCAAGGTTTGCAGCATAACGGAGTGGTATAGACGGTGGCGACATTAAATGATCCATTTCAATCAGCACTCAGAGTCCTCGCGGGACATGCTATTTGGACTCGCGACATGGCATGGGCACAGCAATGGTTTGATGGCTTTCTAAAGCCGCTGTTTGCCGAAGGGTTGTTCTTGCCACCGCAATTCGCGTTCGATCTCCGATCCGCTGCGGAGCGGGGTGAACGTCGGTATGGACAGTTTGCGGGCTTACGAGCGGATCTGTCGAACTGGAAGGAGTTTATGCTTTGGATGCACTCCGTCACGGTCGAACGCCTGCCATCTGGGACGGCCGCTCGCGCAGAGATGCGCAATGCCTCTGCGATGAGAATTGCCAGACGCCTGGCTCTCAACCTTATGGGGCGTGTCGATGTTTCTGCATTTCGAGTTGGTGAGCAATTCGACGCGTATTCAGCAGTCTTATTTGAAGTACAGAGGCTTCAGGGTGATGCACAAGCTGCCGAGCGATTCGCCCCAGTTTGTTCGATCATTACAGAGGCCGTACGAGTCCAGAGATTCAATGATTTAGTTCCGTTCTGTGAATCTCACGCAGCGAATGATCGCCGCACGATTGCCATCGATCCATTTCTTCAGAAATTGCTGATCGTCCCTGGCTCAGAGCGTGCGGCCTTGGCAGAACCGCCGGTTCAAGGGCGAATCCTTCATGCGGACAGTCCTCGGAAGATTCTGGCGGCGGCGGGGGAATTTGCTGGGCGCGACCTTGGTGGCCTGCCAGACAATCTAGGCCGACTCACTCCCACCGAGCTTTTGTTGCTCCATGAAGCGTTTCGCAGCGATAAGGATCAACAGCCGATCATCGAGAGTGAGGGCTTCCGCACGCTCTTTCTGCTTCGTGCTTCGCAGTCAGGTCTGTTGCAGCGTTTCCACTTTGACACCGAGTTGGCACACACCGAGCCGACCGTTTACCTCCAAATTGAATTGGTGGATGATCCGAACGATCACCGGCTCAGCGATCCGCCGCGTCCCCCACTCATTTCCTATTACCGAGCGGTCGTCGTCCATCTCTTCCATCAGTTCGCGCGGATCGCGGAAGAATTCCAGTGGTCGCTTCATGGAGTGATCGCGCACAACTCTTGGAGTTCGAGGAATCGAGTCGTATTGGAGTCCCGCGAGGTTCAAGAACTTAGTGCATCCATCCAAAAGGCTTTTGACACGCTCGTGTTGAATTGTCCGTCTGCGTTCGTCGCGACTCGATGCCATTCGGATTCCCGGCGAACACAACCCAATGCGCCGGCCGGTGATTTCGATCTGGCGATTCGGATGGTGGTCGGCCGTGAATCCCACGACCGAGATGATCAGCTCCCGTGGCTACGCACCCAAGCAAGAAATGAACGCGGAGTTCGAGTTGAGCTACGTCGTGATGGCACTTGGGGTTGGTCCAGTTCAGACGATTGTGCGAGTACTGAGTGTCTCGATGTCTTAGACTTCTCGTGGGACATCGACGATCCCGCCGCAATGGCCACCCAGTTGATTCTGAAAACACTAGGTGTGGAACCGGTGCCGCCTGATTTGGAGATCAAGTGAAGCCCAAGACATTATTCGAATTTCCTTCGATCCAACTGGCGTTGTCGTTTGTCAGAGCAGTAACTCCGTCGTCCCCACACGAAGCGTGGTGTTCCCTAGAAGGGATGACTATTTATCATGGAGGCACGGGAAAGTCGGCGGGTTTGGAGATCACTGAACCAAAGTTGCCGAAGAATCGAGTCGAAAAACTGCTCCAACGATTGAGTGCTAAGTCGATTGACCGCGATGGTGCAGAAGTTTGGTCGCAACGCGTGCCGATGCAGCAATTCTTTCGGCGCGTCCAGGTTGTTCGCAGCCCCAAAACTGACCGAACGATCCGCTGCCTTGTTATTCCACGACGTGAATCGGCCGCTCAAGCCAACGAACTTATGAACGAGCTTGCGAATCAGGGCGGCTGGTCGGTCTGGACTCGTGCGGCCGAGAACGTGGGAGTCATTTATGAGCTACGTTCCCTCGACGGCCGCCTCAAAGTGCCTCCGTCTGGGCTTCCAGGACAGCCATTCGTGCTGAACGAAGTGGATGAAGATATCTTCATCCCACCGGGTTGGGAGCTTCCGTTGTTGCCAATGTTTCGCAGTCTAATGCCGCCGACCGAACCCGGCCGACTGCACGTCTGGCTTCCGAAGCGTGATGACCGTGCACAGTACCAGGCACTTCAAGAAATCGAGGGCGAAGCCCTGCCGCTCATCCGGGCCGTGAAATTGGAAGAGTGGGACAATCCTGCGGTGGAAGTTCTGATCGGTGGCTCATCGCGAGTCGAGGTTTCACTTCGTCTGCGTCGAACGACACGACGTCGCGGAACGGAGCGAGCAGCCAAGCTCGTTTATCGAGTTGAGTCACGCAGCGGTCAGTTCGGACCAGCGCTGCTGAATCTGCTCGATCGAGCCGAGGCGCAAATCGAGGACTTCACATACTTCAGTAAAGTCTTGGGTGACGGGCCGAACGCGGTGATCGAGCACTATCTGCTCACCGATGCTCGCATTGCCGACGATGATTTCTGGCCGGAGTTGGAACGATTTGAACTTACACAGACTCTCCATGAGGTTGGGCTGCCGCTATTCGTCTCCTCAGAAACCGAGTTTTTGCCAAACTTAGATGGGTTGGTTCAAGGGATTGACGCAGATGATCCCTTTCTCAAAAGGCTGAGTGAACAAGTCGGCCTGGCTGATCATCGAGAAGGCCGGTTCGCACTAGTGGAGCCGTTTGGAGATGACGGTCATTGGCGAGTGCTGGTGCTCGAACAGGGGCAGCCTCTGCATCGACTCTTACGGGTCGTGCTTGGTGAGATGAACCGTGAGCCCCTCCGCCAAGTGATCGATGTCGGGCGTGTTGATCTCGCAACGGATCGCAAGCAATACGAGGAGAAATGGCAGAAGCTCGGTTTTGAAGAGGGGCGAGAACTTGTCGAAATGACGACCAACCTCATCAATGAGCTGAGGCAACTCGCCGAAGGAATTGACCATGAACTTGAACGTCTTGGCAGTCGGCTCGGTCCTGCCCAACAGATCACAGGCTCGGCTAGTCAATTGGTCACGGAACTGCCACAAGAATTGAACGAATTCGCCCGGCGAGTGTCGCGGTTGTTGAATCAAGTCGCGGGGCCACGATACGAGTGGCTGATGGCGATCGAGTCGCGCCGACAAGCATTGGCCCAAGTCGCCTCTAACCTACAAACACTAGAACAAGATGCGCAGCAGGTAGTTGCCACGGTTGTCACAGAAGCCAATTCAAACCGACAGCAAGTCGAGGCGTTACGGGAACAGCTTGCACAGGCCACGGAGGCACTTGGAAACGCCGAAGCCGATTTGCAACAGGCGTTGGTTGAAGGGCAGCAAGCAGCACAAACTGCTCTGAACGCAATCAATGAGCGAGCTCAACGCGCAGAGTTGCGTTTCCAAGATGCTCGCGAACGAGAGCGACGAGTGGTCACAGAAGAGCAATGTGTCGTGGCCCGAGAGCAAGAGGTCAACGCATTTGACGCGCAAGTGCGGGCCAGAGAACAACAAGTTGCCTCGCTCGCAGCGAGAGTGGAGCAACGTCGTCAATCACTGGAAAGCCGCCTCGAGAGCGCTGAGCGACGAGAGCGCGAGGCAAATCAGGAAACAGCCCGGCTAAACATACTGGAAACGGTCACGATTCCAGAGACCGAAAAGCGAAAGAAAGAGGCCGATCGCCTGCTCATCGAGATTCGAGGTCGGAATATCGACCACAGTTATGAGGTGGTGAGACAACAAAACGAGCAAGTTCAAAGCGAGTTGAAGGAAGCCCAAGAACAGGAACGAGTACTTCGTGAACTTGAGAACCAAGTCAAGGCACTCGTAAAACAACTTCAGACCATCCGGCGCGAAGTCAAGACACTGAAATCAAAGAGCCTCGACACCACCATCAGTCGCCGACAGCAGGAATTGACAGGACTCGAAGCAGAATTGCAGACGCTTCAAGGCAAATCAGCCCGACTGACGCTACTCGAAACTCACGAACTGCCGGTGGCACAGTCGCGAGTCACTCAGGCCCAACAACGATTGTCGGAATTACAGGCTCTTGGAGTGGAACAACGTCTGGCAGAGATGAAGCCACAAGCGGCCCAGCTAGAAGAAAAAGTCGCCGCTGCAATTCAGGAACTTGCGGCATTAAAAGAGCAGGACGTTGAATTGCAGGAACGACGTCGCGAACTAGAGAACGTCGAAGTGGAAATACTCGAAGTCCGCAAGCAGCGAGTAGACCTGGAGCAACGACTTCAAACAATGAGTGAGCACCGTACGGAATTGCTTGATGCGATTATCTCGGCCGAGGCGGAAGCGATCCGGTTACGGCAACTAGAGTCCGACGAACTGCCCAAGCTCGAACGTCAAGCCGAGACCGCCCAAAAAAAACTTAATGAATTGATTGCATTAGGAATCGATGAAAGATGTCAGGCGGCAGCTCAAGAGGCTCAGCAATGGGAGCAGAAATTGGCTGAGGCACGCGCCAAGGTGCGAGCTTTGATGGTTCAGAAACAGCGGCTGGAAGAACTTCAGGTTGAGAACACAATGCTGGCGACTCGCCTTATCGAACTGGCCGACTATGGGTATGAAGACCGCATCGAAAGTACAAAGTTACAAGCTGCCGGCACCCGAGAAGCGTTTCAAACGACGGCTTCGGTTCTTGCGGACGCGCAAGCGATTAAGGACAAGCTTCGAGAAGTCGCAGTTGAACTGAGTAAACAGCCGTCCCTTGAGGGTGGCGAAGTTGTTCTGGAAAAACTGAAGGAAACTCAGCGAGAAATTGACCGGGACATTGTTGCAGTGATTGAAACACATCCCGAGAAGCGACGAGCAAATGTAAACCGGAGCGTTCGGCGAATCGAAAAAAAAACGGCGGAACTGAAACGGCATTTGGGCATTGAGCAACGTCGAGGTTGGTTCTCGTTTCTCTTTGGGGGACGTAAGACATGATCTTCCCCAAACTGTCAATCACCGGAATTGTTGAACCATGCTCTGTCGATGCGGAGTCGAGGCTTGTTGCCGTAAGAGAAAAGGTCGAGGCTGTTGAGCAAAAAGCGTCGGAGACACAGACGCTTCTTGAACGGATTCGTTCGGAGACGGCTGCCATAGACGTAGCGACACGAACCGAGACTGCACTCCATCGCCTGGCACGCGACACACATCGCGAGCATCGTGCTCAAGAGCAAAAACTTGAATCCGACGTTGTGAGCGTTGAACGGCAACTGGAAGCGATGCGGGGAGATGTTGAAGGCGACACTCTCGCGACCGAACGGCGATGTCGCGATGTGAGAGACCAGATTGGCGCTGGAGGGAACGCGGCGGCACACCTCAGTTTGTCCGTTCAAACTATTTCCGCATCTCAGCAGCGAATGGAAACACTCCGCGACGAGGGGGGAGGAATACTTGATCGCCTCCGTGCCATCGCACGACGACAGCAATCGGAGCAATCGACATAGATGCGAACGCAACAGACACCAACTTGGACTTCTCGTGCTTGCGGCGTGTTTGCCGTCGCGACAGGGGTGACTTGTCTCCACGCCGTGTCGTTCTTACCCGGTTTTTGCGATTGGGCCGCAACAGATTTGCTTCATGGTTGGTCTGCTGTACTTGTGGCTGACGTCGCAATCATTCTCGTCTTTGCGGCACCGTTGCGGTCAGGCCTCGGCGTATTGCCGCTCGGTTTAGGAGTGCTCTGCGGCGGAACGATCTGGTGGTTATGGTTTGCTCTATTTCACACTGACTTGCTGTCGCGGAACGACCAGTACTTTACCGTCCTGGTGGCGATGATTCCGGCCGTGATCTTGGGAAAAGCCTTGCTTGGTCCGTCGTTGCTGCGGTTCCTAGCTCGACGGGACCTTCGTCGCGAGCCTCGTGCAAGCGCCCTTCTAAGGTTGGCTCGCGCTATCATGCTTGGTCCAGAGCGAGGGCACCTTTGTCGTGACCAGCATCATTGGTGGCACTGGCTGTTTCAGACCTATAACTGGGCGCGTTGTTCTCTTCGCATCGGGCCGTCGCGAAGCTGTGCGATCGAGAAAGCAATTGAAGACGGAATCGACTATGAAAGTAGCCGACTACGTCGGCTACTCGACATGGAAGCGGCGGGAACGCCCCCAATAGCCGATCAGGCAGACCGAGCTGCTGCGGCCGGAGCAGCGTACTTGGAACTCGTAGCAATCATGGATGAGACTGCATTGAGCGATCAAGTCAGCGAATCCACCTGGATGCGCCGGTTTCTTGCCGTATGGGATTTGATTCGATTCGCTGAACGTATTCAGCAAAAAGAATTTAGCAAAGCACGCGCCGAGTTGCTATTGGGAGTCGAGCGACTCTCCTCTCCCATTCCCATCCTATTTGAAATGGTACGGGCCGCCCGAAGCGAAAATCCAAGATTCGCCTTGATTCGTCGTGTCTCCGAGAAGGTGGCCGGAAACCCGAACCTCTCGGAACAGCTCGCGGCGCTTTTGTTGGCTGATCTTCTGGTGGACCTTGAGCACGCGACTTGGGCGCTGGGGTTGGTTGATGAAATGGTGTCTGGAGGTGTCGTCGAGTGGATGCATCCGACCCTGGAAAGAATTCGGTTGCGGGCAGAGCAACAGATTCTGCGACATGAAGTGTCGCTCGAAGCATCCGACATCTTCGCTCGATACGCTCAGTGCGAGCACTCAGCTGTAATTGCTGACGCACCGCTTTGTAGTCGAGCCATCACAAACATCTCGGCATCGCGGTTTAACGTGACCCGGATACCTCCCCGGCGCGGCACGCGCGGTCTTCCTGCAATCGCACGACCACTCTTCGATCCTGGCCCAGGCCGAGGGTTTGCGACGGCTTCGCTTCTGGCCATTACGATATTTGCCGCAATTTTGGTAACGACTTGGGTTCCATTCGGACAGGCTCTCAAGCCGTTGGCCGACCTACATCGTCAGATTGACTACCATGAGCATCCACTGACATCCGTCGCAATCAATCCGAACGATCGGAGTCTTTTGATCACTTCATTGGGTGGTGGACTGCACCACGTTGATACTCACACCTTTCGCATTCGCACGGAGAGACCCGATAACGGCGGACCATCAACGAATTTTCTGACCGACGTTGCAGTGTCGGAGGAGGGTCGGATCGCGGTGCTCACCGCAGACGGGGCAAAGGCTACGGCCTCCGGATTGGATGTGCAAAGCACAAACGGTTGGAAAAGGCTGATTTCGCCGCAAGGAGTGAGCGGCCTGAGTGCCAAGGAGATTTCCTTCATCGGAGCAAACGGAGCCGACAAGGTGTTGTTGGCTGGTTCGCGAGTTCTTAGGTATCGCACTGCACAACGCGAGTTGACAGAACTCATTCACGATAATCAGGGGCCACCAATCCATGGACGGATTGTGGCGGTCGCGAGTTCACCGACAGACGCCAACAGGCTTTGGGTCGCCGCTGGAGAACATGATCAACCATCCACTCGCGTCTTGGAATTATCCCTGCGTGATGATGGGAGGTATTCAACCCAAGACATCACTGGAAATGCCCTACCGACTGAAACGATCAAACATCTGGCGACTGGAGCAGACCGACTTTGGGCGAGCACCGAGACAGGTAGGCTTTACCAATACGACGACAAGCGATGGAAGTTGCGAATTGATGGAGATACGGGGCTTGATCTTGGCGCGGTTCGATATGCGATTGTTGGGGCTGGTGATCCGCCGGCGCTTTGGTTGACGGATCGCGCAGCGAGCGGAGAGATCCGTAGCATTCGAGCACGAATACTGCCCAGTCAAGGAATCTTGCCGAGTCGTCCATGGAGGCGGGTTCAATTGGGGGCTGGCAATGTGCCGCGAAGTCCTGACCTAAGATTGGGAGATCACGACGGAACGCCCGCGGCTTGGTTTGACACAGTTCGTCAGGAACATGTGCTGGCCGTGCCAGGTCGCAACGGCGGTCTCTGGTGCTTTCGAGCGTCTCTCGAACTTCCTGAATCGGTTGATCAAGCAACATTGAAGGCCGAACAGATTTTGACGCCAGGTGAACGCATTTGCTCGATCGACCATCGCGGCCAGAAGCTTGTCTGTTTGCTCGAAACATTAAATGGAACTCAACGCCGATTGGCCATTGAGTCGATCGATGCGATTTCGGATGGCCTGGAAAGCGCGACGGTTGTCCAACAATCGGTGATGCCAGATGAAAACGTGTTTGGCGGAGCTCGGATACTTTCCTTGCGGCACCAGCAAGCTGAGAAACGGTTCGACCTCTTGACGGATCGCGGTCGTATTTTGACCTACGATCTGAGTCGCCACGGACTGACAACTTCTTCCGGAACACAACTGGTCGATAGAGTCGGCGCACCGATCGGCCCACTACGGAGCGTCGATTCGGATGATGGAAAATTGGTCGCAGTCGATGAGCAGAGCCGTCTTGTCGAAGTGGTGTTGCCCTCCCGACTGGATGAGGAGAATGCACTTCCAGCAAAGATTCTTTTTGAACCGTCTAAGATCGCGCCATCGGTCAACCTCGAACCCGTCAAGGTTGCAACCGAACCAGACGGCATTGATATATTGATGGCGGAACCTGGCAGCACTCTGGGCGTGCCGTGGAGACTGAAGGCTTCGAGCTTGCAGAATCGTGAGAACGGGGCAGGTTCCGAAAAGCGATCACTCGTCGAATGGGTGCCACTACCGGTTGAAAAGCCTTTGCAAATCGCCTCTTTGACACGACTTCAGGACGGGGGGAGGATTGGACCTCAGTTAGCAACGGACCAATCTGGTCAATTGCTTTGGCGCGACACTTCGGGTTGGAAAAAGGTCGAGAAGAGTTTAGCAGGAGGAACTGAAATCGTTCCGGCTGTTGGAGCGACCTTTGGACAAGATTCCGAAGGTTTGAAACGAATTGCGTTAACCGCTCAGGGGCCAGTCCTTGTCGAAGCACTTTGGACAACTCCGCCATCCATCTTGCGATTTCCAATAACGGCCATCGCTGCGATGCGAGGAGCAAACCCACAGAAATCTCCCGTGTGCGTTGTTGTCGGTCATGCAGGCGGGTTGGCTCAATATGACCTGACAAGTCGAAAATGGAGGGCGCTGGTAACTGCGGCGGCCACCAATTGGAGTTTCATCAGTACAGAAAATGAGCAAGGCGTCTGCGAGCACATTTGGGCGATAAAGATCGAAAACGGCAAAACGATTTCACAAGCAATCCTGGTCAAAGGCGACCAAGCAGATATCGTCGCGAACAGCGAGATTGCAGAGGCTCGCGGCGCAGGCAATTCGCTGGGCTTACTGTTCTCGGACGGTCATGTTGCAGTTGCAACACCTGATCGAGTCATCAAAACGCTGGTTCATGAGAAGTCTTCCGCTGTTGGTGACGCCAAGCTTAGAAGATTGGCACTTGCCGACCGGATTTACTCAATCGATACAACTGGTCGATTGCTATCAGCGACCAAAGACACATTGCAATGGCGTGTTGAGGACCAACTCAAAGAGGGCGTACCCTATCGTGATTTGGAGACGACGAGCGACGGGGCACTACTATTAGTTTCGGATGACGGCAAGGTGCTTCGGCATACTCAAGGACGCACCCAAGAATTAGGCGTATTCGCGCATCAAGTCGAGCGGTTGGACACTGCTATCGCAGCGGCTGACATCAAGACTGGCCGGCTCGAAGTTCTGGACCGCCAAGGACTCCGATCAGAAATACTGGCTGGAGGAAGGAGTCCCGCAGTTCAGATCGGTGACCACGTGATTGCAGCACTCAGTGATGGCGACGACCTCTTTATTGCCGGACCTAGCGGCGCCGTTTGGCGAGATCCCAATCAGCGACGCAGTATTCCGGTCTTGAACGGAGACTTGATTGATCGCTTTGAAAAACTGGGGCCACACCGAATCGCTTGGAAGAAGACTCAACCATTTCTGTTGACAGTCGGCGCTGCTCCGAAGCTGACCAAGTTGGGCGATCCCGGAACCGAAGTTGTCTTGGCTCCAGATTCAACTTTGTGGATTTCAGACACAAAAAATGGCGTGACCCGTCTCAAGCCAGTGAATGGTGCTAACACAGGATTGTTTGATGCGGAAAGTCTTCTTGGCAATAAAGTGACTCAGGCTGCTCCCCTTTCCGACGGGCATTTTGTTCTGCAAGGTAAGTTTGGAGAGTTATTGATCTATGAAGCGGCCAAGCGTCGCATACGACAATTGGCAAATGCAAATGAACTGCCATCCGAATGGCGTTTCGCGATCATCGCGAAACAGGTATTCATCATTTCGTCTTCGGCAAAACAGCAAGATTCGGTTTACCGAGTCGATTCAAATCCAATTGCCCTGCGGCTTTTGGAAAAAAACGCGAGTCGTGTGGTCGAGTATTCCAACGGTTTGGCTTGGTTCGACGATACCGGATCACTGAGGCACATTGATGCCCAAGGCAAGGATCAAATCCTGATTCGATTGCCATTGAAACAGCGGTCTGCTGACGCGGCTTTGCAGGTGACACAAGTCTTAGCCGGTGATGACAATTCATTGTGGGTTCACGCAGGTTCGACTGCTTTTGAATACCGCGTCAAAGAGGGTGGAGTTGCACAGCAGTTATCGAACGTCAATGAATTAGTCCGAGTCGGAACGCAAGCAGCAGCGATACGAAAGTCACCGAATACCCCGAAACAGCTGATCGCTCTGGGAGCCAAGTTAAATCTTCTGGCCTCAGCATTTGAGGGAGCTAGAGGAGGTGCCGACAGTGTTCTGACTTGGAGAAGTGCAAATGGAACATTGAGTATTGAGCACCTAGGCGATGACGCAAAGGTCTACCAGAAATCCGTTACTTTGCTTAGCCGCTTGGCATCGAACGCCACAAATCGAATCGCTGCTGCAGATAGCCGAAAGCTCTTCTGTCGAACGGATCAAGGCGTAATTGTTGCATACGATGTTATAGAAGGTGGCTGGTCCACACTGCCCAAACTCGGTGCTGGGTGGGAGGCACTTGGGCAGATGGGGGAATTGATTATCGCGAAGCGTCAGACAGCCGCCGGGGCAGACGTGATGACATTGAAGCCGAGTGGGCAGTTACAAGATATCTGGAATGTGCCCGGTACCGCCTGGTTCTTGGACAATGGCTTTATTGGCCTGATTCGAGACGGAAACAATGTGGTCCGAATTGTGAAGCAGCACCTTGACGGTTCAACAGAACTTATAGGGCAGTACAACCGTTTGAGCGTCCCCTTTGCTCCTGAGCGTTCGTTTGTCGTCGAATCAAAGTCTCTCAAGGCCGCATTGGTTCGGACGAGCGACGCAGCGGGGAAGAGTTCAGAGATATTTGTGGTTCGTGCGGACCAATCGGCGACCCGTTTGGCTGAGATCAAACTTCCACCATTGCTCACGAAGTTGCAGGTTTTTACCCAGAGCGGAGAGTTTCTATTTCTCGATTCGGGAAACTGTTTGGTTCGCATCAACGCAACTTCTGGCGAGACTAAGGTCGGAACAGAAATGTTCGATGGTCTCGGAGTCCTCGGTGAGGAAGTTGTCACCATTCGACGAACAATGAAACCTGAACCCGGTGTGTCGATCTATCGTCTCCGTGACGGCAAGGATATCGGATCTTTGTTGTCGGAGGAAGATCGAGGGCAGCTTTCCAGAGTGACGGAATTCCAGTTCGTTGTCGATCGCACCCGGCAGTTGCTAACGGTGAAAATGGGTGACGGAGTACTGGAACAACCCGGAACAGGAAATAACAGAGTCACGGTGCTTTCGCTGAGCGATGACAATCCGCGTTTCGAGAATATCGCGACGACGGACCTGCTTAACAAATCTTCCCAACTGCCACTGCAGTACGGTCGTACTGGTATGTTGCCAGTTATGGGACGGCGCCTGGATCAAGACGGCTGGTTTGCCGATCACGCGGTTCTGAAGATTGCAGCGAAGAGTATTAACTCCGACCTCAGAAACGTTGTGCCGTTGGAGATGCGTGATGGTCAACGCATTTCGCTGCCGATCAAAAACAACATTTCTACCGCTCCGCCTGAAGGATTGGGCGGCTTTGCGCTGATTGATGGTGAACTTCGCAGCAAAGACGGCCAAATTCGGTTCGGGCGCATCGTAGTTGACGGGATGAAGTTCGCTTGTGATGCCTGGGTCGATGCTCTCCCTTTCAAGAAAAGCGAATTCTTCTCGCTCGACCAGTTTGGACAACTTTGGCGATGGACCGATTCTGACGGGACGCTGACTCGACAATTCGTCGCACAACCAACTTCTGTTCGCACATCACGTGCGCGGAGAATGGCGCTAACGGCCGAAGACAACTCAGCCTTGGTATTGCTTGACGAAAAAAGCGCCCCGTTCGCACGCATTCTTCCTGATGGCAAAGTAGACGTGGTCAACCAGGACGTTGCGACTATCGATTCCCCCGCACAGCGAAGCGGGCAATGGGGGCCAATCGCTTGGGAACGAACAACGGACAAAACGACTAAAAGGTCGTCCCACATAATGTCGCTAGTGATCTCTGATGGCAGCTCGAAATCGACCATGCCGATTCACATGACTAGTTCAGGGTTGAATGTTGATACTCCAGTCGGATTGAAAGCCATTGAGGATGACAAGCAACCGTGGCTGCACTTGGGCCGTGCCGCCGATGGACGCGAGGTGGTCTGTCCACCAATTGCCGACTCTCGGCTTCTCCAAATGCGGTTGGTTAGCAAGTTTTCGCCAGCTCTGAAGCCCGTGGAATTCCGGAGTGGTTCGTTCCAGTTCGTGCCTCGCGACGATAGCTGGGAAGTGCAGATCGATGGAAAGCGAATCGATCTCGTGTCGGGACGTCTCGCCGTGGACACCGTTCTCGGTGCGACTTCAGTCCTTTCTGCGGGCGGCACGGAGCTCTTTCTCAGGACGGCTCAGCCGCGTGTGCTCGTCCGACAGCGTTGGGGACGGGACATGGCGCTCGGTATGCCAGAACTGTTCGCAACGCCAGGTGAGATTCGCTCCTTACGGACTTGGCGAGGTGAGTTAGTCGTTCAAACAACTGACAGCAACTGGTATAGCCTGCACGATGGTC
Source organism: Schlesneria sp. DSM 10557 (assembly GCF_041860085.1). NCBI lineage: Bacteria > Pseudomonadati > Planctomycetota > Planctomycetia > Planctomycetales > Planctomycetaceae > Schlesneria > Schlesneria sp. DSM 10557. Next base: position 4,172,060 of record NZ_CP124747.1, read on the forward strand.
AGTGGACCCCGACGGCCCCAGAGTGGCAAGCAACCGTTGGCGAACCATCAAGGTGGAAATTCAGTCCAGACCACAAAGTGTTGAATTGGAGTAACCAACCTATCCCGCTTCTGAACGGCAAGGCTGGATTTGCTCTTGCGTCCGATGTTGTGACGGAAGCGACAGAATCGGATGGCGCACCGAAAATCCGACAGGGACCGAATGGTGATATTGTTTTCACATCGGCGTCTGGTGACTGGCTGTCGTGGCGACAAGGTCAGATTGTGGCCGTCCCCACCGAAGACGTGCCTCCCCGCGTTTCCGCCGAGATTGAGCTTCTTGAATCGCGTATCCGAGTCCCAAAGCGTGGTGGCGACGATGGAGTCTACAGGCTTATGTCCGAAGTCGACTCATCGGCGGCCTTGCCAATGAAGCTAGTTGACGGGCGGCTGCCGCATCATCAAGCCGAAAAACTCTTGTCTTGGGACAAAGATGGTTTGCAGGTCCAGTTGGCATCGAAACATGGAAATTGGAGCTTCGATGGCCAATCACTGCGAGAGGGTAAGTCTCCTCTGTTCTCGACCGCGCCGATCGCCAGCCCCAACACGTCGCCGGACTATGATCGCCACGTTGCCATCGAGTTGCGCAAGGATCGATGGTTGCGGTGGACACAGCAGGATCGATCTTGGCAGTTTGAATTTGCCGCCTCGAAGTCCGCCACCTCGGCTGATGCCGTGCTTGGGTCGCTGACCGAAAGTGGATTCCCTATCGACAATCCTGCCGAAGTTCGCCCATTGGAATTACGAGATGACCGAATACGATTCGCTTTTCGTAGTCAACTCTGGAGTCGATCCCTCGCAAATTCGATAGTAGACTTTGCCAAGGAAGGCGAGCTTCCGTTTGGCCCCCAAACAGCCCCCGGCCTAGATCTCGAAACTGGCCGGTGCACACTCCTCGCACGGGAGGTGATGCCGAACATGGCCGACCCGATGCTGGGCGTATTTTCTCCAGACGGTCGGTACGACGCAGCCTCTTCAGCGGTAGCCTCCGTCCAACGAACAGATTTAACGCTTGCATTGAGACTTCAGCAGCGCAGTCCGGCACTATTAGACTTTGAAGTGCTTCGTGATGGCACACGGTGGAAAACACCATTCGAGAATCCGCGTGGAGTTCTCGAACGTGATCAACGACTACTGGTACTAAATGAAGAGGGAACCTCGCTCGGAGTCTGGGACCGAACAGGCCGTCTTTTTGGACTTGTCACGACAAATGCGAGGATCACTGCATTTTGGCGACAGGGAAATCGCGTTTTTGCCAGGCAAGCGATGAGCGATGAAGAGTCTGTCGTCGAACTGCGAGAGCAAGACAACGGACTTCCGCAGGTCGTTCCTGTCGATCTACCCGACAACGAAACTGCTATCACAACCGATGCCTTCGCTGTTCGACGTTCATTTCAAGACGGCCACTTCGATATTGTTTCGCAAGTACAAGGTCAGGACGACTGGCAGGTATTGGACTCATGGGCAAGTACGGGCTTTCCCGGTTCACGGGTAGATGTTGCACTTTGGCTAAGCGACAACGCGCTCGCTTGCCAAGATGGTCTGGGAATTCGACAGCTCGAATTGACGGGACGAGGGTACTCACGGCTTCACTGGCCCTTGAGTAACGTCGAACGGCCATCCATGTTTCGTCATGCGGGCCACATCATTTACGGACAGACCGATTCACAAATCGTCGTTTGCGTGGAAGGCAACTCGGAAGGACCGCGATTCACTCCACCTGGCGAGGAATCTGGCATTCAGAGAATCGCTGACTGGCAAGTCCAGCAGTCAGGACGCGATCGACCAGTTTCGTTGCAGGCCACGGACTCAAAAGATCGTCCCATCTTGCTCGGCGATGCGACCTCCGCGGGTCAGAAACCCCTCGGTGCTCTTCTGATCGATCGCGTCCAACTGCTTGGCAACTTCAAGGCGCATCCGGCATTGGTGCTGCCCGCTGGAGTGCAATGGCTCGACGAGCATGGAGCATTTCTGGAGGCGGGTGAAGAAGTGCGGGCGATTCTTGCGAACGGCAACCTACGAGTACTCGGTTCACCGAAAGGCGATTTGGTCCTTGTATCGGACCATGCGAACGACAGAGCAATTCATGTCGATCAATTGCTTCATCTCGGCTCTTGCGAGTCGGAGGCTGTCGATAGCCTTTATATTGGCGAAGACGACGACTGGCGAGTTTTTCGGAACAATGATCAGGAACTCGTTTTGGAACGTCCCGTTGCAACCATCCAGGGCCGGCAGGTGGACCACATCAAAGGCGACGACATCTTTTCTAATGGCGGTCAACTGTCTTTCGATAGCGTGCTGTCAGTTGCCCAGAATCCTGATGACGGTAGCACTCTACTGATCTCAACGGAGCGGGCAGTTGAAGTTGTTCGGTTCACACCCAACGGTCCAGTGATGCAAGTCAGCCAACTTGGAAAAGTGGAGTTTCAGCAACGAAAAGACCGCAATTCTCTGTCAGTTTCCTGGGACGGAGAGGCCGAGATGAACCTCAAGTTTGGAGACCAACTCCTGCACCTTTCTGTTCCCCCGAAGCGGAAGCAAGGCCACGAGACGTCGCGTTCAAACTGGTCACTTCCGCGCGCTATTCAAGCAGGTCGCAGAGCATGGATCGTTGAGCCAACCGGAGTTCATTGGGTTGAAACTGACGATCGTTGGATCGCTCTCCGTCGCAAAATGGAAGTGGAAAGATAGCATGCATTTCGGCAAGATTTTGTTTTTGTGCGGCGTCAACATCACGAACGCACAGTTTTTCGCATTGCAGCAGCGAATTTTAGCAACGTGTCGAAGCGGTCGTTTGGGCGTTCTGCGACGCTCCATTGAAGGGCCTCGACGACTGCTTGTAAGCCGATCTCTTCATGGAGATGCGCCGCTTTCCGCGTAAGGTCGGCTGCGAACGGTACTGTGATGGAGCTCGCGTGACTGTCAGCGAGATGGCGACAGCCGCTTAGATAGGCAAGAGTGGCCGAGCGGCCGTCTGGGAACTGTGCAGAGACAAGGTCATCAACTGTTTCGCCCATTAACGCGAGAACGATCGCTCCAACTAAGAACACTTGTGACGGTTCCGGCTTGGACAAGTCCGCCGCGTCCGCCAACCCGAGCTCAACTCCACGCCATTCCGGAAGTAACCCACGACCGGGAATCACGGCCGTAGGATCAAGTAACTGCGTGAATCGCTGTCCCGGACTCCAATCGAACGCAATCCAAGAAGGGGAAAGGTCCAAGACATGGATACCGTGTGCATTGAGCGCGTCAAGTATGCCACAGAGCGATATGCCCAGTTCAACACATTCGCGAGGTGAGAGGCATTCGCCGCCCCGAACGCGATCTGCCAGTGTTCGCCTCGTGACCTCGGGTTGCAAAAATGCAATGCCGCAGGCGGCCTCATCTTCCATGTGCAGCAAAACACGAGCGACCTGCGAAGATACCGTCGTTCTCTGAAGATACTGAGCTGTTTCAATCCGCTTTTTCCAGCATTTCTCTGCTTCGGTCGAAGTTGCTGCATCATCAGATGGAATCAGCACGAACCCAAAATTCAAATCCTGCTCGTCGGCCCCGACCACAGCGTAGGCATCGACCCATCGCGATGACCAACGATGCTGCGGCAGTGTCCAACGGGAGAAAGGCGGCAACGATCCGTTTCCCGACTGTAATCGTTCACGAACGCCTACGACGAATTCAGGCCATGACAGCGGCAGAGGAGGGAGTGACGAAGATGGCTCTGTAACGATCGAGTAGGAATCGGGAACCTTTGGCGGCTCTGGCAAAAGCGGCAATTCATCAACCGCTGCCAGTCCAAGTTCACTGAGCCAAGAGTTCAGTTCGGCAACCGTCTCACTCGTAAGATTGTTTGCAAGCCGATTGATTCTCGAAGACGGCCCATAAAGGCGAAGCGTCTCTAAGAGACGTACAACACTAGAGGAACGCTCCCGCTTTGCCTCATCGGGATCAAGTCGATCAAGAATGGCCCACAACGCGTTCCGAAGTTGGTCGACATGAGGCATGAAATGGTTTCGTTGTGGCTGAGCGCAATTACCCATAAATGGTTAATTCCGGCGTGGCTAGAATTAGTCGGCTTCTACCAGGACGTTCTGGCTTCGTGCTGTTCAGAGAGAGGCATCCGAACATCGTGATAGAAGCGCGGGATTGCAGATCTTTTCGACATATTGGAATCTACCGACACGAACAAATTTCAAGTCTTGGCCTGTTGTGTTGTTAGTTGATTCGTGCTCGTTCAATCAGAGTATGCGATTTTTCAAAGCCGCTGCAACTTACGCGGGAGGATAGATTTCTTTGGCCTCGGAGCCATCGCGACCATGAGGTCGCTGACGATTTCAAGGACAGTTCAACATCTTAAACTGGATTCGTCAGAAAGGATCGTTGGATGCCTAACAGCCTGTTGAACATTCCGTGAATATGGGATTGTCGCTGTCATTTTCACGCTGCCGAGAAATTGCCACTGACCGGTTCAGAATGCCAGGCAAGCGGCCTGTATGGCGCAACGTCGCTTCTGATCACTGCAGTGAGGGTGGTCTGCCATGGTTGAAATGTACCACCAGTAATGAGAGTCTTTTTGCCGAATTAAGGCAAGGAGATTGGAGATGCCGAAAGGTGTTGGAAAACGTCACAGCGCGGCTCAGATCGTGGAGAAGCTGCGTGATTGTGATGCGATGCTAAAGTCAGGTAAGTCGGTTTCGGAGTTGGTTCAACACCTCGGGATCAGCGAGCAGACTTACTACCGTTGGCGGAGCAAGTACGGCGGTATGAGTTCAGACGAAGCGAAGCGTCTGAAGGAGCTGGAAACAGAGAACGCGCGGCTGAAGAAGCTTCTGGCTGAAGCGGAGTTGGACAAGACGATGCTGAAAGAGATCGCCTCGGGAAACTGGTGAGCCCTTCCCGCAAGCGTGAAGCTGTGGACCATCTGGAGAGCTCGTTTTCGGTCAGTGAACGTCGCGCGTGCCGTGTGTTGAGCCAGCCGCGCAGTAGTCACCGTTATGAACGGCAACCCTCTTGTGACGAAGGGCGGCTGTTATCCCGGATTCACGAGTTGGTTCTTCAGCACCCGCGTTTCGGGTATCGCCGGATCACGGTTCTGTTGCAGCGGGTAGGGTTTGAAGCCGGGTTTGATCGTGTGTATCGGCTGTGGCGTCGCGAAGGTCTCAAGGTGCAGAAAAAAGCCACGAAAGAAGCGACGTCTCGGTGCCAGTGTGAATCGCTGCAATCGCGTTCGTGTGGAGCGGAAGAACCATGTCTGGGCGTGGGATTTCATCTTCGATCGAACGTCGAACGGGACCAGCCTGAAGTGGTTGAGCGTGGTCGATGAATTCACTCGCGAATGTTTGTGTTTGAAGGTGGCTCGCCGGATGACAAGCGAGGACATCATCGAGGTGTTGCGCGGCCTGTTTGTGGCTCACGGTGTACCGGCACATATCCGGAGTGACAACGGACCGGAGTTTATTGCCAAAGCGTTGCGGAATTGGCGGGAGCGGTCATCGGTGGGGCCGCTGTACATCGAGCCTGGTTCACCGTGGGAGAATGGCTACGCGGAGAGTTTTCATTCGAAGGTGCGGGATGAGTTTCTGGCCTGCGAAGTGTTTGAATCACTGCGTTCAGCGACGAGCCTGGGCCTGTCGTGGCGACGTCAGTACAACGAAGTGCGACCTCACAGTTCGCGTGGGTATCAGACCCCGGCGGAGTTCGCGCGAACGTGCGGTCCTTCCGCTACGGCTCCGGCGAAGACGCCTGCGCCTCCGCTCCAGGCCCACACGTTCAGCCCCCTACAGACCTGACTCTTATTACAACTGGTACGGAAATCACCGGCAGGCCAAGGGGTTTGGAGCGAACGATACACTGCAATGATGGCTCCCAACGCCCCCTGACCGTGTGCAGCGGCCTCGGTTTGCCCATTCACATCTTGAGCATAGGATTCCCAGGTTCCGAGTGGCGGCCGCCATCAGGTGACGTTTGTTGATCTTGGTCAGGCCTCTCAGCCATGTCCGGCGAGATCCCCCGGTCTGCCAGATGTGAGCGAAGTTCCGCTCTACCTTCTCGCTGTGAGCACGTTGCGAGCTCTTTCCCTTCGCGCGACCGGTCAGCAGCCGATTCGTCTCGTGTCAGAATTCCCGCTGCTCTCTGATCCACGCTTTCCCAGCGACACCTCCAACTCCTCCAGATACGATCTTCTCCCCAGGCCGGTCGAGTGTATCAGAGACATTGTCTGTATGGAGTATTTTAACAGGCTGCTAACCGTTCAATTCTGCGATCCCGATTCCCCGGATTTTGTCACTCCTTGGTGGCCCCGACGAGGGTATGGGGGTAATTGGTTACGGTTTCCCAGGCGAGTTCTTGTAATGCGTGGTTGAACTTGTCGTTCCATGCTTCCCGCTTGGGGTTCTTCAGCATGTCTGGCAGGGGCAAGCCTACGGGGCTCTTTTCGTAGAGCACGGCGAAGTGGAGATAGGAATTCAGGGCTTCCAGTGGCGCGGACGGGTGGACCGGGTCTACGAATAGCTCACTTTGCCTGGTCAGGCCGGGCCATTGCTGCTCGGCGATTTTGCTTCGTAGCGTCACCATCGCTTGAACGCTGGGGACGAGGGCAAGAATTTTCTTGCCGTTACCAAACTTTTCGTTGATGGCGTCGGCCTGCGCTTCACCCGCCTTGATGTTTCTCTGATTGTATCGCTTGAGTTGCTCGGTTGTTTTTTCTTTGTCGACGTTGTCGAAGGCCCCGTTGGGGAAGTCCTGATTATCGATGTCTCCCCCGCCCCAGGAAAGCTGGACGATGAATCGCATGTGGGGATTATGCTCCAGCCCCAGCTTGACGAAATTCTGGATCCCTTCATCGGGGAACGAAATGGGCGACATCACGAACACATCGACTTCGCCGGTTTTCAGGGCCTTTTTGGCCTCATTCTTGTCGTCGGCCAGGTTCCAGTGCTGAAGGGTCCGGGATGCACCGAGGGATTGAAGCCCGACCAGTTGATGACCCTTAATCCCTGCCGCTTCAGCCATCTCTCCCAGAGGTTTCGGAACGTACCACATCAAGCTGTGCGATGCGTAGAACACACGCAAGCCCTTCGGTGCCGCAGCGGGCGGATCTGGCTGGGTGACTCGTTCACTGCTTCCCACCTGTGCTGACAGTGGGCCGGGGATCGTGGCAGTCCACCCGATGAGGACGACTGCAGCGAAGAGACCCTGAGTGAGTCGGTTGAACTTCTTCATTCCGTTCCCCAATTCTGGAGGTTCGTCGATCGATGAAACCTTATGAATCCATCTTACGGACGAATAGGATTCGGAAGGAAATGACTGAGACGTATTTTCCCGGTCGACTGTTGTGACTCGGATTTCGACCTGATACCGAAAGTACTCGTACCCCGTGCATCACTCAGGATTTCAGGTCCTCGCTTTGCCGATGGAGTGCGGCAGTGGTAGGTCAAGAACTGCACAAGGTAGCTGTCTTTGAAAACTGTCGCAGCATCTGGATGGATTTCTCTCAGCGGCGCTGAGAGTTTTGTCGGCGTAAGAACCACACGTTCGAACAAAGCACCGGCAAACCAAGTGGTGATTCAATAGTGTCTATCTCGACTGCTGCGACGCTGTCAACGTCGTGATCAGTGGAAATGGAAGTCACGTTCCAGTCAGGTGCCAAGGCCTGAGCCGTTGGTCGTATGGCGCGCCCGGTCCAAAATGCTTTTCTACCTCAACCCACTTTCTTGATCTGAAGAGTGCTCTGGGGGGCCAGCACCCAACTTGATATTGCTCAAAATCGGGCGGGTGACTTCAATGCGGCGGCTTTTCGGGCGACTGTCTTACTTTTTGAGGCTTGGGCTGGCCGTGGCGGTCTTACTCGACGGGCGATTCCCCTTTCAGGTATGCGTGACATGAGTTTTCGAATTTCTCGGTGGGCGACGGGTGGCCTGGCCCTCGTGGCTGTCCTGGTGATGGCGGGACTTGGTTGGTCGCATTTTTATGACCTGGGGCCTTCCAAGGACGAGTGGGGGCTGAAGTATGAGGCGGAGGTCGTCCCGCAGGGGGACGTGCTGAATGTCTCGTTCACTCTGGCCGATCAGGGACGGCTCAAACCGATCTACTCAGTGAGCGTGGTGGCGTTCAGCGATCCCAGACCGGGGGGAGGACGAACTTACCTCTTGAATGCGACGATCGATCTGAAGCCGACCCCTGATGGGAAGCTGACAGGAACGCTGCAGGTCGATAAGAAATTTGCCGATCGGGCTCTCCTGCGGATCATGACGCTCACCTTCGACGGCAAGCCGCAGCGAGACGGGGCGCGGTACTACCAGATGCCGCTGAAACAGTTCACCAAGAAAACACCCGCCTTGGCGATTGGTCCCAAGCCCACGGCTCTCGCCGCTCCAATTCCATCGAAGGTTGCGCGGTAACAGAGACAGGTCCGTCCTGCGTCGCTGCGACCAGCCGCCGTGCGACTCGCACTGTGGAGCAGCGGTGACGTGGGGAATGAGGGAACCAGCCAGCAAGCCGCTGGTGCCGAGTGCCACCCCGTTCCCCGCATGGAGACGTCGATCGGGGAGAGGGGTTGGCTGGCAGTCTTTAGACGGGCTTCTGATTTTGCGGGTCTGATTCCTTCGGAGGGGCGGACATCAGGTCGGTGGCGTGCTTTGAGAGATGAATTCCTCGTTGCTTTGACGTCTTGACCAGTCCCATTTCTTCGAGCGTGGAGACAAGGGATTCCAGTTTCGGTCCCAGGTCCGCGAGACGAGCTTCCAGATCCTGCAAGGAGAGTGGTGTGTCTGGGTTGTGGGCGAGAAACATCAGCAGATTGAGGCTGTCCACGCGGTTGAAGGTGGGATCGGCTGGCAGGGCGTCCTTCAACGCCTGACGAATTCTGCCCCAATCTCGTTTTCCTGACTTAGCCATTCCGGTTTCCCGCCATCCACGGTGCCTGACGTCTTTCGTATCCCCACTCGGTTCAACTGCGCCCGCAATGTTATGCGAACCCGGAGGAATGTCCACCAGCAATTTGCGAGTGGCAGAATGTGAGGATCGCACTGAGAATTCATTCTGAGAATTCGCTTCACGGACCCAGCCCCTGACACAGCCCCTCAAACAGCCCTTGTGCCGAGGTCAGACCGATCAGGCATCGATGTCGGAAACGAGGTAACGAACCGGGCGAACCACTCAGACGGGATCAGGTCAGGTCCTCGCGATGGCATGCGGTGACTTGCCACGTTTTCCGAAACGTGCCACAGTCGAGAGGCTCGACGTGTCCAAATTTCTCGAACGGGTTTCTCTCGCAGTTGGTTTCTCTGTTTAGCGGCACTGTTGAGACGATCGCCGAGAGACGGACGCCGGGCAGATCTGTGAGCGTCGACGCCGTTGCGGGTGACTGGTTTCGGATGGGGTTGCTCGGAGGCTTCTCAAAGCGAGTTCCTCGATGATGTTAACGATGCGAGCCTGGTTCATTGTCGGGATGATTACTTGTTTGAGTTTCATCACAGCCGGGTTCGCTGGGGCAGCGTCGGCCGACGAAGCAGCAGACTCAAGGGGTCTCGCTGCCCCGCTCGCAGATCAGGAAATCGACTTTAACCGGGATATCCGCCCGCTCCTCTCGAAGAACTGCTTTCAATGTCATGGATTTGATGAGCAGGGACGGCAGGGGGGCTTGCGACTGGATCGAGCCGACGGAGCGACGGCCGTTACCGATTCCGGGTCCCGGGCGATCGTGCCGGGGAAGCCCGACGAGAGTGTGCTGCTGCAACTGCTGCGGAGCACGGATCCGCAGCTACGGATGCCACCCGAGTCGAGCGGAAAGAGTCTCTCTGCTGCACAGATTTCCCTGCTGCAGCGCTGGATCGAAACCGGGGGACGCTATGCCGATCACTGGGCGTTTATCCCCCCTGCCCGGCCGAAGGTGCCTGAGACGGCGTCTGACGACTGGTCGCGGAACGCCATCGATCGATTCGTGCTTCACAGGTTGCGGCAGGAAGGGTTGCAGCCGACCGTGGAGGCAGACCCGGCCCGCCTGTTGCGGCGGGTTTCTCTCGATCTGGTGGGACTTCCGCCAACCTCCGAAGAATTGGACGAGTATCTGAATCAGGCTCAGTACGATCCCGATGCCGCTTATGAGCAAGCGGTCGATCGCTTGTTGAATTCACCTCATTTCGGGGAACGAATGGCGATCGACTGGCTGGATGCGGCGCGGTACGCGGACACGAACGGCTACTTCGGCGATCGACCACGGCAGGCCTGGCCGTGGCGGGACTGGGTGATTGCCGCATTCAACGCGAACCTTCCCTTTGATCAATTCACGATCGAGCAACTCGCGGGAGACCAGTTGCCCGCAGCCACGCGCGATCAGCGCATCGCGACGGGATTCCACCGCAACTCGATGGCAAACAACGAAACCGGTATCACGGATGAGGAATACCGTGTTGAAGCCGTAGCGGATCGCGTCGAGACCACGGCGAGTGTCTGGCTGGGAATGACAGTTGGGTGTGCCCAGTGCCACGATCATAAGTACGACCCGATCTCGCAGCAGGAGTATTATCAGCTCTTCGCCTACTTCAATAATTCGGTCGAGCCGGGACTGATCTATGCTGATTCTCCCCCACCGACGATCGAGGTCCCCACGGTCGAACAGGTCGACGAACTGGCGCGGCGGCAGCAGCGACTGACCGAACTGGAAGCGAGGTTCTCGAGGCTCTCCAGCAATCTGGAGGAGGATCTGAACCAGTGGCAGCAGTCGGCATTGAGCGAGCTGAGTCCGCCGGTTCAAGATACGGCGCTATCCTACGACTTTGATCAGGACCAGAAGAATGCGCTCTCGATCGGCACAACAATCAAAAAGCAGCCGGGAATTCGAGGCGAAGCGGGCCAGTTTGACGCCACGCAGCATGTCGAGGTGCCGCTCGACTTTCAGGCCGACGCCCCGTGGACGATCTCTGTCTGGTTTAAGTCGACCGGCTCGGTCGGCTGCCTGATTTCGAAGATTGAGCCGGTCGGGCGACGTCGGGGGCTGGAGGTGCTCTGGCAGAAGGGACACCTGCATCTCCACCTGGTCCATCAATGGGGCGTCGATGAGATTGTGGCGGTCACGCAAGAGAAGCTCTCGCAACACGACTGGCACCACGCCGTGATCCAGTACGACGGATCTCATCAGTCGACGGGGCTGCGGCTGATCGTCGACGGCCGCCCCGCTCCGTTGACCATTCGACACGATCAACTGATGGGCAGTATCGAGTGCGACGAACCGCTGAGGATCGGGCGGCGCGATACGGGACTGGGTTTCTACGGGTTACTTGATCAGATCACCGTCGTCCCGTCGCTCGTCAGCGAAGGGGACGCGGAGACGTGGTACTACGACGAACGACTGCGAGGCATTCTCGAACGCCCTGTCGAGAAACGGGTCGCCGCAGAGACGAACTTTCTCAAGCAGTACTACATCGATCATCGAGCCGCCCCGGAAATCAAGGCGGCCCATGTTGACTTGCAGCGGGGGCGGGAGAGTGTTGCCGAGCTGCGTCGTCAGATTCCGACAACGCTGGTGATGGAGGACCGCCAGGAATTCCGCCCGACTCACGTCCTGCTGCGAGGCCAATACGATCAGCCGGGAGCGGAAGTGCATGCGGGAGTTCCTGCGATCTTTCCCTCGGTCGAGGCGGACGCACCACGAAATCGGCTGACGCTGGCGAAGTGGCTCGTCTCGGGACGGCATCCGCTGACGGCGCGCGTCACGGTGAATCGGCTGTGGCAGCAATTGTTCGGTGAGGGACTGGTGCGGACCGTGAATGATTTCGGCTCACAGGGAGATCTACCGACTCACCCCCAACTGCTGGACTCTCTGGCAGTGGAGTTCGTCGACAGCGGCTGGGACATCAAGCGGATGTTGCGGTTGATCGTGACCAGCGCCACGTATCGGCAGTCGTCGAACGGGACTGAGGAACTGCTGCAGCGTGATCCGGAGAATCGACTGCTGGCGCATGGCCCCCGGTTTCGTCTCCCTGCGGAACTGCTCCGTGATCAGGCTCTGGCAGCCGCAGGACTGCTGACGCGAACGCTGGGTGGCCCCAGCGCTAAGCCGTACCAACCGGAAGGACTGTGGGAGGAAGTCTCTTACAACGGAGACGATTCGTATGTCGAAGAGACCGGCGACAACTTGTGGCGGCGCAGTCTTTATACCTACCACAAACGACAGGCACCGCCCCCGGCGCAGTTAATCTTTGATGCGGGGACGCGGGAGAAGTGTCAGGTGCGACGATTGAGGACCAACACACCGCTGCAGGCGCTGCTCACGCTCAACGATCCGACCTGGATTGAGGCTTCACGGGTGCTGGCGGAAGCGGCGACGGCCAGTTCGCGTGATGACCAGCGACGGCTGATCTCCCTTTTCCGTCAGGTCGTCTCCCGAAGCCCGGATCCTCAAGAGATCGCTCTCCTGATCGGCCTGTTAGAACGACAGCGTGCTCGCTTCGGAGATGATCTGCCAGCCGCGGAGCAGCTCGTTCGCGTCGGCACGGCGCCCGGAAATTCCCAGCTTGATGCCCGGGAAGTGGCGGCCTGGACGATCGTGGTACACACACTTTTCAATCTCGATGAAGTGATCACACGCCGATGAACAGACTCGATGAATTCCTGCCACGTCGCGAGCTTCTCAGACGCGCCTGTCTCGGGGCGTGCGGGGTCAACCTGGGTGGAATGGCCCTCGCGTCTCTGTTGGGCAATGAAGCACGGGTGGTCACGGAACGGCAGTCAGGCCCGCACCCGGTCGCGAAAGCCAAACACATCATCTATCTGTTCATGCATGGAGGGCCATCGCAACTGGACCTGTTTGATCACAAGCCGGATCTGAAACAACTGCATGGGCAGGAGCTTCCGGCGTCGGTGCGGGGAACTCAGCGACTGACGGGGATGACCAGCGGTCAGGCGTCGTTTCCTGTGACATCCTCGCTCTTCTCGTTTGAGCGTCAGGGTCAATGCGGAATGTGGGTCAGTGATGCCCTGCCCCGCACGGCCCAAATCGTCGACGAGCTTTGCTTTATCCGGTCCATGCATACCGAGGCGATTAATCACGATCCGGCAGTGACGTTACTTCAGACGGGGCATCAGCAACCGGGCCGCCCCAGTTTTGGTTCCTGGTTAAGCTACGGGCTGGGAAGTGAGAATCAGAATCTCCCTGCGTTCATGGTGCTGCTTTCACGCGGGAGCGCCGCACGTCCAGCAGACCCGCTCTATGCCCGGCTCTGGGGATCCGGCTTCCTTCCCTCCAATCATCAAGGGGTCGCCCTGCGGAGTTCCCGCGATCCGGTGCTGTACCTGTCCAACCCGCCGGGAGTCGATCAGGAGGTTCGGCAAGATCAGTTGGAAACGCTGGCAGCACTGAATCGGCAGGCAAACCGGGCCGCCGTCGATCCCGAGATTGAGACACGCATCTCACAGTACGAGATGGCGTTTCGGATGCAGTCTTCTGTCCCCGATCTGATTGACCTCAAAGGGGAATCTCAGGAGGTGCTGAAGGCGTATGGGCAGCAAGTTCAACAGCCCGGCTCGTTCGCCGCGAACTGCCTGCTGGCCCGGCGCATGGTGGAACGGGGAGTTCGATTTATCCAGCTCTACCATCGAGGCTGGGACCAGCATTACAACCTTCCGAGCGATCTGCGGCTGCAGGCAGGGGATGTCGATCAGCCGTGTGCCGCCTTGATTCAGGACTTGAAGCAGCGCGGCTTGCTCGACGAGACACTGGTCGTGTGGGGGGGCGAGTTCGGCAGAACGATCTACTCACAAGGAACTCCGGAAGCGACGAATTACGGCCGCGATCACCATGGGCGCTGCTTTACCATGTGGCTGGCGGGTGCGGGGATCAAGCCGGGGACCATCTACGGGGCAACCGATGACTTCAGTTACAACGTCGTCGATCGCCCGGTCCACGTGCATGACCTGAACGCGACCCTGCTGCATCTGCTGGGGATCGATCACCAGCGACTGACATTTCACAATCAGGGTCGAGATTATCGCTTGACCGATGTCAGTGGCGAAGTGGTGTCGGGGATCCTTGCCTAGCGACTGCAGATCACTGCAGCGCACTGGAAGTGATTCCATCGTACCCGGTCCGTGGGGCGCGCCGCTGACGACGGGGATTCACGGGTGACCGGAGCCGATAAATGGTTTTGGAATTCAACAAAAAATCTTGCGAACCTTCTTCCGATCGAAGGGTCCATGTCGATGGCGGTGATCAAGTTTGATCATCGTGTCACTGGTGTTCGTGAAGGAACACCGACTCGGCCTGGCGGAAGATCATGCTTTCAACACTGAACTACGAAACCAACCTCAGCAGCCCTTTGGAAGTGGGCGGTTCCATAAGTGGTTCCGTGGCAGGCTCCGTGCATCTTGTGTCCAGCAAGCCCTTTGCCGGCATCGGCCACACCCGTCCGGGAAGGGCGTTGACCAGAAACGTGGAAACCGGATCTCGAAGTAGCGAGCCGTCGTTTCCCTTGCGCACGTGACAGAGGCGGTATGCTGCCATCAGCAGAAAGCCCGGTGTCACACCCAGACACCGGGCTTTCTTTTTTGAGGGTTCAATCACCTGCGGAAGCCCTCCCGGACGAATTCACGGAGGGCCGAGGTAAGGGCTGGTAGCTGAGACGGTTTAGCGCCTGGCTGAAGACCAGGAGAGAAGGATTCGAGCGCCTTCCAGCCCACATTCTGTGTTGGAGTGTGCCACAAAGACATCTTCATCGAGGACGAAGAGTTGACGTGCTCGTAGGTCGATTTCGGGACGACTTCGCGCCAGTCCCCGTTCTCTAACTAACGATGTAATAACCGGAAGGAAGTCACCCGGCTGGATCAGGGACCTGTCTTGAAAACAGGCGGCGGGGAAACCCGCTTGTGGGTTCGAGTCCCACGGCTTCCGCTGACCATGGAATGACGGAAACAAGCGATCGAGGTTTGCGTAAGCGCCCGATCGTTCGCGTGTGAGATGAGGAAGGTAGCCGGATAGGGTTTGCCGGGCCGGTTTGCTAAACCGTGCGGCCTTCGGGTCGTGAGGGTTCGAATCCCTTGCCTTCCGCCTGGAAAAGTTGACTTGTGGTCGGTGCCTGATGTCACCGTTCCCAGAGCCAAAGGAATGTCTGAACTGGACAAGTCACAAAGGAAGGGCCACCCGAATGGCGACGGGAGCCGGTTGGAAGCCGGTCGAGTATTTTTTGAATGCCTTGCGGGTTCAACTCCCGCCCCTTCCGCTGAGTGAACGAAACGGGATTACACACGGACAGATAAGATTTCTTTGTCGAGATCGATCTATGACAGGGAGGTGAGTTGCTTGTTTGTGGTACTAAGCGTGCATCAAAGACAAGAATAAGGGGGACTGAGCAACTGCCCGAGAATAGATTCTCGTGTTCGCCTTTGCTTTCGGCGATGGGGGGTTCGGTCCAGCGGTTGTTGCGGTTGCGGGAAGCCTCTTGCGGCTGTTGCCGCCCCGGTAGCCGCGAGCGTCAACCGGGACTACCGTGAGTTTGGAATAATGTGTAGCGACGATATCAAATTCGCTTCTGGTGGTTTCGTAATGAATCAGGATGGATTGAGTTGCGACCGAACGGATTGTTTCTTTGAGTGAATTCTTGCTTTTCGCGATTCCTGTGATTTAGTGGATAGATTGTGGCTTAGCTGTCCGGCTTTACTGCCGCGGTTTGGCGGAGTTACTTTGATGATTCCGTTTACGCCCCCGGATCGAAACGAAGGAGGTTGTTGTGGTCGCTGTGTTGAGTCGACAGACGCTGGTGCTGAACCGCAACTGGCAGCCGGTGGGCGTGGCTTCGGTCGCTCGTTCACTGACGCTCGTTGTTGCGGAGCGGGCTCGGATTGTCGACCCGGCCAACTTCCAGCTTTACACCTGGTCTGACTGGTCGCGACTGATTCCGCACGACGATGAATTGTTCGTGCAATCCGTCGCGTTCCGGATTCGTGTTCCCGAGGTGATCACGCTGACGGAATATGACCGCGTTCCCGTGAATGTCGTGACATTCAGTCGACGAAACATTTACAAGCGGGACCGGTATACCTGTCAGTACTGCGGAGTGAAACCGGGGAGTGAAGAACTAACGCTCGATCATGTGTTGCCTCGATCGCGCGGGGGAACCAGTTCCTGGGAGAACTGCGTTCTGGCTTGCCTGGCCTGTAACAACCGGAAGGCGGACCGGACCCCGGGCGAGGCCGCAATGCCCCTGCGGAAAGCGCCGGCCCGGCCGGCCTGGAAGCCGCTGTACGCTCAGCAGGCGGTCCGGATCGAAAACTGGTCTAAGTTCCTCAGCGAAGCCTACTGGAATGTGGAACTCTCCGAATGATGTTCATGTCCGTCGCTTGAGGGAGTGGCTTCGCAGCGATTCACTCAAGCGACGCTCATGGATCGAAGATGTTGTCGTTGCTGTCGATAGAGAACAGAGATGGTCTGCGAGGTGGAGGTCAAAATGAAGACGCCGGTCCGGATTCGAAACTATCGGCCCGAGGATGTGGAAGGAATCTACTCGGCCGTGATGGCGTCGCGGCGCGAGCTGTCTCAGTGGATGCCCTGGTGCCATGAGACATATTCCCGTCAGGATACCAGCGGGTGGGTTTCGAGCCGTCCGTCCGCCTGGGAACGGAATGAAGAATGGAGTTTTCTGATCATTGACGGGGATGACACGGTCGTGGGGGGCTGCGGCCTGCATCGTCTGGACCTGAAGAATAGAGTTGCTGAACTGGGCTATTGGGTCAGGACGCCATCGACTCGTCAAGGCGTTGCCACGGAAGCAACAAGACGACTTTGCCAATGGGCATTTCAAGACGGGGGTCTTGAGCGAATCGAGATACTCGCGTCTGTCGACAATCGTGCCAGTCAGCGTGTCGCGGAGAAAGCGGGAGGGGTTCGCGAAGGAGTGCTCAGGCGACGCATCCGACTGGGGGGACGATCGCACGACTGCATTTTGTATTCGATTCTGAAAGAGGATCTACGACACTGATGTCGCTCGGAGTGGCGGCGGCCTGCAAAACCGTCCTCAGTGGGTTCGACTCCCACCAGTGTCACTTTGAAGGAAAACATTGTTGCCGGGTCCAGCGGCGGTTGGGTCACTCAGTCGAGTTTGGCCTCAACTGTTCCGAACATGGGTTCTGACGAATGGCAATCAATGTCGATAGCTCAACGGACAGAGCACCAGCCTACCAAGCTGGAGGTTGCGGGTTCGATTCCCGTTCCTCGTCGGTCAAACCCGACGCTGGCAGGTCGTCAGACCTGTCGCACATGACCCAAGGAAGGTGAGCGATTGTTTGATCGGTCATGGCGGTGGCTTTCCGCCGTCATGACAACCTGCGAAGTCACCCTGCAGGACATGGATTCCGCCAGGTTGCCCACCAGGCAACGGTGCGAGAACAGGAGGACTGAGGAATTCAGAAGTTCGCTTCTGGATGAAGGTCCCCCGTCGCTCGCATCGACGCCCGGTCCGGCCCCTGACGGAAGTGTCTCTCCGTGGCTTTCCGGGTGATCGGCGAACGCTTCGCCTTCTGCGGACTCTTTCGTTCTCTATTCGATTTTTTGAATTGAAGTTTTTGAGTCTGTAATGGGCCGGCGGCAAGCCGTCTCTGCGGGGTGACCCGGTACAGACTGGTCTGGTTGATCCTCCAGAAAGGAGGTACGTCGTGTTTCCGTTTAAGCGTTATCAGATTCGTTCCTATGAGGTAGGCCTGCTGTTCCGTGAGGAAGAGTTCCAGGGATTGCTCAAGGCGGGTACTCACACCTTCTTTGACCCACTGGGAAAGGTCTCCGTGGATGTTGTCTCACAGCGTGAGCCTCGTCTGGACCATGAAAAGCTGGACCTGATGATCCGATCCGGTGCACTGGCAAGTCAGGCGATCGTGCTCGACCTGAAGGACAACGAACGGGCACTTGTCTGGATCGAGAACCGGTTCAGTCACATCCTGCCGCCGGGACAGTACGCCTTCTGGACGACACAGAAGCAGGTCCGTGTGCAAATCGTCGATACGCGGACGGTTCGTTTCGAGCACGACCAGTTTAAGACGATCGTCCATTCCAAACTGGCTCCTCTCACCCTGAATGTCACGACCGTGCGACGTGACCAGGTGGGGGTCCTGTTTATCGACGGTCGGTATGTCGATTCATTGCCACCTGGGGAATACGCCTTCTGGAAGGATGCGGCGGAAGCCAAGGTCGTGGAAGTCGACATGCGTGAAACGATCGTTGATGTGGGTGGTCAGGAAATTATGACGGCCGACAAGGTCACTTTGCGGTTGAACGCCGTGGTGACTTACAAGGTCGTCGACGCACGGAAGACGGTGAGTCAGACGGACGATGTTCGGCAGGCGCTTTACCGAGACACCCAGCTTGTGTTGCGGAGTGTCGTGGGAGCCCGCGAACTTGACGCTTTCCTGACGGACAAGGATGCCGTCGCGAAGGAGATCGAGGACAGCGTTCGACGTCGTGCCACGGAACTGGGTCTGGAGCTTGCGTCTGTGGGGATCCGCGACGTCATCCTGCCTGGTGACATGAAGGAACTGATGAACAAGGTGACCGAAGCGCATAAGGCGGCCGAGGCCAACCTGATCTCCCGACGTGAAGAGACGGCGGCGATCCGTAGTCAGGCCAACACAGCGAAGTTGCTGGCGGACAACCCGACGCTCATGCGACTGCGTGAGCTCGAAGTCCTGGAAAAGATCGCGGCCTCTGGAAAGCTCAATATCATCGTGGGTGATAAAGGGCTGTCAGATAAAGTGATCAATCTGTTGTAACGCGACCGTGTCCCCCTTCCCTCAATTCTGAGGGAAGGGTTTGACTCTGCCATGCTGTGTGGATCCCTCACGCACCGAAGGCCCCTCACCTGATTTTTCAGGGCGAGGGGCCTTTTGCGTTCAGCCTCTGATCCCGACAGAAGGACCCGTGCGCACCTGCCTGAGGCAGGAAAAAGGGAGATCGATTCCCCTACATCCGACGGGTGACGGTATGGGATTTGGCAGCCCTCAGCGTGGGCCGCTTGGGGAGGGGACCGACCTTGGAATCGAGTTCAAAGTCGACCACAGCCACCTTCCCTTTCACGGTCTTCTTCATGACAGCAGTCTCTTCTGCCTTGTCGTTGTAAGCCGCAGGAACTTTCTCATCGCTGCCCGGGCTGGTGGTCTTTCCGTCATCGACCGGTGGCGACCATGTTGAGATCCGAACCAGGTGCTCACCCTCCAGACTTCCGGAACGATTCTGGGTAAACTTGAGACTGTAATTCCCGCTCGCATCCGTGATGCCATAGGACGGACGGCTGCCGGAAACAGGGTGGAACGTGACCTGTGCACCCGCAAGCGGCTTGCCGTCGAGTTTGATGGACCCCTTCACATCCGTGAGAGAGGGACCGCTTTTCCCGCACCCGGTGACCACAAAACCGGTCACGAGAAGAGCCATCACTCGTACAGAATTCGTCATTCGCAAAAACTTCATTTCCTAAAATCCTTTCGTTTCTGAGCGACTGTCATGGAGGATGCCCCTTTGGCCTCAGGGAACAGATGACTGCAACACCCGCGGTGACTTCCCAGCAACTGAATTTGCAGTGAGAGATCTCGCTCTGATCATCCAGAGGGGGGTCTCAAGAACAACTCTTCACGCAGGGATGCAGGTTGGCCGCGAGGTACGTCCTGCATACGCGCCAACTTCCGATTCAGAACTCGCCCACGGACTGGCGGTCGTCACGGATACCGAGCTTGTTGTAGACACCGAGGTTCTTCCAGATTCGTCCGCAGACGTCACCACTGTTGAATTCAATATTGTCGCTGATGAATCGGACGGTGCCGTCGCCGAACAGGAAATGAGCTCCCCCTGTGTGCTGACTTCCCAACCCTTGCGAGCAGTTGTTCTGGCGCTGTGCGACAGTGGTCCAGGGTGCGTTCAGTGGAGCGGCGTTACCGGTCGCTCCAGCCCCACAGGTGGTCGCATCACCGACGCGGGCGAGCGTATAGTACTGTCCCCACATCCCCGTTCCCGGTGGATTGCGATTTCCGACCCACGACCCCGCATTGCACAGCCAGGACCGCTCTCCCACGAGGAAGGTATTACTCAGTCCATCGGGGAAGTCCGACATCCGGGTCCCTTCATTATTCATGAAGGCCCCTTCCTCGACGCGATCTCCCGTGCTGAGCCACCAGTTCCAGGCACGCGACTGCCGGTTCCCGTGGATCCCAACATAGTTCGATGTCGCTGTGTATTCGGCGGGCCAGTTTGTTCCCTGGAAGTGGCGGTCGTCCGGAGTCCCCTGCAGGGTGTTCTTCGATCCTGTGTCAGACGGGCAGCGGAAGACTTTCAGTACCGTTCGCGTGAGTGGACGCAAGTTTTCATAGGCCGGAGATCCATACTCGCTCAGTCGAATCGTGTTCGGACTAAGCTGATTGAACAGCGGCCCCTGCTCAAGTTGCGGCAGAATGAACGTCGGCCACCCCCATTGAGGTCCAGGGTCGACGAAGGGGACTTTGTTATTCCAGTTCGCCGAGTAATCCATATTCCCCGGCGGGAATGCATTATAAACATCGTGGTAGTTATGGAGCGCGAGTCCGATCTGTTTGAGATTACTCTTACATTGCGTTCGATGGGCGGCTTCTCTCGCTTGTTGTACGGCGGGTAAAAGCAGCGAGATCAGGATGGCAATAATCGCAATCACCACCAGCAATTCAATAAGTGTAAATCCATAATTGATTCGACGTCTGCGACCTGAATGATTTGGCACGGGACTCCCCTTACGAACAAAACTTTCTCATTGAAACGAACTGTTTACGAAGACACGCCGGGTACGCTCTGCGCAGAGCCTGGGCAGCAGCCCCCCTGCTTGTCCTGAGCGGCAAAATGCGAACTGCGGTGTGTGCAGTAGCAGAGTTGTCACGGTGACAACGGATCACGAGCGCAAGCCGTTCCGCTGCGCTCATTGACTGTCAGGAGACTGCGAGCATGCTTCGTTTACGAGCGATGACGTCAACAAACCTGTGTGCGGCCTCTGGCCTGCAACTGTTGAAGGAACCGCACAGGAGTCACGACCAAATGGTGTGACATCCGTACGGCGCGCTGCCGCCCCATGCATGAGGTAAACAGCATGATGAGACCGGGCATGCTGTGTGATGCCCTACGCAAGGGTGCAACAGGACACTTGCGCGAGCACACACGGAGATCGCCCTCTCCTGAAGAGAGCGGAGACCTGATGCCGGCCCAGCGTTTTCGAAAAGCACTTTAGTACGAGTTAGCCATCACAACAGCGCGTCACGACCCTCAGATCCTGAATGGGCATCTGACAACGCTCGCATGGGAATCGGTCAACTGTGCCGTTAAGAGCATTCAACCCGGAGTAGTTCATGAGACCTCCATGGCCTCGACAGCCGCCTCCAGTGACAAATGGTCAGCGCTGCAATGACAAAACGGTTGATGGGCTTCAGGCCGCATTCATATATCACCTATTCGGTGCGGATTTATCTTCGTCATTCAGGCCGGTTCCGTCAATGGAATTTCACGGCAACATCTGAATTTCTCATTAACGGGAACTACGGTGATAGATTCATTACGGACGAGCGACTTCACAGGGTCTGCGAAGAAGTCCGATGGATGGACGAAGGACGGCGAAAAGGATCGAGGGTCGAAACAAGTCTTTCGGTCCCTTCATCAGATGCAATACTTAGGAGAAGGTGCCCGGGATTTTCGTCGGTACGGGCATCGTCATTTGCACATCCGAAATGCCGGGGACGAGTCGATTCATGACCTGCATGCCGCCGGTCAGCAGAACTTCTACGTGTTCTTTCTGGAAAATCCTTTGCGCCCCGAATCTGCGAACAGCCTGTCTCATTCAACACGGCTGACCCGGGGAAAATCACCATTGAGAACGCGCACGGTCAACATGGCGAACCATAACACCGCAGAGAACGAATGCGTGCGTGCCACCCGACGGTGCCGCTTGAGCGACTCATGCAAGCGCATCCTGTTCCAGAAAAGCTCTCGCCCGAATCAGATCGGTCGTGGTGTGCCCTTCTGTGAAAGAAGTGTAAACTGGCGCGAGCATCTGCCGGGCTTCCTCCATATTTCCTTGAGATTTTTTGAGCTCGGCCAGACTGATCGTCGCGCGAAGTTCCCAGGATCGGGTTCCCTGCAGCCGCGCGACGTCCACCGCGTTCTGCAGATACTCTTCGCCCGCAGCAAGGTGATCCTCGGCGATCGCGACCAGTCCCTGCAGTCGATAGAACTCACTCTCTTTACGCCGCAGGTTCAGATCATTGATCAGTTCAAACCCGCGGCGCAGCCATTCATGAGCGTCTTCCAGAAGCCCTGCCTCCAGATAAGCCTGTGCAACCATGCTGAAGGGATGGTCCATCGACAAATGTCCGCCGGTGGTCTTCAGCGTGGCTAGTCCGTGTTGAAAATACTTGCGGGCTTCATCGGTTCTCCCTTGTTTCAGTGACCGGATTCCCCGCCCCAGGATGGAATGAACACCCACAAACGTGAAGCCGTTCTCCTGGCACAGTCGGTATTCCTCGTCCAGTGCCCTGTGAGCTTGATCCGTGAATCCGCAGTAATCCAAGACTTGCCTGCGAAAGAAGAGGGCCATCGCGTAAGTGAAGGGGTGGTTCTGGGCCTTTGCTATCCGCACCGCTTCTTCTGAGCGTCGCAGGGCCTGATCGGGGAACCCCAGTTCCCACAGCGCTAAAGCGGAATGGGTACGACACATGGTGCCACAGCGCTGTCCGGTCTTCAGTGAGTGAGTGCGATCCTTCTCCTCGTCGAACAGTTTCAGCCCCTGGTCGAGCATCTTCAGACCGGACTGGGTTTGACCTCGATAGTATGCCGTGCAACCGACCGTCCAGTATGCCTCCGGCAGCAAGCCCGAATCGGCCGGAGCAATCCCTGCCAATTCAACCAGTTCTGCGGCGAGTGGAGTCGCAAAGTCCATCTCTGCTCGAATGAGTCGCCAGCTCCACAAGCCCCACTCAACAAAGAACCGATCTTCGATCGATTCGAACCGGGCTACCAGTTGACTGGCTCGCTGGATCGCGGTGCCGACCTCGGAATTTGACCAGCCGCGTGCCGCCATCAGGACGGGGGCCAGAACCTGCTGGAAGTTCAGTTCCCGCTGATCCCGCTCGGGTGATTCCGGAATCGACGCGAGGACGATTAGTCCACGATTCAAGTGATTAATCGCTTCGATATTGGCGAACTGGGCCTGGGACTTTCTCCCGGCCTGCAGCCAGTACTCCGCCCCCTTTTCCGGCATATCGGCTTTCGTGAAATGGTGAGCGACCAGTTCCGGCTGGTGCTGCGCGAGATCGGGAAAATGAGCTTCAATCGCCGCCCCGATCGACGCGTGAACGGCGCACCGACGTTTCTTAATCATCAAGCTATAAGCGGCATCCTGTAACAAGGCGTGTTTGAAGAGGAAGCTCGCATCCGGAAAATTCCCTTTTTGAAACAGCACTTCGGCCGTGACAAGCTTGATCAGTTCTGCCTGAAGATCCTGTGGCGACATTGACGTCGCCGCGGAAAGTAGTGAGTAGCTGAATTCGCGTCCGATCGCCGCGGCCAGTTGAATGACACTCGGGTCGCTCGCCATGCGGTCCAGCCGCGCCATGAGCAAGTCTTGCAGCGATTCCGGGATGGCCTGACCAAGCGACGATCGGGAGCTGGTGGTCTCCTGCAGCGATCCACTTTCCTCGAGCAGCTTCGAGAATTCTTCGATGAACAGAGGGATGCCGTCCGTTCGCTGGACCAACTGTTCAACGAGAGGTGGGGGAAGGTCTTGCCAGCGGAGCCGCCGATGAAGCATGTCCCGGATCTGGCGGTGATTCAGGCGATTCAGAGCGATTTGCGTTTGATGCGGCTTACTTCTCCAGGGCGTTTCAAACTCGGGTCGGAACGTAAAGATGCTCAGCGTGCGATGTTGATCAAAATTCTCGACAAAGGCTGTCAGCAGATCCAGCAGCGTTGGATCCACCCAGTGCAGGTCCTCAACGATGAACAGTACCGGCCTGAGAATGGCTCTGCTTTTTAACACAGACAGCAGCAAAGCCGTCGTCAGTTCGCGTTTCTTACGACCATTCCCTTCCAAAGGGGCCAGCTGGGGGGCATCAACCTCAAGCAGTCGGGCCAACAGGATTCGGTTCAAGTCCGTCAAGAGGTTCAGAGATTGCAGATAGCGATCAATGGCCTGCAGCCGTGACTCGGCCGAAACGTGTCTGTCGAACTGCAACAGATGCGTCAGATGCTCAATCATCGGGTGCAATCCCGTCGACTGATGATTCTGCGAACAGCGCAATTCAATGATGTCGGGATTCACGCTCAGGGCCGTGACGCCTTCGCGAATTTCGCGAATCAGGCGTGACTTGCCTAATCCTGCCTCACCGATCAGCAGGACGATCTGGCCCATCCCCTCCACCGCCTGTTCCCAGCGGTCTTTCAGAATCGCGACCTCGGTGTCTCTCCCGACGAGCGGTGTCAGATTGACCAGATCGACCAGTTCGACACGATTGAGCGTAACGGGGGCTTCTTTGATGACCCGGTACAGCGAAAGTGGTTCTGCCAGATTCGGGACGGGAACAGCCCCCAGCGAATCCTGCTGGAAGTAGACACGGCTGGATCGGTGCACACCTTCCGTTACCGTCACTTCAGCAGACGGGACCACTTGCAGCAGGCCTTTCAGAATTTTCCCCGGCTCGCCCAGTATCTCGATCCCACCCACCGTTTCTTCCGCCACAGCGAACCCGGAATGAACGGCAATTCGCAGCTGGTGTCGCTGCGGAAACACTTCAATCCCTTCTCCGAGCTTCAAAATCTGCATCCCGCAACGAATCCCCCGTAAGAGACTGTCTTCGTAAGCCACGGGGAACCCGAAACAGAGGATGATTTCGAATTCCGAGCAACTGCTGATGCACCCGCCAGCTTTTTCCGCAACAGCAGCGACAGCGGGGGTAAACCCCCTGAGAAATTCCAGTTGAGTGCCGGGCTTTCGATTCTGCTTTCCGAGACTCAGCCGAACACCGACAAGTGTCACAAGCCGGAACTGGGCTTCCTTCAGGGGGCGTAACGGGGAGGAATCTCGAGCGAAATTGCTGGGAGGAATCAGAGGCGCCGTCAGGGGGCCGCCAGCAGAGGGATTCGTGTCCGGTTTCCGCAGAAGACTCTCTGGTGCGAACACCGCTTTTCTGGTGCCGATAACACTACGCAGCGCTTCTGCCAGTTCGTCCGCCGTCGAAAATCGATCTTCCCGTCTCTTGTTCAGTGCCTTCCGACAAATCGACTCAACCGTGACCGGAACCAGCGGATTCCATCTGCGAATTGGTACGGGGTCTTCTTCCTGGATCTTGCGGAACAAGGCTTTTCGGTCGGGAGAAGTAAATGGCTGTCGACCGGTAAGCAGTTCGTACAGGATCACACCGAGAGAGAAAATATCAGACCTGCCATCAATCTGATGCGACTCACCCCGGATCTGTTCCGGCGACATGTAAGAGGGAGTCCCGGCGATTTCCGATCGACTCGGCTCCAGATCATGTACAGCCAGTCCGAAATCCAGCAGCACGCATCGTCCGTCGACCGTCAGCATGATGTTGGACGGCTTGATGTCGCGGTGCATGATCCCCCGGGAATGGGCATGCCCCAGAGCATCGGCCAGGTGACTGACAATTTCGACACAGCGCTGCCAGGGAGCGGGGCTGCCTCCCGGCTGGACATCAAGGATCTGCCCCTCCAGAAACTCGGTCACGATGTAGCAACGGTCGTCAACTCGCCCGATATCGTAGACTGCGACGATACCCGGATGCTGCAACTGAGCCAGCCGTTGCGCTTCGCCCAGGAACGTCTGAAGAGCGGCCTCAGAGAGCGAGTCTTTGGGATACTTAATCGCTACGAAGCGTTTAAGAGTGGCGTCAAACCCCAGAAAGACGTCACCAAATCCCCCCGTCCCCAATTGTTTGCGAATTTCAAAACGCCCAAGCTGCACCGGAACGGGGGAGGTAGGTTGGGGGGCCGCCTGTGCCAAATTCGCGGGAAGTGACACAACTTCTGAAACGAGATTGCGAGGAGTTCCCTCAACGGATTGCGAAGGGGGCGTCGTGCTCTGAGTGCCATCGATGTCTTTTGCGTTTGACACTTCCTCATCGCCCGCTGAACTATGCTGCTGAAACCTGGCGGTCGAACTTTGCGGCGTCGATCCCGTGAGTCGCTGACTCGTGAATACGGATGCGCCCCAGGCCCTTTTCATCAGACGAAACGAAATCCGTACAGGCCATCAACAGCAGCAAATCGTCGCGTGACGTCCGATCCGTTTTTACTCCATGTGGTGACAGACTTTTGTCACCACCCGGCTGATCAAGAACTACCCGAACTCCAACGACCTCAGATAAATCTGACCCGCGCCTGACGTTCAACCGGGTGCATTGAACTGAAGTCACATTTGAGATCGTTCCAGACGTAAATGCAACCCTGCTAAAATCGTCGAGCCGCCGGGAATTGCTGGGACAGCAGAGACAAAAACGGAGAAATCTCGGTCGCTCGGCTCCCACTTCGCGTCCGCAATTCAGGCGCATTCCCCGGCATCTGCCGTCGCGAGCAGGGAGATGTCGGTTGCAAAACCGGGCCGCCCATCTACCAAAAAAGCTCGACGAAGCAGCCACTCGCCACACATTGCAACATTTTCACACACACATATTGACTACCCCAAGCGGAAACAGTCGACAATACCTCGCGTGTACACTATTCCTGTTCCATGCGATTCATACTGCATCATCCATACAGACCCCTGCCAGCTCGACCTTCGCAAACCCATTACCGCTGAACTTTGGGACGTAGCCGTGTCGGCAATCCGCGCCCATTAAGGAAGAGAGCCATCAATCGCTACAGAACAAATTGCTCTCTTGCATTCCCTTAATTTCAGCAGGTTTCAGTCAACGTAGCGATCCGCACTCAACGGTGGGGACTTCCATTTTTCCCTTGATTCTGTGGTCCGAAAGGTCTTCGGGGACGCTCCCTGGCAGCAGGTTCGTCTTTGTCGCCGGCGAAAAAAATTTGTGATTGAAAGTTAGAAGTACCCCGCCTATCATAGAACAGAAGTACACGATACACCCGTATTGTCTGCGGCAAACTTTCGTGTACATGACTTTGTGAACACAGAGCAGCTTCCATGTTAGCTCGATTCTGGCTACCCGGCTCGATGACCCAAATCCTCTTCACCAGCAGAACCGGGTGTCACAATTTGTCACATTGGTTTCTGCCACACATATTCTGGCATTTTCCGGGGCAGGCTCAGCATTCGGAAAGCGTTCGATCTTTCTCCCGTCCCCTAGGCGGACCTGGGCGTCAATGACCCCAGCATTGGGACCAATAAAGATAGCCCAGCAACGCTCAGCCTGGCTGCTTTACCGCAGTACACACACGCACAGATTACGTCCGTACCGGCAGCGGCTTTCTACAGGAGGCATGCCCCATGCTTCACACATTTGACGACTATGACATTACGCAGTTTCTGGACGTTGTTGCCTCTTTCGGCGATAGCCGGTACGGGTTCGTCGTAACCCCCAATACGGATCATCTGATCCGCCTGAATGACGACGAAGCGTTTCTCACGCTTTGCCAGAACGCGACGTACCTGCTGCTTGACAGCCGCTTTCTGTCACTCGCATTCTTCCTGACGAAGGGAATGCACATCCCCGTTTGCCCGGGCAGCGACCTGACCGAATCGCTGTTCGAAAAGGTGATCAAGCCCGACGATCCCGTCCTGATCGTTGGCGCGACCCCTGAACAGGCCCGCTTTCTGGAAAACAAATACAGTCTCACGAATCTGTCACAGTACACCCCCCCAATGGGGTTTATTAAGTCGGAAGAAGAAGTTCTGAAGTGCCTCGAATTCGTCGAAGCACACAGCCCCTTCCGCTACTGCCTTATCGCTCTGGGATCACCCCAGCAGGAAATCCTCGCGAGTCGATTAGCAGAACGGGGGGTTGCCCGAGGACTGGCCCTGTGTATCGGTGCTTCGGTCAACTTCCTCACCGGGACCGAACAACGCGCACCGGTGTGGATGCGGGCCATGTGTTCGGAGTGGATGTACCGCCTGCTTCAGAACCCCCGCCGCATGTGGTGGCGTTATCTTGTCCGCGGCCCCCGAATCTTCTGGCTGATGACAAATCTGCAGATCAAACTTCGGACATCAAGTCCACCGACACCGAAAGTCGCGCGCAGACCTGACTCGGGCAGTATTGCCGTCTACGACCACGTTTGATCGACACACCCGTCTCGACCCCAAGCAGGCTCGGACACCCATCCGCCCGCTCGGCGAGCGAGAACTCGGATGGCGGCGAGAGCTTGAGCAGTTACGTTCAGACACCTGCCAATGCAGGTACCCTCGAGGCCGGATGGGGGTCGCAACGAATCGACAGCCAAAACACCGACTCTTAAGAGAGGGGCCCGCAGGGCTGCCAAGCTGTGATTGCACGGAGATTTGCGGACGCGAACGCGAGCTTCAGCGTTCAGCCCCGCAGGGGCCGCTGCCTGAGCCGGACCTTCACCCTGTCCTGATTCGCACCGCGTTCATTTTCGGAGTTCCGGCGCGTCCGCAGATTCTTCAAGCCCTTCTCACACCCACACCTCGCCCACATCCCTCTCAGCGCCAACACCTTTCCCGCCGACGCGCCTCGATGAAGGCTCCGGACGGAGCTCACTCACACACGACGGCATGCGGTCACGAGCGATTGTTCGCGTGAAAGCCCCACCACCATTTTCCCGGCATAAAGACGACCGGCGCATAGGCCTCCACGAGATTTCTCGGCCACTTTTTTCCCGTAAAGGGAAAGGCCGCGACCCCAATCGCGACTCGAATCAGTCCATGCAGCCAGGTGAGAAACCCGGCCAGCCAGACTTTGGGAAGCGCCCAATACTTGCGGATGAAATGCATTCGAGAAGTCGTCAGTAACCGGACTCGCCGCGGTGTATTCCCCTGCCCTCCGGCGTCCAGGTGAATCACCTGGGCTTGAGGGGTCATGATAATGGACCAGCCGAGTCCCCGTAGACGATAGCAAAGATCCATTTCCTCGGAATACATAAAGAAGCTGGGATCAAAGCCGCCGATCTCTTTCCAGACATCGACCCGGACGAGCATGAATGCGCCGGACAAAGTTTCCACTTCCCGGGCTTTGACTTCCCCCTCTTTCAAAGCACCATTGAGGAACCTCGCCCCTCCCAGAGCGGTCACCAGAATCCGAGAAATTGTCGGTAAAAACTGGCGGCAGCCGGGATCTCGTTGCCCGTTCGGTAACTGATTCCAGCCCCCGACGGCCCCGGCACGGGGCATCGCGATGGCAGTTCGATAAAGCTCACCGACTGCGTCGTCAGAAATGATCACGTCGGGATTCAACAGAAGGATGTACTTGCCGCTCGCATGCGCTGCGAGAACATTGTTCCCCAGTCCATAACCAAGGTTCTGATCATTATCAATAATAATCGCCTTGGGATACTCCTGCCGCACGAGATCCATCGTGCCGTCGTTCGAGCAATCGAGCAGCAGGACCTCGTAGTCGACTCCTGTCGTGTGGTTGTAGACCCCATCCAGACACTGGCGAATGAGGTCCTTCGATTTATAGCACACGATCAGAATGCTCACTTCGGCCATGCAAAATTTCTCCGCAGTTTCAATCGGCTTTGCGCATGCGACCACTGCCGCAGCGATCCACTCCCGGACCTGATGAGAGATGCGTGGCCGGAGCTGGTTGAGAAAACCATGGTGTTATCGTACCCGCCCCTTGAGAGAGGGGTCAACACACTTGTACAGGTCGCCCACGACTGTGAAATCGCAGCCAAAATCATCCCGGAACCGAGCTTCGATTGGGCCTTCATCCCCCTGCCGTTCGGCACCCTGAAGAGCGTGGAGCGGGCCACCCATCGTCGCGGTGTGAAATCGGATTGCTCGCCACTCCGGACAAACTCTCTCATTGCCACCTCCGTCGTAACCGGCAGTTCAGCTCACAGAAACTCTGCGCATCACTGGGGCGTTGACTTTAATTTCTAAACTTTCTTAAATATATCCCTCTTGAGTTTCCCGCACGCTTGATGAGGCTCCCATCATGTCGCCGCTCTCTGATTTTCGTGGGCTTTCGGGCCGTTTCAGGTGGCTCTTCCTGTCTGCCCTCCTGTTCGTGCTGACGGGCTTGAGCGGTCAGGGCGAATTGAAGGGGGCGTCCGAATCGTTTGAGAAAGTCGCGGATGTCCTCGTCCGACGATGTCTCGAATGTCATTCTGATCACGATAGTTCAGGATCGCTCTCGCTGACGAAACTGGGAAACATCGTGAAAGGGGGCGATAGCGGTCCCGCATTCGAACCGGGACTTCCGATTGAAGAGAATCTCATTCTGAGTCGTGTCCGCAGCGGCGAAATGCCTCCTCCCTTAAAAGGTCAGCCCCGCCCGCTGCCGCCGGAGGAAATCGAGATTCTGACCGCCTGGATTTCGTCGGGCGCCGCGTGGCCCGAAGGACGTGTCCTCGACCCGTACGAACGGACGACGGACGTGCGAGGGGGGCGTGACTTCTGGTCACTCCAACCCGTCCGTCGACCGTCAATTCCCGGCGTCAAAGCCCCGCACTGGGTTGCGAATCCCGTCGATGCATTCATCCTGGCCCGCCTGGAGGCAGCCTCCTTCTCTCCCGCTCCCCCTGCGCCGCGTGCCGTTCTGATTCGCCGACTCTACTTCGACCTCATCGGTCTTCCCCCCACGGCGGAAGAAATTACGGACTATGTCGAAGACCCTCGTTCAGACGGGGTCGTTAAAGCCGAGCTTGTCGAACGACTGCTGAAGTCGCCCCATTTCGGCGAGCGGTGGGCCCGTCAATGGCTGGATCTGGCCCGCTACGCAGAAACGTCGGGCTACGAACGGGACCAGGAGAAGCCGGGTGCGTGGAAGTACCGGGACTGGGTCGTCAACGCAGCGAACGCAGACATGCCCTACGATCGCTTCATCCTCGAACAGATCGCCGGGGATGAGATTCCCGACCGAACCGAGTCATCGGTTATCGCCACCGGCTTTCTGCGATTAGGGACCTGGAACGACGAGCCGAATGATCCTGAAGAATACAAATATGATCGGCTCGAAGACCTGGTCAATGTGACCTGTACCTCGTTCATCGGACTGACGGTCAAGTGTGCCCGCTGCCACGACCACAAGTTTGATCCCATCCTGCAGTCAGACTACTACAAGGTCGCTGCCGCATTCTGGGCAGGGCCTATCGAAGCCCGGCAGCGGGAACTTCTGGGAGGCCCCTCGAAGGAGGAACTGGGGTTTGATGTACTCGGGTGGACCGACGTGACGGCAACGCCGTCTGACTTGTGGATGCTGAAGAAGGGGGACCCCAAGCGGCCCATGGCGGTCGTCAGCCCTGGAACACCCGCTATCGTCGCCTCACTCAGTGCAGCAGCTCCGACGCCACGCCCGACAGAAAACTCATCGCAGCGCCGACGGCAACTGGCCCAGTGGATCACGGATCCAGCTCACCCCTTAACGGCGCGCGTGTTCGTGAATCGCCTCTGGCAGTCTCATTTTGGAAAAGGGCTGGTCCGAACGTCGGACAACTTCGGATTCACCGGCGATCTTCCCAGCCACCCCGAACTGCTGGACTGGTTAGCCAGCGAATTCCAGCAGGAAGGCTGGAGCCCGAAGCACATTCATCGACTACTGGTCCTGTCGAACACCTATGGACAATCGTCCCTTCATCCAGCAGCCCAACAGATCGAATCAGCCGACGCCGGTAACCGACTCTGGTGGCGGTTCGATCGTCACCGGTTGGACGCGGAACAGATTCGCGACCGAATGCTCACGGTGAGTGGTGCGATCGACTTGCGAATGGGGGGCCCCAGCTTCAAGCCGACAGTCAGTGCCGAAGCGCTGGAAGGACTTTCGATGAAGTCGAATGCCTGGAACGCGTCCCCCCCGGACGAGCAGCGTCGGCGAAGTCTGTACATGTATTCCAAGCGGGGCCTGCTACCCCCGCTGATGACAACATTCGATTTTGTCGAAACGACGCTTCCCTGTGGCCAGCGAGACGTCAGCACCGTCGCACCACAGGCCCTTGCGCTCATGAACAACGAATTCGTTCACGAGCAAAGTCGCCTGCTGGCCAAACGGATCGAAGGCCTGGCGGGACCGGACGATCAGGCGAGAATCCAAGCCGCCTGGCAGACAACCCTGGGACGGCTCCCCTCCCCCACGGAAATCGCGGCCGCTCAAGCACATCTGACGAAGCAGCTCGAGCGATTTTCCCATCTGCCGAAACCGAAGATGACAGAACCGGTCGACATCCCGCAGCGGGGTGTCACCCTGCATTTGCAAGCCAGTGCAGGAGTCGAGCGAGATGCAAGTGGACGAGTCATTCGCTGGAAGGACGACTCGGCAGGAAACCACAATGCCACTCAACCTGACCCGGATCGACGTCCCCAGTGGGTGGCCGATGGGATGAACGGAAAACCCGTGATCCGATTCGATGGACGACGGCAGTTCCTGCATCTCGAGGGACAAGTAGTGACGTCACAGCAGTTCACCCTGGTGGCGGTTGCCCGTGACCAGGGGACTGAAGGTCACCGCACGTTATTCTCGAACTGGAACGGGGGTGCCGGCAACTCTGGGACGTCGCTGTTTTTCGGTACCACCTCAAAGTCAGCCGTTCGACTCAGCGATGATTTTTCGGGAGTCGGTCAACTCCGTTCGGGCAAAGAACCCTTCCTGCTGATCGGCCAGTCGAATGCAAACGAGGCCCGCATCTTCGAGAATCTGACGGAACTGGCCAGCCGGTCGACACCCCTCGCCCCGCGCAACCTCGGCACGAACTACGTGCTGGGTCAGCAGGGCAACATCGATGGGGAATACTGGCAGGGGGATCTGGCAGAGATCATCGTCTTTGATCGATCGTTGTCGGGTGAAGAGCGGATCGCTCTGACACGCGAACTGTCCAAACGGTACGAGATTCACCTCTCTGCAGCACCGGCAGAACCTTCGCCCCACGAGTTGGCCCTGGCCTCGCTGTGTCACGTCCTGCTGAACAGTAATGAGTTTATCTATGTGGACTAAAGCACCTCCGCGATGGGCGGCATCTTATCCCGTTGGATCCCCTCACCCATTCGAGGTTAATCGCAGCGAAACTAAATAAGTGGCACCTGCCTCGTTGCGATCGTCGCTCCCGCAGACAAGTTCGCTCAAACCTTACATTCGATGACAGGTCAATTCGCCCTTCCCGATGTCAGATCCGGAGACACACCGATGCCACACCCGCAGAATCCCTTTCCATGCCAACTGACGCGACGCGAGTTTGTCTGGGAGATGGGAGGCGGTTTCGCGGGCCTGGCTCTGGCGGGTCTCATACACGAGCACCGCGTGTTCGGCAATGGCGCGGTTTCTCCCGCACCGTCGGCCAACCCGCTCTCCCCGCGACCGCAGCAGCTTCCCGCGAAAGCAAAGAGCGTCATTTTTCTGATGATGAACGGGGGGCCCAGTCAGGTCGATACGTTCGACTACAAGCCTGTACTTCAGAAGTACGCGGGCCAGCCACTTCCTGAAGGAAAGACATTCATCAACTCGGGTGGGCGAAAAGTGGGCTTTCTGACGCCCTCCTTCCGCCCTTTCCGACCGGGAGGCGAAAGCGGGCTTTTGATCTCGGACTTTTTTCCGAAAGTGCGTGAGCACGCAGACAAGCTGGCCGTGATCCGCTCGTGCCACACCGACAGCCATGCGCACGGTTCGGCACTGGTCGCCATGAACACTGGCAAGACCTTCATCGGACGCCCCTCGCTGGGAAGCTGGGCCGTTTATGGTCTGGGGTCGGAAAACCAGAACATGCCCGGCTATGTCGTGATCCTCGACAAACGGGGTGGTCCGATCGGGGGCCAGCCGAACTGGTCCAGCGGCTTCATCCCCAGTTCTTACGCCGGGACCTTGTTCCGGTCTGTCGGTGACCCCATGTTTGACCTCCGTGGCCCGGGGTACGTGGACCTGGCGGCACAGCGTGAGCAACTCGATCTGCTCGCAAAGATCAATCAGGAACACATGGATGCCAGACCGGGTGGACAAGATCTGGCAGCGCGGATCAACTCGTTTGAGCTGGCCTATCGCATGCAGGCAGAAGCACCTGCAGCTGTCGATCTTTCAGAAGAGACGCCCCAGACACTGGCGATGTACGGTGTGGGACAGCATCCGACCGACGAGTACGGCCGCAACTGTCTGGTCGCTCGCCGACTTGTCGAAAGAGGTGTTCGGTTCGTTCAACTTTACTCAGGCGGCGGTCATCTCGAAGAGACCTGGGACGCTCACAAGAGTATCGAGACCAATCATGGGCAGCATGCTGCCGAAGTCGACCAGCCCATCGCCGCCCTGCTGACAGACCTTGAGCAACGCGGTTTGCTCGAATCCACGCTCGTCGTGTGGGGGGGAGAATTTGGGCGAATGCCATTCAGTGAAGGTCCCGGCGAACCGGGACGAAACCATAACCCGTACGGGTTTTCGATGTGGATGGCGGGCGGGGGTGTGAAAGGGGGAACGGCCTATGGCGAGACGGACGACTTCGGGTTTGAGGCGGTCGTTAATAAGGCCCATCTCCACGACATCCACGCGACGATTCTGCACCTGATCGGTCTGGATCACGAGCTGCTGACCTACTTCCACCAGGGCCGCGACGAGAGCCTGACCGACGTCGACGGACATGTCATTCGCGCTATTCTCGCTTAAGCAGGAAACCGACCGAACCGATGTCTCCGCTGATTCAGCCTCAATTATTGCGCCGAATGAATGTCCGTCGGCTGTTGGAACACCTGCAGAAGAGTGGCCCGTCGACACGCGCCGACCTGACGCGACGAACAGGCAGCAGTGGCCCGACCGTTTCCAAAGCGATCGCCGCCCTGCTT
Source organism: Schlesneria sp. DSM 10557 (assembly GCF_041860085.1). Taxonomy (NCBI): domain Bacteria; kingdom Pseudomonadati; phylum Planctomycetota; class Planctomycetia; order Planctomycetales; family Planctomycetaceae; genus Schlesneria; species Schlesneria sp. DSM 10557. The sequence goes on from NZ_CP124747.1 coordinate 4,206,978, forward strand.
GAGTCGGGCCTGGTCGAAGAAGGGGAATCGCACGCCGTGGCCCTCGGCCGCCCCGGAACGGTTCTGAGGCTCGCACGAAATGCCGCGCAAGTCATCGGCGTGGTGATCGACGCCCGGCAATGTCAGGTCGTGGCTGCGGGACTGGATGGCGTTAATCACGATGAGGCGATGGAGACATTCGCGACACCACGCACCTACTCGTTACTCATCGACCAGCTTGCTCACGCCGTCAATCGCCTGATGCGACGGTCCGCCCGGACATTGTCGATCGGCATCAGTGCACCGGGTCTGATCAACCGGCGTGAGCAGAAGTGTACGTTTTCCCCCAACTTTCATGTCACGGATGGCCATTCCCCCACGCGAGATCTTTTCGAACGAGTCGGTGTGGAATGTGTTCTTTATCAGGAAACGCAGGCGCTCTGCCTCAGCGAACGAATGTTTGGCGGGCCGGAATCGCTGGATGACTTCGTCGTGCTGGAGATCAGCACTGGGCTGGGTCTGGGGGTTTACAGTTCCGGCCGTCTGCTGGAAGGGCATAGCGGTCTGGCAGGAGAACTGGGCCACGTGACCGTCGTTCCCGATGGTCGAATCTGTGGTTGCGGCAATCGCGGCTGCCTGGAAACCGTGGCGACCGATTCGTCCTTTGCGCAGTTGATTTCCGAACAGACAGGCCGCGCCGTCGATATCAAAGAAGCGGTCCACCTGATCCGTAGTGGCCAACTGGAAAGCGAACGGCAGCTTCGCACGACCATCGAGTCGCTGGCGATCGCCATGGCGGCTGCAATCAATATCTTTAACCCCGCCCACCTGTTCGTTCATGGGCGGCTGTTCGATGCTCAGGATGGCCTGTTTGAGCTGACGTGTGAATTAACGCGACGTCGTGCACTGGCCCCCTCACTGGCAGACTGCCACATCCGCCGTTCACGCTTCAGCAAAGCACAAGGAGCGACAGCCGCGGCCATTCATGCTCTTTTTGCTTCATTCGGCCCCACCTTCGGCGAATGACAAACGAAGGATCATCACGCGGAAGCACGGGAGGGTCGCTCACAGCGTTTCGCACCCCGGCACATCTCCAGCGAATCCCGAAAACCGATCCGCTGATGCCGGCAGAGAACGCCGCGACAGCATTCGACTCTTCTCTCAAACAACTTGCACACACCAACCACGACGAACAGCCGAAGAATTCCTATCTTCTAACATTCAAATATGCTAACAACATGCTAGCATCCAGAAGTCTCATCTAATACAATTAGCACTCATTATGACATCGGCAATCTCCGCCGATGGAGTTCCGACTTGTATATAAACAAGTCCAAGGAACGAGGCCAGTCATAGGACGTTCCGCGCCAACAGCTCGCGACAGTGTCACCTGGAGTTGACACCTACATTTCGTCACGCAGAGCAACGGTTTTGGTGCGAGCGGCAATAGCTGCCGTCAATTCCCGTTGACAGTGTGCAAAAGCGGCACACCGGCAGAGACGACAATTCTGTATCGCTGCAACTCTTTTTCTGCCAGCAGCTTGGGAGTCGAGCGCGGCTTCCGTTCTCCACTTCCGTGGGTGTGGCACGGTACCTGCAAAACTAGTTCCTCGCATCCGAGTCAGACTTGTGTCGTATCGCGGTCACAAGGAGAAGATCCCCACTATAGCCAGACGGAAGGTATTACTACAATGAGAGCAATCAAATTTAGCAGAACGATCCGTATTGCCGCCGCTGTGGCTCTGGCAACCTCTCTCTTCCCATTAGTTTCTGTTCGAGCGGGCGATTACCGCCGTGTCTATCGAGGACCGGTTCGGACCGTGCAGCAGACTCAACATATTCAGTCGGTTCCCGTACAGGCTCAGACTCATATCCAGTCTGTCGTGCCATCAGCGATTCCCGCAGGAACTCCAGTAACCTCACCGGCCCCGCAACCTGTGACAACGCCGGTGGCGCCGTCGAATGTTGTTCCCGGCCCCATTGTGTCCCCGGTGCAGACTGTTCCAAACTCAACGGTGATCGGTACTCCTGTTTCGCCGTCGGGGTCGCACTACCGGGGAACGCTGCGTCACGAGGCCAATCACCCCGTCCCCAACCTGTTCCGTGCGGACAGTAAGATTCGCGGACTTCGACGCAACTAGTTCAGCGAGCCGTGGGCGCGCATTCCATTGCACCCTGCGGTTCTGAATGCCGATAATGCACGAGCCCCCTGCGATCTCGATCGCGGGGGGTTATTTTTTGTTCCCTGCAAGCCCGCCCGCATCCAGCCCCTGGAACAGTCCACGTGCGGACGAGTTGGCTTCGTCACTCGCGCGGGGAATTTCGCGGGCAGAACGGAACCCAGCAATTCCGATCGTTTATCAACGGCCAGTGAGGCGCTCACGCGCCGGGAACCGGGATCCCCACCCCAACCCCCAACCTGCGCAAGTCCAAGGCCAGTTGCACGACAGCCGGTTCCTTCGCCTTGGCTTCCACTTCCACCGTGATTCGCTGATCTCTCCAGCAGTCGGGGAAATCTTTCACGTCGATGAAGTCGTGGTGACGCTCAGGCTTGGGACCCTCCCAGCCTTCCAGGGGGCTTGAGAGGTGAAACATGGGTTCGCGGTCCCACGTCGCGAGCGCCTGACGGGTCGCTTCTTCCACCGTCAGACCGTCCGGATTGCAACGGTGATGATGCACGTCATAGACCAGTGGGATACCGGTCTCTCTACAAACGGCAAGCAGGTCCTGCGGCGTATAGGTGCGATCGTCATTCTCCAGTGTGAGTCGTTTTCTGGCCCTTAATGACAGACGATCGAAGTTCCGTACAAAATCGGCCATCGCTCTGGACTTATCGCCGAAAGCACCACCGCCGTGGATATTGACGACATCCGCAGCAACCCACTCCGCGACCATCGCCTGGTACTCAAGCTCCTGGAGAGAGGCCTCAACCACGTCGGGCCGTTGTGAATTGAGCACCACGAACTGGTCCGGATGGAAACAGGTCCTCAGCCCATGCTGCCGGACAAATTCTCCGCACGCCTGAAACCCGCGAACGATTTCTTCCGCACGGGGAAGTTCCTCAATCTGGTAGCCATAAGTCGGATGCGTTTTCAGAGGGAGGATCTGGCTGTTGACGCGAAAGCACCCGATGCCGGTCTCTGCGCAAAACTGCAGGGCGCGCAATAACGATTCCGCGTTAGAGAGGCAGAGCCCGGCCAACTTCGCCAGAGCCCCGGGCCTGCCCATTTTACCAATCGAAGCGGCGGTCGTCGTCGAGAACTTGATGGGTTGGTCCCGAAAGATACAGCAGAGGCCGAGTCGAATCACGAAGTCGCCTTCATTGAAGTCGTATCGCGATCCCTGTCCCACCGAGGCCACGAAAGCGAACGAAACATTATCCTGCTACAGCATAGGCAGCCATTTCTGATGTGCCAACCACCCCTCCGCAGCTCATTCGCCGAACCCACATTGAAAACACGACTTACGTCTAGACTGCACTTCTCCCTTGAGCAGTGAAGGACGAAGCCGGATGGCGATTCCGACCTCACGAATCCACTCAAGCGGGGGTGTCGAATTCCGCCAAAAATCGGTCTGTTCGCATTCGGAATCTTTCGTTAGGATCCGCCCCTCACCGGGCCGGACAGCTGTCCGATTGCGGTTTGTGCGTCGATCATGGATGACTCACGCTCCCGTTCAGGATGAACGCCCCCATCATGCGACAGATTAATCAATTCACACTCGTGCTGTTGGCTGCATGCCCACTCATGGGTCTTCCCGTGGAAGTGTCAGCTCAGCAATCGAAGCGACCTGCTGCGACGGCACAGACAACTCCACCGGCCAATAAGGCGGGCGCTCCCAGAGAAGCGGGCAAACACGCTCCCGTCGATAATCAGGTACGCCAGGCCTCGGACAAGCGGGCACGCCCCGAGCCGAAAGAGCTGCAACTTGACCCGCTCGACCCTCGACTGGTCGAGATTCTCGACGAGTGGGAAGCACACTCAGCGAAGATCAAATCCCTGCACGGCAAACATACCCGACGGGAATTCAACAAGACGTTCGAAGTCGAAAAAGTCTCTGAGGGTGAGTTCTTCCTGGAAACACCCGACAAAGGCCGTATCGACATCATGGCCAAACAGATTAAGAAGGGTGAGGTCAGCACGCGGAAAGGCCCGACAGGAACACCGTTTCAACTGCAGCCTGGCGAGTCCGAGCGGTGGGTCTGCACTGGCGAAGAGATTCTCTCGTTCAACATGGAACGCAAGGAATACACGCGCGACGAAATTCCCGCTTCACTACGAGGCAAGAATATCGTCCACAGTCCTTTGCCATTTCTCTTCGGGATGAAAGCGGACGAGGCCCGACAGCGCTTTAATCTGACCCTCGAAGGAGAAGGAAAAGACGGGTCCGTCAAAATCAAGGCGATTCCCCGGATGGATACGGACCGCCAGAACTACAGAGAGGCGTGGATCATCCTCGATACCAAACGGTATATCCCCACTCACGTCCGACTGATTGATCCCAGCGGCCTCGACACGATCTACGCGTTCGAGCAAGTCGAAATCAACGACACCGGCTTCCTGCGAAAACTGAAAGATCGGTTCCAGGACCCGTACCACCCGAGCCTGAAGGGATTCACGTTGGCCATGCCGAATGATATCCAGCAGGAGGGCGCCCGGATCGCTGGAGAAGAAAACCCCGCACGGGCGGGCAATGCAGTGAACCCCGCCAACCACCAGAAGAATACGTCTGGTCTCCGCTCGACCAAACAACCGGCACCATCGCGGACGACCAACTCCCCGTCTTCGACCCGAAAGCAGTAAACTCTCGCTACGACAACGGTCCCCTGACCTTGGTCAGCGTCCGAAAGGCCTCCCTCAACGGTTGACGGTGCGGTCTCGATCGTTAATCTTGCACTCACCGAATCGATCCATCTATTCCCACGGGATTGATTTGAGTGAGCCAAACGCGGGAAAACGTTCACGATCGCGATCGTGTGGAGGCCATGGACATGACGTCTGTCGCACAAGCCTGGGTACGTGTGGGAAAGGTTCCGTTCGGCAAAGGCGTTTTCGCCCGTCGAGACATCCCCAAAGGGACCGTGCTGGGAGAAGTGGACGGACGGGTCATCGATGACGCCAACTACGCCACCTCGTACTGCATCGATCTGGGTGGCACCTTGTCACTCGAACCGCGGGCACCGTTCCGTTTTCTCAACCACTGCTGCACGCCGAACAGCACGCTGTGCATTGCCGACGTGACCTACGAAGATGGCTCGCCAGCACCGTCAGAAGTGACGGTGGAAGCGCTGGAGGACATTCCCAAAGGGGCAGAAGTCACCATCGACTATCGGTGGGCCGCCTATGGAGCCATCAAATGTCTGTGCGGCAGCCCCAAGTGCCGAGGCTGGGTTGTGGCTGAGGAAGAATTGCCCAAGCTGCTCCGATCGCTCAAACGCAAAGCCAAGTAGCCCGCTTGACTGACACGCGAATTGGGATCGCCTGCTGGTGCGGTTTCGCACGCCCGCAGGCCAGGCAAAAGGGGGCAAAACTCCCGACCTGATCTGGTCTTGGCAGCCTCGTTGCTGACCTCTGCTTCACGGCGCTGTCGGACACCATCAAGCCACGCAACAATCAGACTCCTCTCCCGCGGCATTTTGAAGCGAGAAGAGGAGTCTAAAATCACCCGACGTCTGCGTCAGATCAGTTCTTGGGATCGAACGGCAAGGCCGACTTGTGAACACACAATCGCAGCTTGCCATCTTTGCCTCGTCGGAAAACGAATGTCTTGTCGACCATGATCTCATTGCCCGTGCTGTCGGTCAGGTAGACATTCCCCATCGTGATGGCGATGTCCCCGTGAATCTGCATCCCGTTCTCGGAAGCATTGTTGTCGTAACGAACCTTGGTCCACCCCTTGAGAGCGAACCCGCTGTCATCCGGAAAGTCCTTGCTTCCACCAACAAAGTACGACAAAGCCCCTTCCCGGGTCGGGCGGAAGGTGTTCTTACCGAAAGCTAATGTCGGTTTGAAGAACACCTTACCTTCCTTGTAGTCATATAAGTTATCGATGACCTGAATAGCAGCGCTGCGATAATCGCCACCCTCTTTGTGGACCTTTGAGATCTTCACCAGCCCGTCACACCACGCCTGCTGTGCGGCGTCCACTTCAGCTGCGGTGATTGGTTCAGCAGCAAAAGACACGTTCAAACACGCAAGCGACCCCATCAACGCCACCAAGAATCCAGCCAGATGCCGACGCGACGCGAAAGGAAACAAGGACATGATGCAGACTCCAGACAGAGGAACGAACCCGGAACAGGAAAGTGCGATCGAAACGATAACGCGACCAAGACAAGCCTATCAATCAGCTTTCGAACTTTTCCGTAATTTCCATTTTAAATACGAAGACGTCGCAGGAATAACACAACTCGCAGGCTCACACTCCAAAACAGCGACCGCAACTAACAAGCGAGGGCCGCAGGATTATCCGACTACGATCTTCATCGAGATCGTCATTACGGACCACATCGGACGCCTGCAACGCCTTCCGCCAGGTCTCTCCGAGACACTCAGAACGAGTACCACGACTTCGGGCAGTAAGGGACTTTCAGCGGGAACCTCTCAAGATGACGTCACCGACGACCGACGTCGCGAGTTTCGCTACCTGATCTGTTGCTGACGATCGAACAGGGCCTGGATCTGATCCTTCTCGGTCTCCAGAGGCTGATAGCCGAGAGCAAGATAGGCGTCATAGTTCGTCCAGAGGTAGGCAGACCGGCTGTTCAACTGTAGCACGGAAACAGGGGGATCCCCCTTGGGTGGCGAGATCTGCTGTAACTGGGCGGCAAAAATCACGCGCGGACTCTCGGCTGCCTCTTCGGCCTCCATCGCTCGTTTGAGCACCGCCGAATCAATTTCAATCCGGACGGTCACGCCATCGATCCGCATCGGAGCGTCAAGCATCACTCGGCTGGCCCCCTCCGCAGCAGGGAGCAGGTGCGAGTCAAAAACGACCCATGCGTCTTGATCGAGACTGGCCATGTGCAGCGGATCAGACTGCCCGGGCTTCGCGGAGGCGATGGCAGCCTCGAGGATGTCGATCAGCGAACTGGACGCGAGATTCGCGAGTGTCGTTGCCTCCTGACTTCGCCGCCGGATGTTCTCTGCCTCGGGATCCTTCCGTTTCAGCAAATCAACAGCCTGTTGAGCTTTCTTCAGTTCGACCGCGGCCAGTGCGAATTCGCCATTCTTCAGCGCCGTCAGCCCTGCTTCCGCAGCGGTGGCCGCCGTCGCTTTCGCGGCCTCAAACTGCTGGCGATACCACAGCCCCGTCGCGGTCAATCCGCTGATGAGAACAATTGCCACACCGATCAATCGAAGGGGCGTGACCAGCGGCGAGCGAGGCTCTCGCTGCAATAAGGGCTCGGGCCTCTCTGGCGTGCCGACCTTCCGTTCCCTTCGCCCCCCTTTTTTCGAACCCGCTTTTGATGACGACGCTGCGGTGGAAGTGGAACTGCCAGCCTCGTCGATCACCAGATTCGGTGACGTTCTGCCCCCTTTCGTCTCCTGGGTCGGCCGGGGCGCCAGCGCCTTTGATTTGGCTCTGACGGCAGGACGAGGGTACACGTTCGCAGGCAGCACGAAGACGGGACGTTCACAGACTGGACAAAGAGGCTTTTGAAAGGTTGGAGTTCGTTGCCCTGTAACTTTGCCACCGCAATCGCATTCCACCTCGAAAGGTTCCGGCTGCGATTGCGGCTTCTTCTGAAAGAGTGACGTCGTTCGACTCAACCATCCAGCCATGCGTCCACCGTACGTACGAAGGTGCCCGGTCCAACCTCACCATTATGGATGCGAGATTAACAAAGTGCAAAGAAACTCCGGCCGGGACACCAGATCCGACATTACCTGTCAGACTTCTTTCTCGACGCGCGCCTCGAGATCAGACAATGCGATCATGGGACAATGTGAGTTCCTGGTCATGGCTTCGAGCGAATTGGGATCCTTGAACGCAGATCCGCTGATCACACAGACAATGTTCGCGTTGGGATCGAGCAGCCCCTCTCGGGCGGCCTTAAGCACTCCGGCCACAGCCGTCGAACCGGCTGGCTCGGCAAAGAGACCTTCTTCCCTGGCCAGCCGCGACTGCACCTCATAGATCCACTCATCGGTAACAAGGTGTCCGGTCCCGCCACTTTGACGGCACGCCTCGATCACCAGATCCCCGTCGATCACCTGAGGTACCTGCAGACCGCTGATGCGACTGGTGCACTCGACCGGAACCGCCGCTTTCGAACCCGCTTTCAGGGGCCCTGCGATGGTGTCGTTTCCTTCTGGCTGTACACATTCAATGCGAGGAGTTCGCTCGATTCGCCCTGATTTCACAAGCTGCTGAAATCCGCGTGCGATGGCCAGCACGAAGCCCCCACCCCCGGCCATGCAGAAGACATGGTCGATGGGCCCGTCGATCTGCTCGGCCATCTCGTGAGAGATCCCGTACACACCGCTCATGCCGACCGGGCTGAATGCAAATGCGCTGATCTGCATCTGCGCCTGAGGTCGTGAGCTGAGCTTTTTCAAGCAGTCAACCACGCGATCGGACGTCTCGCTGTCGACTCCAAAATTCTTCACGCGGTACAGCTTCGCGCCGTAGGCCAGCATCTGACGCAGCTTACCTTCAGGCGCCTTCTCGACAATCGCAATCTCGCAGGTGATTCCCGCCAATGCACAATAGGCTGCCAGTGCCGCGCCGGTATTCCCGCTCGACGTGGCAATGCATTCGGTCTTGCCGTTAGCCACCATGTCGGAAACAGCCGCACACGCAAATCGGTCTTTGTAAGACCCGGTCGGATTCGTGAACTCCAGTTTGAAGAAAAGATTCTTCAGTCCGGCGGCGGGTCCGAGTCGGCGGGATCGAACGAGCGGCGTCCCCCCTTCGCCCAACGTCAATCGAGCCGCGGGGGGAACGGGTTCCATCCAGTCTGCGTAGCGCCACAATCCCTGATTCATCTTTTCTCCTGTTCGTTTCTCAAGCGGTTGGTTGAAGCCCCTGAATTCGCTTCCCGGTTCACATCCGGGATGAACTTGCAACGAGATCGGAGGCAGGTCTGTGACGCACGTTCAACGGGAAGAAGATCGATTTTTGACAGTGGCCGTCTCAGCAGATGTTGTGAACAGAAGAGTCCGGTCGATTCTGCATTTCTGCCAGCTTTTGCCACAGATTGGCACTCGCCCTGATACCGCGATGGAAGTCCGCAACGGAGAAATGTTCGTCGGGACTATGAAGGTTGTCGGTATTCTGCCCCCATCCCAGCAACAACGTGTCCAGGCCCAGTACGTCTTTGAACGTCTGAACAACCGGGATCGAGCCTCCTTCGCGAATCAGACGAACCTGATCAACGGCCCACGCTTCCTGGATGGCTGACTTCGCGGCTTCAATGTACGGGCTGTTCGGATCGAACACGAAGCCGGGACAGCCATGGTAGCTGGTGAATTCAAACTTCAGCGAAGGTGGGCATTGGGACTTCAAATACTGATGCAGAGCTTCCGTCAGCTTTTCGGGGTTTTGATCCGGAACGAGTCGACAGGTGATCTTCACGGTCGCTTTGGACGGCACGATCGTTTTGGGCCCCGCCCCTGTGTAGCCACTGAACAGACCATTGACCTCGCACGTGGGTCGGGCCCAGCGCCGCTCCAGGGTCGAGAAGCCCTCTTCCCCTGCGACTTCAGTGATCCCCAGTTCTGCCTTGAAGGCCCCTTCATCGAAGTGCAGTTCGCTGAACAACTGCCGTTCCGAGGGCGTCAGCGGTTTGACGTCATCGTAGAATCCGGGAATACGCACTCGCCCCTGATCGTCGTGCAATGAAGCAATCAAACGGGCGATCCCCGTGGCCGGGTTCGCCACAGCCCCTCCGAAGACTCCCGAATGCAGGTCTTTGGACGGCCCTGTCAAACTGATCTCGACCGCCACAATCCCTCGCAGACCATAGGTAATAGCGGGCTGGTTGGGACCGTACTGACTGGTATCGCTCACCACCGCCACATCGGCCTGAAGCTGGTCCCGGCGTGCATTGAGGAAATCTTCCAGGTTCCGGCTGCCAACCTCTTCTTCCCCCTCGATCACGTACTTCAGATTGACCGGAAGTTTTCCGATGGTTCGCAGCCACGCTTCGGCCGATTTGATGTGAGTAAACATCTGCCCTTTGTCGTCCGTTGCCCCACGTGCATAGAGGCAGCCGTGCCGCAGTGTTGGCTCAAAGGGAGGTGTCGTCCAGAGATCCAGTGGATCTGCGGGCTGAACGTCATAATGCCCGTAGACCAGAACCGTCGGCGCTCCTGGCGACTTGAGCCATTCGCCGTAAACAATGGGATGACCGGCTGTGGGGACGATTTCTGCAGTACAACCGAGATTGGCGAGTTGCCGATGGACGAACTCCGCCCCGCGCTGCAAGTGAGGTTTGCATTCAGGATCAGCGCTCACAGTGGGGATTCGCAGAAATTCCTTCAGCTCTTCGACGAAGCGTTCCTCATTCTGCGTCAAATACTCAGAGACTTGTGCATTTGTTGCCAAAATTCACTCCTTGATAACTGCTGCAGGGTGTCTGCGAATGTCCTGAGAACGGTGTCGTCGACTTCACGAAATTGCCTGCTGCCCAATCCTGGCCGATACGACGACGTGAGCCACGGTGAGTCCATCGAAAACAGAGGAACGATTGAAGACACCTGATCCAGGTGTCTCGAAGAGTTCGGGGGAGGATACAGGGATTGAAGGATTCGAGGAAGGAACGGTCTGCGGCATTTTTTCTGCTGATTTCATGCCAATGTTTGTCCCTCCCTTGCGTCTTCCGATAGAATACAGTCTCACACGCGATTCGGAATTGGCAGTAACAACCTTCACTGCTCTAATCCGATCGCCTTCATGATTCACTTCGGTGCATTTCGTCAGCGATCATCCTCGGCAGGAACCAGTGATATGGATTTTCCGGTATGTCCCTCGTGTCGTCAGTCAGTCATTGATGATGATGCTGTGGACTGTCCCTTCTGTGGAGCCTCGATGAAGGCCAAGCCGGGAGCGAAGGCCAGCCCCAAGCCGGCCGCTGCGGCTCCGGCAAAAGGGACCGCTGCGGCACCGAAAGCGGGTGCAGCCAAACCGGCGACCACGAAACCGACCCTGCCTGGTGACGACCTTCCTTTCGAATCGGAGCTGACCGCTGGCGCCACGGCGATCCCGGCATTGCCCAGTCCGACAAAACAGCGGACGCTGAAAGTCATCTGTCCGATGTGCGACACGCCGGGATATCTGCCCCCCTCTGCGGCGGGCAAAGATGTTCGCTGTGCCAACGCCAAGTGCGTAATGCCCGTGTTCACCGCACCTGCAGAAAAGAAAGAAGCCCCGCCTCCGCCCCCCGCACCTCCCAAGCCCAGCAAGCTCCCTTTGATCGGAGGGATCACGCTGGCGGTCGTGCTGCTGTTCGGAGTCGGCCTGTACTTCGCCTTCTTCTCCACTGGTAAGCCCAAGACCAAAGAACTGACCGAAGAAGAAAAACAGCTCATCGCCGAGATGGCTGCGGGAGGTTCGGCAAAGCTCCCGACCAAGGGAACTTCGCCCGCGAACGTCGGGCCAATTACCGGGCAGAAGAACCCCAAGACCAAAGACCCGAATCAAGCAGCCGCTCTGGGAGCGTCCAGAGACGAACTCATCAATTCGGTTCTAAAGCAGATGAAAGATTCGTCGCTGGCCTCGGACCGTCAGCGCAGTAAACCCTTCTGTCGACAGCTTGCCGCCGAAGCGAACGCAGTGACGGGCAACCCCGGCGCGGCCAGCGAACATCTGGACCAGTTGGTCAAGGTCGGTTCCGCTGTCACGTACTACCGCATTATCCCGCTGCTCGACCTCTTCTGGGCCGACTTCGCCGCGGGTGACAAGAAGGGGGCTACGACCCGACTGAACAACGCGCTTTCCGAGGTTCCCAAAATCCCCAAGTTTGGTCGGACCCGACTCGAAATCGTCGGCCGGCTGATTGCCGCTCAGGTGGCTGCAGGGCGAATCCCGGACGCGCTGAACATGTTGTCGACATTCCAGTCATCCGAGAGCGAAGCACAGTTGGCTGCGCGCCTGCAGATTGCAATGGACGGACGTGTCTCTCGGCTGTCCGACGCATTCTTCATCCTGCCCTGGGAATTCCCGCAGGCGGTGGCCGCCACCGCGTCGCTGTTGAATCGGGGAGAAATGGATGCTGCGATTGCCTGGGCCAGTGCGCAGAAAACCGACGAAGCCAAAGCCGAATGCCTGGCCATCTGGGCCGAACACATCGCCCGCACCACGGCGTCGAAGGGTGAAGTAGATCCGAACGGAGTGATCGCCAAAGCCCTCGAGGGCCTGCCACCTTCGTTTGCAGCCCGCGTCTGGGCACGTGCCGGTTGCGGACGTGTCCTGGCGAAGGATCAGGAAGGGGCCGCGGCAGCCGTGAAGCTGGCTCTGGAAAAACTGTCAACGGTCACGCCACCACCAGAACCGACGATGCCGAATGTGAAAAACACGCAGCGATTTGCTCGCGATCTGCCTCCCCCCGACCCGTTGATTCAGGCAGCGATCGCGGCGACGCAAATCGCATTCGTGCAGGCTCAGTCGGCCGACACCGTTGCGGATGCAGAACAGTCACTCGATCTGGCCCTGACGTACATTCGCGCGACGGCTCCCACGTTCGCCGCAGCACAGCAGCGACAGGAAGAGACCGATCGCATGGGTAATACTGGACTGCAAAGCTTCCTCAAATCGGAACTTCGACTGAAGTCCGATGATGAAGCACGGACAACAGCCAGTAACTACAAGCGTGCACTCGCCGAGATCGTGCGCGCCGCCGAACAGAAACTTCAAACCGAAACAACCCTGCTCTCTCGACTGTGTGGCGCAGGAGTCGGGCTCTATCACAAAGTGTGGGTTGTCGTCAGCACACGGTCGACGGCAGACGATGTGAATCGTCGTGAGAACCTGTTCGCGACCCAACTGCCCGGTGAATTGATCGAAGGGCTGAAGGGGACCCCGGAAGAGAAAGCCATTCTCGGCGCCTGGGGACTCCGTTCCAACCAGCCCGTCCCACCCCGCCCCCCTTTCATTGAGTTCAATGAACTCCTGAAAACGGACGTCAACCGTGCGGTCCAGTTTGTACAAACCATTGATAACCGGAACAGTCGCCGTGAAGACATTCTGCTTCGGACGGCGTCGCTGCTCCCGACAATGGACAACCTGCCTCTCGCTTTCCAGTTTATCTCCAAGCTGGACGATATGGTGATCCGCGAAGAGTGCTACCGCCTGGCAGCCGCACTGGGAGCTCAGAATGGTCAGGCAGATCTGATCTGGAGCCAGATCTCACAGGTGCCCCAGAACACGGAAAAAACTTCGCTCTGCCGCGGCCTGATCGCCGGTCTGGTCAGTTCTCAGAAATCAGAGGCCGAATTCCCGGAACCATCCCCCGGTTCCTGATGGCCCCTGTCCGATTGCCATCGGCAAGCGCATCGGTTACCGCGGAAGTTCAGTCACGCCAGCTTCCGAGAACGGATGCAAAGCGGTAGGGATGCCGTGCGAGGAAGTCTGAGGGGGAATCCTCCGTCTCGAGCGACAGGACGATTCCCCCCTGCGCCGACATATTCGGCGTTGCAGGGGGCCGCCGTCAGAGTTTCATACATCGCCCCCGTCGGACAGTCGCGGCTTCGCGGCGATGGAGCACGCCCGCGTAAAGACCCCTGAAATACGAATGGCAGTGCCAGTCGCACCTTTTCCGCAGACGCGCAACTTTCCCCCAGACGCGTAATGAGAGAGTCAACAGACATGGCCAGCGAGATTCGTCCGGGGTCGGCCTTTGCGAGCTTCTTTCGGCTTCGATACACTGCGGGGCAATTCTCCTGTTTCCAATCAACCTTCCCGATCGAGCGTGTGAAACCATGGCCTATTTTCCAGATGTTCCCAAGATCGAATACGAAGGCCCAACCAGCCGGAACCCGCTCGCTTACAAGCACTACAACCCGGAAGAGGTCGTCGAAGGCCAGAAGCTGAAAGACCTGCTGCGTTATACCGTTTGCTACTGGCATACTTTCCGCGGCACGGGAAGCGATCCGTTCGGCTCGGCCACATTGCAGCGTCCCTGGGACGATGGTTCGGATTCGGTCGAGAACGCCGTGAAGCGGGTCGACGTCGCTTTCGAGTTCATCGAAAAGCTCGGCTGCCCCTTCTATGCCTTCCATGATCGGGACGTCGCACCGGAAGGAGCTACGCTCGCCCAGTCCAACAAGAATCTGGACATCGTTGCCAAGGCACTGAAAGAGGCACAAGAGCGAACTGGCATCAAGCTGTTGTGGGGAACAGCGAACATGTTCTCACACCCGCGCTTCATGCACGGCGCCGCGACCACCTGCAACGCAGACGTCTTCGCCTACGCGGCAGCACAGGTGAAGAAAGCGATGGAAGTCACCCATGAACTGGGTGGTGCGAACTATGTCTTCTGGGGTGGCCGCGAGGGTTACCACAACCTGTTCAACACCGACATGAAGCGAGAACTGGATCACCTGGCCAGATTCATGCACATGGCGGTCGACTACGCCAAACAGATCGGCTTCAAAGGACAGTTCCTGTTCGAGCCCAAGCCGAAAGAGCCGACAAAGCATCAGTACGACTTCGACGCGGCCGCGTGCCTGAACTTCTGTCGTTCGTACGGACTGCTCGATCACGTCAAACTGAACATCGAAACGAACCATGCCACACTGGCTGGCCATACCATGATGCACGAACTCGAATACGCCCGTATTCAGGGTGCACTGGGAAGCATCGATGCCAACACAGGAGATATGCTGCTGGGCTGGGATACCGACCAGTTCCCCACCGATATCTACCTGACAACGCAGTGTATGCTGGTCATTCTGGAGCAAGGTGGAATCGCTCCGGGTGGCGTCAACTTTGATGCCAAAGTCCGGCGGGAAAGCTTCGAACCCGTCGATCTCTTCCACGCTCACATCGGCGCGATCGACGCGTTTGCACGCGGGGCCAAAATTGCGGCAGCGATCCGCAAGGACGGGGCTCTGAAAGACTTCGTCAAGAACCGCTACCGCAGCTTCGATTCAGGAATCGGGGCCGAGATCGAAGCAGGAAAAGCCAGCTTCGAATCGCTCGAAAAATACGTGCTGGGCAAGGACAAGCTCGAACCGAACGAGTCAGGCCGACAGGAACTGCTGGAAAACATCATCAATCAGTTCATCTGATCGAGCGAAGCGATTGTCATCACCACTGTAAAACTGCCCCTGCTTCGGAGTCTTCAGCGAAGCAGGGCTCTTTTCCATATGTCCCTCTGGGATGTCTGCCACGAATAAGATCATTTCTTTTCGGGGCACTTCACATCCTGACTCGATAATCCTGAGTGCGGGTTAGAAGTCTCTTATACTTCCCACACGAGGCCCGGAGGCGGTGCAACCTGGCGGGCAACCCCTGAGAACCTTGATCACGCTCGTCCTTGCCTGGGATGCGATTCGTCGTCTTTCCGGCACCCGAGCGCAATCGAGCACGCTCATCTAGAAATCACCGCTGACGACGATCAACGTCTTTCCATCATGCGTCCATGTGGTATCAGTGTTATTGCGGGTTTCGTCCTGTCCCTTCACCAGTTGGGGAGGATCGTCCTTCTCGGGATTGAAGTCGTAAAGCTGCGTCACGCCGCGTTCGGGGCAGAAGATCGCACACACGATACGATCCCCTTTGGGATGCCACGCGAAATCAGGGTGAACTTCCACATTCACGGAATGATGAACTTTCAGGACAGGCTTACCACCCACGCTTCGTAAGGTCGCGATCTCTTCGGTCCCGTCGCGCTTGACCCCTTTCAGGCAGATCTGCTCTGAATCGGGTGACCATGTCATATTAAAAAAGACTCGCCGGTAAGGGCTTTGGCCCGCTTCGAGGATGGTTTGAAACTCGTCTTTGACGATATCAAAAACTGACACCGCCGCACCTTCACTGAAGGCGATCTTGCGACCATCCGGAGACCATTGAGCCCCCCACCCTGAGCAGAGATGCTCCCGTTCTTCGCCGTCGATTTCGATGAGCCACACACCGCGAACGGGTTCATACCGTGAGCAAGTCAGAAACATCCCCTCTTTCGACCACGTCGGCATCATGCCCGAACAGAGTTTCCGGGGTTCCCCCCCTTCCAGTTCCTTAATATAGATGGAAGATTCTCGCATCTTCTCCCCCGGCCAGGAATCGAACGCAATCGCTTTCCCATCCGGTGACACAGTGACAGAACCATTCGCGTTGCCCCCCGGGAATCGATAGAGCGATTTCCAGCCCGTGCCATCTTCGTTCAACACGAAGAATTCGTTGGGAATTTTCTGAGGCTTCTCTTGAGCGACCGCGCTTGTCGCACAGATCGCGCAGATCAGAAATAAAGTTCCTCGCGACAACAGCTTCGACCCTGGCGACCAGCGACACATAAGAGCCTCTTGCCGAGTTGAGAATTTGCCCATCGTTTCAACGACTTGATTGACGATGCCCCGTACTGCAAAAGATGTCAATGGCATAGCAGGGGGTGCTGGAGAAAACTAATAATCACCACTAACGACGATCAGCTTCTTTCCGTCGGGCGTCCAGCAACTATCGCTATTATTGCGAGTTTCATCCTGCCCCTTCAGCAAAACCGGAGGATCGTCTTTTCCCGGATTAAATTCATAGAGCTGCGTATGTCCCCGTTCCTTACAGAACATCGCGAAGACCACTCGCTCTCCGCGCGGGTGCCAGGCGAAATCCGCATTCAAAGCGGTCCCTTTCACCGAGTGATGAACTTTGATTACGGGCTTGTCATCAACGGTGCTGACCGTTGCAACTTCCTGCGTACCATCCGGCTTGACTCCTTTAAAACAAAGCCGCTCACCGTCGGGTGACCAAGCCATATTCCAGTAAATCTGCTGATAGCCGTTCTCCTCACCATTAACGATGTTTCGAAACTCATCCCTAATGATATCGAACGCTTTAATCGTCGTCCCTTCGCTGAAGGCGATCGACTCCCCATCAGGGGACCACTGAGCCCCCCATCCCTGGCAAAGGTGCTCTCGCTGGTCCCCGGTGACCTCAAGAATCCAGACTCCGTAGGTCGGCTCATGTCGAGAACAGGTGAGAAACCTGCCATCCTTTGACCAGGTTGGCATCATTCCTGAAACGATCATCCGCGGCTCGCCCCCCTGCAGTTCCTTCACGAAGATCGCCGATCCCGCCTGATTAATGTCGGGCCAGGAATCGAAGGCCATCCATTTGCCATCCGGCGAGACCGCAACAGAACCACAGGCAAAATGCCCTTCGAACCGAAAAAGCGACTCCCACCCGGTCCCGTCCTCATTCAACACAAAGAATTCGTCAGGAGTCTTGCGCCGATAGATGTACTCCTTTGGATCCAGTTTTCCGTCCGAATTCAGGTCCAGCAGATGGAAACAGGTGAACCGCAGCAGCGGGAACTGAGTCTGGTCATAAGCCGGAAAGGTCGCTGGGGCGAATTGAAATTCCGCCAATGACAGGAAGCCGTCGCCGTCCTTGTCATCCATTCCCCAATCCCAGGGAAGGACCATGTTAGCCTGAGGAGTCAGTTGATACTCGGAGAGCGAAAGCTGCCCGTCTTTATCCAGATCAAACGCCGGCAAAGCGTTCTCTGCAATCTTCCTCTGCCATTCGGGCGTCCCGACGAGTAACTCTTCCTTGCTCAGAAAGGCATCGAGGTTGGTATCCCACACCCGAAATTCGTAGATCGGATCAAACACTCCTCGACCGGGAACCAGTTTGAATTCGTCAAACGAAAGATGATCGTCTCCATTCTTGTTGGCAGCGTCAAACTCTTTGCTCGCAACGTCTGCGGTGACAAACGTCCGCGATACAAACTCGTTTCGCTCGATCCGATCATTCTTGTTTTCGTCAGCATGGAGAAAAAGGATGTAGTTAAACAGTCGGCCATCGGGCAGACGCAAGAACTTGCCGTCGCCTCGGCGGATTCCCAACTCCATTTCAATAAAGCGGCGTGCTTCCGCCCGACTCACTTTACCATTTCGATCTTCATCGAGACTGATCGGGTTTCTCTGCAGGCCCGCCGAAACGAGTTGAGACTGGATGACCTCAGCCATTCGATTCGCGTCGATTTCGACCGTCGGCTGCTCTTTCCACACACCAACTGCTTTATCAATTTTTGAGATAATCTCGTCGCAGAGAATCAGCACGGGATGATAATGCGACTCCGGCTCGACCCCCGGGATAATGCCCGGAATCGTCGCGAACTCATCCCGGACCAGACGACCGTCCCGATTGCGGTCGAACAGGCGGAAGTCCCGCTTCGTGACGGCTGAAACTCCGAGAAGCCCCTGAAACTCTTCCAGCGACAACTGCCCATCACCATCCTTGTCCGCTTTGGACAAAGTCTCGGCAAACGGATCCTGCTTCGCCCCCGGTGACTCGTCCGCGAGTACGATGCGTTGCTGAAAGAAGAAACCGAGAGAGAAGACCGCAGCGAGAACCAGACTTGTCCGACGCAAGTGGTAGGGAATCATATCGCACCCTGATCAATGGAGCCGCGATGGAGTGGACTGGGAAAGGAGAGACTCAACAATGGTCCCGGGAAGCAAGAATGTCAACGACTTGCCCGGCAGCGCGGATTACGTCCGCAGATCGGTTTCAGCGAAGGAGGCTCTTCACAGAGGAAGGGACGCAGACTTCGCGGAGTAAGTTCCCCGAAACCTCTCAGATCCAGGTTGATGACGCGGGACGGACTTTCTATCCGCAGTTTTCTCTCCGCAGTGAAGAGAAATCGAAGGAGGAAATTTCTCTCAGTCACATCGATCGAGCACGTCATGAGCAACTCTTGTCGCGCCAAGCCATCAAGGGGACCCAGAAGGTCGCCGCCATCCTTTTTTTCGCGACAGGCCATCGCGGGGGGCCGGATTGCCCCTCATGAGAAATCGAGGCCTCTGTTAATAAGGCGCGACCCGTCAGCCAAAGAGTTCGAGAATGGGCTTTCCATCTTCTACCAGCCCCACCGGACGACCTTGACCATCCGGTAACCGGATTTCGGGATCGATTCCCAGGGCATGGTAAATCGTCGCCGCGAAATCCTCTGGCTTATACGGAGGTGTCAGTGCATAGGCGGCGTCCTTGTCGCTTTGCCCCAGCACAATGCCGCCCCGCACCCCTGCTCCTGCGACGAGGGCGGGAAACAGGGTGCTCCAGTGATCACGGCCCCAGTTGGCGTTCGCGAGAGGGGTCCGCCCCATTTCGCCCAGGCAGACAACCAGCGTTTCGTCGAGCAACCCACGCTCTTCAAGATCAATCAGCAAAGCCGAGAATGTCTGGTCGAAGCCAGGCATCAGATGATCGCCCACGTCTTTGCTGTTGAGATGCGAGTCCCAGCCATATCCGTCGGGCGCATCCCAGTGTACGGTCACATACCGAACTCCTGCCTCGACCAGTCGTCGGGCCATCAGTGTTGATTGACCGAACAGGTGGCGTCCGTAGCGATCCCGGACGTTGTCCGGCTCCTGTCGCAAATCCATGGCTTTACGAGTTTTTTCGGATGCGACTAGAGAGAGAGCCCGCTGCTGAAACCGGTCGTAGGCCGTCAGGGACTTCTGGGCATCCCGCTGCCGCAACTTCTGATCGAACTGGGCGAGTAGCGATTGTCGCCCTCCCAACCGGTCCAGCGTCATGGCGTCCTGAGAAATCAGTCCATCGATCTGAAACGTCAGTTCTTCGTCAGAGCAAGTGCGGTAGTAGGGATTATCCTTGGCATCCTTCTTATCGACGGATGTCGTGATTGGATCATAACCTCGTCCCAGCCACCCGCCGTACTCCCCGGGTCTTTGCAGCAGCACACTATGGGTCTGAATCTTTCCCAGGCTGTTGGGAACAACAACATAGTTGGGCAGACCCTCTTCGCGTGTTCTCGGCTGTGAAAACTGGTGCTGCCTGTGCTGCGAAAGATACTCCACGACGGAACCGATTGATGGCCAGTCCTGGGGTGTCGCATTAAACCCGGCGCCGATCGGGATATGCCAGCGTTTCCCCGTCTGAACATAATGGCCCCCCCCCGCTATGGTCATTGAACGAATGCGACAACGTTCGTACGACCGCAAATTTGTCCGAGATCGCCGCACACTGTTCGAGCTTTTCCGAGATCAACAGGTCAGGAGTGCGTGAGGCAATCGGCAGATAGGGACCCCGAATCTTGTTTGGAGCCTTGGGCTTTAAATCAAACGTTTCCAGTTGGCTGGGGCCGCCAAAAAGATAGAGAAAGATCACACTTTTCGCGCGAGGAGCAACAGGCGAGTGTGACTCCTCCGCATGTAAGAGCCGGGGCAAAGACATCCCGAACAGGCCAGCACCTGCGACTTGCAGAAGTTCCCGACGTGACACGCCTCCACAGACTGTTTGAGGTCGCCCGAGAATGTTCAGCATGCAAACCCTTCCGATACATGAGGACTCGTGAATGAGTGTAGCGAGGAACCCATCGGTCGTGACAGATGGATTCCAGAATTCTCGCTCGAATTCGTCCCTCCGGAGTCCCCCCCCCCCTGCCCCGAGTGAAACTCCGTCAACGACATGTTTCCTGGCAACAGCCCCGAAACGTTGGCCCGATCAGACTTGTCATTTGTTCAAAAAAACTGAACAACTAAGACATTGCATCCACGATAAACTGAAATTCCCCTTCGTGTTGCGTGCAGAGTCCCCGCTGTCCGTAAGGGACTTCCCTTCCTTAAACCGATCGAAACACGCAGAATTTTCGGGCCGTAGGGCCTGCAGCCGACGTCCTGCGGGGCAGAGATGGTACATACCCCCAGACTCTGTTGCGTTTTGCATCACTACATGTCTATCATCGTTGGGCATCCTCACGCCAGCCGTGACATCCCAGGCAGTGCCGAACTGTCATGAGACTGAAGAATGTCCCGTCGACTAGCACTTATCATTGCGATGGTCTGCCTTTCGTTGTCACTTGCAGTTCCGGCTTTCGGTCAGCATGCGGCAACCCGAAGCTCGCCCACGCCCCCCCCGGAGGCGAACGAACTCAAGCGGCTTTGGAACGAGAAGAAATCCCGCGCCAGTGATCAGTACGCTCAGGCAAAACCCCAGCCGATCGAGCTTGAGGAAGCAGTTCAGGCTTTCCTGAACAAGGACTATGAGCTGGCAACGATCAAGTTCCGGCAGGCCTGGAGCAAGGACCCGGATAACCTCGAGATTGCCCAGGGCCTGATGTATTCACAATTGCGTTCCATCAGACCTCGTCCCTCTGAATCCACCTCAAAGCCGCTCGTCGCTGAATTTGCAACCATTCTCAAACGCTTTCCGGACGACCCGGATCTCAACGTGGGGTATGGGATGGCTCTTGCGTATGCGGGTGATCCCGTGGGGGCACAGCAAGCATTCCATCGCGCGAAGACATTCGGGGCAGACCTGGAGAGAGCCGTCGGACGGAGTCAGCTCGATCGAATTTCCCGCCTCGCCAAGGAGAAGCAAGAGCAGCAGGCGGTTGATGAAAATTTTCGCCTCGGCACGATCCTGGGGGCCGTCCTGCTGGGAGGCCTCGTCCTCTGGATCGTGGTGATGTTTGGCACCGGATGGCTGCTTGCGATCAGTATTCCCAGAACCCCCGAAACGGCCGACGCCTTTGCGACGCTGCCGAGTTCACGCGAAACCTGGATCGAGCGTTTCTATCTGTTCATGTTAAGCGTCAGCCTGATCATCTTTTATCTGTCCGTCCCGTTTGTCATCGCCGGAATCATCGCCGTTTCTCTGCTCTTGTTCGCGATCCTGCTGATGTTACGGGTGCTTCACATCGGCGTCTTATATCGCGGATGCTGGGCGGTCTGGCACATGATACGCCTCGTCTTTTTCGGCTCAGGCGGCGAGCGCGACGGCATTGAGATCACCGCCGAACAGCAACCCAAACTGTTTGGCGAACTCCATTCCGTGGCCAGACAACTCGACACGGAAGTTGTGGACCGGGTCTATCTCGTGCCGGGTCCGCAGGTCTCGGTCAGCCAAAACGGCGCGGGACCGTTTGGGCTTTTCGGACGGCGTGATCGAGTATTGCACCTGGGCATTTCCGTGCTTCCCTGGCTGACCGTCAACGAGTTTCGCTCGATCCTGGCTCATGAATACGCTCACTTCAGTCACCGCGACACGTTCTATGCGCGATTCATCTTTCAGGTGACTGCTTCGCTGGCAAACTCGCTGGCCGTCATGCAGGCGGCAGCGGGGATTTTGAACTACATCAATCCCTTTTACGGCCTTTACTGGCTCTACCTGCGGGGTTACGCCCTGTTGTCCTCGGGCTATTCCCGGTCGCGTGAGTTCCTGGCTGATCGCCGGGCGGTGGTCGCTTATGGACGCCAACCGTTTGTGGCGGGGCTGACCAAGATCTATCAGGAGAGTCCGTTATTCGAACTGTTCGCGGTGCGAAAGACGCAACAACTGCTTAGCAGAGATAATGCGTTTCTGAACGTGTTCGATTCCTATCGCGACTATCGATCGCAACCCGGCGCAGTCGAACTGCGAAGCAAACTGCTGGATGAGGAACGTCACCGAAAGCCCAGTTGGTTCGACTCACATCCGACCTACGAAGAACGACTGGCCGCAGTTGCGTCGTTCCCCCTGGCGCAAGATCCCGCCCACTCCGTCTCCTCTCTCGACCTCATCCACAACTTCAAAGAACTGGAAGAGTCGCTGACCCGAATGCTGACCGATCATATCCGGGAAGTGCTCGGCCCCGCCGAGGTCGTGCCCTCTTCCGATGATGACGAACTCCTTGCTGGCATTTTGAAAGAAGAGAGCAACCGGCAGTAATGCCGTTTCTGACAAGGTCGTCCTCGATCTCGCATCCCAGCAGGCTCTCCAGTTCGCAAGTCCGTGACGTTGCACGTCCGCAGACGGAAGTCACGCAATGCGGTTCACGGCTCGTTACCAGCCTTTCAGCGAAACACCAGACAGGGGCTGGTGCGGTGGCGGCGGTGACGGGTGCGATTCCCGCTCGTCGGTTCGCACAAAGACTTCGTGGCGGGTCTGGACCATCTCGATGTTCTCTTCCGCAAAGCGGCTCTGAATCGCTGTGTACAGCTCACTGATAATGAGCAATCGACCATCGAGTTGGGGGAGGAAGGCCCGTAGCACGAATGTCAGATTCCCGTTGATCTCATCCAGCGTCGCAAAAGGAGCCGGGTCTTTCAGCAGGCTGGGATGCTTATCCGCGACGTCCAGAAGAATCCGGGTGATTCGTGCCGGATCGTTATGCGGTCCGACAATGACTCGAATGGCGATGCGATTCACCTGATCGCTGAGAGTCCAATTCAACACTTTGCCGGTGATGAACTCTTTGTTCGGAACGATCAGTTCCTTCCGGTCTCCGTCAAGAATGGTGGTCGCCCGTATCTGAATTCGTGACACCTTTCCGGTCGTGTCGCCGACAGTGATCACATCACCAACCCGCATCGGTCGTTCAAACAGCAGAATGATCCCCGATACGAAATTGGCGAAAATCTCCTGCAGGCCAAAACCAAGACCGACGGACGCCGCCGCGACAAGCCATTGGACGTTGTTCCAACCGATACGGATCTGGGCAAACGCCATGCAGACGCCCACGACAAAAATAGTATACCGTACCAGACAGGTCACGGCGAAACGGGCTCCGGCGTCGACGGAGAGATGCTGGTGCAGAACCACTTCCACCAGACCGGGAACATTGCGACCGGCGAGTTGAGCAATAACGAAAACCACCATCGCCAGGCAGAGATCGGCTGCGGTGACCGGCAGCATCTGTTTGACTGTCTTCCCCGGCGAGCCGACTTGAGAGTCATTTTCCAGTGCCATGACTTCAACACTGGTATTCCACAGGACGTACTGGTCGAGGATGTTCAGCGCGGGTGTCACATCGGCCCAGACAATCCACAGCCCGACCACCAGCAGCGCGATCAACCCGGTATCCAGCAGACTGCGCATCTGCGTCACGATCTGTGTCAGGTTGAGTCGAAAATCGGGCCAGTTCCAGCGGGAAAACAGCGAGCCATGCGTGGAAGCTCCCCCCTGCGGTCGCCCCGGTTCCGACATCTCCGTCGGATCGACTCCCTGTAGCGCGGCCATCCGACGTTGTTCGAGTGCGATCCAGCGTCGCAGGGTCGCCCGCAGCAGCAACAGTCCCACAAGGAACCACATCGTCCGCTGCAGCCGCCACATTAACTGGGTCGCGGTGTAGAAAAATCCCGTCCAGCCCAGTCCCAGCAGAACGAACGACGCCAGCAGCATCAACGAGGGGGCAAATTGCCAGAATCGTTCAGACCACGGATCTTCTTCGGTCGCAGGTTCGTCGACCGAGTCATCAGTGATCGCAAACGCGGGAATCCGCCGGACCGTCAGTCGACAGAAGATCGTCGAAACCGCGGCGAATGTCAGAAAGACAAATCGCCCAAATGTATCCAGTCGCTGCTCGTTCGCCATCGATTCCGTCATCCCGATGAGGGCAATCAGCACTACCCCGAGAGGGATGAACCATGTCAGATGTCGACGCCAGGTATTGACGTATCGTTCAGGCCAGTTGAAATGTTCCTGACCCAGTCCCCCGCGCATGCAGACAATCCGCAGAATCTCCAGCGGAAGTGCGAACACGGCGGCCCTGATCAATCCCGCAGCGACCGCGTGGACGAACGGGTATTGCGAGGCGGTGTGATCCAACTGCCAGCCAGTAAACAGCAGCAGCAAAGGCCAACCGCAGGCGATGGCCAGGGTCAGCGCGAGTGACTGCAGCGTTGGTGCGAGATCGTGGCAACCCGCGGCTTTCGCGACCACTCCTTTCCGTTTCAGCAGGATCTGCATCACGGGCCGCGTACAGAACCACGTCAGAAACAACAAGGTTGCCAGAATCCAGACGAGCGGCGTCCGTTCCATGTTCATGCGGACGGCTTCCAGCACGGGCTGCCACGCAGCCGGGTCGGTCAGCCAGCCCATGGAGGTCGCGGCCTTCTTCACATGTTCGGAACCAAAGGTTTGTCCGGTCCGAATCCACAATACCCGTTCGTCAACGTAGTCGGCGTATCTGGTTGTCAGATTCAGTAACCGACGTTCGACATTATCCATGTCGACCAGTTGCTGGAAATAACGTGTGTAGTCTGCATCGAGACCATTCACCAGTTGACGCCGATCGCTCAATAATTGCTTGAGTCCCGCCAGTGCCGTCTTGCGCTTGCCAGTGACGAGAAGTTCCGCAGCCCGCTTGGCAATCGCCGAGTCGAGATCGATCAGGGCGGCATGTTCAGCATCGAGCTGGAACAGGCGCATGCGGGCTTCGCGGATCACGTCATTACGATGAAGCAGACTGGACTTCATCCCACGGGGATTCTGCAAACGGGCTCGTTGCTGACGCAGCAGCAGGCCGATCGAATCGGTCAGCCCGACATCGTTCACCATCTTCTGCGTGCGGTCGAATTCTTTTTCCAGTTCCCCCAGCAGTGCGTTACTCGCCTTCTGACGATGATCCAGATCGACCAGCTTGTCGGTGATATCGTGACGCTCTCTGGCAAATCCCAGATTTTCTTCGGCAAGCGTCTTCAGTTCGGGAATGACATTTTGCAGGGCCTGTTCGGCGAGACGTACCCGCTCGTCGGCTTCATTTCCCCTGCGTTTGGCTTGTTCTTTCTTGAGAATCTCCAGTTCTGCCAGCTTGACGGAAAGCTCACGGATGCCGAGTTCCCGCTGAAGCTGCAGCAGTTCCGCCGCTTCTGCCGACTGGTACCAGGCCGCTTCCGCGAGCAGCGCCCGGTGTTCAGTTTCTGCCCGTTGATGACGCGCGCGGAGAAAGATCAGGCGCGCCTGCAGCACTTCTCGCGGATCGTTGGACGTGTCGAGTGATTTGATTTCTTCATCGATCTCTCGAAACCGGTCTTCGACTGCGGCGATCTCGTGGACCAATTCTTCCGGGCGGACGCGACGCAACTTCGATTCGGCTTCGAGTCGCGCGACCCGCTCACGCAATCCGTCGCTGGTATCGTCAAGTTGTTTCGTCCGTTGTTCGACCATCTTGTCGAGCACGGCCAGATCATCAACGTCGGCAATCTCGGCATCAGGCCCCTTGGGGAGATCAGCCAGACGCTCGGCCGTCAGGCGCGCCTGTTCGCCGACCTGTCGCAGACTCTGTTCGTAATCTTTCGCCTTCTGACTATTCTCTTGAGCGATCTCGAGTCTCTCGGCAGCCTCTTTCAGATATTCGAGAGTTTTCTGCTGAGTTGCATCGGCGGGATTCAGATTAGCTTCGATCTCCTTGATCCGCTTCTGGATATTGCTGATCGTCACCTTTTCCGCCTTGGGGGCGGTCTGAGCCATCGCGGCAGATCCGCACAGCAGGGTGCAGATACCCACGATCATCGAGATTCGCCAAGCCATGATTGCTTCCCTGCTCTTTCACAGACTTTTTGAAATGGAGCCTGTTGTTCAGCCCGCTTTCGGTGCGGTACGACGCCGGAGTGTCGGCATGGTTGTGACGCTCACTTCCCCGAGCGAATTTGGAGACAGAGCCACCGGCCCGCCTGCGATTCATTCTTTGAAACACTCAATCGCTATTGCTCACATCCATTCGGGGAGCACCGGAGTTTCATCACACACCACCTTGAGGACGATCGTTTTGACTTCCCTGTTCGCGCGCATTCTCGCGCAGAGCGGATGTATGGCAGAAATTGCCGATGTGTGTCAACACGATTCGGCGGCCACGGCAAGGTGCAGCAGGGTCAGATAGGAATGTGCCGATTCGTCGATCGATGTATCCGGAACACCGCGTCCCACTCAGGAAACGTGCTCGATCGGGCGGCGTTCTTCTGTACACGGCAGCGTTCCAAAAGGCAGGAAAAATTACGCTTTTCGTGGATTTCATGGGCCGCAAGACATAACTTACATTCTGTTTATTGTTGTTCGCGACCGACATAAGTATTCCGCCCCGTGATCCGCTCGCCCCCCGCTGACCGTAACGGGCGAGTTGTTCGACATGCAGGCGAGACCTAGAATCTGTCTTTGAGCGGCTGTTTACGCCTCTGCCCCTATCCGTCCCTCCGCCGTTCCCTGGAAAGATCCGCCATGCTGGCCCGTCGTGAAGTGTTTCCGCATGTCATCGAGATGAACTATCAGGCCCGACAACGATTGGGTTGCTGTGTCTACCTCGTGCATGACTCCGAAGAATGGATGCTGGTCGACATCGGTTTTGAAGATTCGACCGATGAAATCATTGATATGATTCGGCAGATGGATTTTGCCCTGGCAAAGTGCAAGTACCTCGTCGCGACACACGCGGACGTCGATCACATTCAGGGTTTGAAGCGAGCAAAGGAACTGCTTCCTCAAGCCATCATCGTCGGACACCCCGAATGTCAGCAGTTGCTTGCGTCGCAGGACCGCATCGTGACCTACGCCGAAATCGCCGCGCAAGGCATTTCGATCGATCTTCCCGAAATCAAGGTCGAACAGACAATCAATGAAGGGGATACCCTCAGCGTGGGTGGATTGACGCTGGAGGTCTGGAACACACCCGGACATACTCCCAGCCAGCTCGCATTCCGTCTGGGCGATCTCTTACTGTCGGGGGACAATATCTACCGTGATGGTGGCGTCGGTAATATCGATGCCCACCACGGCTCGGACATCCCCGATTTCATCAAGTCGCTGGAACGAATTCGCGACTCTGACGTGAAATGGCTGCTCCCCAGTCACGGCCCCATCTTCCGCAAGGATAACGCACACATCCAGAAAACCATCGACCGACTCACGCAGTATCTGCATATGGCCGACTTCGGTACGTGCGCAATCGACTGGCCACTGCTGGATGAGTGGGAAGAAGAAATCATCCGGGGCTTTGATCCCGAGAAGGCCTGATGCGGGTTGCTGAACTTCTCGGCCGCTCAGCCGCATGAACAGATTCCCCCGTGCGGGCCGGACTGCAAGGCCCGCGAACTCGGGGTCGCGGCAGCGCATCCCCACAGGCCACCCGCGGCGGCGAAAAGGATAGACAAGTGACGTCACGGCATCGCTTTACCTGAAGGATCGCCCCGGCACCGTATGGCCTGCTCCACTCGCGTAGGAGCAGGCTCGGTCGGGATTCGCGGCGAGCGGCGGGGGTTGCCTCATCCCGCCGAAGGGGTGGCGTCCGTCCATGAGGCGTGAGGAAACCCCGATCCCCGTTCAACGCAGGGCCGGGAAACTGGCCGGCCAGTCAAACGCCAGGTCCAGAGCGGGGGCAGAGTGCGTGAGCGCACCCACGCTGATTCGTTCGACACCGGTACTCGCAATCTCGGCGACTGTCGCCAGTGTCACCCCGCCGGACGCCTCCAGTTTGACGGCCGGGGCCAGCGAATTACGCAGCGCCACGGCCTCGCGCAAGGTCTCGACCGACATATTGTCCAGCAGGACGATGTCTGGATTTCCCTTGAGTGCATCCTTGAGTTGCTCAAGCGAATCGACTTCCACTTCGATGGAGACTCCTTCGGGTGACTTCGAGCGGGCTGTCTGCACCGCGGAGGCGATGCTCGACGACTCGGTCCATGCTGCAAGGTGGTTGTCCTTAATCAGCACCCCGTCATACAGCCCCATCCGGTGGTTGGTTCCACCACCACAGCGAACGGCGTATTTCTCAAGAACTCGCCAGCCCGGGAGCGTTTTTCGGGTATCCAGAATCTGAGCCTGCGTCCCTTTGACGGCATCGACAAATTTCCGGGTCAACGTGGCGATGCCGCTGAGGTGCGTCATAAAGTTGAGCATTGTTCGCTCACCAATCAGCAGCGTCGCAAGGGGACCGGTCACGCGAGCCACAATCGTCCCCGCCGAGAGACGCGTCCCATCCGGCCAGAGTTCCTCCCACTGGACCGAGGCATCCAGCTTGGCAAAAACCATGCGACCCACGGTCGCCCCCGCCAGCACGCCCGGCTGCCGTGCCGCCACGAGGACTGTCGCGGTCTGGTCTTCGCTGATCAGTGCCTGACAGGTCAAATCACCGAGCGAGGAAAGGTCTTCCGAAAGCGCCATCTCAATGAGCTGTCGTGCGACCGCCTGTTCGCCACTGGCAAACGTTTCATGCATTATCTTTGTGCCAATCGTGTTTCCGCGCGTTTTGATCCGTATTTCGCCGCCATCTGCCAATGGAGCTTCGCGACCCCTGCCTTACCCGCTTTTTCGGCCTTGATTGCCAAGTCCTCAAACCGGGCCGCCTTCGCAGCCTGATCCACAGAACGATCAGTCGTTGCCGAGGTTGGAACGTGGTCCGCGTCTCGGCGGGCTTTCAGGCGGGTCGCCAGGTTGGACGCGTGCGTCCCTGGTGAAATCGTTGTCTCGGGTGCGACGGGTGAAGAGGAATTGAGAATCGCTTCATCCATGGCCTGCAGGTCATGGATGAAGACCCTTGCCGACATTGAGGTGGCCTGTCGCGAGAAGCCACGAGAGGTGACCGTCGGCAGGGGTCCGTTCTGGATCCGGCCGGATTGGGCCGAAGAAACCCCTCCCAGAAAAACTTCGCCGCGTTCAGGGACGGAAACGACGGTGCCAACCCCCGTCTCGCTGACGACCGGCTGCTGCACCGTCAGTTGCGCAGAGGCGGTTCGAGCGACGAACAGTCCGATCGCCAGAAAACACCATAAACGCATGACTCGCCCTCCCGTTGCCAGTTTCCAGCAAAATTCTACAGCCATCGTTCCTTCGGTGACAATCCACATTCAGTAATCGGCAGAAACGATTCTGCTCGCGAGCTGCCTCCTTGAGGTAATCAGAGGATCTCCGAAGTGCGAAACAGTCCCGCGCGCGGCTCGTGTGGAATGGAAAGGACGTGCCGATGACGGGAGTTTCGTCCGCTCCTGAATCGGTGACGTCGCTCACGATTCCCGCCCTGTTTGGTTATCTTTACGCCACGTTCTCCAATCGAAGGCAGCATTCGTCACTTCAACAAGGAATCCACCATGGCTGCGTTTCAATACTGTCTGAATGCCAGCACGATTCGACCGACACCGATTCTGGACAAGATTCGTATCGCCGGAGAGGTGGGCTACGCTGCAATCGAACTCTGGCATGATGACATCGAGTCATACGTCGCGTCCGGCGGGAAACTGTCGGATATTAAAAAGGCACTCGCCGACCAGAATCTGGAACTTCCCACCACGATCTACCTGCGTGGCTGGTGTGATACGACTGGCGCAGAACACGCTGCGGGTCTCGACGAATGCAAAAAGCGTCTCGAGGATGCCGCCGCTCTCGGCGCGATCTATTCGATCGCCAGTCCGGCCGGTGGGAAAGTCGATGTCGCGCTCGCGGCGCGGAACTACGCCGAACTGCTCAACCTGGGCAAGTCGTTCGGCGTGAAGCCGGCCATGGAATATCTCGGCTTCGTCGAGCAGATCAATACGATCGAATCGGCTCTGGAGATCATGACGCTGTCGCAGCATCCTGACGCGACCATCATTGTCGATCCCTTCCACAATTTTCGCGGCGGGGGCGAATTCAGTTCTCTCAGTCTCCTGCGAGGTGATCAGATCGCGATCAGTCACTTCAACGACACCCCCGCCAGCCCACCTCGCGAACAGCAGCACGACCACAGTCGCGTCCTCCCTGGCGAAGGCCATCTCGATCTCAAGCAGTGGATCAGCCTGCTCAAGCAGCAAGGCTATTCCCGCTGGCTGTCGCTGGAACTCTTCCGGGAAGATCTCTGGGCCCGTGATCCGAAAGAAGTGGCCCGGATTGGTCTCGAATCGATGAAGGCCGTCGTGGAAGGCTGATCAAGGTTCGACGGAACCGGAACTCAACCCCGCTGTCACACACTCGAGCCACGGTTCACTTACGCGTCGAACCGTGGCTCGGTGGTAAGCGCACCGTGAAGTAGGCCCCCGGGAAGGAACCACAGGGCCATGGGGACACTGCACACAAGGCCATTTTAGGGTGAGTGGCACGCATCCATCGCCACTCCTCAAGTCAATGACAACATCCGCAGATGGCGCAGATTCCAGGAACAGAAGTTTCATCTGCGAAAATCCGCGAAATCTGCGGACCAAACTCTGGACACAGCATATTCTGTTGCGGCAATCTGCCTAGAACCTTACGGCCTAACTTAGCGCCATTCATCCATGTCCCCTCAACTTGGGCACACTGGAAAACGTGGCACCGGCTTCCAACCGGTGGGTGCTGGGGTAGATGGGAGTCGGATCGAGCAGCCAACGGTCAGCGGCTGGAAGCCGCTGCCACGGCGATTGCGATTTGACGTGGTGCCCATCTGCGGGCAAGAAACAGGGAGAAGTTCAATCTCAACGCTTTCGTTGTTTCGTCATTACTTCCGAGTCGGCCGCGTGCGCGGTGAGCGCTCGGTGATGATTCCCGGCCTCAGCCTTGGGGAATGTAGCGTAATCGACGTCGGCGTCTGTCTCGATCAACGCCGGTGGTCCTGTGCCTGACCCTGTCAGACTTGAACCCGACGCGATTCAGCGCTCTGATCGCGAGAGCCAATAGGGAAAACCCTCAAGACGCTTCGCCAGGCAGCTTCCCCCGCCCCGGCAAACGGGGTGGGGCGACGACGAAGGAAATGAAGACGAGCAATCCAAATAGCGAGTAGACCGTCGTGAAGGCCCACTGCGGTGCTTCGTAGAACAGCCAGTTGTGGACAAGATTCGCAATAAAATCGCCCGAGTAGGTTTGTTCCCCGGCCAGCGACCTCAGTTTCTGCTCCCAGACTGTCAGCGGGCAGGGAATACCCGCCCAGGCTTCCGCCACCACGATCCCGATCATCGCGAGATGGCCACAGCGCCACCAGAAATTTCGTACCCATTGCTGCCCTCGCAAGATGCCGATCCAGGTCAGCGGCAACCCGAGTACGACAGTCAGCGCGTAGGCCATATGAAACAGCACAACAGCGTCAGCGGCGAATCGATACAAGAGTGACATAAGATTAAAGACGCGCGCCGATGTGACTTTATTCCCGACGACTATTCCCGGCGGTTCAAAACCCGGGGCCGCTTGGGCCAGTCTGGCCCCGCGCCGGCGCCCCGTGATTAAAGCACTTGTCCACCCCTTTCGAGGTTGTCGATTTGCTGGATCCGACGGCCCGATGCAAGCCGTTAGCGACCCACACTCTGTCCGACCGCTTTCTTCTTCAGGTCGGCGACGAAGCGGATGTTCTCTTCCCCCAGTGTCTCGGTCAGTTCCCGACGCATCTCACGGTTCACGCTGATCTTCTGCTCCAGCGGCTTGTGTGTCACGTAGCGGCAGCGACTTTTTCCTTCTTCCTTGGCGTCCACGACCAGCACAATTTCGGCTTTGCCGGGCGTCTTCTGGATGATATCACGAACCCGTTCGATGACGCGGAGATCGTGCAGCCCCTTCTGGAACTTGATCAGAACCTGCTTTGTGAATTCCTTCTCGACTTCTTCGAGTGTCCACATCGCATCCACGATCACGTTCGGTTCACGGCTGCGTTTGTCGACTTTCCCCCGCACGAACCGAACTTGCTCCTGTTCGACTTTTTCCCCCAGTCGGGCAAATTCTTCCGGCCACATAATGCACCGCACCACGCCGGTCGGATCTTCAAAATCGAAGTTCACATACTTGGTGTGACCATTGCGACTCGGCTTCTTCGTCTGAGCCTTCTTGATGGCCGAAACCATCCCGCCGAGGATCACTTCCTCATTTTCCCCCGCGTCGATCAACTCTTTCACCTGATGAGTCGAGAACTGTTTGATCGTGAACGCCATCTCAGCCAGGGGATGTGACGTCAGGAAGAAACCGAGCGCCTCTTTCTCGAAGGCCAGCATCTCCCGTTTGGACCATTCCGGAACTTCCGGCATCGTCGAAGGTGCCGCACCGGGGGCCGTGACTTCTTCGTCGTCATCTCCGCCGAAGAGGTTTTTCTGTCCCCGCTGCTTGTCACGCTGAATGGCCGCAGCACCCTGGACCGCCCGCTCAATCACCGCAAACTGTTGTGCACGGTGTCCTCCCAGACAATCGAGCGCACCCGCTTTGACAAGAAGTTCCAGAACCCCCTTCGTCACCTGCTTGGAATCACAGCGTTCTGCGATCGAGAAGACGTCTTTGTAGGGGCCATTCTGATTCCGCTCGGCGATAATAGCACCGATCGCCCCTTCCCCGACCCCTTTGATCGCTCCCAGTCCGAAGGTGAGCTTGTCCCCCAGCACCGAGAACTCAACGTCACCGACATTGATATCGGGGGGCAGGATGGTGATCCCCATGCGACGGCAGTCATCGACGTGTTCGACCAGCTTGTCCGTTTCGCCCAGTTCGCACGACAGCAGCGCGGCCATGAACTCCTGGGGATAGTGGGCTTTCAGATAGGCCGTCTGATAAGCCACCGCCCCGTAGGCCGTACTGTGACTTTTGTTGAAGCCGTAGCCAGCGAACTTTTCAATCATTTCGAACAGTTCAACGGCTTTATCTGAGGCCAGATTGTTTTGGCTGGCCCCTTCCAGGAACTGGGCGCGATACTTGGCAATCGTTTCCAGCTTTTTCTTACTGATCGCCTTAATACACTGATACGACTGGGGTAGTTCGATGCCCCCCAGCCGGTTCAGGATCCGCATCACCTGCTCCTGGTAAACCATGACGCCATAGGTCTCATCCAGAATGGCGTCGATGATCGGATGCAGTCGGGGCAGCGGTTGCCGTTTGTGCTTGACCTCCACATACGTCATCACCATCCCCCCTTCCAGGGGACCGGGACGATACAGCGCCGAGGTCGCGATGATGTCGGCAAACTTGTCCGGCTTCATCTTGGTGAGCAGGTCACGCATCCCGCCGGATTCGAGCTGGAAGATCCCTTTGGTTTCCCCCCGCTGCAAGAGTGCGAAGGTCGCCTTGTCATCCAGCGGCAGCTTCACCGGGTCGATCTCGATACCCCGGTGCTTTTTCACATTCTTCACCGCCTTGTCGAGAATGGTCAGGTTCCGCAGACCGAGGAAGTCCATCTTGAGCAGACCGGCTTTCTCGACGGTCGGACCTTCCCACTGCGTAATGACGTCGGTCTTGCCACTGATCGTTTGCAGAGGAATGTACTGGGAAATCGGCTGATCAGAGACCACGACCCCTGCCGCATGGGTTCCCGCACTGCGCGCAAGCCCTTCGATCTGCTTTGCCAGGTCCAGAACTTCACGAATCTTGGGATCGCTGTTGTAAAGTTCCTTGAGCTCAGCACTTTCCGCGATTGCTTCATCGAGAGTGATGTTCAGCGTTTCCGGAACCATCTTCGCAATGACGTCAACATCCTTCGGGGGGATGGACAGAACGCGAGCGACGTCGCGAATCGCCGCCTTCGCCTTCAGCGTTCCAAAAGTTCCAATCTGCGAAACGTTGGCGGAACCATACTTTTGCTTGGTGTAGTCGATGACCAGTTGCCGACGATCGCGGCAGAAGTCGATATCGATATCGGGCGGTTCGGTTCGGCTGGGGTCCAGGAATCGTTCAAACAGCAAGTCGTATTCGAGCGGGCAGACGTGGCTCAGCCTGAGTACATACGCCACCAGTGCTCCACACGCCGATCCACGGGCACTGCAGGGAATCCCCTGTTCCACGGCGAATCGCACGAAGTCCCAGACGATCAGGAAGTAGCTCGCATAGCCCATCTTCTCGATCACAGCCAACTCGAACTCGGCCCGCTCGCGATGGGCGTCCGTGATCCCATCTTTGCCGTATCGGAACTCCATCCCTTCGTAGACAAGTTCACGCAGGTATTCGATGTCGCGTTTGCCGCCGGGTGGCTGGAAGACCGGATAGTGACGCGACTTCAGGTCGAGCTGAATATCGATTCGATTGGCGATCTCCTGCGAGCGGGCGACCGCATCTTCGAACCCGGGAAACGCCGCGTACATTTCTTCCGGAGTACGGACGAACAACTGGTCGGTGTCCATCTTCATCCGTGAGATGTCAGACCGTTCAACCTTCGTATTGACGCACAGCAGCACGTCGTGCATCGCAGCATCAGACTGGTTCAGATAGTGAGCGTCGTTGGTCGCGACGAGGGGCAGCCCCATCCGGTTCGCGAGATCGACTGTCATATCCATACACTGCTTCTGAATGGCGAAGCCGGCGTTCTGGATCTCCATGTAAAGCCGATCGCCAAAGACCTTGGAGTACCAGGCCGTTAACCGCTCGGCTTCCTCATCCTTGCCAGCCAGCAGCAACTGCGAAAGCTCACCTGCGGCGCAACCGGACAGCAGAATCAGTCCTTCGCTGTGCGCTTCGAGAATTTCCTTATCGATACGAGGGCGATGATAAAAGCCTTCGAGGAACGCCGCCGAAGAGAGCTTCACAAGGTTCTGAAACCCCACTGCGTTCATGGCCAGCAGAGTCAAATGGTAACAGGCATCCTTGACCCCTCGCGCCCCCGATTTATCAAAGCGGGACCCCGGAGCGATGTACGCTTCCAGACCCAGGATCGGATTGATACTCGCGCCACGGCACTCGTTATAGAACTCCAGTGCCCCATACAGGTTTCCGTGGTCGGTAATCGCGAGCGCATTCATCCCCGCGTTCTTCACCTTTTTGACCACCTGATCAACACGATTCGCCCCATCCAGCAAGCTGTAGTGAGTATGGCAGTGCAGATGAGCGAATTGCAGAGACGGGGCAGGAGAAGCAAGGGCGGGCGAGGCGTCGGACATGAGGGGCTTTCATTCCGCAGGGCAGAAATCGGAATTCGTGGTCGATCGACACCGGAGTCGTCTCCGGACTGTCGTCTCTAAAATCGAGAAGTCGGCAATTGTAACTTGAACCTGCTCAGGGCAAAGCGAACGACTTTCGGGTCATTCCGGAAGAATTCTCTCCCCGGAAATTTTCTCGTCGGAGAAGTTGCGGGAAATCGACCGCTCGCGTCATCGCGGGTTCGCAGCGACGCTGAGGGGACGTTCTGCGGTGGCAGCAAATTCAGATTATTCCCTGACCTTGCCACACCCTCTCCGAAAATGCAAGCCGGCTGAATTTTCCCCGTTGCTCCTGCAGCAACGCACAGACGCCTGAACGTCGCCTCTGCCCCTCGCGACGACCGGGACCGGCGGCTCCCAACGAAGTTCCTTGAGGGAACGGGACGTGGCCAACGGCTCTACCCGAAACTGACAGTTCCTTCAAGTACTTGACTACTCTTGAGTTACTCTAAGGCACAGTCGATATGATGTAGACGGACACCCTCCCGCAGGATCCGCGGAACCTGGCCTCCGACCCCTTCTCCTCCAACCGATTCGAGCATTCTTTTCCATTCACAAAAATTTTTGCGTGAGATTCCGGTTCTAGCGGACATTGTTTCTGTGGGAGGTTTTGTGAATCGGAACGAGGAATTTATCAAACTTCTCACGTCATCTCAGTCGGCGTTGTACGCCTGCATTCTTGCGCTGCTTCCCGACCGGGTCGCCGCTCAGGACATCCTGCAGGAGACGAATCTGACATTGTGGCGAAAAATGGACGAGTTTGAGATCGGCACGAACTTCATGGCATGGGCGACCCGCATTGCGAGATACCATATTCTGAACTACCGCCGCCGGCTCTCTCGTGATCGACGCGTATTCGATGAACCGCTTTTTGAGGAACTGTGTGAGATTCAATCGGAGCGGTGCGACGATGCGAACGCGTACTCAGACGCGCTGCGGCGATGCCTGGCGAGACTCCCTGCTGATCAGCGGGAACTTCTGATGAGCCGATATTCATCAGGGGGCTCCGTCAAGCAGATCGCCGAATCGCGTCAACAATCCGTGGGTGCCATATCTCAGGCCCTCTATCGAATCCGGGAAACTCTGGTGAACTGCGTTTCCCAGCAGGTTCAGGGGAGAGAATCGTGACAGACTCCAATTCCACTCCGCTGCGTGAACTTCTGTCAAAATTGACAGACGAATCCCTGGCGGTCGACGAAGTCGAACAGCTCAACACGCTGCTGAAACACGATCCGATCTCACAACAGCAGTACCTGGACCACATGCTGATTCATGGTCTGTTACAACACGAGTTCCAGCAGCCGGAAACAGGCTTGATTCAGTCTGGTGAGTTCCTCTCCGCCCCTGAGCCACTCCCGGCAGCGACGGTCGGGACAACGGTTGTACCGCCTGCCAGACAAGTCGCCCGTCCCCTCGAATGGCGACGTGTCGTGGAACTCGGGACGCCGCTCTCACTTGCCGCCATGGTGCTGCTTGTCATCGGCTGGTCCTTCTGGCAGCCGTCCGCCAACATGGATTCGCACCAGTCCCTGCAGATGACCGACCCCGGGTTTGAGCAGGGTCTGGTCTCGGATATTCGTGTGCAGCCGAATATCTGGTACGGAGACGATGTTGACGTCGTCGAACGGCACTCGGACATCGTCCCCCTGGAGGGGAATCAGATGTTGCGCTTCGTAAAATCGACATCCGCACCCGAGCGCGGGTGTGAGATTTATCAGATCATTCCCCTCGACTCTCTCGATCTGAAAGGGGAGCCGCGACTGATTGAAGCCTCTGCATTCTTCAATGCCACCGACGACGATCTCGAAGAGAACAAGTTTGCTTTTGAAATCGCGCTGTTCGCTCTCGCTGCCGATCCCTCGCAGCATTCGCACACCTGGCCCATGCAGAAAGGAAATGCTCTGATGTTCGGCGGTTCGCAGTTGCCCGCCGACACCGACTCGAAGTCCTGGCAGCAGTTGAAGACCCAGCTCTCATTACCACCAGAAACGCGGTATCTGGTGGTCCAGCTGGCGGTCATTTGTACGGACGAAGATGAAGAGCTGGGTGAGTTCCCCGGCCAGTTTGTGGATGATGTGAAGGTGAATCTTGTGAGTTTACGTTAGCGTGCGGGTCATTCTCCCTACGGGGATGTTGGAGCCGTTCGAAGGCATCGTACAGTGAAATTCAACCAGAGGTCGAATCAGAGATGAAGCCATTCGTGACAGGGATGGGACTGGGTGCAGCGCTGGTAGCGGTCGCCCTCGGTGTGGGGATCTCTTTGCATTATGTTCAGTTCTCCGCTGGTCAATCCCACAAGGCAGACCCCCACAGCCCGTCGGGTTCACCTCTCCCGACCTCGGAAGAAACCCCTCTGGTGACCAGAACCGGTACGGAAGAACTGCACGTCCCTGCGGAAATCGCGAACAAAATGGGAATGGACACCGCCGTCGTTGCCGAGGCAGCGAGTCCCATCGCACTTCCCAGCTTTCAGGGGGTGCTGGCGCTCGACAATGACCATCTCTCACGCGTGCACGCCCGGTTTGGCGGCGAGGTCGTCGAGATTGGCAAATCGACCGATGGCTCTGACCCAACTTTGCGAGTGGGCGAACGAGTCCGCAAAGGCGATCTTCTGGCGGTCGTCTGGAGTACCGACCTGGGCCAGAAGAAAAGTGATCTGGTCGACTCGATGACCAAGCTTCGCGCGGAAGAAGAACTGAGGGACCGACTGAAAAAGCTGTTCGACACTGGTGCCGGTGCCGGACGGAATTACCGCGACGCGGAAAAAGATGTGCAGATTCGGCTGGTCGAAATCGCCAGTCTCGAACGTACGCTGCGAACCTGGCGCGTGACCGACGACGACTTCGCCGAGATTCGTGCAGAGACAAATCGAGTCGCCAAGGCGGACGAACTGCACGAGACGACCATGCCCGTTTCCGAAGCGCGTGAGTGGGCCCGAGTCGAAGTCCGTGCTCCGATCAGCGGCGTCATTCTTGAAAAGAACGCCGTCGTCGGGGATATCGTGGGAACCGACACCGACCTGTTCAAGATCGGCGACATCTCGCACCTGGCCGTCTGGGTCCACGTTTACGAGGAAGACCTTCCCATCCTGGAAAAACTCCCCCGGCCAATCCAGTGGACGGTCGAACTCCCCTCTCAACCCGGCAAGGCGTTCACGGGAACCCTCGAGAAAGTCGGAGCGGTCATCGACCCGACTCAGCACACGGCACTTGCCACGGGCCGCGTCGAAAACACAGATGGCAAACTGAAGATCGGTCAGTTCGTGACGGTGAAGATCCAGATGCCCGCCCCCGAACATGAACTCGAGCTTCCCTCCACATCGGTCGTCGAAAGTGGACGTGACAGCTTTGTCTTTGTACGCCAGGGAAACAACGACGAACTCTACGCGCGCAAGCCGGTCAAGGTTGTCCGCCGCTTCCG
Organism: Schlesneria sp. DSM 10557; assembly: GCF_041860085.1. NCBI lineage: Bacteria > Pseudomonadati > Planctomycetota > Planctomycetia > Planctomycetales > Planctomycetaceae > Schlesneria > Schlesneria sp. DSM 10557. The sequence continues at coordinate 4,246,070 of NZ_CP124747.1, forward strand.
CGACAGGGTCTATATCGATCGGGATGAAAAAGGGATTCAAGATGGCGACATCGTCATCACCTCGGGTGCCCTGATGCTGCAGAACGTGATGGACCAGCTTCCCAACCCCGCCGAGATGCCGCCGCAAGGTCTGGTTATCGCTGCACCCGGGACGGTTCCGGACAGGAAACTGCAATAACCCGGAAACGAGTCCCTCACACGAGCCGATGAAAAACCGTTCATGATCCAGAAACTACTCGATTGGTCCGTTGCCAATCCCCTGATTGTCATGATTCTGACTGCCGGACTGATCATCGGCGGGGGTTATGCATTTACGCACGTCAATGTCGAAGCGTACCCGGACCCCACACCGGCCATCATTGATGTCGTCGCGCAATTTCCGGGTGCGGGTGCCGAACTGGTCGAACGACAGGTGACCATCCCGCTCGAAGTGGCCCTCGCCGGGATCCCCGGCTTGGAAACAACCCGCAGCCAGTCACAGTTCGGGCTTTGCTTCATCCGGAACCAGTTCCGCTTTGGTAAAGAATATCACGTTGCCCGACAGGATGTGTTGAACCGTCTCTCGACAGTCTCGCTGCCCGCAGGTGTCGAGGCCGGTATTTCGCCCGCGTCCGTGATCGGAGAAGTGCTGCGGTACACACTCCGGAGTCCCGCGGATCCGATTACAGGAGCCCCCGTCTACACGCTGAACGACCTGCAGGCACTCCAGGACTTTGTCGTTGAACGCGAATTGAAACGGGTTCCCGGTGTCGCTGGGGTCAGCGGTGTCGGCGGCAGTGTGAAGCGTTACGAGGTCCAGCCCGACCCTCAGCGATTGCGACAATACGGGGTCACATTGGAGCAGATCCAGCACGCCCTGGAGCACGCCAACGGCTCAGGAAGCGGCGACAACGTCGTCATGGGCGAACAGACCAGCGTCGTAATGTCGATGGGCCTGCTGGGACAGGGACAGGATCCTCACCAGCGCGTCCTGGAACAGCCCGACCCGACAGTCGCCGCACGGGTTCTCGCCGCGGAAGCGGCACGCCGGTGCCTGGAACTGCGTCAGGTGGTGGTCAAGGCCGTCAACAATGTTCCGGTGCGTATCGATCAGTTGGTCGATGGCGGACCGCTGCTGAACTCAGATGGAACATCGCGCGTCGACGACCGGATGCTCGCCTCGCGCGGTGTTGTCGTATCACACGTGACGCGACTCGGACAGGCTTCGATTAGCTATCCCAAAGTTCACCCCGATGGAAGCCGGGTGGTCAATCAGGACGGGACGCTCGCCTGGCAGGACGAAGACGACGTCATTCAGGGGATCGTCCTGCTGACCAAAGGGGAAGAATCCCTCCCCGCACTGAAACGGGTCTTCGCCAGAATCGATGCGCTGCATGAATCAGGCAAGCTGCTGCCGGGCGTCAGGATCGATACGTACTACGACCGCACCACACTCATCGACCGCACGACAAAAACCGTGAATGAGAATCTGCTGGTCGGAATGGCGCTCGTCACGACGATCCTGCTGATGTTTCTTGGGAATGTCCGCGCGGCACTGATCGCCGCGATTAACATCCCTCTGGCTTTGCTGTTCGCCTTCAGCGTCCTGTTCATGCGAGGAAAATCGGCGAACCTCCTCTCGATCGGGGCCGTCGACTTCGGCATCATCGTCGATTCGACGGTGATCATCGTCGAGAGCATCTATCGCCAGCTGTCGCGTGGCGAACATGCGGACCTTCCCCTGGCTCGGCGGATCAGCATGGCAGCGGGAGCCGTCCAGCGCAGCCTGGTCTATGCGACGGCCGTCATGGTCTGTGCCCTGCTCCCCCTGTTTGCAATGACGGGTCCCGAGGGCCAGATTTTTGGTCCCATGGCCGACACCTACGCATTCTCACTCGCCGGAGCACTGGTGCTGGCGATTGCGGTTTCTCCCGTGCTCTGCCTGCTGCTGCTGCGGAACGTGCGTCCCAAACCCGAGAACCGCCTCGCACGTGGACTGCAATGGCTCTACACGATCCAGCTTCAGGCAGCCCTGAAGTTCCGGTGGCTGGTGCTGGCCGGATTCCTCGCCGCCGCGGGACTGACGGGGATCGTCGCCGCCCAGATGGGACGGGAATTCATGCCCGAGCTGGAAGAAGGAAGCATCCTGATTCGAGGAGTCTTCCCGATCAACATTTCCTTCGATGAAGTCGTTTCCCGCAGCCGCAAGGCACGCCAGCTCCTCCAGCACTTTTCCGAAGTGAGCGTCGTACCGACCACGATCGGTCGACCGAACGACGGGATGGATACCGGGGGGTACTACCTGCTTCAGGCGAACCTCCCTTTGCGGTCCCAGCATGACTGGCCCATCGACCCCGCTCGCGGACGGCACCGCACCAAACCCGAACTGATCGCCGACATGAAGCAGACACTGGAACAGCACTTCCCCGGTGTCGAGTGGGATTTCTCGCAAATCATCCGTGACAACGTGCTGGAAGCACTCTCGGGAGTCAAAGGGGCAAACTCCATCAAGATCTTCGGTCCCGACCTGGCTTTGCTCGAAGAAACCGCGATGAAGGTCCGGGACAAACTGAATACGGTCCCCGGAGTCGTCAATGCGGGGATCTTCCGAAATCAGGGGCAGTCCAATCTGGAACTGCCCGTTGATCGCCAGAAATGTGCCCGCTGGAATGTCTCTGCTGCCGATGTCCAAGCGGTCATTCAGTCAGCCGTCGGTGGACGGAAGGTGACGGAAATGATCGAGGGGGAAAAAACCTTCGATGTGACAATTCGCTGGCCCGAACAACTCCGTGCGGACGAACAGGCCATTCTGAATATCCCGGTCCCGGTCGGCAACAACATTACCCAGGACCTGCAAATCGCACTTGCCAAGACCCCCGTCAGTGGCGGCGCGGTCGGCCTGACGGCCATCGGAACGACCATGCCCTTCCCTTCGGCCACCGGCAGCAGCTTTAACGCGGCCTCGGTCGCGGTGGGTGTTCCTACCCGAAGACTCGGAGATCTGGTCACCCCGCGGGATGCTGAAGGAAATCTCGATCCCTCCGGCACCTTTCTGCGGCCCGGCGCTTCAACCATTTACCGCGAACAGGGCGAACGCCTGATCGCCATTAAGTTCGACGTGGTCGGAAGAGACCTCGCCAGTGCCGTCGCCGAAGCCCGTCGAGTGGTTGAACCGACAATCCAGCGTCCCTACCGTGCAGAGTGGAGCGGCGAATTCCAGCAGATGGAAGCAGCCGAACAGCGCATGCTTCAAATGTTCGCCTTGTCCATGACTCTGATCTGCATCATGCTGTATCTCGCCTTCCGATCGTTCCTCGACGCTGCCGTCGTGCTGGCGAACGTGCTGGCGATGGGAGTGGGAGGGGTCTGGGCACTGAAAGTCGCGGGGCTCTATTTCAACATCTCTGCAGCGGTTGGCTTTATCTCGATTCTCGGGGTGGCGGTCATGAACGGCCTGCTGCTGATTTCCACCTTCAACGGGATGCGGTCCCACGGCGTCGAACTGCGTGAGGCGCTCTTGAAAGGGACAGGGCAACTCGTCCGCCCGATTCTCATGACGGCACTGGCCGCCATGCTGGGGTTGCTCCCTGCGGCAATCTCGACCGAAATGGGGTCAGAATGCCAGAAGCCGCTTGCGGTTGTCGTGGTGGGGGGAATGCTGTGTACGATCCTGTGCCTCAACCTCGTCCCGGTCCTCTACAGCTTCTACGGAAATCGAACTCCCCCTGAAGGAGCCGCCGCCGTCGCTCACTAGCGACGGACGATCGAACGCGGGTTCGTCGACCGAAGGAAGGGGGGCGCCCTGCCATGGTCGCCCCACGCCAACTGCATGCCTCCCGAGGACATCTATTCGCCACAATTCCCTATGCAGCAATAGCTTAATGAACCCCTCAGCAGAACGCCGATAATATCGACAAGGGATTATTTTTTTGAATGCAGGCTGGTTTTCCGCTGCCTCACCCCGGAAGTGACTCTCACCCGAACTGCAATCAGCCGAACCGTTTGATGCAGATCCCAGCGCAGTCAAAGTCAAGGAATGACGCGATGCCAAGCCACTTGAACTCATTGACTCGCCTGCCCCTCTTCATCGCCTCGGCCTGCCTCATCGGCTGCCAGAGCGCCCAGAAACCCACGCGACTCGACTACGGAGTGTCGCGAGAAAAACAACGGGGACGCGTCGAGCAATCGTTCGCCGCGACCCCTCCCGGGAAATCAGGCTCCTCAGCCCGTTCGGCAGAATCGGCTGATCGAACGGGCGCTCCCGGGGAGTCTTCGTTGTCCGAGATGGAAGGGGAGTTGTCGTCGGCAGAGGTGAAACCGGTCTCGTGGGAAGAACCTCCCACCCCCCTCTCCGACAACGACAGGACGAGTCTCGCAGCGGACATTGCTGCCACCACCGGACAGCCCCTGACGCTGGATGAACTGCAGCAACTGGCACTCGCGGGTAACCCGACATTGCGTCAGGCCGGTTCCATGCTGCAGCAGGCCGAAGGAAACTGGTTACAGGTCGGTCTCTATCCCAACCCGGTCGCCGGGTATGACGGCACCGGGAATAACGGGCCGTTTGACCAGCAGGGTGCTTTCCTCTCACAGAACATTGTCACCGCCAACAAGCTGCAACTGAATCGCGCCGTGGCGGCTCACGATATGGAACGAGCTCGTTGGGACGTCGAAACTCAGACGCTGCGCGTGATCAACGAAATTCAGATCCGGTACGTTGCCGCGCTGGCCGCTCAGAAGCAGGTGGCGGTCGCCGAGGAACTGCTGCGGGTCGCCGAAGAGGGGATTCGGATCTCGGAACAGTTGCGTGAAGGTGAAGCCGTTTCCCGGGCCGACGTGCTTCAGGCACGTCTGCAGTACAGCCAGACCCAGATCCTGCTTCAGAATGCCCATTATCATGCGGCAGCAACCTGGAAACAGTTGGGTAACGTCATCGGCTGGCCCGACCTGCCACAGCGTCCTCTTGAGGGAAATCTGACCGACGAGGTCCCTGAACTCGATTGGGAGACTGCCTGGTCGCAAACCCTCTGCAACAGCCCGCAACTCCACGCGGCTCAATCCCGCATGGCGGCCGCCGTGGTGCAGGTGCAGCGTGAAAAGGTGCAGATGATTCCCGACCTGCGTGTTTCAGGAAACGCCTGGTACGACACGATCAGCCCTCCGACGCTCATGCTCGGCGTGAATGTCGGCGTCGCCGTCCCCATCTTCGACCGGAACCAGGGAAACATCAACGCCGCCGTAGGCCAACTGAACGCTGCCCGGGCCGAAGTCACACGGCTGGAACTGGTCTTGCGTGATCGACTGGCCCAAGCCTTCGCCCGCTACGAATCAGCCCGCAACCAGGTGCACACGTACAAAGAAACGATTCTTCCTACCGCCGAAGAGAACCTGTCACTCACCGTCAAAAACTATGAGGAAGGTGAGTTCGACTTCCTTCGCGTGCTGACCGCCCGACGCTATCTGTTCGATGCCAACGTCAACTACGTCTCTGCCCTGTCAGAAATGAAAACCTCGGCCATCGAAATTCAGGGGATGCTGCTGACCGGCGGACTCGATCCCCTCGAATCCGACCCCACCCCGGCCAATCAGGCGGGCCAGACCGGCGGACCCGGAAACTGATGAGACCGTCGGGGAAGCGTGAGCCGCCCCCAACACCGGGAAGCGGCAACGCGCCACACCGCGGCTGAATGGACGCTTCCTGCATCCGAAACACGGACCAGGTCACCCGAAAACGAATCCAGTTCGGTCACCTTATCCTGTTGACGCACTCTCAAAAACCAAACGGGCGATGAGTCCAGGGGATTCATCGCCCGTTCGCAGGCAATTCGTGCGGTGATCCGTTTTCACGGACAGAGGAACCGCGGCAGCATCGCCACACTTTCGTGTGGACGGTCAATCCTCAGTGCTGGAACAGGAATTCCTTCGAGTTCAGAATGGCCCAACCGACGTCTTCAAACGCCTGACGCCGATCCTGCTGGCCAGCGATGTGCTGCTTGGAGGCGGCCATTTCTTCCGGGGAAGGAACTCGGGCCAGAGCAGCCAGATACAGCGAGGTGATGATCTCTTCTTCCGACTTGTTCTCTTTCAGCATCGTTGCGATGCGACCATTGTCGGCCCGCAGCTTGTTGTGAACAACCGGTCCGTTGATCATCTGCAAGGCCTGGGACAGGTTGGATTCGCTCGACCGCTCACACTGGCAAGCCATTTCCCGTTGTGGCTGACCGAACACCTTCAGGAAGTAGTGATCGGTCGGGGGATCGGCCAGTTCGCACGCCCGGGTTCCGAGTGGCATTCCTGGGAACTGTTCGGGGACGCTGGTCACAGCACAGATCCCGTCGAGCAACTGTTCTGCCGACAGCAACCGCGTATTCGCGTGTGAGCAGTAGATCTCGTCGTCTTTATTGAACTGGTTCTTACGTGAGCTGAGCTGATAAGTCCGGCTGTTGCAGATCGTGCGAATGGCCCACTTCTGGCTGAAGTTGTTGGCCGCGAACTGCGTCGACAATTCCTCCAGCAGACGTGCGTTCGACGGTGGGTTCGAATCACGGAAGTCATCGATTGGATCGACAATACCCCGGCCCAGCAGGTGACCCCAGATTCGGTTCGAAACGCTCTTGGCGAAGAAGGGATTTTCCGGTGCCGTCAACCACTCGGCGAAGACCACCCGGCGATCCTGATCCGCAGGAACGTCGACGTCCCCTTTCAGCAGCAGGTGCACCTTCATCTGCTTGTTCGTGCGTGGCTGGGTCACTTCCCCGCCATTCTGCGAGAAGATGACTTCTTCTTCGGTATCAACCGAGTTCTTGCGGCCCACACGAACGAACGCGGCGGCAATCCCGTAGTAGTTATCCTGTGTCCATCGTTCGAATGGATGGTTGTGACATTTCGCACACTGAATTCGCACGCCCAAGAAGAGCTGAGCGGTTGTTTCCGTGGCGTCCTGAGGATCACGGCTGGCACGCCAGAAGTTGGCCGGAGGATTTTCGAAGACACTGCCGTTGGCCGTCAGCAGTTCGCGAGCGAACTGATCGAGCGGCTTATCGTTGAGCATCGCTTCGTAGATCCACTGACGGAATTTATGGACGCCGGCGACCTTCAGCTTTTTGCTGTTGGAGCGAAGCACATCTCCCCACTTCAAGGCCCAGAACGAGGCGTATTCGGGACTGTCGAGCAATTGATCGACCAGAATGGTCCGCTTCGAAGGGCTGGTCTCGGCAAGGAAGGCTTTCGCTTCTTCCGCAGTCGGCAGACGACCGGTCAGATCGAGTGTCACGCGACGCAGAAATTCGTCATCGGTGCAAAGCTCGGATGGCAGAATCTGAAGCTGCTTCAGTTTCTCGAAAACCGCTGTATCGACGAAGTTGTTTTCGGGGGGATTGTTCCAGACAAAGCCGGGAACGTCTTCCAGGAACGTCATGTACGTCGTGGACATCTTATCGAGATAGCGAGCCAGGACGGCGGTTTCGCCGCGTCCGTTCTTGGTCACCAGGCCGAGCGAGTTGACCGCTCCGACGCTTTCATTCGAAGACGAGAAGTCTGCCAGTTCGGTCAGATCCCGGACAGAGCCATCGCTGAAGTGTCCCAGAACGATGATCTGCTGACGTGCGGCGGGCTGACGCAGGACTCGTTTGGCGGGAACCGTTTCAATCTTGACCAGGTCAGGTTCCGACGGGGCATCCAGTCGCATCCCTTCTGCGATCCATTGTTCGAGAGTCTTATGAGCGGCATCGCCCTTCTTCAGTCGCTTTCCACCACCATGGGCCACTTCCATCAGGGGCTTCTGGAGCAGCAGGCTCTGACCTGGTTCCATGATGTTTGTCCGACGTCCGAAGAATTCGGAACGGACAGTCATGATGTCGAGTTCGGAATCGTACGCCCGCAGCGACAGACGGAAGCCCCCTTTGCCCGAGGGAGACCCGTGACAGGCCCCCATGTTGCAGCCCGCTTTGGTCAGGGCCATCTGAGTTTCATTTTTGAAACTGATCGGTGCAGGTGCCTCGAGGTTTTTCACCACGACGGGAACCGAGAAGGTCTGACCACCGACACTGGCCGTAATTGTTGCTTCACCGTTGGCTCGAGGGTAAGCGATCGAATTCTCGATGGCGACGATTTCGGGATGAGATGACGTGAACGTCGCAGCGGGGGTCAGATCCCGGACGTCATTCCCCGAGTAGTTCCCCGTGACGATCAGTTGCTGTCGAGCACGCTTTCCCAGTAACTCGAACCGGGTAGGTTCCAGCACGATCGAGGAAGGTTGACCGACATCAACCGGCGAATCGGCCCGGACGAAACTCGGGACAACGACGATCGTGCATAGTGAAAGCCAACGGATTACAGCATTCATTCTCATCGTCCTCATTCTCCGTCCGGGTAATCGTCTTCTCGTGGCAATGCTTGTGTCGTTACTTGATGCGTCGATGTCGACTTTCAGTTTTCAGAGTCCAGTCATCTGGACTGCCCTATCCCGGAAACGACGTCAGTCATTCTGCTCGTCGTTCACACTTGTAACCTCATCCACTCAATTCCGTCCACTGCTATTCGACGGCGACGGTGACCGCCGCCGACATTGCTTCCAGCTTCGCAGCCCCGGCCATGGCGTCCGCTTTTGCGGTGACATTGGCGGCACTGGCTGCTGCCGCATCCGCAGCGGCCGTCAATTTGATCTCGACTTCGGATTGCTCTGCCGCGATCGTCGCCGGTGCGGCGGTGACCCCCGCAGGCAAGTTCTGCAGCGTCACGGTGACCGGCCCCATGAAAGCGGGGTTGCGTTCCACGATGGCCTTGACGGTTGCTTCTCCACCTTTGGTCAGTTTCGCATTGGCCGGTTCCAGCTTCAGCGTCATCGGTGCTGTCAGATTCAGCCGGATGGCCATGCCCTGCACTGCAGTCTTGTCACCTTGCTTCAGGGTTCCGGTCAAACCTGCGGTGAACTCGCCCAGGGGAGCCTGATTATTGGCAGAGATCACGATCTCGGCTTCTGTCTGCCCCTTGTCGATGTTCTTGACAGCGACGGTGACTCCGGCGGGAAGTCCGTTCTGCGGGGGCGTGATGGCCACAACCACCCCCTCTTCAAAGCCGGCGGCGCGTGTCGCAATCAGTTTGACCTTGGTCGACAAATCCTTACCGAAGACCGCCACCTCAGGCTCAACCCGCCAGGAAAATCCGGGAGCCGTCGTCGCAGAGGCTGCGACTGATTTGCTGAGGAGCGACGGAGTCCACCGCATTGCATTGTTGCGTGCCTTGAGGACACCGTTGATCTCGGCCGGTACGACAACATTGGCTTCGCCAATCCGGGCGGTCCCGATGACGGAGATCCCATGCAGTTCACCCGGCACGAATTCCGGAGCCGCCTGCAGTGTCAGTACGGCATCGTTACGTCCGACACCAATCACCGACTTGCTGGCCGTAACCCCGGGAGGCAGGTTCGCAACGCCCAGTTCGATCTGACCGCCGTAGCCGGTCCTCACCGCCGTGACCGTCGCCATGACTGAACCGCCGGCAGGAATATTGAACGTATCCAGAGAGGTCGCCAGCGAGAACTGAGGAGGTGTGGTCGTTACCTCGATCCGATAAGCGTGCTCACTGCCGCCACGCTGAGTCAAATCTTCGACAAACAGATAGTAGTCGCCGTCGGCAGGGAACTTGTACGAAACCGAGCCCTCGTTGATACCACTGTCCTCAGCCACGGCAAGCTGACCACCGTCCTTGTTGAGGATCTTGAAGTTGAGGTCGGTCGGCGATCCCTGCTGCCGAGTGATTCCGAAAAAGCTGACCGTCTGGTCCTTCTTGGCTGTGAAAACAAAGCGATCGACATCGCCCGGCTGCTCGAGCCGACCATTGATGTCATGCCCGAGCTCCACCCGATTGGCCTGTTCCGGTGCGTTGTTCGGTTCCTGCTCCAGAAACTGAGGGGTCGAGACGACTTCCACAGTACTGTATCCGCTGGCGCCATTCGGCCGCTTCAGACTCACGTTGAGCCATTCCGTTGTCTGGTCAGGAGCGACGGTCACGGGGACAGGTGTCAATCCGTCAACACCGAAACCCGCCAGCGTGACATTCGTGGTGACGCCCCGCTGAACCGCCAGAGGGTAGGCCACCGTCGCGACGGGGAAATCGCCGATTCGCAAGCGGTAGGCCCCCGCACCGTATTTAATATCTCGCAGTTCGATGACATATTCACCCGCCGCCTTAAAGGTATATACCAGCGACGCGTCGCCGCTCAGTCCTGGTGTATCGTCGTTGTAAGCCAGCTCACGCCCTTTGGCGTCCAGCAGCCGCAGCATGGGATCCAGCGAAGACCCGATCCGGCGAGCCACCACTTCAATCGCCAGTCGCTGACCCGCCTGGGCCGAAAATTTGAAGTACTGCCAGCTCAAGCCCGCCACCGCACCGTCAATCGCGGTCGGTGTCGTGACGACCTGTGCCGACGCAAGCTGCACATTCGAACCGACCGAAGCGATCGAAGGGAGATCGTCAACGAACAGGAACCGCAGGGGCGAAACACCTTTGTCCGTCAGTACGCGCATTCCTTGAATGCCGCAAGGCGTTTCAGGGGGGACGCTGATCCGGTAGGTGACCTGAGCCGGATTCTCGCCATTCTTGTCGATTCCTTCCGCCAGCACCGCTTCCGCCGGAAAGCTGAGCCACAGCTTCTTCGCCGGTGCGAGGTTGCCACCATTAATCTGTAACGGAAGCGAAGTTCCCGGAGCGATCGCCCCTGGAACCGTACCGTTGACCACTGGTTCCTGCGCCGCTGCGTCGTTCGCCGGGGAGGCGTTCAGGCTGGCCAGAGCAATGACAAGTGACAGTCTCTTCGTGAAGCGAGCAACCAGCATGCGGCTTGACTCCATCGGGGGTCATCAGGCGGTGGGACATCAGGCGGGTCAAATATCAGCTTTCGCTGATGGCAACATCATAGGGGTCTCGAATCACGGTCGTCAATTTGAAACCGGATCAATCCCGCGCAATCAAATGTTTTTACGCCAGCATCGGATACTCGACAAAACCTCTCCCCGGGATGATTCCCGCCGCCTAAAATAAAGGGGCGCTGAGAATTCTCGACGGGATGGAGGGATCACGCAGGGAACCCAGACAGGGAATCCGACACGAGACTCAAAGCAAGAACCACCGAAGCAGTCCCTACAATCACCACCTTCTTCGTAACGGAAGAGACGGTCGACAAAGCTGGGGTTCACTGCTTAATTTTCCGTCTCTCAAACAAGGCAGGTGATATTCCGAATGGTGGACCTCCCCGTGTCAGCACCAGGACGGGCTTGAAACCGGCAACTTCGAACGTAACAAGCGAGCCCCTCACGAGGGGGAATGTCTCTGCCAGGAACAGATCGATGCGAGAACCCAAAGCCCCCATTTCGATGAATCTGGACGAATTTGAACAGCGCCTGCTGGACGGGGATCGCTGGATCGAACTGGTCGACGGTCGCTTTACCCGTCTCGAGCCGCCCGACGAAGCTCACGGAGATGTCGTAAGAAATCTGTCTAAGTCGCTCGCGACGGTCCTCAAAAAATCGCCTGACACCTACGCCTGCTTTGAACTCCCGCTGATCCTGAAACGGGAACAGCCGACCGTCCGGTGCCCGGCCATTTCCTGTTTTCGCTTCGAAGAAGGGAATCGCTTCGCCGAAACAGACAAGCTGATGACCGAGACCCTGCCGGTTCTGACCGTCGAAGTCGCCTCCACCAACGACCGCCGGGAATCGATGGCCGCACGGGTCGAAGCATATCTTCAGTGGGGCGTCGCGGGGGTCTGGATCATCGACCCCGTGACGCGTCACATCCACCAGTTCATCGGCCGCAGTTCGCGCCAGATGCTGAAGGAGCCACAGGTCATCACCGGTCACCCTCACATCCCCGGCTTCGCCATGCCCGTCGCAGACATCTTCAATTCCCCGAAATGGGTGAAAACCGAATCCCCCACGTTCGAGTGAGTGGTACTGTATTCCGTATTAACAGACCGTCCCCGGAGACGCTGGTCCAGGGGAAGGGCGGACTTTGGTTTTCACAGATATTTCCGCTTGACAGCAGAAAATTAACATGTAAACTATTCTCCGTCAGACGACATCCGGGAATGAGATATGACTTCAACGCTTCGCGATGAATTGAAGAAGCGAGGCCCTTTTGCTTCGATCGAGCAGGAAGCCATGCTGGCCATACTGCGAACGAGTGATCTGCTGGAAAACCGCATGGCCCGACTCATGCGAGAGTACGGCCTGACGCTGTCTCAATACAACGTGCTGCGGATTCTTCGTGGCGAGGGCAAACCGATGCCCTGCCTCGAAATCGCCGAGCGAATGATTCAGGTCGCTCCTGCGATTACCCGTGTCATCGATCAATTACTCGCTCTGGACCTCATCACAAAAACTCAGTCCGAAGTCGATCGACGTATCTTCGTCGTGGAACCGAAGCCGACGGCACTCCAGCTTCTCGATCGTCTCGACCAGCCCGTGCTGGACCTCCACGCCCTCCTCATGAATGGTGTCAACAAGTCACAACTGTCTGTGCTCGTGCAAACTCTCGATGCGATCCGGGGGGCGATTCCCGGCTGATTTTAAGAATTTTATTTACATGTAAACTGACAGGAGTGATATCATGTCCTCAAGCCTCCCGCCCTCCTGTCATCAGAGCAAAGGGACACCACCGGGTTCAGCTGAATTCCGGCAAGCAGATAAAACAATCATCGGTTCACGGCGGGCGATGTCTCCGCCAAATCAGTCATACCACGCTTCCCGAAGTGACCTTCCCGGCCGCTTCATGAGTCCTCGTTCGATTTCCTGACGCCACTCGCAGCATCCAGAACGGGTGATTCTGCTCATTCCGCAGTGAACGAGAGATCGAGCTTCAGAAAAATTCAGAATCAGAATTGTTCGCGAACACTGACAGTCCTGCGTGGACGTTGGTCTTCCGTGTTGTTGGTTCCGTGGAAACACGGGTTTTATGAGAGGAACAGAAATGCCTTTTAAACACCAATTGACCTCGCTGGGATTGCTAGTCCTACGAGTGGCGATCGGCTGCCTGATGCTAGTTCATGGTTTGCAGAAAATTTCCAATTTCGAAACCCTCAAGACCCAGTTTCCTGATCCACTCGGGATGGGAAATCAGCTCAGTCTGATGTCCGCCATTGGTGCAGAAGCAGGTTGCTCTGCCCTCTTAATCCTTGGCCTGGGAACGCGACTGGCGGCGATCCCGCTCGCCTTCACGATGATGGTCGCATTCTTCATCGTGCATGCAAAAGACCCCTGGAACGTCAAGGAACTGGCCTGTGCGTACCTGTTCGTCTATATCACGTTGATCCTCACCGGTCCGGGAAGTTTTTCATTAGATCACTTGTGGACAAAACGAAAGAGCTCCTCCCCCAACTGACAAACGTCTGTCACACGTCGGGGTTTTCCTCCCGACGTCACTGCACCAGTACGACGGCCGTCAGACGCGCGACTCTGAGATTCCTTGCAACCGGCGATTTGCTTGCTGCAGATCGCCGGCATTTCCTGAACATCCGATCGGCTCACGTCGCATTCCTGTGAGTCATTGCACTTAGCAGGTACTGAGACCGACTGACACGTGCCTCATACCGGTTCCGCTGTCTGCTTTAGCAAGCCCCCCTTCTGCGGGTCCCAGAGGTGTCGTCGACGGAGGCGACCCCTTCTCGCCAACGACTCGTGATGTCGCTGTTGATTCGCAATCGGCGGGTTGTGGCCAGCCCGTTCTATGGGAAGTCTTACGCCTCTGGAGAATCTGACATGGCGCCGCAGCAAGTCCTCTACAACGGCAAAATCACCACTCTGTACTCAAAGAAGCCGGAGGTCTCCGCGTTATCCGTCACCGACGGCGTCATCTCCGCGATCGGGAGCGACGACGAGATCCTGGCCGCCGCCGACCAGCACACGGAAAAAATTGACCTGCAGGGCCGCCGAGTCATTCCGGGACTGAATGATTCTCATCTGCATGTCATTCGGGCCGGCCTGTTCTACAACCTGGAACTCCGCTGGGATGGCGTTCCCAGCTTGTCCCAGGCTCTGGCACAACTCAAGGAGCAGGCAGATAACACGCCGCCCCCGCAGTGGGTTCGCGTCATCGGGGGCTGGAACGAGTTTCAATTCGTCGAAGGTCGCATGCCGACCCTGGACGAAATCAATAAAGCCGCTCCCCACACGCCGGTCTTTGTCCTGCATCTCTACGACTCAGCGTTGCTCAATCAGGCGGCCCTGCGGCAGCTTGGCTTCGACCGCGATACCCCTAACCCACCGGGGGGACTGATTGCGCGCGACAGCCGGGGAAATCCGACAGGACTCCTGATTGCCGAACCGAGCGCGCTGATACTTTATTCCACGATTGCGAACGCCCCGAAACTCTCGTTTGAGGACCAGCTCAATTCGACTCGCTTCTATCTGCGCGAGTTGAACCGCTTCGGGATCACCAGCGTGTCCGATGCCGGGGGTGGCGGTCAGAACTATCCCGAAGACTATGCAGTCGTCAAGAATTTGAATGACAACGGGCAACTGACTGTTCGGATTGCCTACAGCCTTTTTGCGCAAAAGCCCGGACAGGAATTGAACGACTACTCCCGCTGGCTCGGCATGACAGCACCGGGAGACGGGGACCACCTGTTACGGGTGAACGGCGCCGGTGAGAATCTGGTCTGGAGTGCGGCTGACTTCGAAAACTTTCTGCAGCCTCGTCCAGACCTGCGTCCCGTGATGGAGCAGGAACTGGAAGCGGTCGTCAGCAAGCTCGCCGAAGCACGCTGGCCCTGGCGAATCCATGCGACCTACGACGAATCGATCGGACGATTCCTCGACATTTTCGAACGCGTGCACCGACAGCATCCGATTAACGACCTTCGCTGGTTCATCGATCACGCCGAGACCGTCTCCGAGAGGAACCTGGAACGAATTCAGGCACTGGGTGGCGGAATCGCAACTCAGCACCGCATGGCCTATCAGGGGGAATACTACATTCGACGGTACGGCCGGGAATCCGCCCGCCGAAAACCACCTCTGCGACAGATGCTGAAGATGGGACTGCCCGTCGGCGCGGGAACCGACGGGACGCGTGTCGCCAGTTATCACCCCTGGACCTGTCTCTGGTGGATGGTGACGTCGAAAACCGTCGGTGGGACTGTGCTGCACGAGGAAGCCGATCGGCTGACCCGCGAGGAAGCCCTGCGACTGTACACGCACGGAAGTGCCTGGTTCAGTCACGAGGACCACTGCAAGGGGACTCTGGAACCGGGCCGCTTTGCGGATCTGGCAGTCCTGAGCGACGATTACTTCCGCATCGACCCGGATGAAATCCGTGGACTGGAAAGTCTCCTGACGATGGTCGGAGGGAAGGTCGTCTACGGGACGGGCGACTTTGCGAGACTCTCCCCTCCCCTCCCTCCGGTCAGTCCGGACTGGTCCCCGGTGGCACGATTCGGCGGATATGACTCACGCAGTCCCGTTCCCCCGGCTCACCACCACACTCCCATTATGGCAGCAGACGGCCGCGTCTGGGAAACCGGTTGTGGCTGCGGCGTCTGAACTCGATCGACTCCGGTTCGCAGTTGCATCGTCAGCGCAGTCGTCAGGACCGGCCGCGCTGACGACGCATGGTTGAGTCATTGCCGATCAACAGACCAGCGACATTGAACGCCTGCGGCGAACCACCTACGATCCGAGCGGTGGGAACCGCTGTTCGACTACTCCGTCGAGGCGTGCAAGCGCACTTCGTTTGCCACCTGCCGAGCGAGAAATCGCGTTCCCTGATCTCCGAGCACGACAAGGATCCATGAATAGCCTTTGATTTCCGAGCCATCTTGTGCATCGTCACTCTCCGCTTCGCAGTGTTGGTTTACTGAGGCAGGTCCCCCTGCTTTTGGCTCTCGTCGTTGTAACACTCGGCTCGTCCGCCCGTGTTGATGCCGACGAAGTCCTTCGAGTGATGAGCTTCAACATGTGGGTCGGCGGCGATGCGAGCCGTCAGCCGTTTGAACGGACTGTCGAAGTCGTTCGGGCTGCGAAAGCGGACATCGTCGGCCTGCAGGAAACTGGAGGCCTTGCGCCGCAGGACCAGCCCCGGCCAGACCACGCGAGACGACTCGCGGAAGCACTCGGATGGTCCTACCACGAGCAGGGATCTTCCACCGGAATGGCCCGCATCGGAATCATCAGCCGCTATCCGATCACCGGTTCCGTCGGTAAACCCGCCATCGGTGCGACGGTTTCGCTTCCGTCAGGCCGGACCGTCGATGTCTTTAACATCCACATGGCCCATGCCCCCTATCAGCCCTATCAGTTGCTCAACATCCCCTATGCCGGTGCCCCCTTTCTGAAGACAGCCGAAGAAGCGGTCGCCTCAGCCAACGAGGCCCGGCGCGCTCAAGTCAACGAGGTCCTGCAGGCCCTGAAAAGCTCGAAGTCCTCGCAGCAATTCATCACGGGGGACTTTAATGAACCCTCTTACCTTGACTGGACCGAGGAAGCGGTGCAGGCACTTCACCATCCGCTCGTCGTGGAATGGCCTGCCACAAAAGCTTTTGCCGAGGCGGGATTCCGCGATTCCTACCGCGTCCTCTTTCCGGACCCGGTCAAGCACCCCGGCTTCACCTGGACGACCCTCACCAAGCGAGACAACCCCAAGGACCACCACGACCGGATCGACTTCGTCCTGTCACACGGCCCGGCCACGATTAAAGCGACAGAAATCGTAGGGGACTCGCAGGAAAGCGCCGACATCGTCGTCACCCCCTACCCGTCCGACCATCGCGCCGTCGTGTCAACATTCGTGCTTGAGGGCAAGTAGCATCATCCCTCAACGACGATGACGGTCGCGGGGGCAATGTCGCCCGGCGGTGCAGGTCGAATTCGCAAACGTGAAGCTGTCGGCTTGAACCGATTGCACGACGGTGTGAGAGAGGCCCCGACGCATGCGTCAAGTAAAACCGTGAAATTGTGCCCCTTCACGCTTCGTTCAGAACCCGGAGCGGAGAAATGACGTGAGTTGATCCTTCCTGGCGCCCCATTTCTGCCACTTGACCCGCGCCATTTAGTTGCATATACATCTTCATGGCGGGACTCTGCGACAGGGATTTGGGGATTTCATGGATTCGACGAAACGACGGGTGCACTATGCGTGGATCATTGCGGGACTGACTTTCCTGGTGGTGATCTGTTCGGCCGGTGTCCGTTCCGCTCCCAGTGTGCTGATCGTCCCGCTGGAAACGGAGTTTGGCTGGGATCGCGCGACCATCTCGGCGGCGATTTCCATTAATCTCATGCTGTACGGTCTCATCGGCCCCTTCGCTGCGGCGCTGATGGAATGGATCGGTGTCAAGAAGACCATCCTGATCTCACTGACAATCATTGCGACGGGTGTTGCTCTGACCGCCACGATGTCGGCTCCGTGGCAGTTGATGCTGCTGTGGGGAGTCGTCGTCGGCACCGGATCCGGGATGACGGCTCTGGTGCTCGCCGCGACGGTCGTGAACCGCTGGTTTGTCACGCAGCGCGGCCTGGTGCTGGGGTTGCTGACGGCCGGCACGGCCACCGGTCAACTGATCTTTCTGCCGATCATGGCGTGGATCATCAAACAGTCAGGCTGGCGTCCGGCCGTGTTGCTGATTGCGGGAACGATGGCGCTGCTGATTCCGCTGCTCATGCTGCTGTTCAAGGAACGGCCTTCCGAGGTCGGTCTGCTTCCCGTGGGCGATTTTTTGTCCGAAACCACTTCTGCCGAGGCCGCAGGGTCCTCGACCGTGCGGGTATCGAACCCGGTACAAGAGGCGATTGCGGCGCTGCGGGACGGCTTCCGTTCGCGGAACTTCTGGCTGCTGGCGGGGAGTTTCTACGTCTGCGGGGCCAGTACGAATGGACTCGTTGGAACCCATCTGATTCCCGCCTGTCTGGATGTCGGCATGCCGGAAGTCCGCGCGGCAGGCCTCCTGGCGATGATGGGAATTTTTGATCTGGTCGGAACGACCGCTTCGGGCTGGATGTCCGATCGTATGGACAACCGGGTGCTGCTGAGCTGGTACTACGGGCTGCGAGGGTTGTCGCTGATCTTCCTTCCTTTCGCGCTGGTGGAAGGGACGTGGGGTCTGACGCTGTTTGCGGTCTTCTTCGGTCTCGACTGGATCGCCACCGTCCCACCGACGGTGCGACTGACGGCCGATACGTTCGGGCGTGCGCGAGCCGGGATCATGTTCGGCTGGATTGTCGCCGCCCATCAACTGGGTGCCGCCTCGGCCGCGTTTGGAGCAGGTGCCATTCGGTCATGGAGCGGCAGCTACGAACGGGCATTCCTCATTTCCGGAGGTCTGTGCCTGTTGACTGCGGCAATGGTCCTCCAAATCCGGAAGGTCTCGACTCACACACCAAACGAGGACGCAGTGGAAGCCCCCCGTCCCGCACCGGATGCCCACTGGAAACTGGAATCGTCGTCATGAAACACTTCGTTACATGGTGCCTGGTCGTTGGTGGCGTCACAGCACTGGTGGCGGCCGTCGCGATTCCTTTCAAATCCGGACATCCCGTCACGCGCTACATGCAGGATGCGGCCGATGCCGTGGCGGGAAAAACAGTGGTGCCGGCACTCGAATCGGATGACGTTCGACCGCAAGTCATCATCTTCATCCTGCCCGATTGTCCGTGCAGCGAAGACTACGAACCCTTCACCCATGAACTGTTCCGAGCTTACGGCGATCATGTCGATTTCCAGGGAATTGTGGCGGGAACAGACGACGAAGCCCGCGCCTGGCGAGAAAAGCACAAGACCCCCTTCCCTGTTGTGGCGGACCCCGAGGGGGAGATCGCAGCGAAGTACGACGCCAAGCGATCCGCGTACACGGCGCTCGTCGTGGACAGAACTATCGTCCAGAAACTGTGGCCCGGTTATTCGAGCGACATGCTCGAGGAGGTCGGCACGCTTGCCGCAGCGGCGGCGCAGGTTCCGCCTGTCCCGTTTAACACCACCGGAGCCCCCGCGAAACTGACATCCGGCTGCTACATCGGTCCTTGATCTCGTGACCGGCGTGGTAATGATTGATCTCTCATACGGAACTCGGAAGAAGTCTTCTTCACCCACTCAATTGCCGGCAATGTGAGCGACGATACGGATTCTCTGCGTGAGTAAGGCATGCCGGTCCTGTGAGCTGGACGAGTTTCGGACACATTGCGGTGCCGTTTCGATTGAGATGCGCAATGGCGGACCGGCACACGCTTCGCGACAGACCGTCAAAGACAGGTTGATCACAGCCGAAGAGATACTTAAGGCATTCCCATGAAGTCACTTTCTCAGATCCCGTTTTCGATCCTCGATCTCGCCCCGATTCGTCTGGGAGGCACGGCGGCCGAATCATTCCGGGAATCGCTCGACCTGGCACAGCATGCCGAACGTTGGGGCTACCACCGCTACTGGCTGGCCGAGCATCACAGTCTGCCCGGGATCGCCAGTGCCGCAACCTCGGTCGTGATTGCCTATATCGCCGGAGGGACATCCCGCATCCGTGTCGGTTCGGGGGGAATCATGCTGCCGAACCATGCGCCGCTGGTCATCGCGGAACAGTTCGGTACGCTCGCTTCGCTTTATTCCGGTCGCATCGACCTGGGGATCGGACGCGCGCCGGGTGGCGATCAGCGAACGGCCCGAGCACTCGGCCGGTCAGCGACTCGGAATGGTGAAACGTTTCCACGGGACCTGGAGGAACTGCGTGGCTACTTCCAGCCGGGGGGGCCCGGAAATGGAGTCCATGCGGTACCGGGTGAAGGTCTCGACGTGCCAATCTGGCTACTGGGTTCCAGCGACTTCAGCGCGCGGCTTGCCGGGGAACTGGGACTCCCCTTTGCCTTCGCCTCGCACTTTGCTCCCGAGTACCTGTTGCCTGCGCTCGCCCTGTATCGCGCCTGTTTCGAACCATCAGATGCGTTGCAGGAACCGCGCGTTGCCGTGGCCGTCAACATGGTCGCGGCAGACACCGATGAGGAAGCAACTCGTCTGTTCACAACACTGCAGCAGGCGTTTCTGAATCTGGTTCGCGGAACACCGGGCCTGTTTCCTCCTGCGGTCGATTCGATGCAGGGTCGCTGGAATCCGCTGGAGCGGGAACAGGTCAAACAAATGACGCGCTACTCAGCCGTCGGGGGGCTCGAACGAGTCACCGACAAATTGGACGAAATTGTTGCTTCGACGGACGCGGACGAACTGATTCTCGTTGGACCGATCGAGAATCATGCCGCCCGTCTGCGGTCGTTCGAGATCGTGGCCGGGTTACAACGTCAGTCGTAACGCGATAGGACGTCCCAACGTGCAGGCGAGGTATTATTCAAACCGCGTGGTCCCGTAGATCTTTTCACTGATCAGGGAACTATCCCCAATTCCTGAGCGGGTGGCAGGCATGTCTGGTTGGCAATATTTTGCGATCGCCTCTGCGTTTTTTGCGGGATTGACGGCCCTGTTCGGCAAGCTGGGCGTCGCACAGATCAACTCGAATCTGGCGACCCTGATCCGGACGGCCGTCATTCTTGGAATGACGACGCTCATCGTTGCCTGGCGGGACGAGTGGGAACCGCTGAGCAAACTGTCACTGCGATCGGTGACGTTCCTCGTCCTGTCTGCCGTCGCCACGGGCCTATCGTGGCTGTGTTACTACCGGGCGCTCCAACTGGGCCCCGCATCTCAGGTCGCGCCCGTGGATAAGTTGAGTCTCGTCTTCGTCATCATCCTCGCGTGGTTGTTTCTGGGCGAAGCACTGACGTGGAGAACGGCCGCAGGCGGCCTGCTGGTGCTCAGCGGGGTGTTACTGCTCGCGAAATCGTGACCCCTGATTTCGTGACTCATCCATCGAGACTTTGGGTCAATGCGTTGGACTTCAGAGCATCGTGCCGGGTTCAATCCAGCTTCTTCCGGTTCGCTCCGGGAACCCACAAGACGTCTCCTTTTCCCTCGTCGTTGGCAGAGCGAGCCAGGACGAACAGCAGGTCCGACAATCGATTGAGGTAGATCAGAATCTGCGTGTTGATGGATTCCACCTCCATCAATCGCAGGACTTCAATTTCTGCCCGCCGGCAAATTGTGCGCGAGACGTGCAACTGGGCTGACGCGGGTGTTCCCCCGGGCAGGATGAAACTCGTCAATGGTTCCAGCCGGGTATTGGCGCGGTCGATCCAGCTTTCAAGTTGTTCAACCTGGTCCGCTGTGACACGCAGCGGGGTGTAGGCGAGAGGAGTCTCGGATTCGGGGACACACAGGTCGGCCCCGACATCAAACAAGTCGTTCTGAATCAACGTCAGCATCGACGTGATTTCGGTCGACGGACTGGCACACAATGCCACACCGAGCGACGAATTCAGTTCATCAACGGTCCCATACGCGATGATTCGGGGATCGGTCTTGCGCACCCGGCGCCCATCCCCTAGAGATGTCTCACCGGTGTCGCCCGTTTTCGTATAGATGCGATTCAAATAGACCATGTCAGAGCGTCACTGAAAAAAGGCGTACGGCGAGAATAGGCGTAGAGCGAAGTTACTCTTCGCGATCGTAAAGCGGACCGGAGATCCGGATCGGGCGAATATCCAGACGGATATTGACCACCGTGTAATCATCACCGCCGTAACTTTCTGTGTACCACGCGACGCTCTCGTCATCGCGAGAAAACTTGAACTCAAAGCCGTCAACGGGATGTTTGCGAGCGGCATATCCGTCGAAGGCCAGCCCCGTCGCAATGGGACTGACACTCTCCATCAGACGTCCCATCATGTCGATAATGGTCGTATTCGCCAGAATATCGTTGTAGAACAGCGGACGTCGCAGACCCGGCCGATATTCGGGCGACTTCGGATCCAGCTTTTCATCGTCCAGCTTTTCCTGAGCGGGCATGACTTCCATGGTTTTCAGGTCGAAGCGATCACCCCGATCCAGATATGTCAGTCGCGCGTTTTTCAGATTGAAGCGACCTAGTGAGGGATCGTGTTCGGCTTGAGAGAGATCCAGGACAAGTGCCCCCTTGTAGCCAATGACACGAACGTCCTTTCCATTTGTGACGATGATGGCCGAATTCTCATCGACGCCAATCCCGAACTTGAAACCCTGGTCCTGCATGGCGACCAGCGTCCGCGCGAATCGCCCCCGCACGAACAAGTGCTGATCGACAAACCATTCACCGTCGAGGAACCCCAGTCCCCGGTCGATCTCTTTGCCCCACTGAACCCCCTTCAGCATGGTATCCAGGACCGACTCAGCATCGCGGTACATGACGCGGCTCATCACTGCGGCCCCGGCGCTGGTTCCTGCTATGACGCCGCCGCGGCGATAGACTTCCCACATCGCGTCCAGCATCGGGGTGTGCTGACCGTCAGCGGTGAAGAGCGCTTTGACGATCTTGTCCTGCTCTCCCCCAATCAGAAAGATGCCGGTCGCCTCGCGGACCTGGGCGACCAGATCGGGATCCGATACGGCTTCGACGGGCTTGATCGGGATCTTTCGCCAGGCGACGGGGACCAGAAAGGCATCGGCACCCGCATTGTTCAGCGCCGTAATGACCCAGCCCCCTTTCTGGACAGGGTCACCACTCGCGGTCGGAAACACGGCGATCCGTGCCCCGGGCCCACCCGCCAGTTCCACGATCTCGTCCCAGTACTCGCGGTGATTGAATCGTTCCGATCCCCCCAGGATGACCAGGGAGCCCTTAATCTGCGTTTCGGGGGGACTGCTGACTTCCTCTGACCATCCAGCGCGTGACAAGGTGCACACTGCCAGACAGACGAATGCGATGCATCTCAGCGGCACGCCCAGAAAAGAGAGCGAACATAAGGAAAGTTTGCGGGGGCGAATGGAGACGGATCGCGACACCGCATCTGCAGATCGAAGGAGGGGAGCAACACGCCTGAGTGGCGGGCTCGCCTTCAGGCAGTCCACGAACACAAACATCCCTGACGTTAGGCAATTGGATGGCGACAGAATAATCCTGCTACTCCTGTGGCTCATGCTCTTCACATCCCTGTGGCTGGCAACCACTCCGCTCGGTGCCCCAGTCCCGCTCAGTCACGACCGGTGCCGAACCTGGTTCTCAATCCCGGCGGGCACAACTGGATCATTTGAGTCAGTTCATCCTCGATCCAGCCATCTCAAATTATACGCTGCCGGGCCGGAAATCGACTACAGTGGATCGTCCGCCCCTTGTCAATGCAAAGTGATCAGGCGTCACGGGCCCCCACCAGCGGACAGCTTCTCCCTTTCACCGGGATCATTCATGGAAAAATAGTGCGATCAGGAAGACTCGAAGGGCAGAAGATCGGATTTCCGCAGAACGAAGAATTGTCATTACTCCACCCTTTTTTCCGGGTTGAAGAGATTTTCAGCGACATGGGACCGTCGAGGAGGTAAAATTGGTGTAGTAGATTTCGGAAGCAGATTGCCGTAAAACGGAACACAAGTTTCTGGACAGATGTTATTGAACGTCCTTCCAGCCTCGGGTGACGTTCAACCAGCCGAAAGGTACTCGAGTTTTCGGAGGTTCAGGTTGAGGGACGTAACATGCGCGAATTGAGGAACACGCAACGCCGTCGACGCCTGAGGATTATCAAGGCGAAAGACGCTCGTTCAGAAGAGCGTATCCGCAGCGTCGGCTCGTCATCCGAGAATCCCGCAAACTTAACGAGATCACGCGAGACCGCCGAGCAGAATCGAAAACGACTCGCGGCCGATTGCCAGGCTCAAATTCCCGTTCGGTTGCGCATCGAACACCCTGCGCAGGAGTCCCTGCAAATGCAGATGGGCCGGGCTCATCTGTTGATCGGCAGTGATCCCAGTTGTGACATTCAGCTCGACCACGCGGCCGTTCATCCGCAACATGCAGCGCTGCAGTGGATCGACGGGCATCTCTTTTACTTGGATCTTTCACCAAAAACAGCGAATGACGCACACGCAAGATCTGCGGGGCACTGGGTTGACCACCGTCCCATCTCGATCGGTCCCTTTCAGTTGTTCCGCGAGGATCCCCAGGTTCCTTCCCCTCCCGCCGCTTCCCCGCTAGAGCGTTCTCCGGTTCTGACCTCGCACGTTCCTCAACTCGCGTTGCAGTTCCTCGGCGTCGAGCAGAGTGATAACAAGTGGCCCATCAACCGGCTGTTGACCATGGTCGGTCGGGGGGCGCAGTGCAAGCTTCGGCTCAATCACCCCTCCATGCCGCACGTGCAGGCGTGTCTGATCCGCACCGAGCAGAGCTGCTGGCTGATCGATGTTGTGCGCGCCGGTACTACCGGGGTGAATGGTCGAGCCATTCGCCTCGCCCCGATCAGCGTCGGTGATGTTCTTCAGCTGGGACCCTTTCGCGTCGAAGTGGTCGAAACGACCTTTGCGCCGCTCCCCGCCCCGCCGCCGCCCGGTGCGAAGGAAGAAAACCCTCCGCGGAACAAAGTGAAGCTCTTCGCTCCAGGTAATTCTGACCTCGCACTCCCGCAGCGTGCAGGTGCCCGCAAAACAGCGACGCCCCCCAAATCCGCTTCCCTGGTCGACTCATCCGATTCCAGTTCGGCAATCACAGAAATCTCGCGGAACAGCTCGCCTGCTAACGTTGCCGCGAAGCGTGCGATTCCGGCCACAACCATCCTGGAAACAGGGCGGCCGGCTCAACTGAAAATGCCCAGCCGTGGGATCGATCCTCCCCACACGCATCACACTCCAGAGAAAACCGAAACAGGGTCATCCGATTCTCTTGAGAATGCGTCGATCCCCTTTCCACAGGAGTCGCCGCGAGCGGAAGAGAAGTCGGCGTCCAGAATGGAAGAGCGGACAAGTCCACACGTCCTGGACGAGACCCCTTCGGATGTCGGTCCAGCCATCAGCCCGGTCGTCAGTCCCGCCGCCACCACGTCCCTTACAGACAATGTCGACGAATTCCTGCGGGGACATCTGTCACAACTGGCTCAACTCCAGTCAAACCTGGATCGCCTGAAGCAGGTCTGCACAAGGCCTTCACGCCGCGCCATGTCCAAACGGGTCCGTGCTCAACTGGAAACATCGCTCCAGGAAACCATCCAGACCCAGCAACAGTTGCAGGAATCCGTTTCAAACTTCGCAAAATCGCTGAAGCAGTGATCCTGCCGCAAGTTTGGCAGTCCCCCGGGTCGCAGACTTCGCCGTAACGCTGAGCGCACCAATTCCTATCGCCGCTCGTTGATTGCGAGCAATATCTCCTCACGGCATTCGCCCAAGGGCGAAACACACGTTGGTTGCCGTGCTGATCCAGCGACGCCGAGCGTCGAGTCAGTTCATCCTGACTCGACCGCTTCCGCCATCGATGACCGAGACCTTCGGTTCGGTTGTTCCCCCGTGACCAGATCAGCCACGCAGGGTGGCGGCGAGCTGGCTGGAACAGGCGGAAATCACCGACTGTTGTGCCGCTTCAATCTCTTCGCTGGTGAGCGTTCGATCAGAGCGATACCCAACCGTGACAACGTAGGACTTTTTCCCTTCGGGAATCTGCTTCCCGCGATACTGTCCCCCGAACGAAACAGACGCGAGCAGTGGTCCCGCCGCCTTGCGGACGGTCTCTTCCAGGTTCGCCCACGTCACCGGTTCATCGAGAACAAAGTTCAGGTCACGCACCGAAAGCTGTTGCGTGGGGAGGTCACGGAACTGGGGAATCAGGTCGGCGTGGGCCTCAAGGACAGCCAGATCCAGTTCCGCAATTGAAACCGTATCACGCAGGTCGAGCTGGTCGGTGACGGAGCGGTCGAGTTCCCCCATCCAACCCCACAAGTCGCCGTTCAGATAAACTTCTGCGCCGCGTCCGGGGACGTACTGCGGCCCTTCCGTCGGCCGGACAGTCAGATCGATCGAAGGATTCACACGGCTGGCGACCTGTTCGATCACTCCTTTCAATTCCTGGAACGATCGACCACTGACACAGCCCAGCATTCGGGGCTCGGCCTGCTGTTCAGGAATCGACTTATCCGTTGAAAGGTAGACGCGGGCAATCTCAAACAATTGCGCATTGAACTGACCATGACGCTCGTTCTCGCGCCGTGAAACCAGCAGACTGGGAATCAGACTCTGACGCAACCGACTGAACTCGGGGAAGTCCGAATGCTCGATCGTGAGTGAGGGGAGTTCCCCACGCGGAGTGAACAGTTTTCGCTCGGTCTCATTGACGAGTGACACGGTGAGCGCTTCGTAGAATCCCGACGCGGTCAGCGTCTCGCGGACTCGATCACTCACCCGGTCCTGGAATCGCTTTTTGCTGGCACACAGCGGGACAGCCGCATCGGCAGGAATCTGATCGTAGCCGTAGATCCGAATCACTTCCTCGATCAGATCCACTTCCCGGGTCAGATCCAGACGATGCGAGGGAACGTGGAACAAGGCGGACTGATCACCCTCTCGCGACTGCAGCTTCAGTCCCAGGTCTTCCAGGATGCGGACTGCTTCCTCAGCAGGGATGTCGATTCCCAGAATGCGCCGCAACTGAGGGAAGCGAAACAACACCGGTTCACGCTGCGCGGCAGGGGCCGTTCCCGCGAAGACCGGTTCCGCGAGCAGTTCACCCCCGGCGAGTTCCAGAATCAGTTCGCAGCAGCGGCGGCTGGCCCAATCCGGTCCGTGCGGATCGAGGGCTCGTTCGAATCGATAAGACGAATCGCTGCGCAGCTTCAATTTGCGGGAAGCGTTGCGGATCGCCAACGGTGAAAACAGAGCGGCCTCAATCAGCACAGTGCGAGTCGCCGTGGTAATCTCGGTTTCGGCCCCCCCCATGACTCCCGCGATGGCAACGGGTCGTTCCGCATCGGCAATCACGCACATCTCAGGAGTCAAAACGTACTCTTTGTGATCGATTGCCTGAAGCTTTTCATTGGGACGAGCCCGCCGGACAACGATCTTCTGTCCTTTCAGCTTGTCGAAATCGAATGCATGCAAAGGCTGCCCGCATTCCATCAGGACATAATTGGTAATGTCGACGATGTTGTTGATGGAGGCGATTCCAACGGTCTGCAGCCTCGAAACCAGCCAGGCGGGACTGGGACCGACTTTGACTCCCCGGATCACGCGAGCGTGATACTGCGAACAGAGGTCAGCGGCCTCGATGGCGACGGAGGTGACCGATGCGGTCGTGGTGGTCCCAGCGCGTGGCGCCGCGGCGGGTATCTTGAGCGGCTTCTGGTAAAGCACGGCCGCTTCTCGTGCCACACCGAGATGGCCGAGACAGTCAGGACGATTACTGGTCACTTCCAGGTCGATGCAGAAATCTCCGTCCACCTCGTGAAACTCTTCGAGGTTCAGCCCGGACATCGTCAGACGGTCGGACAGTTCCTCGACCGCAACACCAGGCGAGACATATTCCTGCAACCAGTTCCAGCTAATCAGCATTTCTCTTCACCATCTTCCACAACACGGATACCACAATCCGCGAAGGTTCTCAGTTACACAGATCAAACGGGTGCCCAATTTAAGGGGGAAGCGTGTCACATTAGCCACAGACAGTCAAGATGCGCGATTGTTCGAGAAAATTGCCAGAGGTGAATGGAGGCCTCGATCGAACCGGAAGTTCTCCACCACCCGAGGCCTGGTTGACGCACCCTCGCCGATGAGATCCCTCTGCGGCCCGATCGTGTGCCTTGCCAGAAGGAAACCTCTGAGTGTTACCCCTGTACCCGAACGCCTGTGACCGATGTCTCCGGGCCAGACAGAGGACGGTCATGCAGTGGCATGCGACGTGGGTTCTGGACCGATCCGGGGTGATCCCCATCGCGGGGACTGAAATGAAGACCGTCAGAGTCCCCGATCATAGAACCGGGGCACCTTAATGTCTGTTAATCATGATCGGCGCCGGCAGACACGTGACTGCCTGCACATTTGCCCCTCCTTGCCCGACAGTTTCTGTTTGGTTATGGTTAACCACATCGCTTGACGCCCGCCTTGTAGACCCGCCAGCCGACCCTTGAGTCTGAAGCACAGGATGTTCACCATGCCGATGCAATCTTGGTTTGCCTGCCTCTTTGGCCTCTTCTTAGCCATCCCTCTGGGACTGTTCGGCCAGGAAAAAAAAGCGGCTGATCCGCTCGACTGGCCTTACTGGCGTGGTCCTGAGATGAACGGCATCTCCCGCGAGAAGGATCTGCCGGATTCGTGGAGCCCCGAAGGGGAAAACTTGCTGTGGAGCAAGGCCGAACTCGGAACCCGTTCGACGCCCATCGTCATGAACGGCAAGCTCTATACACTGGTCCGACACAATCCGGGCACCACCAAAGAAGCGGAAAAAGTCGTCTGTGCCGATGCCGCCACGGGCGAAATCAAGTGGGAAAACGTCTTCAACGTCTTTCTGACAGACGTCCCCGACACACGCGTGGGCTGGTCCAGTGTTGTTGGTGATCCCGTAACCGGAAACGTCATCGCACTCGGTGTCTGCGGCTACTTCGTCTGTATCGACGGCGAAACCGGAAAAACGCTCTGGTCCCGCTCGCTGAGCGAAGAATACGGCATGCTCAGCACCTACGGGGGCCGAACAAACTTCCCGATCATTTACGAGAATCTCGCCATCATCAGCGGCGTCGTGATCGGCTGGGGTGAAATGGCCCGCCCTGCTCACCGAATTATCGCCTTCGACAAACGGAATGGTCAGGCCGTCTGGTTCCAGAGTACCCGTCCTGCACCGGAAGATACGACCTATAGCTCTCCGGCACTGACAGTCATCAACGGACAAGCTCAGTTTATCCTGGGCTGCGGAGACGGCAGTGTCTATGGCCTGCAGCCGCGCACCGGCAAGATCATCTGGAGCTATGACGCTTCACTTCGCGGGATTAACACCGCTCCGACGGTTGTCGGCAACACGGTCCTGTGTGGTCACAGTGAAGAAAACCTAGACGACACGGCAATGGGGGCACTTTTCGCGATTGACGCCTCCAAGACAGGAAACATCACCAAGACCGGAGAAATCTGGCGCAACAAGGAACAGTTCGTCGGCAAGACGGCCCCGCTTGTTCTGGACGATCGCATTTACTCGATCGACGACGGTGGAGTCTTCTTCGTGAACGACCTGAAGACCGGCGAACAGATCGGGAAAGCCAAGATCGGGACGATCGGTCGAGCCAGTCCCGTTTACGGCGATGGAAAGATTTATGTCGTCGACGGAAATGGTCGGGCATTCATCTTCGCCCCGGACGAGAAAAAAGGCCTGAAGAAGCTTCATCAGTTGCGGTTGGAGCAAGGTGACGTCAATGCGTCGCCCATCATCTCGCACGGTCGCGTTTACATCACCTGCGAAACGATGATGTACTGCATCGGAAAAGCGGACGTAAAACCATCGGCCGATCCGATTCCCAAAATCGAACCTGAAACCTCGGTTCAAAAGGATCAGACCCCCGCGACAGCACTGGTCGTTCCCGTGGAATCACTGCTGAAACCGACCAACAAACAGCAGTACTCGGTCTATCTGTACAACGCCAACGGACAGTATCTGAAGAAAGCGGATCCGAAAGACGTGAAGTACTCGATCCAGGGTCCAGGAGCGATTGACGCAGCGGGACTTTACGCAGGACCAGGTGGCGCAACGAACGCCCCCGTCATCGTCAACGCGGAAGTGGGCGAACTGAAAGGTCAGGCCCGTATCCGAGTGATCCCCGAAATCACTGCCGAAACTCCCTGGCTGTTCACGTTCGACGATGGCCTGGTTCCCATTACGGGTGTCGGCATTCGCTATCGACACATCGCCGTTGATTATGACTTCTTCAAAGCGTTGAAGGAAAAAGACCCTCTCGCTGCGAAGCTGTATATCTATCTTTCCACGCAATTCACAAACGTTCCCGCCCCCAAGGCCACGTATGACGACTCAACCCCGGCTCAGGCCTTTACCGCATTCAAACGATATCTGGGACTGATTGAAGCCATCACCAATCAGGATCAGGGCAAAGAGAAACTCGATGCTTCGTTGAAGTTGCTGCAGGATGAAGGGGTGATCTCGGAGTGGGCCTGGACCGGCAACGACCAGATCCCGATTCAACTGGTCGTGACGAAAGGTCCGCGAAAGGTCACGGGCAATGGCGTGATGTGCAAGATCACCACGATTCCGAAGGGGACCCGCAGTCAGGGCTGGATGGGACACCCGGGCTCAAAGAACTATGTCATTCAGGCGGATGTCCTGGCGAACCAGGTCGAAGCCGGGGTCGATGCTGATCCGAAAGCCAAGATGCCGGATATCGGCGTCACGAACCAGCGGTACCGTTTTGAGATGATGGGTGCCGCCCAGAAACTGAAAGTCTATTCCTGGGTCCCTCACGATCAGAAGGTGCACGAAGTCGACTTCCAGTGGGAACCGGAAGTCTGGTACACGATGAAGTTCATCGTCAACAACGAAGATCGCGATGGTGAGCGGGTGTCTGTTTGCCGTGGTAAAGCGTGGAAACGTGACGAACCGGAACCCGCGGAATGGTCGATTGAATGGGCGGACAGCCCCTGCAACGAGACCGGCAGCCCAGGCCTGGTCGGTAACGCCAAAGACGCCGAAATCTTCATCGACAACGTCAGGGTTGTACCCCAATAGGGAACGCCCCTGTAGTCTTAGACTCACGGAAGTCGGACGAGTCAGCCTGATGGAGCTCGTCCGATCAAAGTGAGGTTGGCAGACCTGGCACGAACAACAGACGGATCATTGCTGGCAGGTGAGCGACTTGCTTGCGTAAGCCGATCACCCGAACCACTTGAACCAATGAACCATCACTCAACGATGAATTGGCGCTAAGGAACCGAACATGAATTCTCGTTCAATGACGACTGTGATGTCGGCACTCTGGCTGATCTCAGGCCTGGCAGTAGCAGCCGATAAGTTTGATCCAACGGAAGACGCGCTGAACTTCATCAGCAAGATGAAAGTCGGCAAATATGACTGGCCGCAGTGGGGTGGATCGCCTCATCGCAACAACACCCCTCCCGGGAAGAACATCCCTTTCGAATGGAACCTGGAAACGGGCGAGAACGTCCTCTGGGCGGCTCCTCTGGGTTCGCAGACTTACGGCAACCCCGTCATTGCCAACGGTAAAGTGTTCGTCGGCACCAATAATACTCACGGCTACCTGAAGCGTTACCCCTCGAAAATTGACTTAGGTGTGCTGCTCGCGTTTGAAGAAAAGACCGGAAAGTTCCTCTGGCAGGCATCGTCGCCCAAGTTGCCAACAGGCCGCGTTCATGACTGGCCTCAGCAGGGGATCTGCTCAACCGTTTTCTGCGATGACACGCGGTTGTGGTACAACACCAGCCGTGGTGAAGTGGTCTGTCTCGACGTGGAAGGATTTCACGACGGCGAGAATGACGGCCCCTACAAGGCAGAGCCGAACCAGAACAAGGACGAAGCCGACATTATCTGGCGTTACGACATGATGGGCGACCTGGGTGTTTCCCAGCACAACATGTGTTCCTGTTCGATCACCTGCGTCGGCGACAAGTGCTTCGTGATCACTGGCAACGGTGTGGACGAAGGGCATATCAATATCCCTGCCCCGAACGCCCCGAGCTTCATCTGTCTTGATAAGAACACGGGCAAGCTGCTGTGGACGGACAAGTCACCCGGCATCAACGTGCTGCACGGTCAATGGTCCAGCCCCTGCGTGTTTGAAGCAGGCGGTCGTCAGCAAGTGGTCATGGGGGGCGGCGACGGCTGGCTTTACAGTTTCGATCCCGAAGGGGACGGCAAAGGAAACGCCAAGCTGCTCTGGAAGTTCGACGGCAACCCCAAAGAGTCACTCTATGTTCTCGGTGGTCGCTCGACTCGCAACCATCTGATCAGCACTCCCGTGTTCTATGACGGATACGTCTATGTCGGGATGGGGGAAGACCCCGAGCACGGCGAAGGAAACGGACACCTCTACTGCATCGACCCAACCAAGGATGGAGACATCAGCCTTGAACTGGCCGTGGACGACAAAGGAAAAGAAATCCCGCACCGACGCCTGCGAGCTGTCGACACGACCAAGGGTGAGAAAGCCATTCCCAATCCCAACGCGGGAGCGATCTGGCACTATGACGTCGTTGACCGCAACAAGAACGGCAAGAAAGAATTCGAAGAAACCATGCACCGCACGATGGGTAGCGTCGCCATCAAGAACGACCTGCTGTTCGTGACCGATATCGGTGGTCTGGTTCACTGTCTCGATGCGAAAAAGGTCGAAGACGGCAAGCCCGTTGTCTACTGGACCCACGATATGTTTTCTGCCGCCTGGGGATCTGTTCTGATCGTCGATGACAAGGTTTACGTCGGTGACGAAGATGGAGACATCACGGTCTTCGAACTCTCTAACAAGCTGAATGTGCTCGCTGAGAACAACATGATCAACTCGCTCTACACCACTCCCGTGGTTGCGAACGACACCTTGTTCATCGCAAACAAGAGCACCCTGATCGCTATCAAGGAAGGTGCCAAGCTGAAGGGTGGAGTCAAGCAGGGTTCAACCGAAGACGGCGGAAGCGAATAACCCGCTTTCACCCAGAACGCTTTCCTGCAAAACCTGCCTCGCCCACCCGGTGAGGCAGGTTTTTTCGTTGGGTCGCCCCCATGGAGAGTGTCCCCGCTGCACAGGCGAACGAACGTCCGTGCAACTGCCTGGCGCTCGTCCCCGGTGTGTTGGCACGGCCGCGACAGAGGCGACCTTGAGACGGCGAAAAGAAAACCCCTGACAGAGTTCTTCGTGCCGTTTCTGAAATAGCGTCGTCTCTGGTTGTGAGCGGCCAGACTTCGTAAATTCGACGTTCGACGCGGGCCCAGTTCAGGCCATTCCGCCCAAGGAGTTCCCATGACCCTTCCATCCGTTCCCGCTGGACGGCAAACCGTCTCTGCTTACCTGGTCAGCCGAAATGCCCTCAAAGCCCTGGACTACTACCGCGACGTCTTCGGCGCAACGGAAGCCTATCGACTGATGATGCCCGATGGCCGATTGGGTCACGCCGAATTCCGCATCGGTAACAGCACCGTCATGATCTCCGACGAGTTTCTGGAGTACGGCTGCAAGTCCCCTTCAACACTGGGCGGTTCCCCGATCACGATGCACATCTATGTGGACGATGTCGATGCCGTCTTCCAGAAGGCGCTCGACGCCGGAGCGAAAGAGCGCACCCCCGTCATGGATCAGTTCTACGGTGACCGCTCCGGACAGATCGAAGACCCCTTCGGTCATATCTGGTGCATTGCCACCCATAAACAGGACATCAGCCCGGAAGAGATGCAGCGTCACATCAGGGAAAGCTCAGGTACGAACGAACCTCAGAATCCCTCGTGAAACTCGGGGGCTGAACACGGGTGACAGGCCAATCAAATGAGTCACGGGTTCTCAGATAACGACCGGTTCTGGTCGAAGTTTCGGTAAGGTTCGTACCGGTAATACTTGGGGCGATCATCCAACCGGACATGCAACCACGCGATGCCTGCTCCTGCTGTGCTGAGCCAGACGGGGCGGGCGTCGAGCCGCTGTTCCATGGCGGTTCCCACCCGTTGCCAGAGGGCCTGCCGCTGCGACTCGGGTGCTTCACGAACAAACGCACCCAGGTGGCAATAGGCCGTCGCGGCAGCAACGGGACAGGGAACGATCAGGACCGCGTCATGACCCAGGTTCACAAACTCAACGACATCCTCGTGCCCGCTGCCTCCGAAGTGCTGCTGAAAAGGAGTCGGATCAGGAGTTCGAGCCAGCCCGGGACTTTCAACGAGTACGAACTCAAAGGGCTGAAGTGCTGTCGCTCGGGTCACCGGCGGCGTTTCCCAGCGGAACTCTGCAAAAGGCGACGTGGCCAGAACGTCATTGAAGTACGACCAAAACTGCGAGTCGATCTGCCACGCTCGAATGACAGCAAGGAAGGTCATCGGAAGTGGGTCGCCGTCGAGACCGATCCGGACAAGACGACCGCCGTCGAATGATTGGCTTCGATAGGTCCACATGAATCGGATCACCCGATGATCAGAGAACGGACTGACGAAAGCCACCATAACGCCGCACGCAGTGAGGCGCAAAGGGGAATTTTCACCGCTCATCTGGTGGAAGGCCATTCGAGTGACCGAAGCCGTCAACGACTGAACCCATCATCAGTACGAACGTGCGGTATGGCAGGAATTTCAACGTACTGTTACCGCTCGTTCTCGTCTTCGTGCCCCGGCATCCTTACACGACCTCGCTCGGCATCATTGCTCTTGCGGAACACCAATCGCCTGCTGAGACGCGTCAAGTCGGACACTTTGCTCGGGCAGTGGTACATTCTCGAAGCGGAAGTTGACTGTCTGCTCTTTCACGTTTCCGTAGAGCTTGAACGCGACTTCGAATTCCTCAGGAAACTTGCCGTCGGGATGTCGCGAATAGAGCCGCTGAATTGTGGCTCCTCGTTCAACTTCTGTCACACTGACGATATCACCCGGCTGACCTTGGACGATACTCAGGAAATGGTCCTTGCCGCACTGCAGCTTGATAGTTTGCGGCACCACATCCTTGAGACTTCGGATCATCTTCAATCCTGCCGCCTTGAAATCCGGTTCCGTCAGTGGAGTCTTGGCACGCTGGGGAACATTCTCGATCGTCACCTCTTTCGTACTGTCTGCGGTGAGGTATTTGAACGAGCCCTCAAGTACATCAATTTGAGCCGGCATCTTGGCAGGGGCATCAATGAACATTCGAACCCGAAGTGTCATCGGAGGATGGCCCGAGGGAAGCGTACTGGTGACGTCAAAAGGGAGGAACGTTTTCTGCGGATCAACTCCACCTGGGGGAACTCGCTTGGAACGCTTGAGCGTGCCGCCCCCCTGGGTGGTGATTGTTTTTGAGGTGGCTCCCGTCGCCCCACAAATCCCCTCCAGACCCTCACCCTGCACGTCGATCAGAATTTCAAGGACCTCTGCTCCTGGAGATGCACTTGAAAGAGACGCCGCGCTCCAGGCCGATTTGGCCGTCAGCGTCAGCCCCTCGGGAAGCCCATCCACGGACGATGCGGAGACCGCTTCGGTCTCACCCAGCAATGCGTCGAGTTCTCCGCTTCCAACCGGTGCATTCCCACCGAAAAGGCCGAGATCCATCCCCGTTCCCGGAACACCAGCCCCGCCACTCAATCCCCCCGTCATCGCCATCATCATGACGACTGCCGGTAATTGCTCGAGTTGCTGTTGCGCCGAATCAGGGACGCTGGTCGACACCTTGACCACTGAGTTGTTGACGTCCACCTTCAGGTTCGTCAGCAGCATTTCTCCAATCTCGGCAATCAGCGGAGGAGCGAACTGCTTGAACCCGTCGAACTGTGTCCGAAGTTGACCCAACTGTGTGTCGAGGTCTTCCTTGACCTTCTGCGTCCCCTCGGGGGTGCTGCTGAGTGCAGAAACCTGCAAGTCAAAGCCCCCCTTCACCGTCAGACCAAGCCGCCCTCCAATCAGGCCATATTGCTCATTCGCCTTCATTGCCTGAGAAAGAAAATCGGGTGATGAAGGAGCATTTTCCGAAGGGACCGCGGTCGAAGCTCCGGCGTTCCGATTCAGCCCGGCGATAACCAGCTGCGGGGTTGCATCAATGTCGCTGAACTCTTTCCTGGGGATGACTGTCTCTCCCCGGTCCATCGTGACAAGTAATTCAGCCATGGTTCCCACGATCAGAGTATCAGGAGCAGGTGACCAGCCACCAACCCCCCCCTTCTGCCCCTCCTTGGGTGGAACCTCGAAGTAAGTCCTGCCCGCTTTCTCAACCAGCGTACTCGTCGGTTCAGTCTGAGCTATGGCCTTCAGGTCGATCGGCTTTTTCGACTTAACGACGATGACCAGATGACCGTCGTCCAGGGACGTCGCAGGAATGGGCGGACCCGGCATCCCCGCTCCCCCCATTCGCGTTGCGGCTTCACGAGCTTTCTGGACGGTCCCCATCAGATCGACCACTCCGATCGAGAGACTCTCGATATCGGCAGGTGCCATCCCCAACTGCTTCTCAAGATCCTGCAACGCGGTCTGTGCGGCCGGCTGGCGGAGTGGTCCCTGCAGCAAAGGTGCCTGCAGGATGTCAGCGACTTTTGCATGCACCAGCAGATCAATTTCCGCCGGCATCCAGCGTAAGGCCAGGGTCTTCTCCGCAGGCGAGATCTGCTCGGCAATAGCAGGCTGCTGCGCCGGAGGGGGCGTGGGAACATGAGCGGGTGGCATCACCGACATGGGCATACCAGTCATCGGCATCGTGGTCACGGGAGGAGGAGCCGCAGGAGGCTGCTGATTCAGAACGCCCGAAGCGAAAATCCCGACACCGATCAGCGCCACCACGGCGATGGATCCGCCGATGATGAGTGGCAGCGAAGACCCCCCTTCTGCGGAGCCCCCCTTTTTCGCACCCTTCTTCACCCCTTTGGCAGGAGCGCAACCGCTACCCCCACTACCGGACGAACGCTTCTTACCAGAGGAGGACTTGGATCCTTCGTCGACGTCGTCGTCAAAGCCATCATCGAGTGGCTCTGGCTGGAAGACTTCAGCGCACTTGGGGCACCGGACCTTCTTGCCGAGTTTGTCGTCTGACAGATTCAATCTTGCCGTACAGGCTGGACATTCAACGGCAACTTTTCCGGCCATGAAGCGTCAACTCCAGATAAAGACGAGAAACTATCGCGCCAGCAATGCGTCGACGGCAGAACCGATGTCGGGACTCTTCATCAGGGTTTCCCCCACAAGGATGGCCCGGGCTCCACCTGCCTTCACGCGGTCAACGTCTGCTCGCGTTTTAATGCCACTCTCGCTGACCAGAAGCGTCTCGGCGGGAATATGGCGTGCGAGAGCAGACGTGCGATCAAGATCGGTTACGAAGGTCCGCAAATCACGGTTGTTGATCCCCATCAGAGCCGGCTCGAGCTTGAGCACCCGGTCGAGATTCTCGACATCGTAAAGTTCAATCAGCGATTCCATGCCAAGCTCTGCGGCATAGAAATAGAGGTCTCGCAACTGGCAATCGTCCAGGCATTCCGCGATCAGTAGAATGCAGTCGGCCCCTGCAGCCCGTGCCTCCAGTACCTGATAGCGATCAATCAGGAAGTCTTTCCGCAGCACCGGAATCCCGACGACCGACCGAATGGCCGTTAGATAATCGAGATGCCCGAGAAAGAAATGCTCATCCGTCAACACGCTCAAACACGACGCACCATGTGCCTCGTAAATCCGAGCGATCGCAACGGGATCGAAGTCCGCCCGAATCACCCCTGCGGACGGCGACCCTTTCTTTACTTCTGCGATCAGACCGATATCTGACGCGGCCCGCAAAGCCCCCACAAAATCGCGGACAGGTGGCGCCGATTTGACTCGATCAAGCAGCATTTCCTCAGGTCGCAGCCGCCGCGCTTCGGCGACTTCGTTCCGCTTGTGATCGATAATCTCGTTCAGAATATTCGGCGATTTTGAGGGCGTCATGGGGCAGTCAGATTCGTTTCATGAAAAGTGTTCTCAGACTCGTATCTTATCGCTGGGCGTGATGACGCGAAACCATGGCCTGGGGTTTCGTCCACTCCGTCACTCCGTGAGTGGTATTCGTCCGGCAAGCACAGAACCGATTGAGACACGACCAACGAGACTTGTGCATGCTGAGCCCGCTCGGCTTGAACGCGAGTTATTCGTCGCAGAGACATGCGGGCAGTTTGCCAGTTCGCTCAGCTGGGGACCACCCCGCCAGGGATCCGTCTCTTTGTCAGGATGAATCTGCTGTTGACGAATGACGGCAAGGAAATATCTCTCCACGTCCCCGGTCGTTTCATTCAGTCGTTTCATTCACATATGCAGATGCGTTCTGTTTCGCAGGCCCCAGAGGTTTGATACCGTGGGCACTCTTCCTGATCTTCCTGTGATGGGTTCCGCGGATGCACGCGGGGCCTTCGTCGTCCCCTTCCAGATTATGGAGCCGCCCATGATTGACCCGATCGCAAACGCACCTGCTGCTGAAGCCTCTTCCCCGCAGTTTGCCCGCCGTTCTTTTCTGGCCGCTGCGGCTGGCGCCGTGGGACTCGCCGCATCGAAGGGACTCGCCCGTGACTTTGGCCCGCATGCCGCCCCGGTCCGCTATCCTGACCCGGACATCGTCACACTCGACCCCCGGTTCAAAAAGTATGCCTTGGGCAACACCCCCATCCAGCGACTTTACCATAGTCCTGACATGCTGTGGGCCGAAGGGCCGGCATGGAACGGCGTCGGCCGCTACCTGCTCTGGAGCGATATCCCCAATAACGTGCAGATGCGCTGGCTGGAAGAAGATGGCCATGTCACCACCTTCCGCCATCCCGCCGGCAACAGCAACGGGAACACGTTCGACTTTCAAGGCCGCCAGATCTCGTTTGAGCACGGCAATCGACGTGTTGTCCGGTACGAGCACGACGGCACCATCACCGTGCTGGCGGACAAGTTCGACGGCAAACCACTCAACGCCCCCAACGATGGTGTCGTCCATCCCAACGGGGATATCTGGTTTACCGATCCCGGCTACGGAGCGCTGATGAACTACGAAGGCGAAAAATCGCCCAACGACTCCAAGCAGCCTAATCAGAAAGAGGCGGTTTAC
This sequence comes from Schlesneria sp. DSM 10557, assembly GCF_041860085.1. Classification (NCBI taxonomy): domain Bacteria; kingdom Pseudomonadati; phylum Planctomycetota; class Planctomycetia; order Planctomycetales; family Planctomycetaceae; genus Schlesneria; species Schlesneria sp. DSM 10557. Next base: position 4,284,562 of record NZ_CP124747.1, read on the forward strand.
CGGATCGACGGCAAGACGTTGAAGATCGAAAAGCTGACGGACGAAATCTACAAGCCGAACGGAATCTGCTTCTCACCCGACTACAAGAAAGTCTACGTCGCCGACACCGGGGCATCTCATTACGACGAGGCACCGAAGAACATCAAGGTCTGGGACATCATTGATGAAAAGAAACTCGGCAAAGGGAAAGAGTTCGCATCGATGAAATTCAAGCGGCCCAGTCCCGCCAATCCCCAGACAACGGAAGAGCCGGCCGGTTTCGCCGACGGCATCCGGGCAGACATCGACGGGAATATCTGGGCAAGTGCCGGTTGGGTGGGTGAAGGCTACGACGGTGTCCACGTCTTCGAGCCCAAAGAAGGGGTTCGCATCGGACACATTCGCCTGCCGGAAATCTGCAGCAACGTCTGCTTCGGCGGTTCGAAGAGAAACCGCCTCTTCATGACGGCCAGCACCTCCCTGTACGCCGTCTACGTCGAAACCAAAGGTGCCCACATCACCTGATCGCGATTCCTGTGACCGACGCAGAAGAGACTCGCCCCCACTTGTCCCGATCCGGCAGGTGGGGGTGTTTTTTTGGCTGTTCACCCAGCGGTCCGAGAAATTTGATGACACCTTTCTCCGGAACGGGTGTCACTTCCGGTAACGCCGGATCGAAAGGGACTCAGCCGGTAGAAAGCCCTTCTGGTTTGTGACACAGCGAATCAACATTTGCTGGGAGATCAGGTATGATCGGCGAGCGTGGGGTCGTGTATTTCAAGTATTGAGCTGGTGAATCAGATATGGCCACGTTGGGTGTAAACATCGATCACGTTGCAACGGTGCGGCAGGCGAGAAGAACGATTGAACCGGACCCTGTCTGGGCGGCGGCGCTCGCGGAACTCGGCGGTGCCGACGTCATTACCGTTCATCTGCGCGAAGATCGACGGCACATCCAGGACCGCGATGTTCGCGTCCTGAAACAGACCGTCCAGGTGAAGCTCAATCTCGAAATGGCCGCCGAACAAACCATCACCGACTTTGCTCTGGAAGTCCTTCCGCAACAGGCGACGCTCGTTCCGGAAAAGCGTGAGGAAGTGACGACCGAGGGGGGGCTGGATGTCGTCGGTAACTTTGACCGGGTCCGTCGCTGTGTCGATCAACTGCACGCAGCCGGGATCATCGTCAGCCTGTTCATTGACCCCTCGGAAAAGCAGATTGAAGCGACCAGGTCTCTCGGTTGCGCCGCGGTCGAACTCCACACGGGTCGTTACGCTGACGCTCCCAACCCCGCCGCACAGGCAGAGGAACTGGAGCAACTTCGTCGTGCCGGTCAATTCGCGCGCGACTGCGGACTGGTCCTGCATTTCGGACACGGCCTGACTTATCGCAACGTCCAACCGGTCGCAGCGATCCCCGGCGCGGGGGAATTGAATATCGGCCACAGCATCGTCGGTCGCGCAATCATGGTCGGCTTCACACAAGCGGTGAGGGAAATGCGAGAGCTCATTGTCACCGCAAAGTGACACCAGTTCGAAATATGACCGAATTCATGCCACTGCTTCGCAGTCTTCGAAGAAGCAGTGTCTTCAATCCTCAACAACTCAAGCAAAACGGAAGCAGCCTGAACCTGCGGAATCCATTCCGAACCACACCTGAACTGCCACACCCGCGAGAGCACTGCACGACCGAAAACGGTCGTGCAGTGGCATTCGAGTTATTTACTGCGGTGAGATCTGCATTTCGCTGTTGTACTGTTCGTAGTAGTCGTTGATCTCGCCGTCGACATCGAAGATGTGGGCGACCAGTGCAGCGCGGGCCCACATGCCGTTGCGTGCCTGGCGGAAGTAGAACGCCCGTTCGTCTTCATCAATCGAAGGGGGGATCTCGCCGAACTCTTTGTCGCGGGGGAACGGATGCAGGATCGCCGCGTAGGGCTTCATGCGTGCGACCAGCGACTTCGTCAGTTTGAAGTGCGAATAATCGAGCTCATTCAGTTCCTGTTCCTCGGTACCCGAATTATGTTCGCGCTGAATGCGGGTCATGTAGAGGGCGTCGAACTGTTCGATGACCGGTTTTCCGTCGAGCTGATCTTCCAGCGAGTGACATTCACGAACATCCACCTTGGCGTCGATCAGTTTGTCTTTCATATCGCGGGGGAGCGCCAGCGCCGGATGCGGCGGCGAAATGAACACCAGCCGGACCTGTTCGTGCAGCGCCAGCAACTGAGCCAGTGAGCGGACCGTTCGACCACGTCGAATATCTCCACAGAATCCGATCGTCTTCCCGGCAATCCCCTTCCTCAATCCGGGAAACTGCTGACGCAATTCGTCGTAGCGGGTCCACTGACGGGAATCTTTGGGGTGAGTAAAACTGAAAGCGCGCTGAATCGTGTAGATGTCGAGCAGCGCTTGCGTGGGATGTTCGTCTGATCCCGCCCCGGCGTTGATGATGGGGACACTGCGACGCTGGCTGTCGGCCAGGGTATTCATCATGTAGCCGCAGCATTCAGCAAACTTGGGAATGTGACTGCGCATGATGATCAGGTCGAAGTAGCTGCTGAACATCCGGATGGAATCGAAAGGGGATTCCCCCTTTGCCTCGGACGAGACCGACAAGTCGCGCACTTCGTTGCAGGTCATCCCCAAAATCTGACATGCCGCGGCAAACGACATGAATGTTCGGGTTGAGGGCTGCGTGAAGTACAACATTGCTCGCTTGTGTGAGAGCAATGTGTTCAGAAAGCGATGCCCTTCTTTTGATTTCGCCAGCAAACGAATCTTGTCGGCCAGACGACAAAGCTTATCCAGCAGAGGCCGGGTGAACTGGCCCGAGAAAATCAGGTGACGCAGTCGGTCACCCGCGAAGAAATCCGGTGATTTGGCCTTGATCGAGCGATCGAGGCGACTTTCATAATCCGCAAAACTCAGGTCGTCGGACATGCGGTCTTTCAAATTGTAGTCGTGTCATCAGGAATGATCGGACACGGGCCAGCCAGGTAACAGACCGATTTCTACGGCAAAGATCGTTCGCGTTTCACCTGCACGCCCGCAGCCGCCCGTCGCTCCGTAAAAATGGGTCCGTTCCCACCCGTGACCTCAGACCTCAAGGGATCTGCGCAACCGCTATTCTAGCTCACACCTAGAAGTCCGCAATAAGTTTCTCGTCACATGGAGAAACACTTTCCTGTTCCGTTCAATCGCCCTGATCCACACAGAACCCCGCGACAATAAGATCTTGCACAAACGGAGTTTATTTCACCGATTTCGTGTAAATGTTCGAATTTCAGCCACCCCAATCCGCGAGCTGAAGGCATACTGAATTGTGCGGCCCCAAGGTTTCCCCACCTTGACCTCACCGGGATAATGTCCTTGCGGGGCGGCACGGGTCCCTTGTAAGCTCCAAAGACAGATTGTCACCCTTCCGTCATTCATCCGGTCCAAAAGATTCAGGTGCAACGTGGCACTCACCGACCGCGATCGTAATCTTCTCGAACGCTGCCTTGCGCGGGACAGCAGTGGCTGGCGTGACTTCGTTGATCGATTCTCTGGCCTGTTTGTCCACGTCATTCATCACACGGCCGAGGCCCGCAGCGTCAAGCTCAGCCCCAGTGATGTGGACGATCTTTGTGCTGAGATCTTCCTGGCTTTTCTCGCGAATGATTTTGCCATTCTGCGGCGATTCAAAGGGGAAAGTTCGCTCGCCACTTATCTGGCGGTGATTTCCCGACGGATCGTCGTTCGCGAAGTGATTTCCCGCCGCATGGCTGAGGCCATGGGACACGTGAAGTCTCAGACGGCCAACGTCGAGATGGCCCATGCCGGCTTGAACGAGTTCACACGAATCGAGAATCGCGAGTTAGTCCAGCGCATGCTCGAGGGACTTCCCGAACGCGAGGCAAACATCATCCGACAGTTTCATCTGGAAGGTCGGACTTATCGTGAAATCGGTGAGCGACTTGGCATTCCGGAAAACTCCATCGGCCCGACTCTGGCCCGCGCACGGGAAAAACTGAGACACAATCTCTCGGGCAGCATCAACTAGATCATCCTGCGCGAATTCCGCGACGAGCGCTGCGTCTCGTTTCTCCAGACGATCAATCGAAGCTCCGCATCGGTTCACCGCCTCTCAACCCTGGCAGCGCGTTCGCAGGAGAGATGATCCCGCGACAGCATCTCCGTTCCTCGCTAACCTGTGACCGACAAAGACTCGCTCGGCCGCCGCCGTCTCATGTCTGCCCGGCGGCGAGCGACGTTCACCGAGTCTGTTGATCAAGTTGCCCGTCGTTTGAAAGGCGGTGTGGTAGCACACCGGATGCAACAGGTACCTGCTTGTCCCCGTCGCACCACTTCGCTGAGATTATCCCGCTGGGAGACTCTGCCGCGGTTGTGCGATTTGGCGACTCCATCGACCTTTCCACGCACCAATCCGTCCGAGCCCTGTACGACAGCCTGTCCACGTCTCCGCCGCGCGGATCGCTGGAACTGGTCCCCGCGTACGCCACGGTCACTGTCTATTACGATCCACTCAAGTGCACATTTGAAGAAATTCGCCGGGACCTGCGACGCGCCGTGGAGTTGCTCGAAACCCTGCCGGATTCGCCCCCGGAGACGGTCGAAATTCCCGTCTGCTACGGAGGTGACTTTGGTCCCGATCTGGAGTCTGTCGCCGAGTTTAATCGTCTGTCCTGCGACGAGGTGATCCAGATTCATTCCAGTCCGGTATATCTGGTCTATATGCTCGGCTTCACACCGGGATTTCCCTATCTGGGCGGGTTGTCCGAGCGCATCGCCACTCCCCGGCGGACGTCACCTCGCCTGCAGATTCCCGCCGGATCGGTGGGAATCGCCGGGAATCAGACGGGCATCTATCCCCTGGAGACACCGGGTGGCTGGCAGTTGATCGGGCGAACTCCCCTCGCTCTGTTCCGTCCTGACAGATCGCCACCGACGATCCTGCGGGCCGGTGATCAGGTGCGGTTCCGTCCCGTGAAGACGTTCTCCGAGGCCCTCGATGGGATGCAAACACCATGAGCGTGCGTGTCATCCGCCCCGGCCTCTTAACCACGGTGCAGGACCTGGGACGATTCGGTCACCAGCAGTATGGCGTGAGTGTCGGCGGTGCCATGGACTCGATCAGCCTGCGGATTGCGAACTTGCTGGTGGGGAATGCATCCGGAAGTGCCGCACTGGAAATCACGCTGGCCGGGCCTGTCCTGTCGTTTGACCACGACGCCCTGATTGCAATTTGCGGCGCCGACCTCTCGCCGCGTGTCGATGGGATCCCGTTCGCCGCCTGGCGACCGGTCTGGGTCCGGCAGCAAAGTCGACTTGAATTCGGGCCCCCCGTCCGAGGTTGCCGCGCCTATCTGGCCATTGCAGGGGGCTTCGACGTTCCTTGTGTGCTCAATAGCCAAAGCACCTACCTGCGTGCGAATCTGGGCGGATTCCAGGGACGTTCTTTGCAGGCAGGGGACCTGCTCAAGACCGGCAAGATCTCGGAATGGGCACAAGTAATGATCGCAGAACTCTCGGCCCTGGCCGGGAATCAGGGTCGATCCGAAGCAAAGTGGTTTGCGGGAGCCGATCTGTGCGAACTGGACCTCACCCGCCCGGTCCGCGTACTTGCCGGGAGTCAGTTTGAGTGGTTCACACGCGCAAGCCAGCAGGCATTCTTTTCAGAAATCTTCACCGTGACAAACCAGTCAGATCGGATGGGCTACCGACTGGAGGGTCCGTCGCTGGAACTCGACCACCCGCGGGAATTGATTTCAGAAGGTGTGACGATGGGATCGATTCAGGTCCCGGCAGGGGGACAGCCGATTGTCCTGATGGCGGACCGACCGACAACCGGTGGCTACCCGAAAATCGCTCAGGTCGCCACCGTCGACCTTGCTCGCCTGGCCCAGGCTCGCCCTCGCGACAAAATCCGCTTTACACAAATTTCCGTGGACGAGGCCCAGCAGGCTCTCCGAACACAAGACGCGACGATGCAGAGACTGACGTCCGGCCTTGTTCTCATGGTTCGTTAACCCCTTTCGATCGAAAGCCTGATGGGATGAAACGCCTCGTCGATTTGAACTGCGATATTGGCGAAAGTTTCGGCGCCTATTCCATGGGACAGGACGCCGAAGTCCTTGAGTTCGTGACGTCCGCCAGCATCGCCTGCGGCTTCCATGCAGGCGACCCCGCCACGATGCGCCGAACTGTCCGTCTGGCACTCGAGAAAGGGGTTGCAATCGGAGCCCATCCGGGACTGCCTGATCTGGTTGGATTCGGGCGCCGAGCCATGAAGATTACGCCGCAGGAAGCCAGCGATCTGGTCACCTATCAGGTTGGTGCTCTTGCAGCGTTCGTCACGGCGGAAGGAGGTACCATGCAGCACGTCAAACCGCATGGTGCCTTGTACAACATGGCAGCGCGAGACCCTGCACTGGCAGATGCCCTTGCCCAAGCGATCCGCAGCGTGAACCCGGGCCTGATTCTGTTTGGTCAATCGGGGAGCGAACTGATCGCGGCGGGTTTGCGGGCGGGACTCCGCACGGCGAGTGAAGTATTTGCCGACCGGTCCTATGAAGAAGATGGTTCCCTCACACCGCGAGACCTTCCCGGAGCGGTCATCGCCGATGCGGAAACCGCTGTGCGGCAGGTACTCACGATGCTGCAATCGGGAACGGTGACGTCTCGACAGGGAACCACAGTCCCGGTCGACGCCGAGACTATCTGCCTGCACGGCGACAGCCCAGAGACTCTGGAATTTACCAGACGCATCCGCAACTCGCTGGAAGCCGCTGGCATCACCGTCAGCGCATTCAGCTCAGCGAGAAACTAAGGACTCGCCATGCCGCTTTGTCGATCCGCTTCCCTTCGTGAAGGACTGAGCGGAAACCGAACCCTGCCGGAAGGGGGTGTCCTTCAGCAGACCGTTCCTCAGTCTGCAATCGACTTCGTGGAATCGAGGACCAGTGCGCAACAGCCCGAAAGGAAGAACATTCCTGCACAGGTGGCGAACAGCCAGTTCCAGTCATTGAGGGCCGGTGATTCACCCAGGACGAGGTTATAGATCAGCGGAGCGAGTGCGGCTCCAAAGTTTCCGAACATGTTTGACCACCCCATCACCGACGCCGTGTAACGGCCCCCGACATCCTGTGAGTAGGCCCACAGAGCGGGCACACCCAGGTCACAACTGAAGGTCGAAAAGCTCATCCCTGCAATCATGGCCCAGGGTAGCCAGCGGGTCGACGATTCCGGCGAAGAGTAAAGACTGAGAGCCAGACAGAAAACGTAGCCTCCTGCGGCGAGGAAGCGAGTCGACATCACCGGGAGGCGGCGACCCCATTTCACGCCAAAGTGCCGGGCGGCAAAGTCCGTCCAGCCACCGCCAAAGAACATGCCGACAATCCCCGCGAAGGTGGGAGCGGCCGTCATCAGCGCCTGCTCGGCCAACGGAATGCCGTGTACATCCCCCAGATATCGGGGCAGCCAAGTGACCACGAATATCCAGCCAATGTTCGTGAACATCTGCGTCAGACAGTTTCCCCAGAGACTGAGATTGGTCAGCACGACCATCCATGGGAACGACTCCCCTGCCCCGTCCGCAAGAACACCCGTCTGTTTCGCATCCGACGCGGGAACCGCCGAAGGAGCAACTTTATGTAAGGAATCTTCGCGAAACTTTGTGCCACGGATGAGGTCTCGTTCGGCAAGATTACACCACGGGTGGCCATAGGGAGTATCCCGGCAGATCCAGGCGAGCGCCACCGCGATGACAACCCCGACGATGCCATAGACCATCAGCACGGGGCGCCAGTTCCCGGAAAACTGCGCCATCAAAGCGGCGGTCAGTATGGGAGCGAGGACGGCTCCTGATCGCCCCCCCAGAGCCACGATCGAACTGGCGGAGCCGCGCTGCTTCTCGGGAAACCACGTCCGGATCAGCCCGGTGCAGACGGGATAGGCCCCCGCTTGCGTCGCTCCGCACCAGAGCCGCAACTGCAGGATCTGCCACACCTGTGTCGCGCCCCCCATCAGGCCGGTGAAGACCGACCATCCCAGAACGTAGGTCGTCAGCATTCGCCGCGGGCCGAAGCGGTCACTGAACCAGCCAGCGGGAACCTGACAGAGTGCATAAGACCAGAAGAACAGGCTGATGAACCAGCTCATTTGCGTCTGGGTCATCGCGAGATCCGCGCGAATTTGCTCGGCCGCAATTCCCACAGCGTAACGGTCGAGATACAGCAGACACGCCATCAGTGTCAGGATACCCGCCACCCCCAGGCGGACTCGCGTTGGCGGGGCCTCGCTCGCTGGATCGTCCGTCGCTGACTCGATCAAGATGCCTGATCTCCTCTCAACACCTATTCACCTCGCCCCTGTTCAACCGAGTGACGGGTTCGCCCGGATGAGACGAACGCTTCCATCACCGCTAAGTCAACTCTGACGGCCGCAACGCCGTCCCCGCAGAGCTTCTGTGTTCGCTCTATGGATCGGGTCCATCACAGCCCGTTACCTCGCGCCGCAGTCGTGGACATATTCTTCTCTTGCGCGACCGCAGGGGACCCAGTGTCCCTGCTTGCAGACAGAAACAGGAACCAGCTTTTGATTCGTGATTCGCGTCTGACCTTCCGTATCAGTCAGTGTGAATCGTCCCTCTTCGAGTTTCAGCAGCACCACGTCCGCCTGACGACCGACGGCGAGTGTACCGATCCGGTCCTGAACTCGCATGGCAGCTGCCGGTGCAGAAGTCGACGCCCGAATCACCTGCTCCAGCGGCATCCCCAGGTAAAGAAACTTGGTCATCGTCGTGGGCAGATCAACGACTGGTCCATGCAGGTTGAACTGATGAATATCGGTACTGATGGTGTCAGGCCAGAACTCGAACTCGCGGCAGGCAGGTTCCGCAACACGCCAGACGAACGCCCCGACTCCGTGCCCCACATCGAAAATGACGCCCCGATCACGTGCTTCCAGCAGAGCTTCCAGTGGAGCCCCCCGCTCGTCAAACGGATGATCAGGATGAGGGTTATAGAGATGGGTGTAGGTATCCCCGGCTCTCAGAGCCTGCAGGACAGTGTTCGTTGGAATGCGTGACGCCGCATGGTGGATCATGCAGGGCCGCCCGGTCTGATCTGCCGCCTCGAAGACGCCGTGGAATCCGGCCCACTCGTTCTTCTCTTCGAAATTCGCCAGCCCCGATGTCAGCCTGACCTTCATCCCGACGATCCGCTGCGGAAATCGCTCGACGCAGGCCACAGCCGAAGGAACGTGCGCGTGACGACCGTCGTTCAAGTCACCCATGAACGGAGGAAATTCGGGATGTCCCTGAATCGCGCCGATCATCGAAATATTCAGCAGCGCGAAGATCTCCTCGTCCGCTCGCGAAAGAATGAACCGGTCGAAGTTGGGATACGTCAGCGAACCGGCCGTCCCTGTGTCGAGCATCGACGTCACTCCGGTACGCAGCCCGGCATCCACCGGATCAACCGAGTACAGTCCCACACCGCTGAAGACGTGTGTGTGCAAGTCGATCAGACCGGGGGAAACAATCAGGCCCGTGGCATCAATCACGGTCTCGTCTGTCGCCCGCAGATCCGGACCAATCTCGCTGATCTGGCCATCGCGAATCCGCAGATCGACCTGCTGTGGCGCATTTCCCAGACCGTCAAAGACGCGACCATTCCTGACGAGAGTGCTGGCATGATTCATCGAGAAACCCGATCAGCATGAGACACGAGAATCTGACGAAGAGAGGCCAGTGTGTATTCCAGGTCCCCCGGTTGGAAGCACTGGGTATACAAGAACGCCCGATCGACAGACTGTTCATCTTCGGCGAGAATGATTTTTCGCGGCAACGCGCGCAGTGCCAGCAGCAGTTCACGCACCGACATCGCCCCGGGGCCAGTGCCGGAATCGATCTGCAGCAGTGGGTACAGCTGACCGTTCAGCGCCTGCTTCAAGTAAGTTATCTGCAGACCCGGCAAATCCTTCAATCCCTCATACAGCACGTCGGTGCTCTGCTTCCATCGAGCGTACTCGGCAGCATGATCCCGCTGACCATAACGCTCAAGAGCTTTCATCAGCCCGACGATCGACTCTTTGCTGACTTTCATCGACCGCCCGATTCCGTGCCGGGGGGAGCGGGAAATCCAGCCTGCGTCGACCCAGTGCTGCAGGGACCACGTTCCCGACCGAACGTCCATGTCGACCATCTGCACCCACGCGCTGCGAATCAGATCGGCCCGACCACACAGGAGGCCCGAGGCTTGCGGCCCCCCCAAATGTTTACCACCGCTGTAAGCAATCAGATCAAAACCACAGCGGCTGAAGCGCGTCAGGTTCTCTGCCGGGGGCATCGAGAACGCAGCGTCGATGATCGCCGGAAGATGATGACGATGGGCCAGTTCGACCAGTTTGTTCAGGTCAACGCGATCGTCAAGTCCATACCAGACATAACCAATGGCGGCCGTGCGGGGGTTGATCGCCTTTTCAATTTTCTCCAGGGCGTCTGCGTCCCGGTACTCGATCGAGACCAGCTTTGCCCCGGACAGGCGAATGGCGTGATCGTAGTCAAAGGGACCCGCAGCGGGGTAAATGATCTCGTCGCGCGGACAGTTCGAAACGTCCGGCAACTGATCCATGATTTCCGGCCGGTTTCCCGCCAGACAGGCGGCCGCCGCCAGTGTGAGTGCCGCGCCAGCTCCCGCCGTGATGATCCCCGTCTCAGCGCCGGTGCACTTATGAATCAGCTTACCGGCCGCCTCGATCAGATCATCCAGTTCGACATACTGCGCACTCGCCGCCGCCATCGCAGCGATGACATCGGGATGCGGGGAACTTCCCGTCACGCGAGACGCATACCCCACCGCATTCACAATCGGGGTCACGCCGAAATGTTCGTAGATATTACTTGGCATGAGGTACTTTCCGGGAAAAGACGCGGGCGGGATTGGTCACCAGCACCTGATGGATCTGCTCGTCGGTGATCCCTCGCTCACGCAGCAGGGGGATGAAGACTTCCAGCAGATAACCATACCCTTTACCCCCGACATACTTCAGATGCTTCAGCGTGCAAATGTCTTCGGAAAGCAGAACCCGGTCACCAAACCCGGCCTTGATGAGCTCCGCAGCATTGTCTGCCCGAACGTACTCGGGCTGATAATCGAGGTAACCGATATTATCGATTTCGAGATAGACCCCTTTCTCGGCAATCGGCAGCAGATGATGCACGCCAATTCGATCACCCAGATGACCGATGATGACGCGTGAGAGATCCGCTCCGAACTCTTCCAGCATGGCGATCTGTTCCATCGCCAGCGTTCCCCAGCGGGTGGTATGCGTGGTGATTGCAACGCCGGTTCGCTGTTGAGCCAGTGCTGACGCCCGGAAGACACGCTCTTCGCCCGGCTTGATGAAATGCCGTCCCGTACCGATTTCCCCAATAAAACCCGCCCGGATGCCCGTATCACCAACACCGACTTCGATCTCACGAACCAGCACGTCGGCCAGTTCACGACTGGTTAGCTCTTCGACGATTTTCGGATAGCCGAACTCGCGATACCAGCCACATCCCATCAGGATGTTCATCCCGACCCGTTTGGAAAGCCGGGCCAGCGCCTGCGGATTACGACCAATCTCGTCCAGCGTCACATCACAGATCGTCCGACCACCCCGGCTGAGAAATTCCTGCACTTCCCGAGCGATCAGGTCTTCGTCATCGATCACATATTCATAACCGAAGTAATGATCCATGGCGTCAAGAAATAAGTGCTCATGGGTTTGGGTAATCCCCATTTCTTCCGGTCGTATCGTCCCCAGGACGGTAATGACCTCACGCTCTTCCAGGTCGCTGTTCATGAAGCTCTCGCTGATCAGACGGGTGATGTTGCGGCGCAGTCTCAAACGCGAGCGGAGTATACAGTCGGTGCCATCAACCAGAATCGCGACTTTCGAGAGATGAGAATTCGACGTGGTCGAATTCTCATCTCTCGAATCCCGTCTGATCCCTCAACCCGGCACTGTTACAATCTTGCTTCCGCCGGGCAGATAGGCGATCGACGCATGCGAAGTGGATGTGTCTTTGATGCCGGGTTTGAGTAAGCTGTGCCGCTGCTTTTGCATCTTTCGCCCCGTATCGCTCGCGGGAGGAAAGCCGATGGCGAGGGTCATCATGGCGCTGCGTTGACCTGGGCTGGGGAAGACAGACCCTCCAGTGCGATCGAATGTGTCCGATAGTCCCTTCTTTTTTTATTGAATTCCCTGAATGGCTCGCACTTACCGATATAAGGATATGCAACTCGCGCAGCTTCGGAGTTTTTGCCTGACTGCGCGCGAGCGAAATTTCACGCTCGCGGCCCGACAACTTGGTGTATCGGCATCGACCGTCTGGGAACAATTGCGGGCACTGGAGCGGACGCTTGATTGTTCGCTGCTGCGGCGCGAAGGGCGTTCGATCGAGCTCACCCCCGAAGGCCATGTCCTGCTGGAAATCATTCAGCCGCACGTCGAAGCGATCGATTCACTCAAACGCCTGTTTGATGTGGGACGTGCCCAGCTTGCTCCCCACCTGTCGATTGCATCGTCCCAGTACCTGCTGCGCTTCCACTTGCCAGAGCCCATTCAGGAATTTACGACGACGTTCCCAAACGTCCAGCTTCAGATCCAGCTCCCTTCTGCCCAGCATCTGGTCTCGGTCGTGGAACAACGAACGGCGGACATCGCCATCTGTGCCTTTGAACCGGAAGAACCGCGCAGCGATGTGCTGACATACGAGCCGATTCTGGAACTCCCGCTGCAATTACTGACATCGAAGAAGCACCCGCTGGCGCGCAAGAAGGTCGTCGAGTTAGCCGACCTGGCCCAGTACCCTGTCATTCTTCCGGCAGGAGGAGCAATCGCGCGGAAGCTGATCGATCGCCTGCTGAGACGCCATAATCTGACGGGACGGCTGCAGATTGTGATGGAAGCCCCCATGTTTGACATCACCCAGCAATATGTCGAAATGGGGGTGGGTGTCGGGCTGATGCACATCAAAGTCCCTCCCAAGGCACTCGATCATCTTCACGCGCGCGAAATGCACGAGTCTCAAACGCCGTTATCCATCGCAATGGTCGTACGCCGCCACGGAAACCTGCCCCAAACCGTTCTCGACTTCCAGCAGATCGTCCGGAAAACGTTTGCGGACGCCAGGTGAGCCCTCCAAGGGATGAATTTCGTGCCCTTTGGGTCTCCTCTGCCTGGGGACCGCATTCAACCTCAACCTGTTGTGGCTACTCACCGAAATTGAGACCTCGCGAACATTTCCATCGTGCATGAACGATCGGCCAGCAACGGGCCAGGGGCACTTTGACGGATGGAGATCGGCACTACTAAGGTCAGGGAATCCGTCGACTTTCGCTGGTGTCGAAAGCGACTCTTTCATCTGCCGGTTTCTAGAATCCGATGTTCTCTGATAGTGTATGGAGGTAAACTGAATCCCGTCAGGGTGCTGGCCGGCGCAACCGGAATCCGATGATGAAGAGTTTCTGTCACTGAAGCAGAAATCACTTGAAGGGCTCATGCATGATTCACCGACGTGACGCAATGCTGCGGATGGGAATGGCCGCTGGTGGTGCGCTGACACTTCCGGGATTGCTGGCTCATGAAAAGGCCCAGGCCAGCCAATCACCTTCCCCCTCCGCTCGATCCTGTATTTTCCTGTTCATGTGGGGCGGACAGCCCCAACAGGATATGTGGGATATGAAGCCTGATGCCCCGTCAGGCGTGCGAAGTCCGTTTCAGCCGATTCCGACCGTAACACCGGGAATCTTTCTCGGCGATCAGTTACCGAATACAGCGCGGCACGCGGACAAGTTTTCGATCGTCCGCTCAATCAACCATACTGCGACGGATCACGGCGTTTCGGTCTTTCACGCGATGACCGGTCGCGCAATGGTTCCTCCCCGCACGTTCCCCGCGAATGACCGCCGCCGCACCGACTTTCCGTCCATCGGTTCGATGTTTTCGTACCTGGGCGAAAAGTCTGCAATTCCCGCCAGCTTCTCGATCCCTCGACCCGTCGCACATGACGGGCTGCGCTATGCGGGGACGCACGCAGGCTTTCTCGGATCACTTCACGACCCGGTCGAACTTGGCCAGGTCTACAACCACGTCGAAGTCGGTCCGCGGCTTGACGAAGCCAAGTCCGCGATCCCCCTGACGCTGCCGGATGATATTTCCGTCGCCCGCCTGCAGGCCCGCACCGGTTTGCTGAAGCTGCTGGAGCAGCAGGACCGGGCCATGCAGCAAAATAGCGGGATGCGAGCTTACGGCGGTGTCTACGAGGACGCCTACCGTCTGCTGAACTCGACAGCGGTGAAACAGGCACTCGATCTGGAACGTGTCCCCGCCGCGACCCGCGATCGCTACGGACGCAATGAGTACGGTGAAAGCTTCCTCACCGCCCGGCGACTTGTCGAAGCGGGTGTCCGCATGGTGACGGTCAACTGGATGTTCATTACCCCCGCCGCCAAAGTCTATAATGTCTGGGACGCACACGGTGGCCTGGGTGACCTGGAATACGGCGCGACCGGCTATGGGATGCTGAAAGCACATTACTGCCTTCCCGCCTTCGATAAAGCCTATGCGGCCCTGCTGGATGATCTGTCCGAAAGCGGGCTGCTCGACGAAACCCTCGTTTCCTGCGTGGGCGAATTCGGCCGCACCCCTCAGATTAACGGCGCGAATGGCCGAGACCACTGGCCGTTCTGCTATTCCGGAGTGCTGGCTGGAGGGGGTATCAAAGGGGGAACGATCTACGGGGCCAGCGATAAGGTCGCCGCTTATGTCAAAGAAAATCCGGTGACTCCCGGTGACTACCTGGCCACGGTCTGCCAAGCGTGTGGTCTGGACCCCGCCCGCGAAGTCCACGATCTCGAAGGCCGCCCCTTCAAAATCTGCGACGGCGAACCGATCACCGACATCCTGAGCTGACGTCGGTTGAGAACAGGATTCTTAAAACTGGGCTGACGGCTGGATGAATTGCTCATCCAACCGGTCTCGCGCCACCGCAATCCCGAAAGGCCCCAGGTTTGAACATCACCGTCGCTGTGAGTTCAAACCGTTATGAGTTCAAACCCGGGTAACGGAAGCGAGTCGGCAGCCCTGTCCGGAATTGACCGACAGGGCTGCGAGAGTCTGGCATTACTTGTCCGACTGCCGCCGTAGCGAACTGAGAGGAACCTCGAAGCTGAACTGGTGCTCGCTGCGGGCGGGCACAATCTTGGTCCCTTCGCACAGTTCTTCCGTTGTCGGGTTGAATGTCATCGCCTCAACCCGATTTTCGGTTGGAAGAAATCGATAGAGTCGCAACCAGCCACTGCCATAGTCCTGTAACAGCTCATGCACCACGTTGCCATGGTCTCCGGCCGTTGCCGCCCGAAAAGCCTGCGTTCGACTCTGGTCTCCCGAAAAGACCGCCACCAGATTGGCGTGCTTGCGATAGCACTTCTCCCAGATCTGCTGCGGTGAGTTCCCCCGCTTGCCGTGAATCTTGCTCCATAGCATACGGCCCTTCTCCGCCGTGAAGTAATCTTCGTCTTTCTTCGGCTTGTCGCGCGGTCCCCAGCCCATGTGACACGTGATCAGAACACGACGATCGGCGTATTTCTCGAGCACGCTGTCGGCCCAGGCCAGCACGTCGTCGGGTGCATTGCACTCCAGGTGCAGGAACACCCAATCGATTCCTCCCGCCGTGAACAACTGAAAACTGTTAGCGTTGTTGGCAGAGATTTGAGGCCCCTGCTCGTTGCCCGAGTAACAGCCGCCGTACCAGTCAAAACTTTCGAATCGCGATTTTGGGAAGAACTGCTGGAAGAGAGTCGAATCCCCCGCGCTGGTCATGTCGTGATTGCCGACAGAGATTCCATACGGAACTTTGCCATGAATCACATCCATACAGTCCCGGGCAACCTGCCATTGGCGGGGTTCGTCGATATCGACAATGTCTCCGACGTGACTGACAAAGACGATCTTCTGCTTCTCAAGATTTGCCGCGATCCAGTTGGTATGAGCCCGGAAGATGGGGTTTGTGACGGGATCCGAATTGGCTTTGGTTCCCTTCGTCCCTTCCCCCTTGTAAGCCTGAGTGTCGGGAATCAGAACGATACTGAAAGAACCGGCCGGCGCCGCTGGCAGAGGTTCTGCCGCAATGGCTGCCGCCCCATTCCCTTGAACCAGTCCAAGACTGAGCAGGGCCATTCGGCAAAGACGGCTGAGTGATTGATGCATAAGGATAGCCCAGTTCAGTTTGCAGGAAGTTTTGGTTGTTCAATCCCGGAAGCGGGAATGGTCAATTCCAGGGTAAGCTCATTAGGACCTCGATCTTCCACGGTGGCAGTCAAGCCGCTCTTCGCCGGATCTCGGTACATGGCGGGAAGATAGTGAGTCTCAGTCACAGACCCGTTGGGATGTTCGATCACGATAAAGTTGGACGCGATTATCTTGTAGCTGCCGGGAACAGCTCCATCGTTGGCAGCGAAGGTCTGCAATTGAAACCGCCCCTCCGCATCGGTCACCCCTGCTGCGGCATACTGGTGGTCTTCCGGAGAGAAAACGACTCTCGTCCCTTCCAGGGGTTCACCGTCAACCAGCACATAGCCTGTCACAGGAACCGGTCGGGGCCGACCGTCACGTGAACCACTGCAACCGGTCAGCAGCAGTACTCCCCAGCACACCAGGGAGACGATTCTCTTCATCGTTATGACCCTCGATTGCGATGGATTCCATAGTCTCAGGATCACTTGTCTCTACTTCCTTTATTAAAACGAATTCACTGTTCCGGTCGTCTCATCGTCACAACCCCCTGTCAGATCGCTGACCAGACTGGACACCGGGTGGCGCGATACCAGCGGGCGTGGTGAGAAACCCGGAAATACACAATTGGTTCGCCCGGGGTTGAAGCTCAGACACACGGTTCGGTGGCGAACGAGGGAACAGAAGGTTCTTTTGTTGTGATCATCGGGCCGTTGGCATCCCATGGGAACGCCACGGCCCGGGTCCTGTTTTTCCGCACGTCACCTGTCAGAATTCGCCGACGGCCTCTCCGCCGATGATCGATCCCAGTGCTCCCCAGACGCCGTACGGACTGGGTCCAGTCCGTACGTCCGGCACGGATTGATTACCGACATCGATATTCTCACTGATGAAACGAGCCGACCCATCTGCCATCAGGACAGAAACGCCGCCGACATGCATACTGCTGGCCGGAGCCTGGCCGTCCGAATGATCATTACTGCTCTGCAGACAGTGGGGCGAGTTGGGTGGCAGTACCGTGCTGACGCCGGTGTAGGCAGTGATCCCGTTAGCCCAGCCGTTTCCTCGGAGGTTGCGGTTGGTCCCCGGAGTCAATTTGCCCGTGGCGCGATTTCCTTCCAACTGGCAGAGGATCGGGCTGTCGTAGGCGGGCCCTGTCCCGCGCGAGTTGGCGACACCCCCGCGAATCGAGTTTCCATCGTTCGATGTTGCGATCTCGGCCATGGCAATCGTATTACTCGAACCATCCGTGAGATCGCGCATGTTACGAGAGGACTGCAATCCGAACATCCCACGCATTTCTCGACGGACTGCCTGTCGCGTACTGACACTTTCCGACCCGGTAATCCGCCGCGTGTTGTCACCCCAGCAGAACGCATAGTTCGTCTGACCACCATACTTATTGGTCGTAATCACTTCGGCACTCGGACACATTAATGTCGGGATTGTCGCCATGAACGGGGGATAGTCGAATGCGGGAGTCGCCGTCGTCACTCCTCGCGGCCGTGGTCCTGCTGGCTGGAACGTCATGCCACCAAATGTCTGCACTGACGAAATCGTGTTCCACAAAGGTCCCTGATCGAGGTAGGGCAACAACAGGATGAAACCACTCGCTCGAGTGTAGTTGTTTGTCAGGGGATCACTGGTCCCCCCATCGGGATGCCCCGTCCCACCACGGCCATAAGGAAAACGATTGAACGCATCATGATAGTTATGAAGAGCCAGACCGATCTGCTTCAGTGAATTACGGCACTGGACTCGACGAGCCGCTTCGCGGGCCTGCTGCACCGCGGGAAGCAAGAGAGCAACCAGAACCGCGATGATGGCAATCACCACCAGTAACTCAATCAGCGTAAAACCCCCACGACGAACCTTAAGAAACATGACTTTCAATCCTCTGCGAAATCGGGCGGAACGACCCCACCTCGGCCAACAAAGACAAAGGGGCCAAGCTGTCGTTCCAGGTCGGGAATAATCAATTCGTAGCTGCGGTGGTCAGTAACAAAAGCTTTCCGAATAACACGCAATGAAGGCTGACGACCGTGAAGAGAGATGTAATTTCCGACTGCAAAGAATCGATGAAGAAACTACGAATTCTTCGTAAGACAAGCTTTTAGGAGATTGCGTACGAGCCTCCGAGACGGGGACGCGACAAGGCTCGCACAAGGAAACCAGCGCTGCGCTGAGCGATCAACGGCCTGGCAAGTGCAGGCAGGCGGACCGGGCAAGAGTGAGCTCCGGGGATCGTAAGTTCCTCCTTCTTCGGCGAGCAGCAATGCGACCGGTTGCCATCCCGATCTTGACGAACGCGCTTCCCGACACGATACTTTGCCTTGCAAAGTGAAGGACCGTTCAGCAGGTGAGAGGCGGGAAAATGGAATATCGCGAAGCGGCCGCACAGATCGATCTGATCTGGACACAGATTGTTCGGACGGAACGTTTCCGCGGTTATCGTCCCACCACGGTCGCTGCAACGGGCCTGCTGGGATTGTTCGCCGCAGCAGTGCAGCCGTGGCTGGTCCCCGTCCCTGAACAGCATCCTGATGCTTACATTCAGTTGTGGTCTTCCATCGCTGTTGCCAGCCTGTCGCTGATGTTGCTGGAAGTGGGCCTCAGTTACCTGCGGAGCGAATCCCGGATAGAACGTCGGCTGACGTGTCAGGCACTTCAGCAATTCTTTCCCAGCCTGCTGGGTGGCGGCATCATGACTTGGGGGATCTCTCAGTTTCATCCGGAAAGCATTCCGCTGTTACCAGGAATCTGGGCGATCCTCTTCGCGCTCGGTATTTTTGCCTCAATCCCCTTCGTCACATCGTCCGTGATCTGGGTGGCCTGCTATTATCTGGGTGCCGGAATGATGGCACTGATGTCCGGCAGCGACGCTGCTCCATTGAGTCCCTGGCAGATGGGAGCCACCTTCGGCGGCGGGCAACTGCTGATGGCCTGTGTGCTTTATTTTTCGGAGTCACGACGACATGCCGAAGCGTAGTCCCAAATCGAATGAACCTCAGACGGGCCGCTTCGCTTATGAAGGGCTCGAGCGTTCGATGCATGAAAAGGCGAGGTTGGGGATCATGACTTCGCTGCTGACTCATCGTGAAGGTCTGACGTTCGTCGACCTGAAGCAACTGTGTGAACTTACGGATGGAAACCTGAGTCGCCATCTCGATGTGCTGCAGGAAGAAGGCCTGATCATCCAGCAGAAACAAACGGGACCCGGACGCGCTACGACACTTTGCCAGTTGTCTCCGCTGGGCCGCAAACGCTTCCTCGAATATATCGAGGCGCTGCAGCGTGTGGTGGCCGATGCTTCGGAAGCAGCGAAAAAACACGCAGCAACCGCCTCACGCCTTGGCTTCTCGTGAAACGGTTATTTTTTTGCCCCTCCACTTTGCACTGCAAAGTTCAGGAGCACCACAGATGGAAACCAGGGTCCTCCCCCGAGATGCCGGGGTCGCCGTGAGCAACCCCCGATTCGGCCAAGGCCGATGACGCGAGGGATCGTCGCTGGGGTCGAATTCGTTCTCCAAGAAACCTCAGCGAGTGTGAGACAAAAGCGGGAACTGCAACGACACCGCAGGCATCGAATGCGTCTGGAGAAACAGGTCGTCCCGCCACGCACGGAAGCGTCGTGACGTCTGTCGTCTGAATTGAATGTGAGAAAATCAAGGATCGAAAATATGCCAATGGTCGTTACCCAGCTTTGCCATGGCTGCAAAGCAAAGGACTGCGTTGCGGTCTGTCCTGCAGACTGCTTTCACGAAGGTGAGTTCATGCTCTACATCCACCCCGATAAGTGCATCGATTGTGGCCTGTGTGCACCGGAATGCCCGCAGCAGGCAATCTATTACGACGATCGCCTGCCGCCCGAGTTCCGGAATGACCTCAGCCTGAATCGCCAGATGAGCCAGTGTTGCCCGAGCATCACGGCTGCCAGTCTGCATCAGGCACATTCGTCCCCGTCCGTTTCACATCCCTCATGATCGACTGACACGACGGACGAACGGAGAGAGTTCCACTTTCGAAAGGATCATCTCGTGCAAACCATGGCGACAGTCATCGTGAGTTCGCTGCTGATTGCCGCAGCCGGCGCGGGACTGGGCTTCATGCTCATTGGCAGCATCCACGAAGGTGCGTTCCTCATGGTCCTGCTCGGCAGCGTGGGAGCCATCGTCGGAGCCGTGGCGGGGGCCGCGCAAGAGATTTCTCACGCGGTCCAGCAAAAGCGCAACAGCGAATGACCTGCTTCGCAACCCGAACCGCCAGACATCCGCTCCCGGCTCGCCCCCAATCGCTTCAGCGGTCAGCGAATCCTTCCCGGTTCCGGAATCCCCGCTTCACGCAGTCGGGGGGCGGGTTCACTGCGCGGCTTGCTATCCGGCCGACCGGGCTTGGCCGGTTTGACCTGCACCTGTTCGGTACTTAGTCGGCGACGAGAAATTTCCTGCCAATGTCGAATATCAATCTCGTAGGGTCCATTCGGTTGCGCATAGTCGCCGAAGTCCGCCAGATACTTTTCGAGGCGGCGAATCTTTTGTGATGCTTCCAGTTCGCCGGGATGATCGCTGCCGGGCGGGCGGCCCCAGACGATGTGCGATCCCCCCTGTCCCACGAGTTCCAGAAGGACGTCATGAGGTTCCGTCGCAGGATCGACTTCGCGTGGGATCGAGATCGCCTCGAACTTGAGCGACTGCCACTTATCAGCCAGGGTCTCTGCCAGCCGGGCCGCCGCCAGAATCGCAGGATCACTCCAGACCATCCCCGCCCGGACCCTGGGAAGGGCCGACACGTTTCGCAGGGTCGGATAGTTCTTCTTATCGGCGGGCGAAAAATCGGCCGTCGGAAGGACGATCCCATTGGCATCGAGCGGGACCTGGCCACCGGGGACGTTGGCCAGCAGCACCGGTCGGCGGTACTTCAGCTCGATCGTGACCGATGCCGGGAACGATTTTCGGACTTGGACCACTTCTGCGACCCACGGGTGGCGACCAAAGGCCGCAGCCAGATCATCCGTCAGGGAATTCTCCAGCAGAGACAATTCGTCCGGCAGTCCGGACTGCTCGGCAACCTGGTCAATCAGATTCAACGGCACCGGTGCTGCGGGTGGAGGAACGAGCTGAACCTGCGACAACGCGATCCGGTACTCCGAACGCTGGGACAGATCCGGGAGTTTCTCGACGACGTACGGGGACGCCGCTGCAACACCCGCAAGAAGAGCCACCCGCAGCAATCTCAAAGGCTGAAACAGCCACCGAAGCCAGGGCCTGCTGCCGGAGGCGAGATTAACCTGCGCGTTGTTCGTCTTCCTGGCACGAGCCATTTGATTGCCGCAATTAAACTGATTAACCGACGAACGTTCTCAATCTGCCGGAACTTCTGCACGTCCGTCCCTGAAACAGCGAAGGACCGCATCGCCATTCAAGGAAAGCCCCGTGCTGCGGGAACCAGTATTCGTCTCATCGGATCTCCAGCAAGCGGCAGTTGATGCCGATATCCCCCCTGTGTCTGAGTTTCCGGCGTCTCGAGGTGCACATCCGGCAAAAGCGCCACAGCAGGCGCGTCAGCAGCAGGCCCATCGCCGAAGCGCAAGCGACCGAAAGACTGCTCTCTGCATGATCTGCAGCAATAACACTTCGACACGAAACGACTTCAGCCAAAATTCAGTTGACAGCCAGGGTATCATGGAAGTGGTGCCATGGCAGAAATTCTCTGTCAGCGAATCAGTCCCTGCTGTTATTATCCGCAGGAACCGGACGAGGTAGAGCTGCTGGCATCGACACCGTAAGAAGCGAATCAGGTCGACTTCTCCCCTTCTCAAGAGCGGGAACGAAGTCGACTGTGAGAGTGCCCCAAGTGGTTCTCAAACCCGGTTTCCGGTGATTCCTCTGGCGGCCGGGAAAGTGACTTTGAGGATTGAGGAACAGGCATGTTTCGATTCTGGACATCTGCGGTTCTGTGCACCCTGATCGCAGGGGTGGCCATCGCCAAAGAAGAAATCCCCACCAACGTCATTGCCGGTAAACAGGTCCCCGCCGACGCCAAAGTAAAAGTCGGCACCAAGCTGGTCGGGATCTGGGACAAGAAGAACTACATCGTCGAAGTGATCGAACTGAAACGCGATGGACAGATTCGGATTCACTGGGTCGGCTTCGACAAAAGTGATGATGTCGATGTTTCACCCAATGAACTCTATTTCATCGCGGACACCACACCGACACGCAAATCAAAGACGTCCGCGCTCCCCAAAGAGTTTCAGGCGTACGACAAAAACGGCGACGGGCAGATTGGCCTGTACGAATGGGATCGAGCCCGCTTTGCCGAATTCCGGAAGCTCGACAAGAACAACGACCACTTCCTGACACCTCAGGAACTTGCCAGTAAGTCGACCCCCGTCAGTACGGAAGCGGTCGCCACCACGAAGGACGTGACCCCGGCTGCCACTAAACCGACTGCAGCGGGTGCGACCGAGGCGGCGGAAGACCCCGGAAATCTCGAGCAGTATATCGGGATGATTGACCAGACCTTCCAGTTCAATCTCGTCGGCAAAACAGACGGCCGCGTCTTCGGGACCGGCACCTACACCACCAGCAGTGACCTGGCCACCGCCGCAGTCCACGCCGGGGTGCTGAAGGAAGGGGAAAAAGGGACCGTCAGCGTTAGTATTATCAAGTCGCCGGAAATGTTCGAAGGGTCCACCGCCAACGGTGTCACCAGCAGCGATGGTTCGGAATACACCGCTGCCTATAGGATCAAGTGACACCGACGGTCAGCCGGATAGGGGATTAATTCGCTCCGCTGATCGACAGCGACCCGCTCATGCGGCGACCGAAACGCCTCTTCACGAGTTGTTATCGGCCGGTGTTCACGCGGCTCCCGGTGCGAACAGAGTCGTAACGCATTCGGCGATGATCCGATTCTCGCCGTAGGCGCTTTCTTTTCGCAGGGCGTTCCAGAGTTCGGTCCCCCGTGCCACCGCCGTCCTTACGCGCTTGGGAAGGTGTTCCAGATCGAACTTACGGGGTGGGAACTTCAGACATTCGGCGTGCAGAGCTGCAGGAATCTCATGAATGTGCTGCACGGAGGTGAAGTCGACCAGGCCCACAAGGAGCGGATTCATGCGGCCTGCGATCATGGACCGCACATCGTCCTGATAAGCGATCATCGGCTTACCGAGCGTCCACGCCATCGCCGCTTCCGAGACTGCCCCCTCGTCAGGAACACGTCCATTCAGATTCCAGACAACGGCATCGCAGGCTACGACCAGCTGGTAGACATCCAGGGCGAAGATCGCCTCATGCAGAAATTGCCCCGCCAGAGCCGCTTCCCAGCCCTGTTCGATCAAGACTTCACGCACCAGACGAAATTCCATCCCATCTCGATGAGGCAAATAGACGGAATGCCCCGCTTCCACCAGCACATCGGCAATCGCCGTCATTTCCGTCCGTTCGGATTGGTTGAAAAGAGGTCCGGCACAGTAGACGCAGAGTGATTGCATGCGAGCGAGATTCCGTCAACAAATTGCGGGTGTCTGACACCGAGGCGGCAGCCCGGATTCTATCGAGTCGACAAGCCCCTCGAAAATGTCATGTTGGGACGAAATTCCACGACTCAACTGATCTCGGCTCAATCCCGCGCCGGCTCAAGGGATAGCGACGATTCCAGGGAAACAAGGAAAAAGACTGCTCTTCATCGGATCACACGGCACCCCTGCTAATCGCAGCAGACTCGGTCGTCGTCCCGATTCCTTGGGAACTCCAGCCAATTCTGCTGAAGGTCAATCAGAAAAATCGTTCATTCCGCCAGAACAAACGAATGAGCGGGCAACCACAAAAAAATTCCTCTATCTGTCGACGCAGGTCTTCGATATCATCAAGGAGATCGTTTTTTCGACACTCATCAGGCTGAACGTTTTGATGTGGATCGTGCGACTGGTTTCGATGCTGGCTCTGGCGGTAGCACTTTTGCTGCCGGCACCGCTGTTTCGGGACTGTTGCTGCACCAAACGGGCCGAATCAACCCGCGTCGCTCAGCCAAAACTCAGCCCCTGCTGTCAGGCTCGGCTCGCCGCACAGAAAGCGGCAAAATCCAAGCGAGCAGTCACGCGAGCTGTGTCACACACGCCGACCGGAACCGGATTATCTCGCCCCGATTGCCAGTGTCAGGCTGCCGAGGCGGTTCCCGCGATCGTGTCGGCTCATGAGCAGTCGGCACCCCTGGATTCGAATTCCCTGGTGGTCGGCACCCTTAAGTGGGCCCCTTCTTTCACGGAATCGGGAACTTCTCAGACCGCACAGCGCGATCTTTCGCGTGCTTCAGGGCCACCGCTCCGTAAGCTGCTTTGCCGCTGGGTGATCTAACACCCTCTTTCTTCTCTGTGCCTCTGTCTGTTCAGACGTCTTCTGTGTGTCAGTGCGCCAGTCCTGAGACTGGCACGACAAAACCCGTTGAAGTTTTGATTGGTTCCTGAACCACATCTCATTGCAAGAAGGAAATTCCATGTCGATCCAAAAACTCGGTACCATGCTCTGCTGTCTGTTGGCCGTTGGTGTGATGGCATTCGCTGCCGATGAAAAGGCCAAGCCATTCAAGGCCACCTGCCCCGTCTCCGGCCAGCCGGCCAAGGAAGACAAGACTGTCGATTACAAAGGTGGCAAGGTTTACTTCTGCTGCGGCGAATGCCCAGGCGCCTTCAAGAAGGACACCGCCAAGTTTGCGACCAAGGCCAATCATCAGCTCGCCGCGACTGGCCAGACCACTCAGACCAAATGCCCGCTGTCCGGTGCAAAGCTCAATCCAAATGCCAATGTCGAAGTTGGCGGTGTGAAGGTCGGATTCTGCTGCGAAAAATGCCAGGCCAAAGTCAGTGAAGCGAAAGGCGATGCCCAGGCGGAACTCGTCTTCGCCGATGCTCCCTTCGCCAAAGGCTTCGAAGTCAAGAAGTAAGATCAACTGAATCAACGGTCGATCGTTCGAAGGCAGGCAGGTCTCACAAAGACCTGTCTGCCTTTTTTCGTTGCCGTGCACTTCCCCCGCGCCAGACAGACTCCCGTCTGTGACTGCATCTTCGCCGTCCGACAGCGAGTGCTCGGTCCCTCGGTTTGTCTGGCTGCACACTTCCCCCGACGGATGCCACCTGGCGGTTTGCGTCATCGCGGCCTGTTACCGCTGAGGGAGTGAGAGAATCGCGTCACATGGTAATGCACTAGCGATCCCGAACCATCTTGGACATAATATTACAGACATCACGTCTACATTGCGGTCAGGGTCAGAGAGAGGCGCGGATCATGAGTACACAGGTTCGGGTTGTCGCGTTTGCCTGTCTGGCATGGATGCATCTGTATCACAGCTCTTTCGCGCAAGAGCCCCCTGCCTCACCGGGGCCTGAAAGCGAGCCCATCGAGTTCATCGATAATTCCCGTCCTCCTCAAACGGAAGTGTCGAATCCTCGACCGACGGAGACCGTCCCCACGGGCTGGGGGTTCGCCACATTCTCACCCGACAGCAAGTCGGTCGCCACGGTCTCAGTGCCCGAGGGTGCCGATGCCAAAGGGGAAGTCCTGATCTGGAATCTTGACGATCTGAAAGCCCCTCTCCGGATCGAGCTTCCCGGTAAGATCGCGATCGTCTCGTTTTCTCCTGATGGAAAGTGGCTGGCCATCGGACCGAATGAGCCCCGGGCGGGTGTCCAACTGGTCGACACCAAAACCGGCAAGGTCGGAATGACGCTGCCCGGTCCCGTGGCCAAAACCAACGTCATCACCTGGTCTCCCGACGGAACAGAACTCGTCCTGGGAAGTACCACCGATAAGACGGTTCGCGTCTGGAATGTCACGAAAAAAGAGTTTGTGCGGACTTACGAGCCGGAGGCATCCAAACTGCTGGCGATTGACCTGTCCGGCTCCGGTCGTCTGCTGGCGGCCATCATTCCCGCCAAAGATCCCGAAGGACTGGCCCTCTATGACGTGTTCGCGGGTACGGTCGAGAAATCGCTGAAAGGCCATAAACAGCAGATCGAGGGGGCTGCTTTCACAGGGGCAGGCAAACAACTGGCAACCGTCGGCTGGGATGCGGTGGTCCGGGTCTGGGACATCGACTCGGGAGAAGAAACGGCCGTGATCAAAGGCCACAAGAAAGGGATTCGCTCGATCGCCACCTCCACCAACGGCAAGCGGCTCGCTTCGTGCAACGATCGCAGCGAGCTGAAGCTGTGGGATGGCGAAAAGCACGAACTGCTGTCCGATCTGGGTGGCGAGAATGGCAGCGCCAAATTTGTCTCGATGTCACCCGATGGGGCGTGGCTGGTTTCGATCACCCGCGACGGCACCGCCACCTTGTGGGACCTCGAAAAGCAATCGGAAAAGGCAACGCTCAATCGTGAGACACAAACGGCTGACACGGTGAATTCCAGTAACGAGTCCACCTCAGCCACCAACAGCGGTTCGACACCCTCTTCGAGCGATGCACCAGAACCGGAAGCAATTCAGTCCCTTGCGTATTCGCCCGACGGGAAATGGATTGCACTGGCTCGCGAGGATGGACGCATCTCACTGCGCAATGCCGAGGACGGCAAGGTCGTCCGAGAAATGGACGCCTTTCCCGACGTGGCCTCATGCGTCACCTTCAGTCCGGACAGCAAACAGGTCGCCGCGGGGAGTTTTGATAAGACCATCAAGGTCTGGGACGTCGACACGGGAGAACAGTCGGCCGAATTCACGGGCCACACAAACTGGGTTTTCGCCGTCGCCTTTTCTCCTGATGGAAAGACGCTCGCTTCAGGCAGCTATGACAAAGTCATCAAGCTCTGGAATCTTGCGGACAAAAAAGAAGCCGCCACCCTTTCTGGCCATACCGCCGGTGTCCGCTCGGTCGTCTTCACACATGATAGTGCGCTGCTGATTTCGGGAAGTGCCGACCGGACCGCCATTGTCTGGACGCTGGCCGACCTTGAGCCCGTCACCACACTCAAAGGGCATACCGCAGCCATTCGGGCCGTCGCGATCTCACCCGACGGCGGTACCCTGGCGACCGCCAGCGAAGATGCGACGGTGAAGTTATGGAAAACCTCCGACTGGACAGAACGGGCATCGCTGCCGGGGACGGAAGGTGTCATGTTCTGGTCGCTCGCCTTTTCTCCTGCCGGCCGGACGCTGGCGGCGGGGGCGTTTGACGGAACGGTCAAGTTATTTGACCCCCGCGACGGCAAGGAACGTCAGCTGCTGCGGGGTCCGACAGAAGCCATCACGGCGGTGGCATTCGGACCCAACGCCGACGAAGTGATCGCGGGGAGTGTCGACAAGTCACTGCGCCGCTGGAAAGCCAAATCCGCCGTCGCAGCCGCCAGCTCAAACTCCAGTAAACCCATTCGCTCCAGCGAGAAAAGCTCGGAAGGGGATGCGAACGAATCGATCACCGTGGTGACGGCCGCGACTCTCGGTGTGGAACAGGTGGTCTCAAGCCTCTGCTACAGCCGTGACGGAACGCAGCTCGCCGTAGGGGGGGGTGCCTATCGCACTGCCGGAAAGCTGCAGCTCTGGGACGTCACCAGGCGTGAGAGAAAATGGGAAAGCGACGAGTTCCGGTTCGGACTTCCCGCTGTCGCCTTCAGCAGTGACGAAAAGCGAATCGCTGTCGGCAACTTTGCGGACAACTTTCTGCGCACGTTCGACAGCTCCACGGGGAAGCAGCTGAAAGAGATTCGTGGCCACCGTGCCAAGATCCACGGCATCGCCAACTCACCCGACGGCAAGTTCTTCGCCACCGCGTCGCTTGACCGCGACCTGAAGCTTTGGGACGCAGCCACCTACAAAGAAGCCCGGACCTACGTTGGGCACAGCGATTTTGTCTTCTCGGTCCAGTTCTCACCCGACGGCCGCCGCTTGCTCAGCGGCAGCGCGGACCGCACGGCCCGGCTGTGGGACGTCACCAGCGGCAAGGAACTGATTCAGCTCAAGGGGCATCAGGGCGCTGTCCAGCAAGCCATCTTCTCGAAAGACGGGCAGCTGATCGCCACTGCCAGCAGCGACGGCACTGTTCGGATTTACCAGAGTCAAACCGGCAACTTCCTGCTCACGCTGCGAGGTCACCGGAACAAAATCGACACCGTCGCCTATTCGCCCGACGGTAAGCTGATCGCCACCGGCTCTGCCGACAAATCCATCCGACTCTGGGACCCCGGCAGCGGGCTGGAGCTGATCAAACTGCAGCAGGAAGGTCCCATCCGGGCACTCGTCTTCTCACCCGACGGAAAGCATCTCGCATCCGGCTGCGACGACAAAACCGTGAGGCTGTGGGAAATCACCCGCTCGGAAGGCAAGAAAACTGCCACCGAGACGGGCGTGCAATAACGAACGACAACAAGCCGTGTCATCTATGAGGAATCCCCAAAAGTGAGTTCCTCAATCGTCTGCCACCGCTTGAACGTCCAGGGTCACGCAGTGCTCTTTCAGCAAGAGAAGACGCTGTCGTTCCACGTCAAATGTCATCGAGCGGCTACACCTAGGGCCCCCCACGACAGATGAAGCTCGTTCCCATTCAAGCCGCGGCGACAGGGTCAAAACCCGTCTGTGAAGTTACCATAAATCTCAACAGGGAAAAGCATTGCAACACTTCATCAATTGAGATAACGTGGCTTTACTTCTTTTTGATAAGCTCGCTTTATCTTATGGTGCCGGATGGCAAACTGGAAATTCTACGGACGCACTGAGCAGCTGTCAGATCTGGAGCGAATGCTGTCGCGCCAGCGGTGGTTTTTTGCTCAGGTCACTGGGCGCCGTCGGATCGGAAAGACTGCCCTGATTCAACAGGCCATGCGTGAGGTGGGAATCAAACGGTCTGTTTTCTATGTCCAGATTCCTGACTCGGAATCGGCGGGTGTCCTCTCCGAATGATGCAGTCATCCTTGTTACTTAATCAAATGCCGACGGGGAAGGAGCTCACAACAACGCTGCAGTTGAGGGCACGAACGATATCAAGAAAATCTCCGCCAATCGCGATCGTTCGCGCATAGACATCATGAGAACCGACTGAAGCAGCGATCAGCACAAATCCGGTGATGTCTGCAGTTTCACATAAGTAGGGTTTCAAGTCTGCAGAATGAGTTACCAACTGGTTCAATGATGCCGCTAAGTTCTCACGTGTGTTTTCGATCTCTGACAGTCGTAATTGAATTCTGATTAACCGTCGTCTTCCTCGATTTTCGGGTGCTTTGTCGGCATACACCGAATACACAGTTAGATGCTTTGAAACTGCACGACGAATCTTTGTAAGCGTTGCAGGAGATTCTGATTCAATAACGAGGTCCGTTTCCATCATCAGTGCAGACGCTTTCTTAAAATCGCGGCCGGGTGACTCAGTAACAAGACAAGGGTTGGGTGACCAGCGGTTCGGAAATGTCTTGATCGCTGCGCTATCCTGCGTGATTTCAAGTCAGTTCCTGGAAGGACCAGAGAAGCCATCTCCTGCAAATTCCCTGCTGTAGCCTGACTCACGATGATGCGTCTCGTCGTGCTTAACCTCTTGCTGCATTTGCAACCCAGCGGCCAGGCGACATCGGAGTTATTCCCAGATACGGAATTATCTCTGGAAACTCCATTTCAGTTCGCGGTGGGAAAGCGGGTCAGTTCTTGGGCGTTTGTTTGCCGGATCAGTTCGATGATCTGGGTCGGCAGGGTGGTTTCCTGCAGCTTGAGGACGGCCGATTCGACGTAGAAAAGAGGGGCGTGGGAACCGAGTAGAATTCTCTGCGGGCTGACTTTGCTGGCGAGAGCCCCCACCCGGTCAACCCCTTCTAACATGGCGATGTCAAACCAGACCTGCCCAGCGGCGGCGAGTTTCCCTGCCTCCTCCAGCGACAGTTTGCGAAACGCGTTCAGAACCACCAGACGAAGTAAGCGGTGTTGTTTGACGAGGGCTGCCAGCGGAGTGAGATTCACCGACGGTACCTGAAACACGGGATGCTGTGTTCGTTCGTCTTCCATCGTCGCAACAAGCTGCACGATCAGACTTCGCTCGGCCGACTCCTTCAAAAGCTGCTCAAAGGCGGGCAGCTCCAAGTCGTATCCGTGGAAGCCGGGGTGCAGACGGATCCCCTTAAACTGATGGATCTCGGCACAGCGACGTAAGTCTTCCTGCCAGGCGGGGAGCGCCGGATTGACGGTGCCGAACGGGACCAGCAGCCCCGGCGCAGCTTGCTGACAGGCTGCCTGCAGCCGCTCATTCACCCCCGCCACGTCTCGGTCGAACAGGCCTTCCAGACTGCCCGCCCAGGCCTGTGTGATGCCGTTCCGCTGCAACCGAGCTGTCAATCGGGGAAGGTCTGTTCCTTCGAGTTTGCGGAAGGGCCAGGGACCAATGGAGACGTTCGTGTCGATCATCAGACGAAGAATCCTCTCAATCGAATCGCATCCCTTTGGCTCGCACGATCGGAGCCAGCAGGCGTCGCAAGTTTCCCGACAGAATCAGAGCCCGGTCAACATCCGAAATCTCAGCGCCAAGCACTTTGGAAAGCTGGGAAGCATAACTTCGCCCCCCTGCATCGCTGCCGAAGAGCACTCGTTCGGCCCCGAGTTCGCGGACGGCCATCTCGACCATCCCCGCTGTCGGATCGAAGCCCGCCGTCTCGACGGACACATGCGGCAGGTCTCGGACGGCACGAATCCCCAGCTCCCATGTCCCCCCGGTGTGACCACAGACAAAGTTCCCCTCGGGGAATCGCCGGGCCAGAGCGGCCAGCCCTTCGGGTGTCGATTCACCCGCTAACTGGCTTCCGTCGGTTTTGACCCAGGTGTGCTGAAAGACCAATGCCTTGTGCTTGATCGTCCGTTCGACGATCGCGTTGAGTGCCTCGTCTTCCGCACGTTTGGCGACCCAGAGCTTAATCCCCACCATCGGACCGTTTTCGATGCAACGGTCAATCTCGCGGAGACTGGCTTCGACGTGTTCACCGCTGACGTAACAAAACCCGAAGGCCCGATCGTGGTAATGAGACAACGCGGCAATCACTTCGTCGTTCTGTTGCCGCAGATCGTCTGGTCCAGGGTGATGCAGAAACTGCATTCCCATATAGACGCACACCCTTTCAATGCCCATCCGAGAAGCGTACGACAGCAGCGCAGTCATTCGTTCTTCGGGCGTTCGGCCTTCCGTCCCCACCAGGTGACAATGCAGGTCCCAGATGCGGGGCATTACTTGCTCCTCAGCAGATAGAACAGCAGGTCAGCCATCTCTTGCGGCGAGATCTGCTTTTCCAGACCTTCGGGCATAATTGATTTGCCCGTGCTGGAGAGTTCTTCGATATCACTTCGCAGAATCGTCTCCGAAGCCCCCTCGGCCCGTCGCAAGGTAATGCTTGTCGGTGTCTCTGACGCAATCACGCCCGATGTCGTCGTCCCATTCTTCAGGATCACGACATACTCCAGAAAGTTGGGCGAGACTTCGCGATTGGGATCGAGCACATGCAGCAGCACTTCGCCGGGTGAGCGATGCCGGATCGTTTCCAGGGCGGGACCGACATCGCGACCTTGTCCTCCCAGCCGATGACATGTCTGACAAATCTTCTGCGAGACTTTCTGGCCTCGCTCGCGGTCCCCGGCCAGACCCAGGGCCGACTGATACTGCTCGACGACAGCCTGCCGACTGCTCAGTGATTCGCGGCTGAAAATCGCCTGCGACCGCTTCCGGACTGCCTCGTCTGCGTGCCGCAAAAGTGTGGCTCGTCGTCCAAACGGGATATCACCGATCGACAGGGTCTTGTCGTCAATCGCGTCGAGAATCGACACGACCCAGGGACCCCGGGACAGCAACTGGTGGACAACTTCATTACGGAGTGCAGGAGTCATTCCCCGGTACTGGGCGAGCAACTTCTGTGGCAGATCCGGCTGACTGTGAAGGACCAGGGCACGCACCGCGGCAAGCTGCACTTCCTGCGGCTCCTTGAGGTCCAGTAGACCAAGCAGCACCGGTTCCGCATCTGCCTTGGCTCCCTGCCCCATCAGAGTGATTGCCTGCACGCGAGCGTCCGTCGAAGCAGACTCATTCAGAGCCAGTTCACGCGCCTCCGTGACCAGTTCGGCAATCCATGCTGACGCACCTGGTTCGAGTCGCGCAGCAACTTCGGTAAGGACAAGGTTATGAGCACTGAGACCTTCGCTCAGTCCCAGCACCACTTCTCGCCGGACCAGTCGACGCGAGGCCCCTCCGGGACCGGGATTGGTTTTAGGAGTCAACGCGACGAGGACTCGCCGCAGATCATCTTCGTGGTTTCGCTTTCCGACCAGCATGGCCAGCGAACGAATGGTGGCCAGTGGCAGGCTTTGCGCCGCGGCATCCGTTCCCGCACTCTCCGCGTTCGCAGACTCGGTTGCGGCAGTCGCACCGGACTGATGTGCGATGGCCTGGAATGAGTTTTCTGTAACAGCAATCAGCAGATCATCAGAAATTTCCGGCACGGCACTCAAGACAACTGTTCGAACCCAGGGATCGTGCGGATCACGCATCGCAACATTCGCCAGCAGGGTCACCCCCTCGGACGCGTGTCCATTTCCTGCGATGAAGGCGGCGCGGCAACGGACGCGCAAATCCGCGTCCGTGGTCATCTCCATGACCTTCCTGGCGAGGGTCTCAGACGATGCAATACGAGACTCAGCCAGTTTGATCGCGTTCTCACGTACACCTGGAACCGCGTCGTTCAGGGCTAGCAGCAGGTCTTCTTCCCGCAGCGCTTTCAGTCCTTCCAGTGACCAAAGTGCGTGCAGGCGTCCCAGGGCGGTCACCGGCGGTACCGCCGTAACGCTGTCCGGTGATCGCTTCCTCAAAAGGGCCTGCAACAGAGGAACAGCGGCAGGATCCTGCCGTTCATACAACAGCCGATGTGCCGTTTCACGCCACCACGAGTTCGGATTTTCCAGTGACGCGACCAGTTCGGCTGTCGTGGCCTGACCAAGTCGCGGAGGCGGGGTCGGTTTGAAATTAGGTGGGGTCAGCCGATAGATCCGGCCCCGATCGCGACCACTTTCCAGATCGAGTCGGGCTTTGATGTCGTCGGGAATCGACCACGGGTGCTCGATCGTTTCGCGATACATATCCAGCACGTGCAGCGTGCCATCGGGTGCGTTGACGAAATTGACCGGACGGAACCAGTTGTCGGTCGATGTCAGAAACTCTTCCTGCTCATCAATGCGCTGTGCCCGGAACGTCAGACTGTCGGGAGTCAGTCGCTGACGGTGGATCAGGTTGGCGGCGACTTCGCCGAGGAAGACCGTGCCGTAGTATTCGGGGGGATACGCGGCCCCGCGGTAGATAGTGATGCCGCACGTCGAGGTCACGTAACCGGCTGCAACAGATTCACTGCGCGGTGAGATGACGGTCGGGTCGGAAGCGAGTCGCTGAGCATTGATCACGCGCCACGGTTCCGGCGGACTTGTCCGATAGACCGCAAGCGTATCCCCTGCTTCGGCCGCATCGTGCATCGGCGAGACCACCGGATGCAGGGGATTCCGCGACACGTAACGATCATCGATGACGGCATGCCTTACCGGATTACGGATGTTGCAGATGAAGCGATTTCCCCAGTCATCGAACGTCTGCCCGAATCGAGCCCCCCCGGAAATCAGTTCAAACTGTTCGTGATGAGGATCGAACCAGAAATCGTTGGTCGCCATCTTGCGCGGCTTCGCCTCGCCATCGGCAACCCGGATGATGGAACCACCGTTCGTTCCGCCAGCCCCGTAGATTCTGTGGTCAAGTCCCATTCGCAGGTTGTTAATCACGGCCTGAACGTTGAACTTGTGGAACCCTGTGAAGACCTTACGTCGGATATCTGCCTTGCCGTCACCATCAGTATCCTTGAAGTACCACAGGTCGGGGGTCGCACTGACATAAATTCCTCCCTGCCAGATGGCGAGCCCTGTTGGCCAGGACAAGTCCGCTGCGAAGATGGTGCTCTTATCGAACTTGCCGTCCCCATCGTGGTCTTCCAGCAGGCGGACCCGGCCAATCGGCAGGTCCGCAGTTTTTTCCGTGAAGGGTTTGTCTTTCGTCTTGTCCGTGTAAGGGTAGTCGCTCATCTCAATGACATAGGCCCGTCCGTTCTCATCGTATTCCATCGCGATGGGATCCGTCGTGAGAGGCTCAGCCGCAAGCAGGTCGAGTCGAAATCCGTCGACCGCGCGGAATGTCTGTTGAGCTTCAAACGGTTCGTGAGGGGGGATTCTGAGACTCGGCAGCGTTTCGGCAGGAACGGTTGCCGCCGCGACCACGGTCGACTTGGATTCGGCCGCCGGAGCAGCGTCTTTGACGGGAGGTGTGTCGAGCTTCAGATTGATCCGCTGATCCGGATTGGGCGACTTGGTCGGGGGCTCGGCTTCGTCTCGGGTGGCGGGCCGATGACGCAGGAGCTGGGCTTTGAAATCGCCAATATTCCCCCAGATGGTTGGCTGGTCCAGATCCACCTCTGCGATTGCGACGGTTCCCCATTCGGTGGCCTGAGCGAGGATCTCGCCCTCGTGTCCGAAGATGCCTGTGATGATCCAGTTTCGCTTCACATCGCAATAGCAGCTACTGACGATATAGACGTGATTTTCGCAGGCGCGGGCCGCGACCAGTTTCGGGTTACAGCCAGCCACGGGGAACGCGATGACTTCCGCCCCATTGTTCGACAGTTCACGGGCGACTTCCGGGAAAAATCCGTCATAGCAGATCATCATCCCGACCTTGCCGAACCGTGTCTGGAAGACAGGGTACTCGGAACCGGGGGTAATCCCCATTTCCACTTCGGTACGGGGCAGACAGACCTTACGGTACTTCCCGAGGATCTCGCCGTCCGGATCAATCAGGACAGCCACGTTGTAGACGACGTGCTCAACACGTTCGAGCAATCCCACGACAAGGTGCACTTTGTGCTCTTTCGCGAGTGTCGAGAAGTACTCAGTCGAGGGACCCGGAATCGGCTCGGCAGCCTCGGCGTAGGTCAGTCCGGTACCCGTATGAGTCAAGGTCTCGGGAAGAACGATCAAGTCGGCCTTCTTACTCGCGGCATCGGCAACCAGAGGAGCGAACTGCCGACAATTGTCAGCAGGAGAAACTTTACCCGTCGGAATATAGTGAATGGTGGCGAGACGAACTTTGCGGCCGGGGGGAGGTTCGGTCTTCTCGAGTGAAACAGAACTCCATTCGACCTCTCCTTCCGGGGCCCACTCAAGGTGCAGCTCGATCGACATTTTTCGAGCAGAGGCGGGAGCACGGAAGACTCCAGAGACTTCGGTCCATCCGTTTGCGTCCGTTTCGCGATCGGGAGGGAATTCTCCCGTTGAAAGATCAGGCTGACCGGGGGGGTGGTAAGGTCCCACGACCGGTAAGTCCCGTAAGGCAATCTTTCCTTTTTCGTCGAGCCAGTTGAGCCGAACGCTGGCGGCTCGGCGGGGATTCGCGACGTTCTTGCATCTGCGGAACGCCTGAAACTTGTAGTACGTCGCCCCTTCGACGGGGACGGTTTTCTCCCACCAGCCCATCAGGCC
This sequence comes from Schlesneria sp. DSM 10557, assembly GCF_041860085.1. Lineage (NCBI taxonomy): Bacteria > Pseudomonadati > Planctomycetota > Planctomycetia > Planctomycetales > Planctomycetaceae > Schlesneria > Schlesneria sp. DSM 10557. Next base: position 4,320,338 of record NZ_CP124747.1, read on the forward strand.
TTCGCGTTTATCCCCGTTGATGACCAGCACCCCTGACCCATCCGGGCCGCCACTTTTAACAAGTGAAAAGTCGGGCTTGATTTCATCACGGGGGGCGAGCGTCTTCCAGCCTTCCAGATCGATCAGCCCCTCACGTTCCCTGCCGGAGACCGACGCGGCCATGGCAAGTGACGTAAGCAAGATCAGGACGCAACCGGACCAACGGCGACTGGCAGGAAAGATCATTGTGTAGTCCCACTGAAATGAGAGTCTCGCTGTCTTGTCCGATCATAGTTCCGAGGGGAAGCAAATGTCTAATTCAGCGTCAGTGATCACCACACAGATGTGGCCATCCGAACGGATTCAGTTCATCGATCTGTTCCCCATGGGCCCTGCCACCGATCCACACAACCTGATCGGTGGGAGAGAACTGCAATCCCTATTTTCAACGCAAATCACCTATTAATCACGGTCCGTCGGGGACCTTGCCGGCCAGCAGCGGATGAGTTTTCCAATTGTGACCGGTTATCCGGCCCATATAAAAAAATGAACCCCCTCACCACCATTTTCTGACAGATTTTCTTGTGTTCAGCCAGGGGACGGGGCATCTTCATTTCATGCTCAAAATCTGCCAATCGCCGCTGCCTCAATCGACGCTCAGTTACGTCGCTTTTCGAGTCGCGTTTCGTCAAACCTTCGACGAAATTCTGGCTCAGCACGAGGCCGTGGGGACGTCAGACAACTCCCGGGGCTACTTGCGGGAAGTCTCGTTTCTTCAGGAAGTGGCCCCCGCCGTTCAGCTCGAACTGCTCGCCTCAACCTGGCACAAACATGTGAGCCGCGAGATCCATCAATCGGATCTGGTGGACGAAAGCGTGATCTATGCCGCCTGTGAAACGACAGCGCGGCTGGTGGAATCTCGACGCGAATATGTGATTGAAGCGCTGGCGGGTGGCCCGCTGGATCTGACTCTGCCGCTGGATGCGTACTTTGCCCGCGAACTGCGACTGCTCTATCTGGAACTGCCCAGTCAGGGGGACTTCCTGCTCGTCAATCAGTTCCTCGATCTCGATCCCGAAATGGCAATCGACTGCAAATTGCAAATGGGAATTGATCCCCAACGGATGACTCCCCTGTTCGATGCGCTGGGACGCTGGCGAATCTCACCACAGATGTCGAAATGGCTACGCGGGCTGCTGACGCAGACGGAAACAGCCCTCGTCACTTCAAACCTGAGTCGCTATCTCGCGCGCTGAACGCTGCAGAGGGTCACTGCTTCAGACCCCGGCATCGAAATCTCGATCGTGTTCGTGCTGATCCGCTTTCTGCGGAAACAGGCGAGGGTAAGATCATTGGCGCCCCTCTGCTATCCGACGTCAAATACTCTTGACGCGTTTTCACGTTCCGTAAAATAAAAGTGATGAAAAATTCGGCAAGAATTCCAGCAGACTGCTGAACGCCGCACCCCAGTTGGCACGCTCGGCGGACGTCAAGGGGCCCTCCCGTCTCACTGGGCCTGGGACACACAAAAAGAAAATTTCGGGGGTCACCTCTCCGATTCCGCATCAGCACGTGTCAAACTGAACACAAACAGCGAGGTCGTACTGGTGACACTGAAGTTGCTCAACCTGCTCAATTTGCGCAACATGAGCAACTTCGTTTCGTCCCTGTAAAATAGGGGTTTGGCTTGAAGTTGCTCAACTTGCTCAAAGAAACAATTTCCCGCCGCTTCCATGGAATCAGAGGTGGCCACCCCCCTACAGAACGCCTGCAGCGGGGTCAGTGACGGGAGAGGTCAAGGTCGGTCTTGCTGTCAATCGCTGAATTCCGGTAAAAACCGCCGATGGAAAACTCGCTGGATGGGATCCGCGCGAGAGAGATCGCCTTACAAATGGCAGGGACGTCATGTTTGCAGGCAAGACTTTGTTGGCGCTGGTAGATACACGACGTGCGGCATTTTCCGCCGTTCGTTTCGCATTAGGGGTGTTCCTGGGGGTCACAGCTGTCTCGATGTGGCAGCAGTTCAGCCTGACCTTCGGTTTCGATCCGGTGGTTCAACTGGCCGTCGGCCTCGTGATGTCCGGCATGTTATGGTACGCCGCCTCGTGGCGTCCGGCCCCGGACGACGTCCCTCAAACGGTCACTCTTTCGTCCCTGATCTGGTGTCTGTGTGCGTGGACGATGCTGCATCCGCTGTGGATGGACAGCATGAGCATGCTGATGGGTCATGTCCCGCTCGCCTGGCTCGAATCCTCGCTGACCAAATCCTTCGTCTCGCTGGCCCTTGCCCTGGGGGCGTGGGCCATTCCCGGCATCCTCTGGTCTTCCGTTCTTGTATACACCGCCAGCGAAAACTCCTCTTCCCGGCAGTCGCTCCCCCTGGTCTTGCTGGGGGTGACCTGTGGATTGCTGCTCAACGGCGTCATGCTGGCTCACTGGCTGGGTGTCTTCGCCCCTGCGATTGCCGCGACGGTGATAGCAGCGGTCATCGGAATCTGCCTGCTGATGATGCCTACCCTTTCGGAGCAATCGACGGCGGGATCCTCCGCGATCACCACCACCCCGCACGATGCTTCATTCCTGCTGCGAGCGGGAACCTTGTTCGTCGTGGGAATCCTGTTGTCGTGCCATCAGCGACTGGCAAACCAACTGATGCCCCATGGCAGCTACGTCATCATGACTCAGGTTGCGGGGACCATCGCCGGGGTTGCCGGGGGACTTGCACTGCTGCCGCGTCGTTTTCGGACTTCGGAACGTGTGGCCTGGTGTGGACTTTTTGCGGCGGCGACGGCAAGTCTGCTGCTGGCGGTCCAGCCGCACATCGTTGATCTTTCCCTCTGGATGAACGCCCGTCTGACGAACGTCACCTGGCTGGTCGCCGGTCGAGTCGCATTGCTGATGCTGCTGGCGGTCCCTTTCGGCACTCTTCTGGGTGTGATGGCCGCTCCGAGCCATCAACCCCGCACCTGTGCGAACATTGGCTGGGCGGCTCCCTTCCTGTGCGGGCACTCCATCGCCGGTTACCTGCTGGGGGGAACCGTGAGTGTCTTTGCTCTCATGGTCATTGGGATCATCGCGCTGCTCTCCACCGCCATCGCTTCTCAAATGAAGTCCTGGAGAGAAAGCATTTCGTGGAGACCCGCCGCAGTCGCGTTCAGCCTGACTGCGATCTCCCTGTCGCTTCCTGCCTGGCAAAGCCATGACGATGCTTCACGTACCGCAAAAATCCTGTTCTCGACCCCCGCGTTTGTGGCTTATCGTTCGGGCTGGGACCGGCAACACCTGACGGGTCTGGATGACTTGCGGTTGATTCATCGTCAGGAAGGCCCGTCGGGCTCGCTGACACTCTGGCGTGGACGGGTCGCTGAGCTGTATCTGCGCGAAGCGGGAATCCCGCGATCGATTGTCACCCAGAACGCCGACGTCGTTCCCCAGTTTGCCCCGGAAGTCCTGCAGGCCGTTTATTCCATGGTTCTGTCAGAGCGACCGGGCCGAGTGATGTTTCTTGGACTTTCGTCCGGAGTTCCTCTTGCGACGTGTCTAAATTTCCCGATTCGCGAAGCGGTCTGCGTCGAGGGGAATTCCAGCTTGATTGAACTGGTTCGCGGCCCCCTGGCGAATCAGACAGGATTGAATCCGCTGTCGGATGACCGCGTGGTGGTGCAGAACGTCAGTCCTGAACTGGCACTGATGGCGGATTCTTCGGAACCATTCGACGTCATTCTCAGCACCCCGTCCTCATCGTCCCTCGCAGCGTCTGCGGCGGAATTCACGTCTGAGTTCTATCAACGTGCCTCCAATCGCTTGTGCGAAGGAGGACTCTTCTGTCAGCGATTTGAATGTCTCGATTATGGCCCGGAACCACTGCGGATTGTGCTGAAGTCGATGCGTCAGGCGTTTTCCCAGACGATCGCCATTGAGACCGCTGCGGGCGAATTCCTGCTGTTCGGTGCCAACTCGGAAGAGGTCTTCATTCCCGGCGAACTTGCCTCGCGGCTGGAAACTCCGCACGTGCTGCGCATTCTCGGACGCAGTGCACTCGACTGGTCCGCACTGCTCAATCAGCCCGCTTACGATCACGATGCGCTGGGAGAAATTTGTGCGGAATCCAACCAATCCGCCAATTCCGCTCTGAATGGCCTGTTGGGATCTCAGACGCCGTTCGAAGTGATGCGGTGGGGTAACAAGCATCAGGAAATTCAGACCGTCCTGACCCGAACACGATTGACGAAGGCCCCCTTCTGGACACAACCTTCCAGCGAACCTCAAGAACTGGATAGCGAGATCGTGCTCAGTCGACGGTCGCGACTGGTCGAATGGCTGGGGGACACCCAGGTCTCACTGGAACTGCTGCGCCGATTGGGCGAAGTTTCGACCCAGCAGAAACTGGTTCACGAAAATCCTGACTCGCACTGGTGGGAATACCGTAATGTCCTGCGACGGCAACTGCAGGACCGCCCCCGCACGGTGGTGCAGCAGGTGAAGGCCATTGATGAGAAACCAACACTGCATCCCGAAGATGTTCGTCGTCGCGACTACTTCATCGCGCTGGGAAATGCAGTCAACCTGAAGAAGCAACCCACACGGCAGGAAATCGCCGCTGTGGAAGCCTTTCTGGAACCGAATGATCCGCTGCTGAGCTATTTCGCCCGCCAGGAAATCGCCGACCTGTTAGCACGTTGCGATGAAGATGCAGCGCGGGAACTGGCCTATCGTCTCCACGTGATTTACTTCGCTCCGACGCTGGATGCCTCTGTCCGGAACGTCGCTGTCGCCCTGGAAACGACGGTTAAGCACCCCGAGGCGATTCCCGATGCCTCCGTGCGCTATGACGTGCTGAATGGTCTGATCCAGACCCTGCGAACGAGGTGGGAAAGCCGACAATTCATCAACCAGACATCGACAAAAAAGGTGCTGGACGACGTGGACCAGAGCTTGATCGCGGTCGAGAAAGGGGTCGACGCCATGTCGACGATCGCAGCCGAAGCGGGTGTTTCGGAAACGGATTGGCAGGTTCGCAAGCAGGTCATCGAACGCCTGATGCTGCGACCTCTGCGGTCCTATCGTTCCGAGCTGAAATCCCGCCAGGAACGAAGTCAGATGCAGGCCCGAGCGATTTTCGAGAACCTCGATCGACCTGCCCCCACCTCGAAGTAGGGGGCAGATTCGAAGGAGTGTATCGACTTAAGAACGACGGGACGGTGTGAGCGACGGAGGCGGGAGGCGGATTTCCAATTGTCGGCGACAGATTCTGGCCAGGGACTCTCCCCCCACCAGTTCGGGCAGATAAACGGTGACTCCCGCTTCTCGCAGCAGCCATTCCAGCCCACCCGTCTCGGCGGAGCCCAGGGCGATCAACTGGGTCTCCCGGGGATAGTTGGCAAAGTCCTCGGCCAGCCAGGTGAGGCAATCCGCGAGCCCGGCCGAGAGTTCCAGGATCACCAGCGCCCGTTCGACATCGGAGATGGAAGGAATCAGATCGCGAACCGATCGACATTCTCGCACGGTGACACCGGTGTTCTGAAACTGACGTTGCAATTCCGGCCCCCAGTAGGGCTGTGCTTCGAAAACGATGATCGACGTTTCAAGATACTTGTCAGCCATCACGACCACCTTGCAGAGACCCGAATTACAGAGCGCGGCGGGAGTTGACCCTTCGGTCCGGATCCGACCACGGGATCGACGACCGTGCCAAGCAGGTTGACGGACTTCAGTCATCATCCGTCACCGAGAACGATTCCCCGATCCCTGTTGCTGATCGCCGGCATCATTTTCGCCGTCGGTGCCTCGGAGAATCCAGTATCGCAAGCGGTAAATTTCCAGACCGCTTGTGATCCCGAACGGAGACGCTCCCTTCCAGTGAGGGGGCTGTTCAGATCGGTGGGATGGTGAACCGGTAATAACCGCGCTGCTTGCAAGTCATAAAAGGTTCGATCTACAACTGGGACAGCGAGAATCCTTGAACGACAGAAGGGCCGCATCGGTCCTTGTTCGCGGTCCGAACAGAGCATTCTGTGAGAGTGCGTTCCGACTGCGGCTCAGGGCATTCACCACGATCCATATTGAGTCTGCTGCCCTATGAGCCTTTCCGCATCGAACTCATCTGCGCCGACTGCTCCTCCGCAGTCTCCAGGCATTCCCGGTGCGGAAACTCGTTCGTCGACGACGGTCCCCACGGAACTAACCCGGATCGGCCGTCGGGATGACGATGACTATCTCGAGACGCGGCCGCTGGATCTTCGTTTGATCTCGCGGCTGATGGGTTTCATGCGACCCTACGCCTCTCAGCGAAACTGGTTGCTGGTATCAGCTCTGCTGCGGTCGTTTCAGCTACCCGGGCTGACTTATGTCCTGGCCGCGGTAATCAATGGCCCCATCGAACAGGGCGATCCGAACGGCGTTATGTGGGGAGCAATCGCCTTCGGAGTGCTGGCGATTTTCACTCAAATCACGATGCACTTTCGGCAGCGACTGGCCCTGGAACTGGGTGAGGCCGTCGTCTTCGATTTGCGGAATGCGATTTTCGCTCATCTGCAGCGGATGCCGATGAGCTATTTCCATAAGACCAAGGTCGGTCGCATTATTGGACGAATGGTTTCCGATATTGAAGATGTTCGCATCGGTGTCCAGGAAGTGATGTTCGTCAGCCTCGTGGCCCTGGGGCAGATGCTGGTCGCGGCCATCTGCATGCTGTGGTTTGATGCCGGGCTGTTTCTGATTGTGCTGGGGCTGGCTCCCGTGCTGTGGGGCATCAACCGTTACTTTCACAACAAGCTGAGCATCGTCTTGAGGCAGGCGCGTGAGTCCTTCAGTCGAGTCACGGCGACACTGGTCGAATCCGTCATCGGGATCCGCGTGACCCAGGGATTCGTCCGCCAGAAAGAGAACGCGCGGCTATTCGGGGAACTGGTCAAGGACCATTCTCGCTACAACACCGCAGTCCAGCATACGCACGGCCTCTTCCTTCCTCTGCTGGAACTGAACACACAGGTCTTTATCTCGCTGCTGCTGGTGATTGGTGGATGGCGCGTACTCAACCCGGAGAGCAGTACGAACGTAGGAGAGCTGGTCGGGTTCTTCTTTATGGCAAACGTCTTCTTTTCACCACTCACCATTCTGGGAAATCAGTACAACCAGGCAATGACCGCCATGGCGGGTGCCGAACGCCTGTTCGTACTGCTGGATCTCGAGCCGGAGTGGAAGGATGCCCCGGACGCGGTCGCGCTTTCGGAGATCGCCGGGCGCGTGGTCTTTGAGAATGTGACGTTCGGCTACGATCCCGCTCGCCCTGTCCTGCGCGATATCACGTTCTGTGCGGAACCGGGCCAGACGATTGCACTCGTCGGGCCGACAGGAAGCGGCAAGTCGTCGATCATCAACCTGCTTTCCAAGTTCTACCTACCGCAAAGTGGTCGAATTCTGATTGACGATCGCGACCTGCTGACGGTTCAGGGGGAATCACTGCATCGCAAGTTTGGCATCGTCCTGCAGCAGAACTTTCTGTTTCAGGGGACCGTCGCCCAGAACATTCGCTTCTCACAGCCGGATGCAACCGACGACGATCTGAGAACCGTCTGCCACCGCCTTGACTGCCTCGACCTGATCGAAAGCCTGCCGAAAGGCTTTGAAACGAAAGTGGGTGAGCGCGGCAATCAACTTTCACTGGGCCAGCGGCAGATGGTCTGCTTTGCGAGAGCCCTGCTCGCCGATCCCCGTCTGCTGATTCTCGACGAAGCAACCAGCAGCATCGACGTAAAGACAGAGCGGCGATTGCAGACGGCACTCTCTGTTCTTCTGAAAGGAAGAACCAGCTTTGTGGTCGCTCACCGACTCAGCACGATTCGTAACGCGGACCTCGTCCTGGTGCTGGACCACGGCCGCATCATCGAACGCGGAACCCATGACGAACTGATTGCTCAGCACGGCTTTTATGCTCAACTGTTCGAACGATTTTCCCGTGCGAGCAGCGGAGCCCCGCGGCTACCCCGGTAACGTAGCAGCGAACCCGATCCGCCATGACCGTGTCCCATGACGTTGCCTGGCAACCATCAGACAATGGCCGGTTTGACGAACAAACCCGCCAATCCGAGCTTCAAACGCGAACAGAGGACAAAGGTGCCGGGGCCTCCGCGCGCCGTCAGTCGTGTCTGGAAGGATCCTGACGCTGCGAGAGAAAGGTGAGCACGTGGCAAAACGAAATCGGAAAAGCCCCGGTACCAGATTGAGGAAGAATTCAAGAAGCGAATCCCGGTTACCTTTCTGGATCCCTCGGCAGAACACTCACCCTTTGGACGAAGGTTCATCGAATATTACGAGGACACCCGCTTCCAATGCATCGACTGCGGTCTGTTCTCAATCTGGACAGCGAAGCAGCAACAGTGGTGGTATGAAGTTGCCAAGGGCTCCATGTATTCAATCGCGGTCCGGTGCCGGGAGTGTCGCGAGAAGCTTCGAGATCGACACGGAGGGACTCCTCGTCGATCTCATCTGGAACGTCGCCGGACCATTTCCCCCTGACGCAGCATCACTGTGGTCTACGCACAAGACCAGAAGTAAAAGCAGACTCGGTCAGCCGCACACGATGAACACTCCCTGAGTCCGCTCACTTTGGAAGAGAAGAGACCCGATCAGAAGTCTGCACTCTTGGGGGTTCGGGGGAAGGGAATGCAATCGCGGATATTCGTCATCCCTGTCACCAGTTGGACCGTACGCTCCAGGCCTAACCCGAAACCGCTATGGGGGACGGTGCCGTACTGGCGCAGTTCCAGATACCACCAGTAATCTTCGGGGACGAGTCCCGATTCCTTCATTCGCTCGATGAGAACATCGTGACGTTCTTCGCGCTGACTCCCTCCGATGATCTCGCCGATTCGCGGGACGAGTACGTCCATCGCGCGGACGGTCTTCCCATCTTCGTTACACCGCATGTAGAACGATTTGATCGCCCGGGGATAGTCCGTCAGGATCACGGGTTGTTTAAAGTGCTTTTCCGTCAGGTAGCGTTCGTGTTCCGATTGCATGTCATGGCCCCAGGCAATCGGGAATTCGAACTTCTGCCCGGACTCTTCCAGAATCTTGATCGCTTCGGTGTAGGTCAGACGAATGAAATCGTTTTCGACGATGTTCTGCAGCGATGCGAGCAAAGTCGGCTCGATCCGCTCGTTGAAAAACTCCAGATCCTCGCTGCACTTGTTCATCACGTCTTTGATGATCGACCGAACGAACGATTCGGCCAGATCCATGTTCTCTTCAAGTTCATAGAAGGGCATTTCGGGCTCGACCATCCAGAACTCGGCCAGATGGCGCGTGGTATTCGAGTTTTCTGCCCGAAACGTCGGTCCAAACGTGTAAACGTCACCGACGGCCGTGGCAAAGATTTCTCCTTCAAGCTGGCCACTGACCGTGAGTCCTGCCTTCTTGCCAAAGAAGTCTTGCGAGTAATCCAGCGGGCCCTTGCTCTGCTGAAGCCTGGCCAGATCGAGGGTCGTCACCTGAAAGACCTGCCCTGCTCCTTCGCAGTCGCTGGTGGTGATGATCGGCGTCTGAACGTAGAGGAATTCGCGTTCCTGAAAGAAGTTGTGAATCGCCGCACACAGGGCGTTCCGAACACGAGCGATAGCGCCGAACGTGTTGGTGCGTGGCCGCAGGTGAGCTTTCTCTCGCAGAAACTCGAAGCTATGCCCCTTTTTCTGCAGTGGGTACGTCGCCGGGTCGGCTGTTCCCAGGACCTTCAGGGATTGGGCGTGAACCTCAACCCGCTGCCCTTTTCCCAGAGACTCTTTGATTGTCCCGATGACAGCGACGCTCGCCCCGGTCTGAATCTGTTTGATCAGGGTCGAGTAATCCGGAATCCTGGCGTCGACCACCACCTGAAGGTTCTTCATGCACGAGCCGTCGTTCAGCTCAAGAAACGCGAAGTCCTGTTTAGACTCACGCTTCGTTCGAACCCAGCCTCGAACATCAACGGTGGTCTCAGGTTGGCCAGTCTTGAGAATATGAGCCACTCGAGTACGAGTCATTTTTCCAATCCGTGGAGATACGGTTTCTCACTGCAACGTGACAATCGACGACCGACTGCGGTTCGCCTCGCTCGTGAGTGCAGCGAGACTCCGCAGGATTGTATAACCGATGCCGCAGAAATCGAAAAGAACGGGTGTCACCCCTCCCTGAGCCGAGACCGTTCAACCCCCGGCAGGACGGGAAGTCAGTTCCGGAAAGGGAGCATGCGGATAGTCGACTGGTGTGTAACGAATTTCGAGTTCAGGCGTTACGAGACGTTCCTGCTTGAGGAGCCGGGACGTGAGAGCACGATCGAGGATGCCGCTGGTCAACAGTGTTCGCTCCACCGGATAGCTCGGCTTCCCGGTGTGGATCATTCGCTCGATCCCCTTCAGCAGGTAGGCAAAGTGGGGATGTCGCGGTTGGGTTCGTTCTTCAAATCGCGTCGCCAGCAACTGCTGCTGACCTTTCACCTTGAGAGCGATCGCCGTTCCGGTGGCGAAGCCAGGCAACATGAAGAGCGTTCCCAGCAGGCCGTCCCGATACTGGAACAGGAACAGCGAAGCATCCTTGCTCTGGCGAACCCCCTCGGGGCTGGCCGCAACAAGGGCCAGAGCGGCGTGGAAGATTTCCGAGGAGACTCGACCATCATCAATGGCCTTCCACATGGCGTCCCCTTGCAGGAACTGCACCCATTCCACACCCTTCTCTGCACCTCGACGACGTTCCACCAGGCACTGAAATACTTCCAGTGCGTGTGCCGCGTAGATATCCAGCCCGGAATAGCCGATCGCCACCGCCGCTTCGATGTCACTCCCCATCGGCAGATTCAGTTCGGGATCGCGGTAGGTCACGACGAGCGACGACCCGGCCATGAAGGGGACTTTCAGTTCCTGAGCCCGGTCGTACATCCATTTGGCATCGTCCCATTGGGGACCCAGGTGCTTGTCATTAAAGACAGGAACCACGCGACCATATTTACGGAAGGTGTCAGTAATCTCACTGAAAAATCGGCGACGAGGATACAGATGCTGTTCCTTGTCGTTATAGGGATAGTCGCCGTGTTCGCCGACGCTGATCACACCATCAACCGGAATACTGTTTCCGCCGACCGTGACCGCCCCTTCGATCGTATCGAACAGCGGAACGTTGTACTTCTCGGCCAGACCGCGCGCCAGATCACCGGGGCCGTACTGGTCGACGTACATCGAAGCCAGTTTCAGAGCCGGTCCGGTCCCCCCGTCCTGCTTCCACCCTTCCATGATCTTTCCGATCAGGACGTCGGCGTGCAGGCCTTTTTCGTACCTGGTCACAACGGCAGCGACCGACTTGGGAGCAACCGAATCCGCTCCCTGAAGCGACATTGGCAGTGTCAGGCAACCCCCTGCTGCTGCTGCGGCCCCCTTCAACAAGTCACGTCGAGAAATCACTGTTGGTGGATTCAATGTTGAACCTTTCACGTTGCTGTTTCTTCCTGGGGGGAAGCTTGTCGGAGTCGTCAATCATGATTTTACGACCCGTGGAATAACTTCACTTTATTTTAATGACCCAAGGTATTCCAACAGGTCGGCAACCTGCTGCGCCGTCATGTCACGCAGCAGCAGATCCGGCATCAGCGACTGCTGCTGTGGAACAAGCTGTTCAACATCGGCCACCGGAAGGCGAATCTCATGATCCTGTGCGTCCTTGAGCACCACTTCACGATCATCGCGACTGATCAAGAGCCCCGTCAGCAGCCGCCCGTCGGCTGTCTCGGCCAGGTACGTCACATACTTGGGATCGATCCGCTTGGAAGGTTCCATGAGACTCTCGAGCAGTTGCTCGCGAGTGAGCTTCTTCCCAATCGTGGTCAGTTCGGGCCCAATCTCTTTGCCCACCTTTTCGATTCGGTGGCAGTTTTTGCAGTTGACGCTGGCCGTTTCGAAGAACAGTTGCCGACCGCGATGGACATCACCGGTGAGCGACAGAATCTGACCAGGTTCAATGACACTTCCTAACCGTTTCACCCGTTGATCGGGACTCACGAAACGTTCAAACAGATCGCGCACGGTGGCATCCGGATGCTTTGTGCCGTGTTCGATCACGAGCGGCGTCAATTCTCGGGGAAGTTCGTGTCGATCGAATGCGTTCAGCAGCATTAACGTTCCACCCGTGGTCGACAGCAATTGATTTACCAGGGCCGTTTCCCTGGTGGCGGAACTCGACTGACGCAGTCGATTGATCGCCCCGCTGTCGTCTTGTTTCTGCTTCAACGCGGCTTCGTGTCCAGTTTGGTCAGGGGCAAGTTCGGGTGAGAGTTGTTCGATCCAGTCATGGATCAACTGGATCCCGGCGCGATCCGGCTCGGAGGAACCGATGTAAGGCATGCGCCCCCCGCCGAGTTTCGACATCCGATAATACAAGACCGAGCGATAAGGGTTCCCGGGGGCAATGACCTGGGCCCCATGAATCCCGAATGTTCCTTGCGTTGGCCGGACACCGAGCATGTTGGTCTTGTCGAGCGTCAGGTCGTAATGCATTTGAGACAGGACCGCTCCCCCTGCATGCATCCGGTGGCAATGAGCACAATTGACCTGCAAATAAGCCCGCGCCCGCGAATCTAAACCCGCGTTCGCATCGTACGGATTCGCCAGTTCGGGTTGGCCTTCGCTGGGAATCGCCCGATCCAGAATTCCGATCGCCGCCAAATTCTGCAGTTGTGAACTGGGACTGCGATCTCGATCCGCCTTATTCAGTTGAGGGATGTCAAAAGCAAGAGGGGGACCCGACCATCTGTTATGACATCGCTGACATTCCGCACGACCAGCGAACCGCCAGGTTTGCTGTCGAGTCGTCCCCTCTTCACTGTCGTTGGCCCCCTTCGAATCGACGATTGTGAAGACGCGTTCCGCCCCGGCGGCAGCCACCAGGGTGGCATCCGTCTGTTCGTCGTTCCACTGGTAGGTGTAGGGCATCCATTCGATCCCATCAAAATGCAGGAGCTGTGTTTCGATCGCCTTGCGACTCGAAGGATCGCCTGACTTCAGTTCCAGAGACAGCGTTTTGACGAGAACCGTATTCAGGGGGTATGTCCACGGGGTCGTTGTCGTGGTTAGGGCAAGCTGATCGGGGATGGCAATCCATCGTTCAGCAGTCGCGTAGTCAGCCCAAGACTCGGCATTGATCGAGTAAGCGACGACGCCCGATGCGACCTTTCCTTCCTTCACTGATGTAAACAGCCCTGTCTCTTTGAGTGAGCGGGGAAATGATTTTGAGAGGTCTTCCTGCGGATTGGGAACCAGTCGGTGAATTGTCCCGGCGGTGTGATCCAGGATATAGAATTCGCCGGAGTGGTCTTCTCCAAACCCGACGACACGGTGAGTCGTGTCGGCCAGCTCGCGATGATCCACGACCCGCCCGTTCTCATACCGAAAGCCCCAGAACTTCCCGGTGTCGTAGTCACTGTAGATATGAACCCCTTGCAGCTCTTTCAGCCGCGAGCCGTAGTAGGTCAAGCCTTCGGTAATCGACGAAGATTCATTGTGCGAGTGATCGATGACGGGGGGCAGGAACGGCGAGGGTCCGCGGGGCCATTCGGGATGCGTAGACTGACGCCCTTCCATCACTGCCCAGCCGTAGTTGCCACCCCGTTCAATCCGGAAGAGCATCTCCCACAATTCCCACCCGACGTCTCCGACCCACAGGTCTCCCGTCTTTTGATCGAAGCTCATCCGCCAGGGGTTGCGCAGTCCATAGCACCAGACTTCTCCGCGAGCATTGGGCTGTCCCATAAAAGGGTTATCAGCAGGAATGCGATAGTTCCGCCCCTCGTCGGCATGGTCGACATCAATCCGCAGGATGGACGAAAGCAGGTCGCTGATATCCTGACCCGTTTTGAAAATGTCAGGAGGATTGGCGGGACCAGCGTCTCCCGTCGAAATGTAGAGGTACCCATCAGGACCAAACTTGAGGCAACAGCCGTTATGTCCGCCAGAACGCCAGGTAATCAGCGGGGTTTCGGTGGAAACATCAATCGTCGGAGGATTCGTATCCGAGACCTGAAAGCGTGAGACGTGGGTTCCCTCGGGCAGATCGGGTGCTTCCAGGTAACAGATGTAACAGTAGCGATTCCGTTTGAAATCAGGATGAAACGCCAGAGCATAGCTATCCCTGACACCGGGAATCTGTGCGGCCAGATCCACGACCAGATCCGCTTTGCTGACATCAGGTTGATCGACGAACGAAAAGATCTTCCCCGATTGCTCGACAACGAACAGTCGGTCGGTTCCTGGCGCGGCAACCAGATCGAGCACGTTATTGAATTTCAGTGCCGGAAACGCCCGCTCGGTCACATAGGGCAAAGGTGGTTCGGGCGAGCCCACGACGCGCGAGGTCGTCAACGCCGGTCTCTTTTGGGGACGGGGTGAATCCTCCCGAGCGAACAGCGGATTCAGTAGGACCATGGCGGTGATGGCCAGACTGCTCGAGACAACGCATCTTCGAAATTGATTCGTCACCATGAGGACTGCGATTCCTTCGATCTAAAAATCCGGTCGAACGTGTGGGCCATATCAGGAAACAGTCGTGACTGAGGACTGCGGCGGAGGTGGCTTTGAGGGTCTCAGTTCCACATTCTGAACAGCAGAATAAAAACGTCGCCGGTCTGCCAGGGATTGTTGATCGAGCGGCGATGTTCTTCACGGGGTGGACGGTTTCAGGGGAGTGTCACGTCCCAGATCCTGGTCCGTTTACCTTTGCCTTCGGGACCTTCCACTTTCAGCGTGACGATGAACTCGCCAGGTTCCTTATACCGATGCTGGGGGTGTTGCTCACGGGAATGACTTCCATCACCAAAGTCCCAGTACCAGGAGGTGACTTTGCCGACAGAACGGTCGTGGAAAGCAACGAGCCTTGCGACCGGATCAACAACTTGAAATGACCAGTCGACCTCCAGTGGCTTTCGGATCGTTTTTTCGAGGGGCATCAGTCGAAATGCAATCAGGTCGGAAGCATCGCCGTACATGGTCGTTTTATGCGACAGATTCCAGAATCCGCGGTACTGAGCCGCGTTGACATCATCGTAATCGAGGATGGCCCACGACATGCCGATGATGGAATCTTCCACCAACCGGGAAGGAATGGCTCGTGCAGGATCTTTCGGAGCGTAGTCGAAGGGTGTGACGAAGAACTCGAGGACCAGCTTACCACCTTCGCCCGGCTTGAAGTTGTACTGATCAGCCGCGTTGGCATACGGAAGGTCTTTAATCCACGGCTGCCCTCCCCAGACCATGCACCAGTCCTTCCCTTCCGCAGGTGTGAAGATGTGATAGTTCTGGGCATGGACGCCGTGAAACTGAAAGTGAGTCTCCAGCTTCTCTCGCAACGTCACGTCGGGATGCATCTGCCGAATGAAGGGCCCCCCCGAACGGTCGGCATCAATCACGACTTCAAAGATGTCATTGTGCAGATCATCGTGGAAGAAGTCCCAGTAGTTGTCGGTCGCTTCGTAGAGAAAATAGAGCTGGTTCAGCCCTTTGACCCAGCCCACTTTCACCGTGACATCGAGATCGGTCGGATCATGTTGATCGATGCCTTTCACCGTTTCGCGAAGCTGATCTGTCCCAATGGCGTAGTCCGCAGGGACAATCGACCAGTCTTCAGACGAACCATCAATTCGAGGTATCTTGTTTGCAGGAAACTGAAAGATTTTGAACTCGACGTCAGGTCGCTCGAGGCCCCGCTTTCCCGCAGACGGCTCCTCATCGGCAGCCTGCAGGAGGGTCGTCGATTCAGGGCCAGACCAGAGGGCGAAGGCCGATAACATCAGCACGATGAGTATGCTGGGCTTGTGTATTTTCTGCATCGGGACGACTCGCTCTTTCCAGAGAGATCGAAAGGGTTCTGCATCGAGTTCGTTCACCTCGCCACCGTCTCACGAGGGAGACTTTGACTCTAGCGTGCCCGGCGGTTGATTCCCATAGAACGGGTCGGCGGGTTTCGGGAGGACGCACTGCTCATTTCAAGTCGAAACGAACAGGCAGTCTGACGAAGTGAGCAAGTCTCCATCCTCAGCGCGCAGAGACGTTATCGGTGCAGACGAAAGGGGCGATGGAATCACGCGTCGTCGAGTCGTGGCGATTCGCTAAGTATGCGAAGAGGTCTGCTGAAGAAGCAGCTTCTGAAGCTCGTGGCCCGAACAGGTCCCGCAGGCGGCTACCAGTGGAGCCAGATTTAAGGTCGCCACAGACAGGGTGAACTTCTGCACGGTGTCACCCAGTTCGGGACCAGGACGGAGTCCGGCAAACTCACCGACGCAAAAGCCGCATACGAACCAGAACAGACAGAAACCAAAGTGCCGGCGGACGGTCACTCCGCAGACGATGCCAATGAGGGTGGCGAAAACCACAGCCTGCCCGGCGGAGGCAAACGTCAGCTCACTGACAAATTGCCAGGACATAATCTCTCCGCTCACCAGACCCAGCAGCGCTGCGGTCGTGGCCAGCAGCCCATCAGCAAACGAGAAATCAGAGTGGATCCACGCACGGCTGCTCATCTGGATGATCCTCACAGAGTGGGCGGC
Organism: Schlesneria sp. DSM 10557; assembly: GCF_041860085.1. Classification (NCBI taxonomy): domain Bacteria; kingdom Pseudomonadati; phylum Planctomycetota; class Planctomycetia; order Planctomycetales; family Planctomycetaceae; genus Schlesneria; species Schlesneria sp. DSM 10557. Next base: position 4,336,875 of record NZ_CP124747.1, read on the forward strand.
GACCGGCGCAACCTGTGGCATCGGCCAGCGGGCTGCTCGATCGCTCGCCACTTTGAACTCTTCGTAGTCAGTCCCGGTCGGAACTTCTCCGACCTGTTTTTTGAGGATGCTTCACCATGTCGAGCGTCGCCTTTTTGGCTTTTTGAACGGCGGTCGGCGAGTCATTCGATGACGAGGCGGTACTTTTCTTCGACGCTTCAGTGGACTTCTTGGATTGATTACCCATGATCACGCTCCTTAGTGAAAGTCGTTTTCCGTGGCCCTTGGGGGATCTGTCGCAGATCATGTGCCGCGAGTGCGAGACCGGGAACGCGCCACGATCGATGACCGGCGGCACCTCTCCTGCTCTCGAGGTTTCCATTACAAAGCGGCATTAATAAAACGTTGAGATTCAAGAAGTCGCATCAGTCCCCAAGGAATCGCCTTCGTCCCCTCCGACACCGACGCTGATGTGGTCGACCTGAAATTAGCTTCCATTCGATTAGAAATTGTCTTTTGATTCACTGAACATCCAGTACACTCTCTGGATTTAAGAGAGGCGATCAATCGACGGTTGTTTCAGAGGCAGTTTGCAGCGTGACCACCTCAGCAGGACCAGACCACCTCGATCAGAATGAACGGTGCTTGCAGGAGAATCCTGTTGAAGCGTCAGATTCCACTCTACACACGGGGAACCAGGCAGGCTTAACGCCCCTCAAGCGTGGCTCGAAGAAGACGCGTCTGCATCTTCAGCATTCCCAAGCGGGAGCGATTGTCTTTGCGGCTGTGAATATCACAGATCTTGCGGAAAGAGAAAAGTTCATCGAAGCCGCCTGCCATCACGATGCGGAGCTCAGGATCGAAATCGAGCGCGTGTTCCACAATCACTTCGCCCCCGATAGTCCCTTCTTCACAGCGCAGACCGCGCTCTTGGATGCCGAAGAACCACCGACGGGTGAAGTTCCTCCCCGGCAGCCGCAAGAGTTTGTCGGCCCTTACCAGTTGCTGATGGAAATTGGTGAAGGGGGCATGGGGAAGGTATTTCTTGCAGAGCAGTTCGTCCCCATTCGGCGTCGCGTCGCCCTGAAGATGATCAAGCCCGGGATGAATTCTTCCGAGGTCATCGGGCGGTTTGACGTCGAACGGCAGGCACTGGCCCAAATGGAACACCCTTTCATCGCCATGGTGCTGGATGCTGGAGTCAGCCAGAGCGGTACGCCCTACTTCGTCATGGAGTACGTTCAGGGACTTCAGATTACAGAATACTGTGACGTGCAGAAGCTCTCGCTCTCGGACCGGGTTCGGCTCTTCATTGACGTCTGCTATGGAATCAAGCACGCCCATCAGAAGGGGATCATCCACCGGGATCTCAAGTCTTCGAATGTTCTCGTGACATCGCTTGATGGTTGCCCCGTTCCCAAGATCATCGACTTTGGAATCGCAAAAGCGGTCAGTCAGGCGCAGATAAGCCGGTCAGTTCACACATCAATTTCTCAGGTCGTCGGGACCGCACTCTATATGAGTCCCGAGCAAGCGCGTATCAGTCCGGATATCGATACGCGTAGTGATGTCTATTCATTGGGAGTGCTGCTTTACGAATTGCTTACTGGTTCACTGCCCGTCGGCAGGGAGATACTGGCGTTGTACGGCGAAGAGGAAGTCCGGCGAATCGTCCGTGAAGAAGATCCTCCTCTGCCGAGCAACCGGCCGGCGTCGCTTGCCCTTGAAACGTGCGCGAGAATCGCGGCGAACCGTGGCCTGACCCCTCAGGCCTTGCGCCACTCTTTGCAGGGTGACCTCGACAATATCGTCATGAAGGCCCTCGAAAAGGAACCGGACCAGCGGTACGAATCCGCCAGCAGCCTCGCCGAGGACTTGCATCGTTACCTGAAGCACGAGCCCGTTCTTGCCTCGCCCCCTTCACGTCTCTACCGCGCAAAGAAGTTCTTCCGGCGCAAGCGGGGAGCCATCCTGACGAGCGCAGCCGTAGCACTCTCCCTGTTTCTCGGATTGGGAATCGCCGCCTGGCAGGCCATCCGCGCCAACTTTAATGCCGATCAATTCATCGCCCAAGAAGCACTTACCGCGAATCAGTCCCGCCTGACGCGCGAACAACGTCTGCGTGCGGAAGTCGCAGAAGCAGAGCACCGCAAGGTCTTCGAACGAGCGCAGGAACTCGTCTATGCCAGTTCGGTCAGTTTAGCCTCGCGCCATCTGCAGACGGGCGATAGCGAACAAGCCAATCGACTGCTGGAAGCCTGGATTCCCACACAGGGGACCACTGATCGACGAGGAATCGAATGGCATCTTCTCCGTGGTCAACGGAGCAATTTCGGCGAAGAGCTTCTACAGCTTGGCCACGATGTCTCTTCCGTCCGAATTTCTCCTGACAACACATACCTTGTGACTGGCACAGATGGAGGGCTTATCTGGAAATATAGTCTGGTGGAAAACCGTCCGCTGGATTGCTGGATTTCAAGACTGGAAGATATTAGACGGATGGCATTCAACGAGAATGGATCTCTTCTGGCCATCGTCAGCTATCAAGCAGAAGTCGTAGTCCTCGACACGAAATCCGGCGAAACAGTCCTGCGGTGTCCCCCCCCGGAATTCCCTACCAAGAATGCAGCGGCCTGCTTTTTCCGAGGGAGTTTACTCACGTCCGGGAATCGAAACCACATTTCTGTGTGGGACTTGGATACGGGTCACAGGTCTCATCTCTGGTCGATGCCATGCGAACTGATTCTGGACATCGCGTGCACCGGGGACCAAAGCTTTCTAGCAGTTCTTTGTGATTATGGCACCGATGAAATGATCCGCGTCAATTTGATGACGGAAGTGGGGCAGACCGTTCCCACCCGCCTGATTCCGTTGGGCTTTCAACCAAATTCAATTGCGATTCACCCGGACAGTAAGCATATCGCGGTCGGCGGAGTTCGTGGGGAGCTGGAAATCTGGGATAGCCGAACTTCTGTCCAAATACGAAAATGGACTCTCGTTGAGAAGTTGAACGAACTGAGCTTCAGCCCCGATGGCAAATTTCTGGCTGTTGCCGAGCGATCCGGCGCGATTCACGTTGTGGATTGGCGAAACGCTGAGAAGCCATCGGTCGATCAAAATCATCGTGGATATTTTCATTGGGCCGCGCATCCTCGGCCCGCTCGTAGCGTGGTCTTCACAGCCGACGGTCGACATGTCATATCGGCAGGTTTCGACGGTCGTGTCATCAAATGGCCGCGAGTTAAAAACCCCACCGCCCGACTGACGGTCGGAGAAAAACCCTGGGACATGGTAACCCTTCCGTCGATGGCGGCGTTGGCTTCTTTCTGTGACGAGCGACTGCAGCTCCATTCGCTGGCTGATCTGCAGCCGGTAACAGAAATTACGTTATCCAGTGAACATGGTCCGATCTGCGCTGCGGTGGCCTCAGCCTCCGGGAACAGGTTGGCTGTCAGCACCCGGTCGAAAACAATCCTTGTCGGAAAGACCGAACCTCACCTTACGCTCTTGCCGGTCGCCAAGGAGACCTCGCAAGGCAACAATCCCCCCATCGTGTCCTTTCTCTCAGACGAGGTGACGCTGGTCGGAATCGATACTTTTCCGGAGTTGCGAGTGCAGGCGTGGAACTGTGACAACCGTCAACGCCTCTTCTCTTATTCGTTGTCCAATGTGGTACCACATCGCCTCACGTTCGACGGTAACGACACCATGTGGACTGTGACGGATTCCAGCCTATTACAAATCAAGCTCAGGACAGGCGAAATTCTTAGGAAGCTTCCCATCCAGGGGCGTGACGCCGGACGCATCGCCGCTTCGGGCGATGGGCAAATGCTGGCCGTCACTTACAGCGACCGACGAATTGAACTGGTCGACGCTGATTCCCACGCCGTCCAGTCGACCATTTTCGGACATGTCGGAACCGTGGAAAAACTTCTCTTCACCAATGACGGGAAGACGCTACTTGCTCTGGATGCCGGTCACAATCTGCGGTTCTGGAATGTCTCTACCGGAACTGAGCTTTTGAGCTGGCATTTCCCGGTCAGAGCATTTGATCTGTCATCTGACAACAAAACGTTGACAATTTTCTACGAAGATCAGTTCGAAAGATTCGATCTGACGTCGCGAGAATAGGCCCTGTTTATTGTCAGAATGTGTCTCTCATTCCGCAGGCGCCCGTCACGATGGATCGAGCCAGCCCGGGCTGCACACCCAGAGCGTAAATCCTGTTTAGCGATCCGCTTCTCACATAGCCTGAAAATGACCCTTTGTGTCCGCCCGGATCATGCAGCCCGTTTCAGCGAGGCATTTTCGGTCGGTCGAGATTCTATGGTATTGGGGACGGTCCGTTTTTTCCGGCTCAGATGATTGAGAAAGTCCAGAAATCCCGGAGCCATCCACTTCATATTCCACAGAAAGTGAGCCAGCAGCCCCACGAGGGGCATGCGGTGATTGTACCTGATGGCTCTGATCGCCTTCCGGGCAACGGCTTCCACGGTCGTGCAGACCCACTGGGGTGGCTCGGGAACCGTCTTCCGTTCCTTGCTGGTGGCACACTTGCGGTACAGATCGGTTTTGACGGGGCCGGGACACAGCGACGTGACGTGCAGCCCGCGGCGTCCGTATTCGGCTCGCAGCGATTCCGAGAAGCCAATCAAACCAAATTTGCTGGTGTGATAGCCGGCAAAGCGGCCTCCTGCCACGAGGCCCGCGATACTGCAAATATTCAGAATATGTCCTTCCGGACGTTCCAGCAGAGACGGCAGTAACTCGCGAGTAATCTGAATCGGAGCGAGCAGATTAATTCCCATTAACCAGTCCCACTGCTCGGCGGTCATCGTATGCGTCGGACCGTAGAAAGCGACGCCCGCGTTGTTCACGAGAATATCGACACCGCCCCACTCTTCTGTAAGTGCCGTGACGGCTGCCGTTATCTCGGCCGGTTTCGTCAGATCGACCTTTCGTGAGGCAGAACTCACACCCAGGGCGCGAATTTCGTCGCCGACGGCAGCCATCCCCTCTGCGTTCACATCCCACAGGTAGACATCGGCACCCTCACGAGCCAGCGCGAGCGCGATTCCACGACCGAGGCCCGACGCACCACCCGTGACCAATGCCTGTTTGCCTCGAATTGATTTCATCAATCTCGTTCCGAATGAGGAGCCATGTAAGCCGTTCAACTGCAATTCTTCGACGCTGCTCGCGTCTGTCATCGGACATCTCATGTCCGTCGCCCGGTCTTCCTCACGACAGGAGTTTGAGGATGGCCTGCTTGACGTAGTCTTCCATCTGATCCCATTCCCTGATCATCTTCTGGATCTGCGGCGGCAGATTCGCTGGTACCGTGGGACCGTTCGTCGGAGGTGGATTGTCAGGCGTGTTGTTAGCCGGAGGTGGCTGAGTCCCGTGGGGGTATTCGATCGGGCCTTCAGGTCCATGGACGGCGTTCGAATACATCAACTGAATCGGTGCCGTGCCACTTCCATCCGCCAGGGGGACTTCTCGAAAGGCGACAGCCAGGTCGACCGCTTCCGAAATCGGATAGTCGGCGATCTCGTCTCCATTGTCAGAGGTCCATCCCAGGAAGCCCTTTCCATTTGGACTTTCGAGTGCATCATCGACATCCGGATCGGTTCGTACTTCCTGCAACTGGTGATAGAACGTCGCGACAACATTCTTCCAGCTGGCGTCGAAGACCGGAATTCCGTTGGTTCGACCACCAGAGAGGCGTTCCGAGTAGACACCGACGGCGTAATAGATCGTGTTGTCGTCAGGCCGGACAGAACCGTGGTAGCCCGCCAGCCCCTCTGTGGAATCCTCGGTCGATCCGCCATTGGGATCTGCCAGAACACATCCTTTGGGAAGCATGAAGTTCACCACCGTGTTGGCAAGATCCCGTCCGGCAAACAAATTCTGGCGATAAAGGCTTTCAATCTGAGCTTCGAGTTCAGCCTTCGTCACACGCTGCGGTTTCCATCCCGTCAGAAAGAACGAACCCACAAACTGTGATGAAATCGGCTTGTTATCAAAGTATTGCAGAAGCACATTGTTCAACCTTCGATCCGCCATTGCTGCGGCAAGCTTTTTGTCGATACTTCGCCAGTCACTCGATTCCCATGCCTCGGAGTCCCCGACATAGATATTCATGTACTTGAGATCGCGGATGGTTCGCCCACCTCGATACTTCAGGTCCTGGGCAGGAGCCGGTGCAACACCATCCGCGATGGCTGCAGCCGAAGCCGACGAGGCGATCTGGTAAGGAGTCCCCGCGTACCCCATACCTGGTCGGCCATTCATCACAGGCATTGCCCGACCGTCGAACTGGCCACCAGCACTGGCCAGCAGCGGATAATTCCCCGCTGCGGGTCGCGTATGAGCCATTTGAGAGACCGCGGCACCCGGTAGAATGCCAAACTGGCCCGCTCTGGCAGCTTGAGCAAGCTGCGGCGGTTGACCCGCAATCGGAGGATTGGAGATCGAACGTGTATTGGTCGGCGGGACGACGCGGTCACGATATGACGAACGCAGGCCCATGGGATCACTGCTGGTGCAGCCAGTGACCCAGGTCATCAATATCATCAGAAATACGGACTTCCGTGCCATTTCATGCGTCCTTCGCAAGAACCGTCTCAGAAAGAAACGGCGATTTCGGCCGCTAGATAGCAAAACGGCCAATTTCTGAATAGGCATCTTCTGCCGGAGCCGAAGCCGGGGATCATCCGTTCCCTCAACTCAGCAACCGCCCATCAGATGGCACGCACGAGATCCAGAGCCTGCTCGAAGTCCGGAGGAAGAGGGGCCGTGAAGGTGTGCCATTCGCTCGTCATGGGGTGTGCGAACGACAGTTCGGCGGCGTGGAGGGCCTGCCGGGGAATATACGGTGACATGGGGGCAAGTTCGGGCCCGCCGGCGACAGGTCGAACACGATCGGGTTTCAGTTCCCCGAACGGTCCGTAGAAATCGTCCCCGACGACGGGGTGGCCGATGGTCGACAAGTGGACGCGAATCTGGTGCAGCCGCCCCGTGCGGGGCTTAGCCTTCACCAGAGTATGTCGGGAAAACCGCTCAATCACCTCGAAGCTCGTCTTTGACGCCTTGGCATCAATGGCGTCGGCCTGGCAGGACATCAATGCGCTGGCACCGCTGCGAGCACGCCCAATCGGCAGATCGATCGTCCCGGAATCCTCTTTTAGCACTCCGTCTACGAGTGCCAGATACGATTTCGAAATTCGCTCTCGCTGAAACTGCATGGAGAGCAGCCGATGCGAAAGATGATCTTTGGCCAGAGCGACAACACCACTGGTATCCCGATCCAGCCGATGTACGACCCCCGGCTTGAACTGGCCGGGAAACTGGGCATTCTGATCGAGATAATGCTGGACTGCGTTTGTGAGCGTGCCGGAAGGGTTCTGCCCCGTCGGATGGACAATCAAGCCCGCAGGCTTGTTAACGATGAGCAGCCACTGGTCTTCAAACACGACACCGAACGAAATCTCTTCGGCCGGCATCAGGTTGTCGGGGGGCTCGAGCAGCCGAACCGTAACCACTTCATTGGTAAAGACACGACGTTCCGGGGCAGCCACGACCCCTTCCACGGTGACCTGCCCGGCACGGACCATCCGGTGCATTCGCCACGCGGTGTAGCTGCGAAAATGCTTCACCAGAAATGTGTCGACGCGACATCCCGATAAATAACTTTCAACAACCAGTGTCGCGGAGTGCATGCGGCTGCATATCGCCTGTTTACGTTTTCGTGAATGAGCCGTTCCGACGACGGCTCGTACGGCTATCTTAGCGGATCTTGCCAAATGTGCTGCACTGCACGCGTCTCGTCAATCCTCATTTCTGGGGCGATTCCGTCTTCTCTTTGCTCTCGGCCGAGTCTGTCGGGGGAGATTCCACGAGATCATCGACTTCTTCCACGTCTGCAGCAGGGGGTTCGAGCTCCACTTGTTCCCCCGTCAGACATTCCAGATAAAACCGCAGAATGGGTCGCAGTGGCGTCGCAGGATTCGTCTGCAATGCCTGACGGATCGACTTGCCAGCATCTTCAACCAGGCCCGCTTCCATCTGCACCAGGGCGATCTGGTAAGTCAGATTGGCCCCTTCGAAACGGAGCCCCTGAACCAGTCCGGCGTTCGCATTGATTGATGACGACGGATAGGAATCGGGTCCCATCCACAGCGGGTTCAGCGTAAGGAACGGGAGCGTGTACAAGGCCAGGGGGACGGGCTGCGTTGCCACGGCGCTCCGCTGATCGGTCCACAGTTTGATCGTACGGACATGATTCGCGAGGCAGAGTGCCGTGATCGCCGCGGAATCACGCCACCCGGTCAGCGACGTATCGGTGGCAAAGCCCTCGAGACTTTCGAGCAGGCCCTCGGCATCCACTCCCTGCCCGACTTCCAGCAACCAACTGGCAAGAGCCAGTTTCGCTGGAGGATTCCGTTCGAGATAGATCGCGTCCTCTTCCAGGATTTTAATCGCACTCAGCAAATACCCCATCTGGTAGGCACCACTGGCGACCTGGAACCGGTCAGAACCGTCGTCCAGTCGCTTCGAGATAGCGGATTCGATCTGCGCCATCGGCTCACTCAACTGATCGATCGCGTCGATAATTGCTTCCCGCTCCTGTCGCTGTTCGGTGGTCATCGACTTCGAGTAGGGTCTTAACACCTTGAGCTTATTCAAGAGATTGAGCTGCACATCTCGCTTATCCATCATCTGGTACTGACGCAGCAGCATCTGCAGCGTTCCCGCGTCATCCGGTTCGAGGGCAGCAGCCTGCCGCAGTGCGACGACCGTCTGGTAGTATCTCAACAGGTTGGAACCGCCCGGGGCGTCACCCTGATTCACGATCATCGTTTCGAGTTGCCCCAGCAGCGAATAGCTCATCCCCAGGACGCGATAACCCTCAGCCGAGTTAGGCTCTTCACGCAGACCTTCATTCGCGTGTCGAATCGCCAGGAGCGCACAGGCAGCACGGGCCGAGTTGGGCATCCCCCCCGTCAGTGTTCCCAGTTGGATGAAGTGCTGACCTGCCTGGACCCCGGCCGGAATTGTCGGTCGCCGCAGCGAGAACAGGTTGTCGTAGGTCGTCGCCGGTTTTGACCACTCTCGAGTCAGATCTTCCGTGTTCACCGCGGGGGTACGAAAGCCCCACTTTACAAGGTCGAAGGGGTGATCCTTGCGATAATTCGTCGTCAAAGGGTCAGTCGTATCGGTCCGAACGAAGATCGCGGTGGCCGACTTCAAACTGGCCAGCTCGAATTCGTCGGACGACAACAGTGAGAAAAATGTGGGATAGTCAGGGGGTGGAACAGGTCCGTTCAGACGTGGCCAGGCCTGGCGAAGTTGATATTTGTCGAACGTCGCTTTCCAGACCTCCGGTTCACCGCTTCCAATCACATTATCCTGCTTCTGTCGCAGTGCCTTACGTGTCCGGTTGTGCAGATCGAGTAAATTGCTGGTTCCCTTGCCGAAATACAGTCCTGCCCGGCTGTCCACGAATGGCTTCACGCCACCCCAGATCATCAGGTCACCCTGCCGCAACGAGAAGTTAAAGGGGGTCTGGTCGACGAGATCCGCAGTGATGTCCTGATACTCGGACATGGCCGCGGCGAGATGGCTGTCGAATCCCATGCCGGTCCGTTTGCCCGCCGGGCCGTCCAGCCGGCCGCTCAGAATCAGCCAGGCAAACGCAAAGAAACTGAGAACGGTTACCGCCCGCCCACCACGAGAAAACAAGAGCTCTCGCCAGTCGATGGAATAGACCTGGCCGAATCGATCGCGGTACCACTCCTGGGCGTTCACCGTACAGATGACGCAGTTGACCAGACTGGCGACGGCCAGCTCGTGCATCGCGAACAGGCTGAGCACATTGACGCTCAGAAACGCCAGATAGTGGGAGACACGCACACGGGACCTGTTCAACAGCATCGTCACGATCGTCATGCCAAACAGCACCAGCGTGGCGATGGAACGGTGATTGATCGTTCGCCAGAAGAAGGGCTTGACGAGGGGATGATAAATCTGATCCGCCACAGAAGGTTGCGGGTAGGCAAACCGGAAGGCGGGATACTCGGTCGAGTACAACCGCAGCGGGGCCAGCCAGACTTCATAGGTGAAGGGATGAACGGCCATCACAATGAAGCTGGCGGCAGTGACCTGCGTGAGTCGACGGCGTAATCCCGTCCCCGAAGCACTATCCGAAAGCCATTCACCCGCCGTCCAGGCAAGAATCAACAGGAATCCAATCCAGGCACGCGGGTCGAGCTGAGCCCAGACCAGCAGCGTTGGCACGAGTAACCAGACGCGGCCTGATTCTTCGCTCTCTTCCGATTTGACCAGTATCCACAGAACCAGACTGACACCCAGCAGGGTGACCAGTTCGGGCTGGATCGTGAACTGGGGATAGCAAACCAGAAGTGCCAGCGCGGCACACAGCGAACCCCACCATGTGCGAATATTCATCCGCAACGCGTGAACCAGCAGACCGAACGTCAAAGCGGCCAGCAGGCCCTGGACGACAGAAAGCCCGATTCCACCACCGATGGCGTAGAAACCGGCACTGACGACGTCGAACAACCACGAGAGATTCACCCAGCGTCGCTCGCTGGCCGTATACGAGAAGACATCTTTGGCCGGCGGCAGCAAACCGTTTTGCAGGAGATACTGACCCGTCTTCAGATGGACCAGCGTCCGGGTCTCGCTGATCTGCGAAATTCCCAAAAGCAGCGCCAAACCGACGACGACCCAGCGCAACACGAAATCGCCACGGATCGCTTCGTCTTCCACAAGTTCCGGCGTTAGCGGTTCCCATTCGGGCAAACCGTCATCGGCTAACGGATCTTCGGGTGACGGGACTGCGGAGGACTCTGCAGGTGAGGTTGCAGTTTCCGGCAAGGGGTCCGGAGTCGATTTAGGATCAATCGTTTCGTCAGATGATTCGATCACGTTGTCACTCTTGGAAGTGTCGCCACGGACGCCGAAAGATATCGATGGTACGCAGACCGTTTTTCGCGGGTCAACCATCGGGTCCAAAGCGGGCCTACGCCGCCCTGATCGAATTCGTTGGAAGCGATTCCCCGCAACCCGAAATCAGTCCCGCAGAAAATGTTGCTGCTTCGTCAAAGACCAAGAATGTGGTCCCTTCGCATCCGCTGCGGCGACGAGTGAGAAGTCACTTCCCCTCACTCCAGATCGCCCCGAATGGGATACTGTCAGAGAGCCACGTCGGCGAGCCCGCGGCATGGCTGACGAAGACCGGAAATCAGTAACGGACGCCCAGCGAAATAATGGCTGAATCGGCCAGCGTGAAGTTGGGAGAGGGTCCGTTGAATTTGGTCTGCCGGTCGAACACATATCCGACCTCGGCATTGAACGAGTATCGCTGGTGGTCCCAGCGGATGCCGGCCGTCAGACGCTGATCGATGAACTGAGCCCGTTCACTGAGCGTCGGGTCCGAAAGGACAGTCTGCCACGATTCGGCCGTGTACTCATACTGACCATAGACCCAGAAATCGGCTCTGGCCCAGTTTCCCAGGAAATAACTGATTTTCGACGTCGGAAACAGAGCTCGTACTTCCCAACGGTCATCCGGGGTCCAGATGAGTCCCGCGTGTGGCACGAACAGGGTATCGACACGGTCCCAGATGGCGAGTCCCAGCACGACTTTCCAGTGTTCACAGGCAGAATAGGTCAGGATCGCTCTTCCGTCGAAGTTGTAGGCGTTGGCATCCAGGGATGCTCCGTAAGTCTTTACGATCTGTGGATGAAAGGCGATCTGGGCACTCCACGGACCGTCATCGTAGAAACCCAGCATCAGATCACTGGAGAGTTGATCGACGTGCGGGGGAAGTGAAATTCCCCCCGGGCCTTCCCACCAGTGCGCACTGAACCACAACGTGGCGTCGAACAGCAGGCCGGGTGTCAGGACCCTCGCGTACTTGGCGTTGGAATTCCACTCGGTCATCTGCATGGCACCGGTCGTTCCAGATGCCGTGGACGAAGGGAGAAAACTGAACTCGTTGAACGTCGTCCAGCCGAGCCGGTAAGGCTGTGGTCCGTAAGATCCCGTCAGCATCTGCCAGCCGTACGGGTCAAAGTAGTTTTCAAGTATCGGATATTTGTACGGGGATAGCGGATTCATCTCCGACAGCCGCTTCTGGATCCAGGGGTCCTGCCAGACGGCATCGATCGGATAGAAGACCGGAGGGCCCTGTGGATAGCCGTAGACCGGTTGGCCTGTATAGATGGGCTGACCGGGCAACACCTGTTGCCCCTGCGGAAACCCATACGACGGATCTGCATAGGATTCAGGGACCAGCGGCTGCCCCGTCACCGAATCTGCGATCTGGGCGTGCTCATGCTCAAACACGACGTAGGGGTCGGCAGCAGAAATTGCAACGGCGAGAATCAGTGACGTGAGCATAACAGGCGATTTGTAACCGGAATCGCAAAACCGGTAGAGATGAATTTTTGGGCTCAACCCTCGCCGTCGGTGAATCCGAATCCATAGAATCGCTGCATTCCATCGCATTCCCGCTCAAACTGCCCTCCAATCCGGGCCACAAGTTATTTGATTAAAATAACTTAATGTAAACCAAATTCAGTGAGATCTGCTGCAATGTCGACTCCCGTTCGAACTCGTTTCGCTCCCAGTCCCACCGGCTACATGCACATTGGAGGGATGCGGACGGCTCTGTTTGCCTGGCTTTGGGCTCGTCACACCGGGGGAACGTTCATCCTCAGAATCGATGACACCGACCAGGAACGGAACGTCGAAGCGGCCCTGGGACCGATCTTTCGAGCGTTCGAATGGCTGGGACTGAACTGGGATGAAGGTCCCAAAGCAGGAGGTCCCCACGAGCCTTACTATCAGTCACAACGGAGTCACCTCTACAAGGCCGCAGTCGAACAACTGCTCAAAGAGGGAAAGGCATTCAAGGATTTTGATCCCCCGGAACTGATTGCCGAAGATCGAAAGCAGGCTGAAGCGGCCAAGAAGACTTACATCAATGTCCGACGATCGCTGGAACTGTCAGAAGCCGAACGGCAGGAGTTCGAAGCGAGCGGCAAGCCCTTCACCGTTCGATTCCTGGTTCCACGCGACCAGAAGATCGCCATCGACGACGCTGTTCGAGGCCACGTCGAATGGGACTGCTCACTGATGCCGGACCCGGTCATCATGCGCAGCAATGGCACCTGCCTTTATAACTTTGCAACCGTGGTCGACGACGTCCAGATGGGAATCACACACATCATCCGGGCCGAAGAGCACCTGGCGAATACTCCGGTCCAGGCTTTGATTCATCTGGCTCTGGGAAATCCCTTGCCCGTCTTTGCTCATATCCCCTTCATCACCGCTCCTGGTTCGACGAAGAAGCTAAGCAAACGGGATGTGGAAAAACTGAGAAACAGTCCTCAGTTGAAGAAGATGTTCGACCGTGCCGATGAAGTCTTTCCGCAACTGGGGATCGGCGATTCCAAATCACTGAACCCTGTGATGGTCGAGTATTACGAGAAACTCGGCTATCTCCCCGCCGGGATTCTGAACGCTCTGTCTCGCCTGGGCTGGTCTCTGGATGGCTCGACCGAGTTCATGTCACTGGAGGAAGTTGTCAAGAACTTCACTCTCGAGCGAATCGTGAAAGCTTCAGCCGGTTTTGACCCGGAGAAACTGCAGAGCTATCAGCAGCACTGGATGAATCAGCTCTCGCTGGAAGAGAAAGTCGCCGGTTCGCTGCCGTTCCTGATCCAGTCAAAGCTGATCTCCGCTGAACCGGATGACGCGACAAAGCTCATGGTGTCTCGGGTGATTGCAGCCCTGGGAGATCGACTGCGCGTTTTCAGCGACATCCTCGATTACAAAGAATTCTTCGTGGCGGATGAGGAACTGGTCTACGAGGACAAACCTTTTCAGCAACGTCTGCGAGACGTTCCCGAATCAGTTGGGTTTGTCCGTTCACTCCGTGAAGTGATTCTCGCGGTGGAACCCTTCGATGCGGCATCGGTCGACAAGCTGGTACATGACTTCGTCGAGAAGCAGGGAATCAAGATTGGGCAGGTGGTGAACGCTCTGCGAGTTGCCATCACGGGCAAGTCGGCGGGGGTGGGCCTGTTTGATGCCTTTGCTCTGCTCGGACGAGACCGCTCGATCCGGCGGATTGACCGGGCATTGAGTCGAGTGTGAACACACTCCGGGCTCTTCGACTTTCCTCTTCCTTCTGAAATAGTCTCTCGTATAAGTCTTATTAGAGCACCCGAGATTTTGTGGATTGTTGATTCTCACTTCACTGTAAGCGTTTTTTTCTGCAATCACTTACGTTTCATAATCCACAAAAAGCGGATGTTGATAACCTGACGACGGGATATCGAAAACCGTGCGGAAAACCTGCTCAAATTCGGGTGGGTTTTCCACAGGGCTTCCGAGAGGGAGGGGCCGATTGTGGATAACTCAATTAAGTCGTTCTTGTTTCTCGCAAGTTATGCACAATCTTCCATGGGGAATTCTTTGAGTCGCCGCCGCAGTTTCTGAATCTGCTGGCGAAGCGAGGGAACGGTCGGTAAGAGCTCTCCCAGTCTCGACAGACTGTGCGAAACGGTCGTGTGCGAGCGATCAAAGTAAGCGCCGATCTGCTCCAGCGGTCGACCGGTGAGGTCACGGACCAGCCACATCGCCGCCTGTCGGGGGATCGCGAGCGACTGCTGGCGCGAGCGTGAACGGAGTTCGTCCGGCTCCACTCCAAACTCATTTGCAACTTGAATCAGGATCGAATCGAACGACAGTTGCGGACCACGGCGCGATTTCGAGAGCCATCTCTGCAGATACGCCACGTCAATGGCAGCGGGCTTCCGCGACTGAAGCTCGGACAGGTCTTGAACAGCGCGCTTCAGGTCACGAGGGGAAACAGGGAGGCGTTCGGCGAGGAACTGGGCCGAAGCGGACATCGGTTTCAGAATCGGCAGCTTCCATTCCTGGAACCAGTGCTGCAGCAGTTTGACCCGGCTGTCGACCCCCGCCAAAGGGAGCAGAACGCAAAGTCCTCCGTGGCAGCGACTGACGATTCGCTGGTCGAGCCACCGGATTTCACCGGGCGATCTCCGTGACGTCATGAGGATCTGGGTCGAGCTCGCTTCAAGGGATTCGATCAGCATCAGGAACCACGGCTGAAGGTGGGGGGCCGTCTCCAGCCAGTGCAGGTCTTCGCAGACAAGGACTTCGAGTTCCTGACACTGTTCAACAAATTCGGCGAGAGACTGGCGTTCATCCGCCAGTTGCATCAGCTCACAGAGATCCTGCACCGTGGTCGAGACGAATCGCAGCCGAGGCCGTGAACGGAGAAGTTCTTTCAATGTCCAGCGGGCAAGATGAGTTTTGCCGGCGCCTGCCGCACCGTAGACGACCGTGATCGTGCCGGAAATGGTTGAGCCAGGCGCGGTGCGAAGACGCGTCACCGCGGCCCGGGCGAGCTGATTTTCATCCAGCGGTAGATACGTATCGACACTGCTGAGTGTCGAGTGGCTCGTGGCGAGCAACTCTTCGAACATCTTGCACCGACCTTACAGGCAGTCATGTTCGCAAGTGTCCATTTGCAGAGAGTCTTCCGTGCCAACGTGATTCAACGCAATTAACCCGATCATATACCGTAATAAGAAAATTATCCCAGGATTATGTAACCAGACTTGATTTTTTCAGCAGAGTTCGCCCACGTGTCCTAAATGTGCTGGTAAAGTCCGGTGAAGTGGAAGTTTACGGGATTGAGGGATTTTACTTACGGCGGGCTGTGTAACAGGAATGTCCGTTACAGGTGGTTGCTCCTGACAGACGGTTGAGGCGGTTTCGAGGCTAATGTCTTCACGTAAGAACACATCTCATCTGATCAGAAGATCGCATGTCGGTAAAACTGGTGTGTTCGCTCTTTAAGATGAATCGATTCGGGTGGAAGATTCGCGCCGTAAGGGTGCTTTGCCCACTCCCATTTTTTGATGGTCGGATGTGATCAGACCGGCGAGCGGACGAAACGAGGAACCTCAGGCTATGCCCGCTGCGCCGGGGACTCTACTATGCTCATCCGAACAGTCTGAACAACGCGTTACCCCGTGCTTCAGATCGAAGATTTCAGCTCCTCACTCAATTGCGGAAAGAGTCCCCATGGTCACAGTTGGAATGAACTATCACGTCCTGCCTGGCAAGCAGCAGGATTTCGAAGAGAAGTTTGCCGCCGTCATCGGTGCGTTGCGGGCGGCCCCCGGACACACGAACTCGACGTTGTGGAAAGATGTCAGCGACGATGCCTCGTACCTGATCACCAGCGAATGGTCGGATGAAGCGGCCTTCCAGACATTCATCCGCAGCGATGAATTTCGCGCTGTCACCACCTGGGGTAAGGAACAGATCCTCTCAGGCCGTCCTCAGCACAAAGTCTACAAGCACTAATCCCACTGGCCGGTCAGGTTTGCCTGTCGGCACGAAGAAGTGTGCGCATCAGTTTTCGGTCCATTCCGGAACCGGAAACTTGCCTCTCTGCCAGAGCCGCCCTGCCTCACTCTCCGGGATGGCGGCTCTGACTTTGATTCGAAACGTCTGTGCCGGACCTCCGGGGCTCCCTTTCATCTCCTTATCCGTCGATTGCCTGGGGAGCGGAGAAATTTTCTGCGGCGGGACATTCGGCAGATACCACTCGGCGTAGGTCCCCGCATTTGTCTCAATCGTGATGAGAAAGCTCATTGGTCGAATCTGTGACATATTGCGCATGCGTCCTTCCACGACGGGGATACTGGATGTGGAATTCGTCAGTGCTGTCATCTCGACCTCAGCCAGATTGAGCTGCGTCAGCGAATGGCCAACGCGAGGTTTTTCATCAAGGAAAACTCGCTGTTTCTTCGCCGTCTGTTCGAGTGCGACGCGAAACTCGGCCTGCAAATCACCTACGGGCTTTCCGAAGGTGTTCGCAAAGTCGGCCAGTCGTGTGGCCGAGTCATCGACCCCGAGTGTCGGTTTCTGGCCCAGCAATTTCAGATACTCGACATACTGCTGCCGATAGCGGGTGACCAGAAACCAGTGGATACTCCAGGCATGAGCGTAGGCTTCTCCCGCGAGCACGTCGCCTCGGAAAGCCTTGTCGTCGGACACGACTTCGTCCCAATCCACCGTCGTGGCTTTGAGGGCCGCTCGCGCATAGCGGGCACTCACCCGCAGGGGGCCACCGTTAATTTTATCGCCGTTTCCTTCGAAGCCGGTCGCGATCCCTTCATTGAACCAGACCGGAGCAGCAGACAGCCGTTGCATCAGCCCACGGTTGTAGACCTGCTGGTGAATCGCCTCGTGCAGCGGAGTCTCAAACGTGTGACATTCGCTCATGCGAATGACCAGGCGATTCGTCAGACCACTGTAGTACCCCAGAATGGATTTCGCCGAGAGGCCCCTGCCCCCGGATTCTTCTGCCGTAAATCGGACAAAGTCGTCGTCGGTTTCAAAGATCAACAGGACTAAAGGATACCGTGGCTTTTCGGTTTCGATCTTCAGGTCGTTGACGAAATTGAGAAACACACGTTCGACCGTGGACATGAACGCAGCCCCTTTTTTCAGGCAGGCCGCAGCTTTCGCTTCATACTGTTTCGGCAGAGGGGCTGACAGCACCAGTCCGATGACAAACGGGGCGTCCGTGTAGACACGGAACTTGTCGGCACCAAATCTTTCGGTCAGTCGGCGGGCCATTTCGGTGCAGGAGATCGGTTCGGGATCAGGACCCGCTTCACGCTTCAGAATCTGATGCTGCGGGATCACTTCAATCCGGCCATCGGTCCGCTCGATGGCCACAGAGCCTTGCCCTTCACCGACCCAGCGTGCTTCAACGGAAGCCAGATTGCCGTCATCTTCGCGGACTGTGAACGTATCCGCGAACGCCGGATGGACGAGTAGCAGCAAACCGCCGATGTACAGCAGACTTCGGTTTGGCATATCGATTTCACAAGCCGTGGAGTCGAAGAAGGGTTCCCTGTCGATCTACTGAGCGTCACCCGGCATCGACATAGGGTCCCCGGAAGAACCCGCTGTCCTGAGGTGCAGCATATTTTACGCTGAGTGCCGGATCCAGAATCAACCGTCCCCCGTCATGAATCGATTGCATTGCCAGGTCGGTCATGGTGCTGGTGAGCAGCGTTCGCTCAACCGGATAGGGGGGTGTCCCTGACGCGAAAAATTTTTCGATGTTGTATGTGAGCGGATCAAAGAAACGTGCGCCGGGCGGCGAGGGAAGGAAGAAGCAGGACGAAATCGGATCGGACCATCCTTCGATCGTCGCTGCAAAACCGAAGTCAGACGTTTGCTCGTACAGATTCAGGATCGTCCCTTGCGTTCCATCTTCATATTCGATGAGCATCGCCTGCGGATTGAGGACATTCTCTCGCACGGGTCCCGTATTCCGGCTCGGGCAACGGGCGAGTGCGGCATCCAGCAATCGCCATGACCATCGACCCTCGTCACCGGCGGCCCAGACGGCGTCACCTTCGAGGAACTGGATCGATTTGACCCCCGTTTCACCCCCTTTGCGGCGTTCCAGCATACACTGAAGGACTTCCAGGGCGTGGAAAAGATAGATCTCGACCGTTTTGCGGTCGTAACCGAAACAGACGAGTGCTTCCTTAAAAGGAGTCCCGACGGTCGGTTCGATTTCAGGACGGCGCCAGGTGACCGGCAGTGAGGAACCGGCCATCAGACCAAACTTCATGTCACGTGCCGTCTGCACCATCCTGGCGGCCAGACGGTGGTCGTACGAAAGATGCTTGTCGACGAAGACCGGCACTGAGCGGTCGGTTTTCTGAAAGACTTCAACAATCTGCTGGAAGAAGTCATACCGTGGATACAGGATCTGATTCCGCTCGTTCTGCGGATAGTCGCCATGTTCGATAATCAGCAGAATCGCGTCGACATCCAGACCCTGCTTTTCGCCGAGCGCCTGCGGAATCGACTTGCAGAGTTCGATGCCATGCTGTTCACAGACACTCGGACCTAAATCCGCAGTGGGTTGCTGATGATTCCACATCCGTACCAGCTCAAACGGGGGCTGATGATGAAACCCGTTCCGCGTGTATCCATGGATGAATCGTCCCGCAATGTGATAAGCGTGGGATCGCAGCCGGTAGACGGAATTGATCGCGGCCACACGCGGCTTTCGCTTCAGTCCCGCCTCTGCCGGGGAGCCCAGTTCAGAGGGATCTTGTCCCCACAGCAGGCCCGAGGACGCGAATCCGGCGGCGGTCGCGCCCAGAAAGGAACGCCGGGTGAGCTCGGTTTCGATTCGATTCATTGTTGATGGCTCCGTTTCAGCGGACCTGTTCACGCTATTCGACCCCAGTTCACGTCGTCAACAAGGGGGAACGATAAAGAGCACCTCGTGTGAAGAGGTTCGAAGTGGATGAGAATGAAGTTCTTCAAATCACAACGCTTCGAGGGAACAGACTCAAGTCCTAAAGTACGTCAAAATAGGTGATTCGCTGACGAATGTCGCCGCGACACCTGTAAACATGAACATGATTGGCAAAGGTGTTGAGAAGATTGTTGCATTTCAGTGCAGTTCTGCGGAAGGCCGACACTGGCGGAGGCTCGTGTTGCCGGTCGATGGACGCCTCCTGTAAACTGAATGAGTCGACGTCCTGTTTTCAGCTGCGGGTTTGATTCGTTTTCATGAATGTTCCATCGACTGATCGCCGCGAGATTCCCGAGAGAATGTCCACTCTGGACGTTTTTCTGTTGGGGACGGTCGACCTTGCGTCTGCGATGGAACTACAGGAACGATTGCGGGCCGATGTCGCTGCGGGAACAGGTTCGCGTGGAGCGATTCTGCTCTGCGAGCACCCCCCCTGCGTGACAATCGGTCGCGACGGAAGTTTCGCGGATGTGCTGGTCGAGCGCGAGGAATTGACCGCGCGTCGAATGGACGTCCGCTGGCTCAATCGCGGCGGTGGAACCTTCGTCCATCTTCCGGGTCAACTGGCTGTCTACACGATCTTGCCGCTGGAACGAATGGGGATGGGACTTCTGCAGTTTCGGACGGCACTGGAAAAGACTCTGATCGCCACGGCTGCCGACCTGAAAGTTCCCGCCGAGCGTGCCTCGGACTCGCCTGGTGCACTGTGTCGCTGCGGGCAGTTTGCCTTCATTGGTGCGGCCGTCCGCGACTGGGTCTCGCATGGTGGGATGTTTATCAACGTCTCGTTGCCGCAGGAAGCACTCGATCTGATCCGCTGGACTCATACAGAGACACGGGTGACGACGCTGGCTGCCCAACGGACGCGTCCGACCGCCATGTCGACCGTGCGGGAAAGTCTGGCCCGGAACCTGGCCACCGCGCTCGGCAGTGACAGCTATCATGTCTACACCGGGCATCCGTTCCTGCACCGGACTACACAGAAGGTTTATGTCTATGCCTAGCGTCTTCGTCTCGTCCAGATTCGGGAAACGTCCACCGCTGGTGGTCGTGAACCGTGAAGGTTGAGGCCTGTCGAATGGGTGGGAATTTCGAGATGGTCGGTTTCGAAGAGTGCCGCTCTCAAGAAAACTCCATGGTTGTGCCACGATACGTGTTCTAGAATCGAAGGATGGACTGACAAATCAGATGCTGGACTAACTGTCCACAACAGGCCTGAAGCAAAAGTGTCAGACACCGCAACGCGAGAGAATCCTATGTCGACGAATCTTCTGAATATCCTGCCGAACGACGAGCCCGAAGTCAGTCGGGGCCGCCAGCGACTTCCCAAGTGGCTGAAGCGTCCGCTGCCGCAGGCGGGAATGCAGTTCACCACCAACGTCATCGCCGACTTGCGGCTGGAAACCGTTTGTGAAAGCGCCAAGTGCCCCAATCAGACGGAATGCTGGTCGCAGAAGACAGCAACATTCATGATTCTCGGCAACGTCTGCACGCGTCCGTGCGGCTTTTGTTCTGTGCTCAAGGGGAAGACCGAAACAGTGCAGGCGGACGAACCCGCCCGCGTTGCCGAAGCGGCAGAACGGCTCGGACTGAAGTACGTGGTCATCACCTCGGTAACCCGCGACGACCTGCCGGATGGGGGGGCCGAACACTTCTATCAATGTGTGCTGGCCGTGCGCGAGCGAACCGGCGCCCGGGTCGAAGTGCTGACGCCCGATTTCCGGGGTGACCGTGATGCCATCCATCGCGTCATCGAATCACAGCCTGACGTCTTCAATCACAACACGGAAACAGTCCCTCGGCTGTATCATCGGGTCCGTCGCAATGCCAGGTATCAGCGGACCCTGGACCTGCTGAAGCAGATCAAGGACGAAGCACCCCAGATGGTCACGAAAAGCGGTCTCATGCTGGGACTGGGTGAGACACGTGACGAACTGCTCGAAGTCTGTACCGACCTGCGCAATGTCGGTGTCGACATGCTGACGCTGGGTCAGTATCTGCAGCCGACTCCTGAGCATCTTCCGGTTGAACGATATGTTCCGCCCGAAGAATTCGACGAAATTGGACAGCAGATGCGGCAACTGGGCTTCACGATGGTCGCCAGCGGACCGTTTGTTCGATCCAGCTATCACGCGGGGGAAATGGCGGACGATCTCCAGGTTCATTGATCCGGGATCACCGATTCAAGACCCGGTCCAGAATCACCGGGTTTTGTTCGCCTGAAACGCTCGCGAACTGCACGAGGGTTGCCGACGGGCATCACCTGTCACGTCGGCAACGGGGCGGAAAGGATGTCCTGTGGTGGCGGTCAAAGCCTGCTGAAGGACTGGCGAGTGAGCGCACGCGCCAGTTGAACCCGGCAGAAATCGTCTCGTCGATCTGAAAAGAACTTGGCCAGCGTCCCCGTCAGGCAACGCGGCGGATAGCGCTCTGGCCACTCAAACGAGCCCGATAGCCGTTCTGGTGTTGCTGATAGAGGCGCTCCAGGCTTTCATCCAGCAGTGGCATGGGAATGCCGAGTGCCCGACGGATCTTGCGCGTCTGCAGCGACGTTTCTCCGCAACCGAATCCCACGGTCCGGTCGGCCAGCGAACCTGCGATCGGACATGCAGGCGTTGGCAGTCGGAAATGAGCCGCCAGTCGCAGGGCGAACTTGCGAGGGCTGACGCGTTCGGCTCCCGCAATGTGATGGGTGCCGACCAGACCCGACTCCCAGCTCTTGGTCAGAACGTCTGCCAGGTCCGTTGCCAGCATCGGTGTCCCGTGACGGGCAAAGTCGACCGAGCCGACCGAGCCTCGTTCCAGTTCCTGAAGCAGAGTCTCTAACCAGCCGAAAGTCGACCCGGACTGCCAGCCGATGGCATGGGTTCGCACAATCAGCGAGTCTGCAGAGGTGGCAGCCGCGTGCTGCTCAATCTGCTGCAGCAGCATCGATTCCGGACTGGGGCAGATCGAATGGCTGTTCTCTGCATGAAACATCCAGGGACCCGTAAAGATGGCATCCGACGAGATGAGCGTCAGGCGACATTCTGTGGCATGGGCTGCATCAATCCAGGCCTTGGCGCGAGCCAGGTCGGAGGCCACGGGTCGCCGACTTTCGTCCCAGCTTGAATCGGCACCTGCACCGCAAAGAATCACCCGACCCGGTTGCACTCGCTCAAGCAGTTCGCGAATGGCAGCGGGCTTACGGGAAGTTTCGGTTTCCACTTCGCAGGAAGGAAGTTGAACCCGTGAATCGAACGAAACACCAACCACGGAGTGCTGTTCTGACAGGGCCTCGGCCAAATTGGCCCCAACTACCGAATTGACCCCAGCCACTAGAATCTTGTCCACGCGGTGCCTCCATGCTCGAGCGTGTAAATAACGAAAGCTAGCCGCAAGCTGCGGCAATGGCCTTATACTTTTCGGAAGATTTTGGGCCAACCCCAATTTCGGTCCGGGCCGTTGCAGTGAACGCATTCTGAACGTCTGTGGGGCGATTGACGACCAGTCTACCAAGGCAGTTGCGCGGGTAGATCGAATTCCTTTTCGGACCACCGAAGAGTGCACACAGATCTTTGTGCGTCCTCACCGAATTCCGTGAACCGGGGACAACTCCGGAACGGGACTCGGACCTGCGGTTGCTGGCTCAGGTCCCCGCTCGAGCCGCCGTGATCGGGAAATGAGTCAGGAGGGGTCGCTGGACGGCAGCAACCCCAGATCTGCGGCGACGGGCTGCAGCGCGGCGATACAGAAGGCAATGTGCTCGTCGAGTTCGACTCCCAGATCGGCCGCGCCGCGGGTGATGTCCTCACGGTGAATCGAGGCGGCGAACGACAACTGCTTCAGTTTCTTTTTGACGCTCGAGGGAGTGAGGCCTTCCAGTCGGCCGGGACGAACGAGTGCACAGGCGGTGATGAACCCGCACAATTCGTCGCACGCATACAGCGTTTTGTCGAGCAGCGAGACACGGGGGCAGTCGGTCAGATAATCGGCGTGCGATTTGATCGCATAGATGATCTCGTCCGAGTAGCACTGCTCTTTCAGGATGGCGGCTCCCTTGAGCGGATGATCAGGAGGGTCAGGCCAGCGCTGGTAGTCAAAGTCGTGCAGCAGTCCGACGGTACCCCATTTCTCTTCGTCCTCACCGAACTTGCGGGCGTACGCTCGACAGGCGGCTTCGACTGCCAGCATATGTTTGATCAGACTGTCACTGTCCGTGTATTGGTGAAGAAGGGCCAGATCATCTTCGCGTGACATGTGGCGGTCTCCATCAAACTTCGTGATCAAGTTGCTTCAAACGGGGCGATTGCCTGCCTCGCTGACACATTCGCGAGTGGCTTCCCACCCGTTGATTTGGGGATCGCAAGCCACACTGCTTCGGAGCCGCAGTCTCTTCTTGTTTCTGGTGCTGGACATGACACAGCATGACCGAGGACGTCCCATTGTGACGGCGAATTCTCAGTCTTAACAATGCCCTATGCGGCATCCGCCTGATTGTTCCGCTTTCCGCTCGTCATCAGCGACACGACAATCAGTGTTAAAAAGCCAAGAGGAATGGTGACGATACCGGGCTGACTGAACGGGACTCGGGCCAGGGCGGCGGCCTGATCGGCCGTGTATCCGTAGACCTTCTGGAAGGTGTCGGCACTCAGAAGAATCCATCCCAGGGAACTGAATAGCCCGACAAAGATCGCTGCGGTAATCCCCTGCTTGGTGGTGCGGGACCAGAACAGCAACATCACCAGCGAAGGGAGATTCGCGGACGCGGCCACACTGAACGCCCATCCGACCAGGAAGCCCGCGTTCATATCCTTGAACAGGATCCCGAGGACGATCGCGATGATTCCCACGATGACCGCAGCCAGTTTTCCGATTCGAACTTTGTCATGATCGCGCATGTCCCATTGCAGGACACTCGACAACAGATCATGAACAACTGCCCCGCTCGCGGCGACGATCAGGCCGCTGACCGTTCCCAGCACGGTCGTAAAGGCAATGGCCGAGATGACGGCGAAGAGAGTTTCTCCAAAGCTCTTGGCCAGCAAAGGGGCTGCCATGTTGGAATCCGTCAGGTCGAGTGTCCCGCTGGTCATGGCTCCCAGACCCAGGAACAAGGTCAGGACATAAAAGATGCCGATGGTGCCGATCCCGACCACGGTGCTCAGTCTTGCGGCTGCCTGATTCTTGACGGTGTAGTAGCGAATCAGAATATGCGGCAGCGAAGCGGTGCCGCAGAAGAGGGCCAGCATCAGCGAGATAAAGTCGAGTCGGGCGAACAGTTCGTCTTTCTGCAGACCTTTGAACAACGGGCTGTTCCCCGGTCGCAACACTTTGGCACCGGGTGTCGGCTGGGGCGACCAAGTGATCGTCTTGTCACCGTTTTCCGATGTGGATTCTTTCTTCGGCCAGAGCACCACTTCGCTGTGCTGAAGCGTGGCAAGGTATGAAATGGGATTCAGCGGGCCGGTTTCCATTTTCCCGTCGGGAAGCTTGCTGATGTGCCCGACCGGTCGCAGGTCCGCCTGACCTTCTTTCACTCCATGAGGAAGTCCGTTCACCCGCTTTGTGCCATCCGCCTGAATGACCATGGTCTGTGGCGAGTTCGCGGCCTCGCTGTTGTCGACTTTCAAGCCGCGGTTCAGAATCATGACGGTCAGGATGCCACTGAACAGAACCAGCAGCGAACCCTTGATGAACTGCACGTAGGTCGTGCTGACCATACCGGCCGTAGCGACGATCAGTACCACGACGATCCCGACCATGACGACGCCCACTTCGTGCGGGAATCCCAGCAGCGGCTTGATCAGTGAGCCCGCCCCGACCATCTGGGGAATCAGATAGAAGATGCTGACAACGAGCGTACTGATGCCTGCCGCCAGAGTGATTCCACGGGACTGATACTGACTGTTCAGTGCGTCGGCGAAAGTATATTTCCCCAGCCGCTTCAGGGGTTCGGCGACGACAAAGAGCGCCACGGCCCATCCAGCCAGAAAGCCAATCGAGTAGAGAAACCCGTCGTACCCGAAGAAGGCGATTGTCCCGCAAATCCCCAGAAAAGACGCCGCCGACAGGTAGTCACCGGCAAACGCGATCCCGTTCACGAACCAGTGAATCTGGCCTCCTGCGGCGAAGTAACCCGCGGCCGATTTCGTCTTTGCAGCGAAGTAAAAGCTTAATCCCAACGTGACGGCGACAAAGATCCCGAAGACGACGACCGACAGGAAGGACGGATTGTGAATCATGAACGGGCTTTCGCAGAGGAACGACGCTCGTCAGCGCGGGTGTTAAAGCAGAACAGAAGCAGCAACGGAGAAGGTCGAGCAGACCGTTTCAGCCGTTGGTGGGCCTGGCGCGACAGAGCCAGCAGTAGGCGAGAGCCAGGATCATCGCGATCACAATCAGAGCCAGACCATACAGGATGGCCAGATTGAGTCCCCATGCAGGGGTCCAGTCCATCAGGTCGGGGCGGAACGCGTTGAGTCCGACAAATCCTCCATAGATGGCCAGATAAAGCAGGAACAACACCATTCCATAACGCGCGTTCCGCGCGGCAATGGCCGGATCTTCGACTTCTTTCGGGTGCATCGAGCCATGATCGAGACCTGCCATAAACGCAACCCTGTCATAGAGCACAGACCATCCTCTTCAGATGGCCGGTAGGATTTGTGGGGGGATATATGAAGCAGCAGAAATATCACGCGGCTCAAGACGCCGCAACCATCTGTACTGTCTGAACGGAATTCGGCCAGCTCCCGCGAAACGTCATCCGCTTTGGTGATTCGGGTCGATATTTTGTAGCATGCAGCGATCTCATGTTTCTGGGCCGCCAGAGGAACTACCGCGTGCAAAACCACCAACATCGTGCCGGTGTGACACGACGAGAGCTGATTCAGGCTGGTTATTCGGGCTTGCTGGGAGTCGGTTTGACGTCCGTTCTGGGACGTCGAGCTCAGGCGGCTCCCGCTTCGCAGACCGAGGCTGGTCGATCACCCAAGTCCATCATCATCGTGTTTCTCACCGGGGCATGCAGTCATCACGATACGTTCGACATGAAGCCGGACGCCCCAGCCGAGATCCGGGGTGAATTCCGGCCGATTGCCACAACGGTCCCCGGTTATTCCATCTGCGAACACCTGCCGTTACTGGCCGCCCGTGCCGGGAAGTATGCCGTCATCCGGACATTATCACATGAAGACAACAATCATCTGATGTCCACGCATCACGTGCTGACCGGCCAGAAGCAGCCGGGCGGATTCTTCGACAAAGTGGCGTCACGCGATGACTGGCCCTGCTATTCGTCCGCGCTTTCCTTTCTGCGTCGTCGTGATGACGGTCTTCCTTCGGGCGTGAACCTGCCGACATTTCTGCGGGAAGGCCCCTTAACCTGGCCCGGTCAGCATGCCGGCTTTCTCGGTCAAAGCTATGATCCGTGGCAGATCACCGGGGATCCGAACAAACCCGATTTCCGGGTCGATGCGCTCACGCTCGTTCAGGGAATGGACGTGAATCATCTGGGCCAGCGCAAACTCCTGCTGGAAGAACTGAACCGCAAGCAGGAACAGTTTGCAGAGGTCGCTCAGTCGCTGCGGCTGCAGAAGGACCAGCAACTGGCGCTGAACCTGCTGACCTCCAGCCGGCTCGGTCAGGCGTTTGAACTCCACCGCGAAAGCGACGGGGTTCGTGATGCTTATGGCCGGACGACACAGGGGCAGTCGCTGCTGGCCGCACGACGACTTGTCGAGGCCGGTGTCCCGATCGTGCAGGTCAATATGGGCCGTGTTCAGAACTGGGACCATCACGGGGGGATCTTCCCGACTCTGAAACAGCGAATGCTGCCGGCGCTCGATCAATGTGTCTCGGCACTGCTGGACGACCTCGAGTCGCGAGGCATGTTGCAGGAGACGCTGGTGATGATGCTGGGGGAATTCGGTCGGACCCCCAAGATCAACAAAGACGCGGGGCGAGATCATTGGGGCCCCTGCTTTTTTGGTCTGTTTGCCGGCGCCGGTGTTCAAGGGGGACAGGTCATTGGCCGATCGGACGTGACGGGTTCTTATCCGGCAACACGCGGATTTTCTCCAGACGATGTCGGTGCTACGGTGTATCATTTACTGGGGCTGCCCGCAGAGGTCGAAGTGGAAGATCGTCTGGGCCGGCGTGTCTTGCTCAATCGGGGGGACGTTATCGAGTCCCTGTTCAACGGCACTTCCGTCTAGTCCAGTGTCTGGCCCGGCGAGGCCCGCCTGCAGCCCCGACCGCTCCTACCGTGAATCCGTTCTCCTCAGTGGAAATCCCATTCCGATGACTACTGCTAAACGAATCGGGATCGCCGTCGTCGAACATCATTCCCGTTACCTGGTCGGGATCCGGGGACCCGGATCCGTACTGGAAGGCTACGCGGAGTTCCCGGGCGGCAAGTGTGAGGAGGATGAGTCTCCCATTGAATGTGCAGTGCGCGAATGTTTTGAAGAGAGCGGTCTGGTCGTAATCCCCGAACGTTTGCTCCAGCGACGTCAGTTCGAGTACCCCCATGGGCGCGTCGAGCTCTACTTCGTGCTGTGCCATCCTGTGGGTCTGGTCGATGCACTGGCCCAGCACCAGGGTTTTCGGTGGGAAACACTCGATGACCTTCGGCTGCTCAATTTTCCGGAAGGCAATTCCGAGGTGCTCAACCTGTTAAGCTGAGGCCGCAGTCGCGAATCCTCGTCCGGACGTCGGGGGATGCCAGCGAAATCAGGACTCGGTGGTATTGTCGCACCCGAAGCGGGATCGTCGATCGTCGACGCTGAAAACGATCGCTGTTGACAGTGATCGGGCCTGTCGTGCACACTTGCAGAGGTTCTTGAAGGAAAGATTGTGGATCG
Source organism: Schlesneria sp. DSM 10557 (assembly GCF_041860085.1). Lineage (NCBI taxonomy): Bacteria > Pseudomonadati > Planctomycetota > Planctomycetia > Planctomycetales > Planctomycetaceae > Schlesneria > Schlesneria sp. DSM 10557. The sequence continues at coordinate 4,365,130 of NZ_CP124747.1, forward strand.
CTTTGTTGCCGGCTTTTTCGTCCTCAGCTTCCTCTCACAACAGTTCGCCTGTTGCGGAGTGGGGATCTGTGCGACGGTATGTGGCAGCGAATCTCAGGCGAGCCAGCAGGCAAAACCTGCGGGACAAGTGGCAAAGAAGCCTGCTTGTCCCTGCCCCCACCACGGGCATCCCTCCCGCGAGAAATCGGGTTCACCAGCCCCGCAGCGAGTGCCCCATCAGCACCACGTCTGTGTCGGGACACATCTTTTTTACGTCACAGCAGATCGCTTCGATCTGGCGGAACTTGCCAGTCAGACTGTCCTGCTGAGTGGACCTCTTTGTAGCGGCCTGAACTTTTCGACATCTCACTGCCTGCTGGCCGTAACGGCTCTGACACAGGGGGATTCTCCCCAGGCGTTGGGCCCAGAGCGGTCTGTGCTGTGCATTTATCGCATCTAACAGGCCAAGTGTCCTCTGAATCCGTGTCCCGAATCGACAGCGTGACTCAGCAGGAACATCGCCCCGGCACGATCAAGCTCGCTGGTGATTGCTCTGCCTTCCTTCCGCGACCGTGTCACGAACCGTGTCACAATGAGAAGGGAATTCCGTTACGGGGCAATCAGCCTGCGGCACATGCCGATCTCCGATGCCAATTTCAGACAGTTGTGGGAAGGACACAGTCGCCCGGTTCTCCAGGCGGCGTGACCAGGGATGAGCCCCCTGCCCGGCGTGAGAGGCAGGTTAAATGCACGATGAAACGAGACGCGCAGCAGCATGAGTTCCTCAGGATCCTGACTTGCTGCGCTGATCGAGTTCTCTATGAGAGGTCTCTATCAAATGATGAAACGACATGGACGAAGTCTGTCCTGGCTGATTGGGTTGGTCCTGCTGGCAGGTCTGGGAGGGATGGCGCTTCTCAACCGGGATGTGCAGGAATGGATCCGCGTTCGGCTGCTGCAGGCGGCGAAGGGTGCTTCCGGGGAAGAGGCGAATCACGAATCAGACGCGCATCAGCACGCGGCCGCGAAAGGCTTAATGCTGAGTGATCGTGCGCGACAGAACCTGGGGTTGAAGCTGGGTAAGGTCGAAATGACGGACTGGTGGCGGTCGGTCAACGTTCCCGCAGAAGTGATCGAAGAGCCGGGACACAGTAAGTATGCTGTCCCCTCCACGATCCAGGGAGTTGTTCTCAAGATTCACGCGTTCCCCGGTCAAACCGTCCGGGCAGGAGATCCCCTCGTCGATATTCAGCCGACAGGCGATCTGCTCGCAACGGCGGAATCGACGCTGCTACGGACCATCCAGGAAATTGCACTCGTCAAACTGCAGCTCGAACGGCTGATTCCCACGGTCGATTCGGGTGCCACCCCGATCATGCGCCGCCTGGAAAAAGAGTACGAACTGACCCGACTCGAATCGCAACGGCTGGTCCAGACCCAGGAGCTGTTGGTGAGGGGACTGACTTCCTCGCAGATCGACGAGATTATCTCGACCAAAACCCTGATTCGCAGCGTCACCATCAGGGCACCTGCCGGAGACCTGCCGGGTGACGATGTTGAACCCGCCGATGCAGCAGAGGAAGGGATAGAGGGGAAAGAGGGAAGCAGCAGCGACCATGACAAGGGGGTGCCGCATGCGAAACACGAACATGGATCGGTTTACACGGTTGAATCGCTGAATACCTACCTCGGTCAGCTTGTGCAGCAGGGGGGCGAGGTCTGCCTGCTGTCGCGTCATTCCCATCTCTTGCTGGCAGGACGGGCCTTCGAGCGGGAAGCTCACCTGATCGCGCGCGCCATCGAGCAGGGCTGGCCCGTCAAAGCGACCTTCGAAACGTCGAGCGATGAACCCCTCATCCGGGACAATCTCTCGATTCTGTACGCGGACAGCGTGATCAATCCCGACACGAATACCATCCGGTTCTATCTCCCGCTGGATAATGAGATCCTGCGGGATAGCACAGGAGCGAATGGATTGGCCTATCGCTCATGGCGTTTCCGGCCGGGTCAGAAAGCCCAGCTTTTCGTTCCGGTACAGCAACTGAGTCGACGGATCGTGCTCCCTGCGGATGCCGTCGTGCGCGAAGGGGCCGAGGCTTACGTATTCCGGGCGAATGGCAACCTGCTGGAACGCGTTGCCGTTCATGTGGAATCACTCGATTCACGCGACGCAGTTCTGGCGAACGATCGAGCTCTGTTTCCCGGCGATGTGGTCGCGTTGAATCAGGCCTACCAACTGGATCTGGCATTCAAAAAGTCGCAGCAAGGTTCCAGCCAGGGACACGGGCACGAAGGTCATAGTCACGAAGGTCACAGTCACTGACACGACCTGTGAACGAGGCTTGTCAGATGTCAGTCGGGGAGGCTGCGCGCTCTGGCTGATCATTGAGGCAGCGACACGAGGTCTCACGCACGACTTCTGACCCATCAGTCCGGGACGCGGACGATCGCACAAAAATCCTACTCACTCACTCGCTGCCGCCCCCGTGCTCGCACGTGTGAATCGGAGAAGACTTGTTATGAACGCACTGATTCGATTTGCCCTTCACAATCGCCTGCTGATCATCTGCCTTTCGCTGGTCACGCTGGTGCTGGGGGCACTGACGATGGCCAATCTTCCGATCGATATTTTTCCGAGTCTGACCAGACCGAGAGTGGTCGTCATGACCGAGTGTCCCGGACTGGCTCCCGAAGAAGTTGAAACGCTGGTCACACTGCCGCTGGAGACCGCGTTGAACGGCTCTACGGGAGTTCAGACCGTCCGGAGCTCGTCCGGGATCGGGTTGTCGGTGATCTATGTCGAGTTCGGCTGGAACTCCGATGTCTATCTGGCGCGGCAGATCGTCAACGAACGCATCGCGACCGTACTGAATCGCATGCCCGCCGGTGTGAAACCGGAACTGGCCCCGATCAGTTCGATCATGGGTCAGATCGTGATGGTGGGACTGTACAGCCGGGATGGCACAACACCACCCATGCAGATCCGCACGTTCGCCGAGTGGGTGGTTCGGCCACGGTTACTGACCATTCCCGGAGTCTCGCAAGTCATTCCGATGGGGGGTGGGCGCAAGCAGTTTCAGGTGCTGGTCGATCCGGTTCGACTGGCGGCGAGGAACGTCACGCTGACAGAAGTCGAGCTGGCTCTGGGCGAGTCAAATCAGAATGCCACGGGGGGATACCTCGAACGGGGTTCGATGGAATACCTGGTCCGGGGACTGGGTCGGGTCAAAACAAAAGACGATCTGGAACTGTCGGTGATTCGAAGTTCCAGCGAGCGACCGATTTTGTTGCGGGATGTGGCCGATGTCGAAGAGCGGCCTCAACTGAAACGAGGCGATGCGTCGGTGAATGGACACCCGGCCGTGGTGCTCACGATTGGCAAACAGCCCACGGCTGATACGCGACAACTGACGGAAGAAATCACAAAAACCTTCGAAAGCCTGCGCGGATCTCTGCCCAAGGACGTGGAACTGGTCACCGAGCTTTATCAGCAGCGTGAGTTCATCGATCGGGGCATTCACAACGTGCTGGAAGCCCTGCGCGACGGGGCCATCCTGGTCCTGATCATTCTGTTTCTGTTCCTGATGAACTTTCGCACCACCTTTATCACCCTGACCGCGATTCCACTTTCGATTGTGATTACAGGGCTTGTCTTCTACTGGTTCGGCGTCTCGATCAACGTGATGACGCTCGGGGGACTCGCCGTTGCGATGGGGGAACTGGTCGACGATGCGATCGTGGATATCGAGAATGTCTTTCGCCGGCTGAACGAGAACGCACGGCTTTCCCAGCCCAAGCCTGTGCTGGAGGTGGTGTATCACGCCAGTCTCGAAATCCGCAGTTCGATTGTTTTCGGCACGATGCTGGTGATCCTGGTCTTCATCCCGCTGTTTGCACTGTCAGGGATCGAAGGCCGGCTCTTCACGCCACTGGGTCTTGCTTACATTGTTTCCATTCTGGCGTCGCTGCTGGTGTCTCTGACGGTCACGCCCGTGCTGGGAAGTTTGCTGCTGGCGCCGAAGGCCAACGGGCACTCAGATCATGAGGTCGACAGCCCGCTGTTACGATTCCTGAAACGGATGGTCACACCCGTTATCAAGACAAGTCTCTCACGGGCCGGCTTGACGACGATTCTCGCCGTCGTAACCACCGCCATCGCGGCAAGTATCGTGCTGGTCTTCCGCCTTGGAACCGATTTTCTTCCCGCGTTTGACGAGGGGGCCGCCCAGATCAACTTCGTATTGCCACCTGGTTCATCGCTCGAAGCATCCAACCGGGCCAGCACGATGGTGGATGCGGCCCTGGCCCAGCATCTGCGATCGGAAGAGAAGAATCCGCGTGGCTTGGTAACGGGTTTCGTCCGTCGCAGCGGCCGTGCGGAAATGGACGAACATGCTGAAGGCGTGAACGTGACCGAGTACGTCGTCTCGATGAATCCGGAGAGTGGTCTTTCCCGTGCCCAGGCTCTCGACACTCTCCGCAAGGAACTCGACGAGATCCCCGGGATCGAGTACGAAGTCGAACAACCTCTGGCGCACATGATCAGTCACATGCTGTCCGGGGTGACCGCACAGATCGCTATCAAGATCTTCGGCGACGATCTGGATGTGCTCAGGCAGAAGGCGGAACAGATTAAGGTGGCACTCGCCGATGTCCCGGGACTGTTGCCCCCGATCGTGGAGGCACAGCAACTCATTCCCCAACTGCGAATCGAACTGAAGCGGGAGCAACTGGCGCTGTACGGTCTTTCTGTCGGACAGGTGAATGAGTTCATCGAAACGGCGATGAACGGCCGAGTGGTCTCGTCCATCCTGGATGGTCAGCGAACCTTCGATCTGCTCGTCCGGCTGAATGATGTTTCCCGAACGGACCTGGACGCGATTGAACGACTGACTCTGGTCCTGCCGACCGGCGGACGGATTCCTCTCTCGGCGGTGGCCAAAATCTACGAAGCAGGTGGTCCCAACACGATCAATCATGAACGGACGCGGCGTCGAATCGCCATTCGCGCGAACGCTGCGGGTCGAGATCTTGGCAGCGTGGTGGCCGACATTCGTCGAGTCATTTCCGGGATCGACATGCCGGAAGGTTATTTCGTCGAATACGGCGGCCAGTTCGAAGCGCAACAGGAAGCCACACAGCAGATCGCCATCATGAGTATCGTGTCGCTGGTGGGGGTGTTCCTTGTCCTCTACACCCTGTTCCCTTCGACCAAGATCGTCCTGCAGATCATGTTTGCGCTGCCCATCGCGTTTGTGGGGGGAGCATGGGGGTTGTGGATGACCGGTCAGACGTTGACGGTGGCGAGTCTGGTCGGCTTCATCTCGCTGGGGGGGATCGCGGCGCGAAACGGAATTTTGCTCGTCTCTCACTATGTGCATCTCATGCGGGAAGAAGGAGAAGGATTTACCGAAGCGATGATCGTGCGAGGAAGCCTCGAACGGCTGGCGCCGGTGCTGATGACGGCGCTCACGGCGGGGATCGGGCTGGTTCCCCTGGTCCTGGGTGGTCAGCAACCCGGCAAGGAGATTCTCTATCCGGTTGCCACCGTTATTCTCGGCGGGCTGATTACCTCTACCATCTGTGAATATGTTGTGCATCCCGGTCTGTTCTGGCGGTTGAGCGGTTCGTCAGCGGAAAAACTGGCTCATCGCCAGCCCTCAATTCGATCGGAAGCTGAATGACAACCTGAATTGGCAGGGACGGTTCGACGTACGAGACCGTCCCTGCCCGTGGTTTCCTGATCCATGTCAGGGTGTCAACCCCCCCCATTCCTGCTTGTCCTGACTTGCCAAGTTGCCACGGACGTCTTGCGTTCACCACGCTCTGCATCCATCTCAAGTTATCACTGGACGAGTGGCCCACCGGCAGATTTGACCGCACATCAAACGCGCAGCCTGCAATTCGCGAGATAATCACCGGGAAACGGGAGTTCGGCAAAAGTTATCTTGTCGCACTTGAACATCTGAACTATGTTGCCCCCCTCCATTCCCCCTATTCAAATCTCGACGACAACGTCACTCCACTCCCTGAATAAACCTTCAGTGGGAGCCTGTGACGATTAATCTCCCGAATATCAGGAGCTGCGGAATCATGTCTAAGGACGGCTTTTTTTCGCCGACCGGCTTGTCTCGCTCTATCTTGCTCGGCCTGATTCTGGCTACGGCAGGTTGCCATGCCACTAGCGGTTACACCCAGAACCGTTCGGGGATGAAGCACTACAACCGTGGAAATTATGCCGAGGCACGGCAGCGGTTCGCACGAGCCGTCGCCGATGATCCGTACAATCCCGACTACAGATACAACCTTGCCATGGCGCTGCAGAAGCAGGGAGACATTGGCGGGGCTGAAAAGATCATGCGTCATAACCTGACAATTGATGCGATGCACCAGCCCACCTATCACTCGCTGGCTCAAGTCCTGAACAATCAGGGACGGGTTGACGAAGCTCAGGATCTGGTCGCCGGGTGGGCTGAAACCCAGCCGTATGTCGCTGAATCCAATCTTGAACTGGCCTTTCTGCAGCGGGAATCGGGTAACGTCACCGGTGCGGAACAGTCACTCCGCAACGCTTTGCGTGCTCAGCCAACCCACCCCACGGCATTGGCCCATCTGGGACAGATTTACCAGGAATCCGGCCGACCGGACCTGGCTGCGGCTTACTATCAACGTTCTCTCGCTGCGAAGTGGGACCAGCCAGAAGTGAAGTCCCGTCTGGCGACCCTGACCGGATCGACGCCCTCGCAGCGCAGCGCTCGCCGATCAGCCATGATGCAGAATTCACTGGATTCCACCATGATGGCGGGTGGTCCTGTCATGACGTCGTCACCGTCGATGGTGGCCAACGATCCGTTCACCGGCGATGTCCAGGCCCTCACCTATGAAGATGGCGATCAATCTCAACGGTCTCGATCGCGACGCCGTGGTCGGGGTCAGCAGGATGGTCAGGTCATCGCCGCTTATCCGCTTCCCAACTTTGATTCCCCCGGATTTCCGGGTGTCCCTGCGACGACCGTTGTCTCGGGCCAGTCGAATGAGGTCTTCCTGCCCCCGGTTGTCACAAGCGATCCGAACGCGATGCCTCAGATGCCGGTCCCCGACATGTCGACGACGCAGCTTCCGCTGCCAGGAAACGCTCCGCCGTTGATCCCGCAGGCCGATCCCGCGCACGCCATGGAACCAGTTCCAGAGATGACGGCTGCCATCCCGGTGGTGGATCCTCACTAAGGGGGATTGCTGGAGTCCTGCTTGTGTAGAGGTCATTCCGAACCGCGCGGCCGCTTTCTCCCGTCGGTGTGATGCGAGTACGACGTGACGCGCTGCAGTCCGGATTGACGCTCCCAAGCTTGTGGTGGTGCGTCTCGCGCAACTAAGTTGAAGGGCCAGCCACAGCGCGCAAGGCCGTTGACGTGGCTGGTTCCTACTTCCTTGAGCTGTTTGGATCCAATGCCCGAATCTGTACCGTCCACTGCGGACATGCGTGAAATTCGCGAACTGCCTCCGGCGATCGTCAATCAACCCGAAGAGTTACCCCGCATTCCCGGAGGCTGGACAGAACGGGAATGGACCATCGAAGGTCAAGTCTTCCGACTGACCCAGCCCGCCGCCCCGGACCTCTTTCTCGAAGATCCCGATGTCCATGCGGCGTTTGATCGTGATGAGTACATGCCGTACTGGGCCTACCTGTGGCCTTCGGCATTGAAGATGGTCGCCACGATCCTGAAGTCCGACTGGCCAGAGAATGCCGAAGTCCTGGAGATCGGGGCCGGAATCGGCATCGTGGGTCTGGCGGGACTGGCTCGTGGCTTGCGCGTGACGATCAGCGACTATGAGCCCAAAGCGGTCGAACTGGCGATGTACAATGCTCGCAAAAGCGGCTACACGAAGGCGAGTGGTCTGGTGCTGGATTGGAGAACGCCTCCCGCACGACAGTTCCCCATCCTCTGGGGCTGTGAACTGCTTTACGAGGACCGCCATCACGAACCGCTCCTCGAACTGACACGCCGCATGCTGACCCAGGATGGTGTCGCCTGGTTCGTCGATGGAGGTCGGATGCGGGCCGAACGCTTCTGCAAAATGATTCCGGAGTACGGACTGACCGGTCAGATCTTCGATGAGAATCTGCAACGACTTTCCTCCCCCCGGGTCGGACAGTATCAGTTGATCGAGGTGCGGCACCAGAGTGTCCGGAATCCATCTTGACCCATTTTGCCAGTTCGCCCTACCATCCGCCCCCTAATCAGGTTTCCGGGGGGATTGACCGTCATGGCATGGGCGGCAGGGTGGCATCGCTGGTTGTTCTTGACGCTATTCGTGGCTTTCGGATTGCGTCTTGGATTGGCATTGGCCGTTCAATACGAAGTCTCAAAAACACCGGGACGATTGTGCCTGATCTCCGGGGATGCAGAAGGCTATTGGGAGCTTGCGGGTAAGGTGGCTGCGGGCGAAGCTTATTCCATCTACGACCCGCCACGACGCCTGCTTCGCATGCCGGGCTTCCCTGCGCTTCTGGCCCTACCTCGTCTCGTGTTTGGAGACAATCCGTTCGCTGCACGACTGCTGCTCGTGGTGGTGGGAACTCTTGCTTGCGGATTGACCTATTGGCTCGGTTATGAACTGTCTGGCCATGCTGTGGGGTTGCTGGCAGCAATCTACACAGCGGTCTCCCCCACCATGGCGCTGTTCAGTGTCCTGTTCCTGAGTGAAACGGCGTTCGCGGCCACCATGCTGGCCAGCCTGATCGCCGCGGCCAGGTTTTTGCGAAAGTGCGAGCAGGCGACTTCTGATCCGCCGACTGTGGGACATGCCGTGGCTGTCGGGGGGCTCGCGGGACTGGCGACTTACATGAGGCCGACCTGGCTTCTGGTGGGACCGGGACTGGCGATGCTGACATTGATGACGGGCCGAAGTTCCCTTGGGCAACGGACAATCCTTGCAGGAATCATCTGCCTGTCTCTCGCAGTAGTACTGTTTCCGTGGACAGCTCGGAACGCCGCCCTGACGGGGCACTGGATTCCGACGACGCTTTGGGTCGGCCCCAGTCTGTATGACGGACTGAATCCCACCGCCACGGGGGACAGCGATATGGAGTTTTTCGAACAGGACCGGCTGCTTCTGTCGATGAGCGAATACGAGATGGATCGAGAGTACCGGCGCCGAGCCTGGAAGTTCGCTGCCGAGAATCCCGCTCGCGTCATCTCACTGGCCCTGGTCAAGCAGAGTCGTTACTGGAGCCCCGCACCGAATACGCCTCAATTCCGTCATCCATTAATCCACCTGGTGGCGTGGCTGTCGTTCGCCCCGCTCATGATCTTCGCATTGATCGGTGTCTGGCAGACGCGGAATGATCCTTACCTCATCATTCTGACGGCCGGACCCGTGCTTTACTTTGCTGCTTTGCATTTGTTGTTTGTCGGCTCGCTCCGGTACCGGCTCCCCGCAGAGTTCCCGTTGTCCGTCCTTGCGGCGGTGGGAATGGTACGGCTTTTCGCGGGAAGTCGTGCAGCCCAGCATGCTTCGAGTCCTTCAAGTCAGGTCCTGCTTAACTAACGAGTTCCGCTGTCGTGTTTGCAATCCTCAGATGGATGTTCGTCCTGGTGCTGCTGATCGCAGTTGTGGGGGGCGGTGCGGCCTATTGCCTGTACATGCAGAGCGACGAAGGCTTGCGGCAGATGTCGTTGGAACAGCTCCAGTCCGTTTTTCCCAACGCGAAGCTGGATATCACGAAGGCCCAGTGGGACCTGATCGGCCGGGTCCATATGCATGGAGTGACGATTCAGCTGCCGGAAGATGATGAAGAACGACCGAGTATCGAAATCCCCGAAGTCATCGCGACACTGGAATCCACCGCCCTCACGGATCTCAAGGATGTCGTGGTACAGAGTCTGCGAGTGATCAATCCCAAGGTGCGGGTCATCCGGCTACCAGCGGGTGAGTGGAATCTTCAGCAACTGAAGTATCAATCGACACCGGGAACCCCACTTCCCGATGTTGAGGTTGTCCACGGCACGATTCATGTCGAAATTCAGCTCACTGACCGACATCCACGGCGTCTGAAGCTGCAGAATTTTAACGTCACAGCGACTCCCCGGGATGCCCGTCGACTTTCCATTCAGGTGGCGACGCTGCTTGAACCATCCGGCCCGCTGGCACTGGATGTGGAAGTCGATCTGGATGGGCCGAAATGGGAATGTGTCACGCGTGAAGCCTGGCAGGTCCCCGTCGATTCCGCGTTGCTGCACTTGCTGAGCGACATCTCGCCGGCGCTGGAAGGTCAGCTCGACAAGGCCAGCGACTGGATCGCGGGCGTGAAGGCAAAGCAGAAGACGGGGCAGCGAGCCGTTCCACCCGACGACGATCCTGAAGCGAACGATCCGGACTCGGATGACCGTCCGACTCCTCCCGAGTTCGGAGTGAACTTTGATTGTGATCTGACCTTCCGCATCGCGCAGGAAAGGCCCGGTGAAACACCTGTGTTCCGGGTCCTCGCGGCAATTCAGAACGGGCAGATCGAAAATGAACTGCTGCCTGTTCCGGTGCAGGATCTGCGTGGGAAAATTCTGGTCGATAACCGGCAGATTATTGTGAGTGACTTTCAGGGATCCAACGGCGGCATGCAGGTGTCGTTCGACGGCGACATCATTCCCAGCAAGCCGACACAGGGATGTATCAAGCTGCGGGGGGTCGAACTGACCGAGACGATTAAGCAGCGCCTTCCCGAGAATTTGCGTGAGATTATCCACAAGCTGGGGGTCACCGGGTTTTGCGATATTGATGCGAATCTGTCATTTGAACGTGGTGTGTGGAAACACGATCTCGATCTACGGCTGTTCCGAGGCACCATCACGGACAAACGGTTTCCCGTGACTGTTCGCAATGTCGAAGGAGAGCTCCATTGCCAGAATCATCTGGTGACGTTCAACGGGATGGGGAAATACGCCGGTCAACCAGTCGTTGTAACCGGAACGATCAAAAACCCGGGGCCGGAACATCAGGCCGAGATTATTCTGAAGAGCAAGAATCTGCCCCTCGATGATGAATCGATTGCCGCCTGTCCCCCGGACGTCAAGCGGACGATTGAGGCCCTTAAACTCACCGGGCGTCACGACGTTTCGTTGAAGCTGACGAAAGCAGCCGGGGTCGGGCAGAAATACAAACCGGAACTGATCGACCGGATTTACAACGGTAGTTTGAACTTTCGCGGATTCCCCGTCCTGGTGACACAGTTACAGGGAAATCTCAAATGGAATGGCGACGAAGTTGTCTTCACCCAGGTCACAGGTATGCACGAAGGTGCCTCCCTGGCCGCCGAAGGAACTTTCAACTGCCGGCCCGGGGCACGCAAGCTGGATCTGAGGATCGACGCGAAAGACGCCACCTTTTATCGATCTCTGAAGGCGGCCCTTCCCGCGCAGCTTCGCAAGGTTTGGGATGACTTCCAGCCGCAGGGCTATTTCGACGCGACCACCAAAGTTTCGTGGGTACCAGGCGGTCAGTGCGTCGTCATCCTTCCGACAGTGAAAGTCCGCAATGGCGAAGTCAACATCGCCAGTTTTCCGTGGGCCCTCAAGAATCTGAACGGTGAGTTCTCGTTCAACACCGAGCCCGGGAAGCTGGAGATCAAGAACTTCCAGACCGAACATGATGAAACCCGAATCGCGGGTCAGGGAATGGGCTGGTTCGCGAATCAGAAACCGTGGCAGCTCAAGTTCAATAATCTGACTGTAGATCATCTGATTCCCAACGCAACGTTCCGGAATGCGTTACCGGCAGGCGTTAAAAAGGTCTACGATGTCCTGCGTCCGACGGGTGATTTTTCGTTCTCCGGGCCGGTCGAGTTCTTCTCGCCCCCTCGTGGCGGGGAGGGAATTGGTGCCACGTGGGATCTGACGACGGAACTTTCGAGTTGTGCCATCAATACGGGAACGCGCGTCGATGACATTAGCGGGATCGTTTATCTGAAAGGTCGTTGGGACGGCGTTCAGGCCGATCTGGACGGCGAGCTGGATCTGAATTCGGTGTCGGTCTTTCGCCAGGATGCCCGTCGGGCGTACAAAGTCCTGGACGTTCGCGGCCCCTTCGCCTACCACGGTAAAGAGTTCGTGGCAGGCTCAAAACTTGCGCTGCCGCGAGGCAAAATTCCTCCGGCACCTCAGGACCGCATCCGTGGAAAAGCGATCGGCGGAACCATCTTCGTCGACGCGGCAGTCGATCTCGAAGAGGACGAGCCGGGATACAAGGTCTACATCGAACTCGACAAAGGTTTGCTCGAGCAGTACGCGAAGCAATACCTTACGGGGAATGCCAGCCTGGCCGGGATGATGAATGGCTGGATCTTCCTGTACGGCCGCGGCACTGATCCGCAGGAAACGATGAAAGGGGAAGGAAAGCTGCGAATCGCCCCGGCGGCTCTTTACGAACTGCCCCTGTTCGTGCAGATGTTCCAGATGCCTCAACTACGGGTCCCGGACAGAACGGCATTTGCGCAGGCTGACCTGCGATACACCGTCAGTAACGGTCGTTTCGACTTTCAGTCGATCGATCTACTGGGGGATGCGATGAGCCTGCGAGGGCGAGGCTATGTTCGGTTTGATGGCGGACTGGCCCTCGACTTTGGATCTTTGCCGGGGCGTGGTCCGCGCAGGATGCTGCAGAGTCTGTTCATGGGAGGAGACTGGGTTGCCATTCGCGTTTCAGGCAACGTCAGCAACCCCACCGTCAAATATGTGCCGTTCCCCGAAGTGGATGAGGCCTGGAGACAGTTTCTCGGCTCGTTCAATCCGCTCCAGGCGACGGGAGGGGGATCGCAACCGATTCCTCGAACGGGTAACAATCCGGGTGAGCCCGCTCGATAAGGACATTTGAGTCAGACGTATCAGCCGCCGCAGCAGGCCAGTGGTCGATGCCCCGAGGCGGGAGTCGATTCGCAATTGGGCGTCTTGGCCAGCTGTAGTGAGTCCATTTCCCGGTCGAGGACTTCCTGGTAGTAGGCCAGTCGCTTCGCAGCGATGTCCAGAGAACCACCGAAGGATCGTTCTTCTTCCAGATAGACCAGCGGAACGGCGAATTCCACAATCTTCATCTTCTGTGCGGCTGCCTGCACCCACAGTTGCAGCGGCATCGCATAGCCCAGTTCTGTGATCCGGAATCGGGCCAGGCAATCGACTCGATACGCCTTGAACCCGCAGAAGGCGTCCGTCAGATTCAGGCCGAACTGATGATTCAGCCATTCCGTAATCTGAATGTTGATACGTCGGCGTTCAATCGGCGGCTGGCTGGCGCCATCAAAAACCTTGAGGTATCGACTGCCGGAAACAATGTCTGCGGGGCAGTCCTGCTGATTAAATAACGCCGCCGCGAGTTCAGGAATCAGCACCGGTTGATGCTGGCCATCGCAATCGATCGTGACCAGCGCGTCATATTGACCGGCAAGGGCATAGGTGAATGCGGTTCGAAGTGCGGCGCCGTAGCCCTGATTCTGCTGATGCCGAATGACGTGCACGCCTTCGATCGTTTTCAGCAATTCAGGGGTGTTGTCAGAAGAACCGTCGTCGACGACCAGGATGTCATTGGAGTACTTTCGTACCTCAGCAAGGACTTCCACGACGTGGCGTTCTTCATTGAAAACAGGCAACGCCGTCAAAACACGCAGGGACATATGCGACTCCTCGACAGAACAATTGAGCCTCGGTCAGCTTCCCTGCGCCGGTTGCTGATTCTAGATCGCAGCAACCAAGAGTCAAACCGGAGATCGTCGCCAAACGCTGTCGCACCCCCCTGAGACGTGAGATCGGGCGGTTCAATGCTTGCAATTCTCAGGCCCATCTGAATCGGAAAACTCGGCCCAATTCCCTTTCCTGCGGACGAAGTCTCGGATGTGAACGATTCTGAGCTTTGCCGTAATCCGCAGTCGGACAACGAGTTCGGCTAACCGTATGCGGGGTTCAATCGAAATTCGTTTCCCGGGGAGAACGAAATTTCCTGAAAAGGGGGCGATTATTGACGTCATCATGCCGTCGGGGACGTTTGGATCCCCGCCTGAACTGCTCGACTGCGGGACCAACCACTGGCGAGCGTTTCGATCAGCAGCAGGACGATTACGGCCAGCAGCACCCGTTGCCAGAGTTTCTGCGAGTTCTCAAGCTCGACCAGTTGCAATTGCTGCTCGCGCTGTCGTTTTGCTGCGGGATCTTCAGCACGCTGTCGGCCGCTGAGTGCCAGTCCGAACCCTTCCAGTTGTTCCACATTCAGAGGGGACGTACGGCTTTCCTCGGGTGCAAGATTCACGGCGACCTGTTCGGCCCGGCCTGGAACGATGAGTGTGTACAGGCCCGGCGTCGGTGTCTGAGAGAATGGTTCTTCCATCGGCAGCGAGTCGATTTCGGTTCCGTCCGGAAGCTGGACTCGTCCACCCGTGGCCGACTCCGCACGTGATGTGCTGGGCCAAGCCAGCGCACTGCCCACAATTTGATTTCCAGACCGCGCAGTGATTCCGCTCGAATGCTCGAGTAATCGAAACATGAGCATCGGAAATTTTGACGAACGAGCGAACTGGCTGTCGGCAGGCTGCCATCCCGCAGCAAACACAATCACTTTCCCTTGCTGGGCCGGGAACTCGACGATCGCCGGATCTCCATCATCAAAACGGGCGAGAACCCGGTCACGGTTTTCGGTATCCCTCGGATGGTCGTCGCCCGACTTCGGTGCCGCTTCCTTCAATCCTCTCAGTTGGCGATGCTTCCAGAAGCGAATCCCGGTGAAGTCACTGAACTGTGCTTCGGCGAACGGGGCGAAGAGCGGGTTCTCGAAATCAATCTCACCCAGCATGGCATACTTGGAAACGTTCGCTTCAGACACGAGTAGATCGTCTCGGCCGCACAGCGCCAGACACCCCAGCATTCCCTCGGGCGTCGGTGAAACGATCAGTACAGTCCCACCCTGGCTGAGATGCCGGTTGATCAATCCCTTCGTCTGGGGATCAGGGTCGGTCAAAACGACGAGTGCCGGTTGCGAATCAGCCGAGGCCAGATTGGCAGAGTCGGGCTCCCGCAGCTCAATCTGAATTTGTTTCGATGCGGAAAACAGGCGATCGAGGTAGAAGCGGGCTCCCGTGGTGTCGTCCGGCTTTTCCGAGCCGCAGTACAGGACGAGCCGGGTTTCGGGTGTCCGGTTTGCAAAGACAACCCGATTGTCGAAGTCGTCATCGTCACCCGACAGCACGACCGAAGTGGCGGCGATGCCGGCGGGAAGTTTGGGTGGGACGATGATACGACTCTGGCCGGGGGGGACGTAGACCGGAAGTTCGGGGGATTGGGGCGTGTCCCACCTGATCACAAACTGCTCTTTCTGTGAGTCGTTGGCGTTCGTGACCCGGACCCGCAGGACGTCGTCAGCCCCTTCTTGATTCGGTTCCACCACTTGCAAACCGGCATTCGAGGGGGATGTCGGGCGGGCAATGATCAGTTCTAACGAGAGATCGTCGGGCCACTCATAACCCTGCAGCGATACCGTCTCTGCACCACTTTGCAGGTCGCTTGCGAGACAGATTTTCTGAGTGATGGGCCGGGAGAATTCGGTCTGCACTTCCTGCAAACGGCTGGCGACTTCGACAAGGGCTTCACCGAGGCGGGTGGCTTCCCACGTGGGTCTCAGTTCCCTGAGTCGTGACAGGATCATCTCTCGGGCGGCAGCAGGTTCCAGCGACTTGAGTTCTGCGAAATCGGCGACGGGTACCATGTTCCGGTCGAATCGGTACAGTGCCACGCGCGTCTGCGGCGGAACCGTGTTCAGTCGCTCTTCGATCTGCCGGATCAGGTCATTCCAGACCCCTTCCCTGCGCATACTGGCACTGGTGTCGACGAGAATCGCGAGTTGCTGCTCCTGACTCCCCTGCTCTGGCTCGCTGATCGGGACTCGCCACAGCGGTCGAGTGAACGCGAATGCCAGCAGCGCCAGCGCGGCCACACGCAGCAGCATCAGTAACCAGTTCTCGATCCGGCTGCGGCTGGTGATGCGGGGGGGTGAGGGCGAGAGAAACATCAACGTGGAAAAAGGACGCTCACCCCGTGGCATGCGCCGCCACATATGAAAGATCACCGGACCAGCGGCTGCCAGTGCACCCAGCCAATACAACGAATAAAGCCACGTCATGAAAGAACCACCGTCTCAATCCCGTGTTCGTACAGGTCCCGAAATCATCCACCGTCATCATAGCTGGGCGACACGACTCGCCCCAGTCGATGGCCCAACTTTACGCAAGGAAGGGACGCTAAGTCGCCAGTGGCGGGTTGTTCGAATCGGCGGGACGAAGTGAGCACGCCACAGGTTGGAAAGACCTGCGACGTCGACAGGCCTCACTCCAAAGTCGCGTCCACACGCAGCACACGCAGCCCGATTGACGTGGCGGCCATCATTCCGATGGGTGCATGTCAGCTTCTGTTTTTGTGGATCGCGAGTTTTGGAGTTTTGGGTGGTCTGGTAAAGGGGTTGCCCGTTCGCTGGTCGAGGTGTCGAGAGAGACGGTCGTCTTCGGAAAGGCCAGCGGCTCGGATTTGCAGAATCGCTTCGGCGCCTTGCGGGTCGTTCCACCACATTTCCGTCCCTTTGACCCTGTAGTTCATTTCCTTCACGAGTGACTCCATCCAAGCCGTCGTGACCGGTAGACCTTGTTGACGGTACTGATCGTATTGCATTCGGGAGCGATTGTTTTCGAGGTAATGGATCGATTTCGCCAAGAGGGTCCGTGGGTCCTGATCGTGGATCTCTTCAGGAGGTTCTCCTAATTTCGTTTGCCAGACACGCATTTCGTCCAGCACTTGGCCGATGTCACCCTGCCAGCAACCCCGCATCCAGACCAGATATTGGCTCCAAGCATTGGATGGCGAATCAGGGTGGAGCGCTTTGGCGCTCATAAACACGTAACTGAGTGCGTGAATGAAGTCGAGGATCGGCGTAAACTCGCTGAAGCGTTCTTTCCAGATCGACCAATTCCAGGACAGGCCATCCCCCAGAAAAGCTTTGCCAGCGGCGGCGGGGAACTGCCGTCGCTTTGCTTCCCGTTGCATCTGTTTGCCGAACTCTCTGGAGTCAGCCATGCTCGCCAGCACGGTGCGGACCAGGCGTTTCGGTCGCCAATCCAGGGCCATGGTTGTCAGAGGATCTTCCCGATGGATCGTTGTGTCAGCGGACAGGGCCTCCTGCAGAACGGGAGCAGCGACTGACAATGCCTCCGTTTCCACTAATTTCGCGACGTGCTGCGGATCACAGAAGCACTCGGGGGGATTGGGCTGGGGATCCTCTGCGAACGTCTGGCGATGAGCGCGAATCAGACAGGCGACCTTCGTCTCACGCCAACCTTCCCCCACAGGGTGAACACCCGGACCGCGCCCCGGATGACGACACCGAATACGTCCGCCGTCACATTCAATGATCGCTAACTCGGGGGGCAAATCACCTCGCAGCGCCAACGCGTTATCGGTTTTCGGATCGGCGTCACGACGTTCCGCCAGTTCGCCGCCGATCTCATGAACGACTCGTTCAACCGTCTTAATCGAGACGCCCACATCGGCTTCAGCCAACACGATCACCGCCCGTTTGTAGGAACGGGTCTCACCTGACAGGATGGCGATTTTTCGGACGACTTTCGGCGTCAACTCGCGAGCGTGAAGTCCCAGACGTTCCCGTAGGGGGGAAAAAATCCCGCCGACACGCAGGACAGTGACCAACGAGTTCTTGAAGGTCGACACGACCATCGCCAGACAAAACGCGTCTTGAGGCGACTTCAAGAGTGCACCGCGTTCCGCACGCCGGGCATTTCGATGAGGGGGGATGCGACGCAACCACCTCATTGACCATTTGCTGCTGCACCATCCGGCTTAAGAGTTGTCCCAGTTCATGAGCCGCATTCTCGATCAGCACGTAATGCGGGACCCCTGTCTTGGGAAGACGACCTTCGGCTTGATCGAGCTCAACCTTCAGCTCAGCCGCTCGCTTCATCACCGCAGATAATTCCGATTGCAGTCCGCTGACATCGCCATCCATGGCGCAGCCTCCTTCCGACAAACGAAGTCACTCCAAACAACCAACTCACTACCAGCTTACCAAAAATCATCAAAATCTTGGAATTGACCTTCGAAGACATTTTCGCGCACAGCCACACAACCCAACAAAAGCTGGCATGCACCCCATTCCGATTGAGGAGCGTCTTTTCCGTTGACTCGCGAGCCACTATTCTGGGCTCGCGAACCTGCCGGGGCGGCTCTCTGTTCCGCCGCACGCTGTCGCTTTCCCAGCCTTCTCATCATGAAATCCTGCACCATGCGTCTTGGATATAACACGAACGGCACGACCGGACATCGCTGGGACCAGGCCATCGAACTAATGGCCGAAATGGGTTACCGGTCCGTCGCTCTGACGGTTGACCATTACTGTCTCAATCCGTTCTCACCGGATCTTGCCGGGGAAATCTCACGGATGCGCACGGTCCTGGACCGATTCGAGATGGCGTCTGTCATCGAAACAGGAGCGCGGTTCCTGCTGGATCCCCGCCAGAAACATGAACCGACACTGGTGTCGGCGGCCCCCGAGGGACGCGCCGTTCGTGTCAACTTTCTCAAGCGGTGTGTCGAGATTGCCAAAGAACTGAATTCCGAAGCAGTCTCGTTCTGGGGTGGTGTTGTGCGCGATGCTGCGGCGCCGGAAGAGACGATGCAGCGGCTGGCGGCGGGATGCCGTCAGGTGCTGGACTTCGCGGAACCGCTTGGGGTGAAGCTGGCGTTTGAACCCGAACCCGGAATGCGAATCCAGACGTTTGATGACTACCGCGAGCTACTGACGCTTGTCGATGGACCGGGATTCGGCTTAACGGTCGATATTGGTCACGTGCACTGTCTGGAACCTTTGCCGATCTCGAGTTATCTCACAGCCTGGCGAGACCGCATCTATACGATTCACATCGAGGACATGTGCCGGGGAGTGCACGATCACCTTCGCTTTGGCGAAGGGACCATCGACTTCGTTCCCGTGATGCAGACACTGAAGGAGATCGAGTACTCCGGCAGTGTGAACGTCGAACTGAGTCGTCACAGTCACATGGCCCCCGAGGTGATGCGGGAATCGTACGAATTTTTGCGGGACTTTTTCGAGGTCCGCTGAACTGTGTCATAAACTTGAAATGCGGCCTAGTTTCCAAGGACGACGGGACTGTTACTCAGGTGACTGTCTGAAGAGGAGTTTCCGAAGAATCTCCAGTTTGTATCCGCGAAGACTTGGATGGGGGATGGTGCGGTCATCCAGCAAAACATTTCCTTCGGGATCAATCAAAACATAACTGGGGAAACCTTCCACGAGTCGATGTGATTGAAACGCCCGGACCGTTCTCCCATCGGGATGATCAACGGCAATCGGATACGGCAGCCCGATCTTCTGGACATGTTGCCGAACTTTTTCTGGTGGATCATTGTTATTGTGGACACCAATGACGATCAGTCCTCTGTCGTGGTAGAGCTCATGCAGCATCTTCACCACAGGAAATTCGGCATGGCACGGGCCGCAGCCGATAAACCAAAAATCAAGCAGAACGTAGTGGCCTCGAAATTTTGCCCGATCGAGTGGTTCGCTATTAATCCATTCGACAAAGTCGAGTTCAGGAATCGGTTGACCGCGGAGTGAGTGGGCGTCGTTTTCGGCGGCTTTTTCTACAGTAATGTTCCCTCGTTCCCATTCGGAAAGCTCGCCCTCAAACTCTGTCAGCGGCCAATCAAAGTCATGAGGCTCAAGCGACAGCTCGATGGGTTTCGACTCATCCAGCTTCACATCGACTCGTCCCGAAAACGGGCGGAATGGGTCAAAGGCCACGACCGAATAATCGAGCTGACGCTGGTTGGTCTGATCATTCCTCAGGACGTACGTGGGCTGAATCTCGAATCGGCCCTGGTCATCCGTAAGAACCGGATCTGCGATGTTTTTGCTGCCGGGAATCTGACCCCGGATACGGACAACGACCCGCGCAGCAGGCATGCCATCCTGGTCACGGACGACCCCCTGCAGTTTCGGTAGCGAACGAACTTTGATATCGGGAATGACCGTGGAGCCATCGGCAGCAACGTCGAAGTCAATAAACTCCGTATCCGACAGATAGTTGGCTCCATTGAACTCAACTCGCATTCGTCCTGCCGCGACGGGGACAGTAAATTCTCCTTGAGCGTTCGTGTCTCCCCAGCCGGTGAAATTGAACTCGGTTTGATCTTGTTCGTCCGAGGAAACGCCTGTCAGAATTTTGCCGATTAGCGATTGCTCAGCAACGGGTTCGCCCGATTCAGCGTCGATCACACGACCTTTTGCGACAAGGCGACGGTGAACTTCAAAACGCAGTTCGACATTCTTGCCTGCTTCGAAGTGGAGCGGGTGGTTTGGATTCAGCTTGCCGTGTCGCGCGTGCAACGTCGGTGTCAGATAAAAATCATCGTGCTGCAACCGAAGAAACTCGTAGTCACCCGGTTCGATCGTCACGGAGCCCTTCCCCGATGAATCGAAATCAACTTCATACTGCAGCATCGTCGAGGGCGATTCAAAGTTTGAGTGTCGGAGGTCAAGCACGGCGTTCTCGATCCGTTCCTCCAGTTCGTCCGCTTTGCGCTGGAACGTCAATACCACTCCGGGCCTCAAGACGGCGCTGGCCACAACTCCGTTCGTGATTTTCAGTTCTTCGATCACGATGGGGGCAAAGGTGGGATGCGCAATTGTGATTCGCAGGGTTTCGTTCAGGGGAAAGTCGGCCAGCACAATCCTGCCCGCCTGATCACTGTAAGCGCACGGTGAAGTGCATCTTGAGCCATGCTTTAGTCTGAGTGGGTTTTGTTACCCTTCAGAGTGGAGATGGCGAGATGTCGCAGGTTGGTTTACGGAGTCGTGAGAAGGTGTCGTACTGGCGTTCCCATTGTGAGCGTCAGTCTTCGTCGGGGGAGTCGATTCGGGGCTATTGTCGTCGTCGCGGGCTTTCGGAGGCGACGTTTCATTACTGGCGGCGTCAGCTCTCGAGTCTCGATCAGGAGTTGACTGTTCGGCGGACCAATGATCCGCAGGTCACCCGCCCGCAGGGAACCGGGATGGCGGGGCTGGTGGCTATGAAGGTGGTGGGTGATTCGCTGCCGCCTGCGATGCTGGAGATCGCCTGTGCTGGCGGTCTCGTCGTTCGGTTACGTGAGGATGCGGGTGTCGAGGTGTTGACTCGTGTGCTGACCGCCTGTCGGCAGATCCCCTCGGAACAACTCTCTTCGTCTGCGGGGGGGCGATTATGCTGAACATCTCTCGCACGACACGGGTGTTTCTGGCGACAGTGCCGACAGACATGCGGAAGGGGTTTGACGGTCTTCACGCCCTGGTGGAGAGCGTGATCGAAGAAGATCCGTTTGCCGGTCATCTGTTTGTGTTTCGGAACCAGCGTCGCGACCGGATCAAGCTGCTGTGGTGGGATCGCGATGGCTGGAGCCTGTTTTACAAGCGGTTGGAAAAAGGATGTTACGAGTTCCCGACCGACCGGAAGGAACAGACCTCACGCCGCTGCGAGATTCGCGCAGAGGAGCTTTTGCTGCTGTTGGAGGGGATTGATCTAGGGAGCGTGAAGCGACGCCCTCGCTATGAACGGCCGAGCGCAATCAATGACACCACGGCGCGGTCTTCAGTGTGAACTTCGTTCGGTCGTAAGACTGTCTGGCAGAATGCTGTCCCATGTCTTCGGTAGTCGTCCCTCCACGACGATTCGTGGAGGGACGTTTTTCGTTGGGAGAATACAGAAAAATCCCAAATTACTTGAAACGTTTTTGGGGGTTCGGGCGTATGACAGGGCATGAGTACGGATGGCTCCATTCTTCCTGATGACGTTGAGCAGCTCAAGGCGATGATCGCCGCACGTGATGCGGTCATCGCCAGAAGAGAGGCCGTCCTTCTACAGCGCGACATCGAGATCGTGGGACATCGCGCCGTCATCGCGCAGAAAGAAATGGTGATCACGTCATTGCACGACGTGGTTGAGCAGCAGCAGGCCAAACTGGAACGTGTGCATGAGCAACTGGCTCGCCTGCTTCGTGAACGCTACGGGCCGCGTAAGGAACGGGTCGATCCGAATCAGCTGACCCTGTTCACACCCGAAGAACTGGCGGAACTGATTCGCGAACTGAAGCGGGATCAGCAGGATTCGGTTTCGACCGACGATGGTTCGCTGCCCCAGGACGAGTCGCTGGGGGCCGCCAAGCCCAAGGGGCATGGCCGACGTCCCATCCCGCCTGAGATTCCGCGGGAAACGATCGTCCATGAACTGACTGAGCAAGAGCGACTGTGTCCTTGCTGCGGGGAGTTACGCGCCGAGATCGGACGTGAGGTCAGCGAGCAGCTGGAATTCATCCCCGCCCGTCTCAAGGCGATTCGGCACGAACGAGTGCGCTACGCCTGCCGGGGCTGCGAAGAGCATGTGGTGCTGGCTCCCAAGCCACCGCAACCGATCGACAAAGGCCTGCCGGGACCGGGACTGCTGGCGAACCTGATCGTGTCCAAGTATGGAGACTACCTGCCGCTGTATCGGATGGAAGACATTCTCTCGCGCTACAGGCTTCTCCTGCGGCGAAGCACACTGTGTGACTGGGTGGCGTCGATGGCCGATCTGCTGACCCCCTTGTACGACCTGCTGTGCCAGCGTGTGCGACAATCGGGTGTGATCCATACCGATGACACGAGCATCAAAATGCTGTCCGAAGGTCAGTGCCAGAACTGCAAGTTCTGGACGTATATCGGCGATCCCGCTCATCCGTATGTCGCCTACGAATTCAGCCTGACGCGCGCTGGGAGGAACCCGTCCCGGTTTCTGGAAGGCTTCTCGGGTTATCTGCAGGCGGATGCCTTCAGCGGGTACGACCAGATCTATGCCAAAGAACAGGTGACAGAAGTCGCCTGCATGGCACATTGCCGCCGGTACTGGCAGGAGGCCAGTCACACCGATGCGCGACGGGCGTACGAAGCGCTGGGCTACATCTCACGGTTGTATCAACTGGAGTCAGAATTCGAAGCGGCAGGGCTGAGCGGTGCATCACTGCGTGACGCACGCCAGCAGCATGCGGTTGGGATTCTCAAGACCTTCCGCAGCTGGCTGAACGAAGAGCAAAACCAGGTACTCCCCAAGAGTCCGATCGGACAGGCCTTCACCTACACACTGAATCAGTGGGAGGCGACCTGCCGCTACACCGACGACGGTGCACTGCAGATCGATAATAATCTGGCGGAGCGGATGATGAAGCCCCCCGCCATCCTGCGGAAGAACATGCTGTTCGTCGGCGGCGAACAGGGAGGTCATCGCGCTGCGATCCTGCTCAGTCTGGTCGGCAGTGCCAAGTACTGCGAGGTAGAACCGTGGCACTGGCTGCGAGCGGTCCTGGAGGAACTCCCCCAACGACTACGCACGGGAGCAGATCCCCCCGACCTGACAGACCTGCTCCCCGATCAATGGCTGAAGGCCCATCCCGAGCACCGCTGGAAGATCGAAACGATCCGCAAAAAAGAACGCCACAGGTCCAAACAACAAAAAGCCAACAAGAGAAAGAAACGCTGAACCCCCGGACTCATCCCCGGGGGCCTACTTCACCGTGCGCTTACTGATCACTGACCGGGAACGTGTAGTTCAGATCGCGTAAGAGCATTTGAGTTGCACGAATCGACCCATTCATCCCGCTGATGTTGAACGAACGAATCCGGGCTCCTTGAATTGGTTGGCCAGCTTCGTCTTTCAGATCAATGGCAACCTTGACAGGGAACTGCATTCGGATGTCAGCCGTCGAATGAGTGGGCCCGTCATTGATCGTTCGCGTGGAATGCGAACGGGCATATCCCTTCGCTTGAACAACGATGAGGTAGTAACCATCCGCCAGAGTTTCAAATTGAAAGAATCCAGAGATATCGGTCGTTGCGGGGCTTGCCACAGGGACGAAGTGGCCGAATCGCTGACTGGGAGAATGGAAACGATACAAGGCGACGACCGCCTCATTCACAGGTTTGTTCTCGTGATTGAGCACATGACCTGCGATTGGACTTGCCCATGAAATGTGGGCGCGAGGTTAAGATTAAATGGCCTGCTCGAACTTGACGGGCGGGAGATACCCGATCGTTGAGTGCCTTCTGACGCGGTTGTAAAACGCTTCAATGTATTCAAAGAGGCTTTGGCGCGCTTGCGAATGGGTCTGATACCGTTCGCGGTGGACGAGTTCCTTCTTCAAGGTGGCGAAGAAGCTCTCCATCGGTGCGTTATCCCAGCAGTTGCCTCGGCGGCTCATCGAGCAGGTGATCTGATTTCGTCTCAGAAGAGTCTGGTAGTGTTCGCTGGCATATTGCACCCCGCGATCCGAGTGCGCCACCAGGCCTGCTGCAGGAAGTTCTCGCTGGACCGCCATCTCCAGCGCATCAACGACCAGTCGACTGTCAATCCGATCTGACATCGACCAGCCCACGATCTTGCGTGAGTACAAATCTTCGACGGCCGCCAGATAAAGCCATCCTTCCTCTGTCGGAATGTAGGTGATGTCTGCTGCCCATGTCTGATTCTTTTGAGACGGAGCAAACTCACGATCCACAACATTGGCAGCCACCGGATGAGAATGGTTGGAATCCGTCGTGCTCACGCGGAACTTCTTCACCGTCGAGGCCTTGATGCCTGCCTCTTTCATGCAGCGAGCAACGGTCTTCCGATTACAGGGATGGCCTTGAGCTTTCAGTTCTGCCTGAAGTCGTGGCGCTCCATAAACATCATGATACTTCATCGCATGAATGGTCTGAATGCGACGCGTCAGTTCCTCGCGTCGCCGTGAAGATTCACTGGCGGGGCGTTTTCGCCAGGCGTAGTATCCGCTGCGAGAAACGTCCAATACCCGACATTGAACTGTGGCAGGCCACACAGTGCGATGGTCTTCAATGAACTGATATTTCATTTGGACTCCTTCGCGAAGAACTGTGTCGCTTTTTTTAAAATGTCACGTTCCATCCGTAAGAGCTCGACTTCGCGACGCAATCGCGACAGCTCGGCTTCCTGGGCCGTCTGCTGGCCTTGGCCGGGAAAGGCCTGCTCGCCCTGCGCCGCGAACTGCGCTTTCCACTTGTAGAGCAGCGTTTGACTGACACCCAGGCGGCGCGACACCTCTGCTACGGACAACTGTTGACTGCTGATCAGACTCAATGCCTCACGCTTAAACTCCGGCGTGTGCTTCCGACGTTCTTTCGACATCCTCCCGGTAACTGTTAAGCGCACCGGCCCCGGTTCCCGCATGATGGGGACGATTCAGATCGTGACTTGCTTGGTTCCCGAGGGATGTGGGTGGTTCAAGAGGAGTTCTGACTGACCGGCAGTGGGGTGGGTTGCCGGGCTTGGACAGCACGGATCAACTCAAGTCCGTATTGAAGGAACTGACAGCCTTGCTTTTGACATGTCCGAACGATTGATTTGATATTTGCAAAGGCTGTCGCACCCCAATCCGTCCGATTCACTCCTCCGTCGGCACGCGTGGCGGCGACGCTTCGAATGTCTCGTTCGGCCGGTGTGTTATCTGGGGGGACGTGTGGATGATCTAAAAAGGTAAAGAGTTCATCTGCATACTTTCGCAATCGCTTGAGTATGCGATTAACATGGGTGTTTGTGCTGATCGTCGTTGCCAGTTCCCCGAAGCGGTCTGAAATCGCATCACATTGTTGAGTATAAGCCTTCGGCGACAGTTCATCGCGCTGCTTGCCGAGTGCCATTGCCTCTTGAAACAAGGCGATCAGTGGTTCGATGATCCGCTTTGTGCAGATGGCAGGGACTTTCTGGCGCAGGTCGTGCAGTTCTCGCAGCAGATGGACCAGGCAGCGCTGCTTGGTCGCTTCCATCGCGTTGTAGGCGGCGTAGAAGTCCGTCACCAAGACACCGGCCAGCGAGTCTCCCAGTGCCTCGCGAATTACGGCACCGCTTCGAGAATGCCGAATCAGGTAGACGGCAATTTTGGGATTCGAGAAGCACCAGGCCCAGACGTTTTTGCCATTGATGCGCCAGCCGGTTTCATCGGCGTGAATCAAGTTTTGCTGCCGCAACAGATCGAGCAGATCGGTCACAACGGGAGCAAACAGCTTGCCGCCCCAAGCGAGATGTCCCAGTGCTCCTGCCCGACTCAACGGAATTCCCCACCACTGCGACAACAGATCGCAGCTTTTGCCCAGCGAGATCCCCAGATGAGCCCGGCAATACAGATTCAGCAGCCTTGCGCGAGGTCCCAGATGACTGCCCGGCAGTTCCAGTTCCGCACGACCCTGGCTGGTTTTTCCGCAGTCCCGACACTGATACTCATGTCGCCGATAGCGATGGTATTCAGGTTTTGGCTCAGGAATATCAGTGACAAGATGATCATCAAATCGGCCCGTCGGCTCGATTCGGCGACTGCCGCAGCAGGGGCACGCGTCGAGCACCACCTCGTGACATTCAACTTGACCGGGAGGAATCTCATCGAGCTTCGGCGGATCACGAAACACGCCGGGATGCTGCCGAAATGGCTTCTTGCGACGATCCTGCTTCTTGTTTCCCGCAGGCGGCTTGCGATTGGGTTGTGGCTTGTAACCCTGACGGCGAACCCGTTCCAGCTCTGCTTCCAATTCCGAGATCCGAGCATCACGCTCCGCAACCTGGGCTTCCAACTTCGCCACGCGATGCAGCAAAGCCGCTACCTGCTCTTTGAGTAACGCAACATCATCCATGATGCTCAAAATTTACCAAACCCTGGCCACTGGAAAAGCCCAGAATAGCTTAACAGTTACTCCTCTGGACTCCTTGAAGAAAAGCATACTCGCTTTTCCTCGCGCCCACATTTCATGGGCAAGTCCAGATCGTACTCGCCGAATTTTGAGCCTGGGGCTGATCTTCTGACGCATTCAAGTCGCAACTCACCACGGTAGGCGATACCGACTCGATCAACGTCGGCAACAGGAAAACAAGCGCTGCCCAGCATAGTACCGACGCGTTTGAGCTCTTCATGAATCGGTCCTTGGTACGCACGGGCAGGTTGTGCTGTGATGAGTGGTCGACCTGGGAGAGAAGACCATTCCCGCGCCGAGCTTAGCCAACGCGCCGAACTCCAGCAAGAGACAAAACGTCTTTGAAGCGGCGGAAGACACTGGAGAATGTCGTGTCGCCGGGAGTTTGAATCCAGGAGCGACCTTGCGGACCTGCGGCACGTCACTGCGAAACGCCACTGACGCGACCGGAAATGGAATTGGGGGACCTTCGCTTTCGCAGGAGGCCCCAATTCGCAAACAGCCTCTGTCAGACTCTCCGCGGCGTAGTCGTCGTCGGTCCCGTCACCGGCTGGTCAGATCAATCTTGATCTGATTCGAGTCGTCATCGGAGAGTGACACGCGAATCGTTCCTTTCCTTGCCACGGCCGCCAGAAACTGATCCCGTTGGACGAGCGCGTTCCTTTTCTGCTCTCGGATTCGGAGGAACAATTCCTCAGAATCTTCTTCGACGGGCTTAAGGATTACTTCATACTCTCCTGGGGGTGGTCCTTGATCTCTGGGAAACTCAAATTCTCCGCCGATCACCTCGGCAATGAAGGTTCCCCCCGTCTGGGAGTCGGACGCTTTGCAAGAAAGATAGACTATCGCTTCGTCGACCGGCTTACCGTCCAGCGAAACCTCTCCGAACAACTCGGTATGTGAGGAGGACGACGTGCCGCACCCGATCGCAAGCAGAATCGCGAATCCGTGGCAGTAGAAGTGGCTCACCAAGAATTTAGTATTCACCAATGATCTCCCCGCCTGCTTTCGTGGCCAGAGCAGTATAGGTACTAAAATCGATATTCTGATTAATGAAACGAACTGTGCCGTCCATCAGCAGCGCCTGAATTCCCCCCACGTGCTGGCTCGAGTAACCAGTTGGCGATGCGGTGAAGTTATTCATTTTGGACGTGGTATTTCCCACACCGATATTCGGGTATCCTACACCCCATCTCGCTGTTCCCCAGCGGTTTGCTCCCGCGGACGCGGCACAGGTTGATGCCGTATAGAAGTAGTTCTTGAAGTTGTAGGTCGTTTCGGCTGCAGCTAATGTGTTTGAAGTGCCATCAGTGATGTCACTAAATCTGGAACACTTGTTGGGATAGCCATATGATGGCAGCACGAGTCCAAAAACACCCTGTGCGGGGAACTGATAGGAAGCGGTCCCTTCTGACAGCAGATAGCTGGTGGGACCGCCGATCTCGTTACAGGGAGTGTTCGGAACCGCTCGATTAATGACCATCGAGGGGCATAAGAATGCTGGAATTTTTTGGCTCAGGACGGTCTTGTTATGCGTTGATCCGTAGTGTTCGTTGAAATTGTAGGTATTGTACAGGTTTGCTTGTTCGATATACGGTAGAATCAACGCGAATCCGCTTGCACCCACTCCGGATGTACCTGCGTTTGTATCCTCGATTCCCCCAGCCGGAAAAACCGAAAAGGTGCTTTCGTAGTTATGCAGGGCAAGGCCTAACTGTTTAAGGTTATTCTTGCACTGAGTTCTGCGAGCTGCCTCGCGCGCTTGCTGGACGGCCGGCAGCAGGAGAGCAATCAAAACGGCAATGATCGAGATGACAACCAGCAGCTCGATTAAGGTAAATCCGCGAACGGGTCGACGCGCTTTCTCAGAACGTCTCAGCATGACGATACTCCAGCGAAACCATGGAAGCTGAACCACCACCCGACAGTCGAGTGTTAGTACAAGGCACAGTGCTCGCTGGCTGAAAAGCTGGCTGGCATGCAGCAGAAGCGACTCCAGTCCGCGTCAGTGGCGGACGGAGGGCAACTCGGTTGAGACGATCAGTCCCTTTGCAACGCATCCGGTCAGAGTAGCTGACGCGGAGGCTGTCTTGAGGCTGAGACTGAGTCTCAGTGTCATGAGGATACCAGCCACGCGAATAGATGCAACCGCATTTCATTATTTCTTCAGGATTCGGGAGACGCTTTGTCGCTTGCGCGAGCACCGTCGGTTCACTCTGGTTGTCCGGCGAGGAGCGGGGCCGCCGGTAGACATCGTCTTGCTGGCTGGGTCAGCCGGTGGTTCCGAATGGACTCTGCAAGAGTGAAATCGTGATCCGTAGATCAGCCACCTTTGTGCTGACAGTGTTAAAACTCTCCGACGATTTCGCCGCCCGCGCGAGTGGAAAGATGTTTCAGCACTTCCATGTCGATATTCTCGCTCAGGAAGCGGACGCTGCCGTCGACGAGGGCTACGTGAGCTCCCCCCGTATGCTGACTGCCGAACGCGTTGAGTCGCTGAATGGACTCCAGCGATGCATCGAATGTGGCAGCACTGCTGATGCTGCCGGGGCGGTTCGTGAAGTCGAACGGGATGCGGTAATTGACCGGCGCAAAACTGCTGAGTGTGACGTCTGTCAAACCGAGTTGCCCGCCTGAGGGTGCCCAGAATCCCCAGCCGTTCATGGGGTTCGTCGCGAAGCCATTGGCGAAGAACGAGTCGTAGTTTCGATCCGCATGACTCCGTTCCCCCAGCAGCAGGGTGCTCGACGTGCCATCGGTCGCATCCCGGATCCGCACCACTTCGTGCTGGACAGTCATCGGCGTGGTAATCAATGGGCCGCATCCCGCGAACATGCCGTCTCCCCGGGTTGCGGCCGGGGGATGTGACTGAGTTCCCCCGTTTCCACCGTAACTCGTCAGGGCATAGCGCGAACCACTTGGCTTGGTGTACGGGTTCTGGCTGATGGTGGCGGAAGGACACACAAGTACGGGAAGGACAACCGCCGTGTTTTCCTCGGCCTCGTTTTCAAGAGGATTCGCAAAGTTCCAGTCGTTATAGAGCGGTGCCTGATCAAAGTAGGGAAGAAGCTGGACGAACATCGACCAGCCTCGCACGCGAGGTTGCGATGAGAACGGGATTCGGATCTGGCCCGGCGGAAAGCAGAGGTGGGAACTTTCATAGTTGTGGATGGCCAGCCCGATCTGCTTCAACTGATTCTTGCATTGAGCCCGCCGCGCTGCTTCTCGCGCCTGCTGGACCGCAG
Organism: Schlesneria sp. DSM 10557; assembly: GCF_041860085.1. NCBI lineage: Bacteria > Pseudomonadati > Planctomycetota > Planctomycetia > Planctomycetales > Planctomycetaceae > Schlesneria > Schlesneria sp. DSM 10557. The sequence continues at coordinate 4,395,165 of NZ_CP124747.1, forward strand.
GGAGTAACAGGGCAATCAGGACCGCGATAATTGCGATCACGACCAGCAGCTCGATCAGTGTGAAAGCACGACGGGGGGACGAGTTCACCGGGTTTCCTTGATTCTTGCGACCTGAATTGCGTGCAGAAACTGCGTTCGTGTTCGCGACCGTTGTCTAGAAGCTCTCTGGGTCGAATCTCGAGGCGATTCGCCGGTCCCCTTGAAACAAGGGGAGAGGGGTGACTCGTTCGAGGGCAGGCCAGTGCGATTGCGTCTGGGCCTTACTTGGCAAGATCGAGCTGATCGGCATCGTTGACCTTGATGTAGACGCGGTCTTCTTCGATGACCACTTCGCCCTGGACGCGAATGGACTTGCCACGGTAGTACTCCGCCGGCAAATCGACCTGACGCTTTTGCTTCAGGTCGTTGATGCCACGCTCCGAGATGGCGATCCCCAGGTTGGTCTCGTTACGGAAATTGTCGGTGGAGTCGAGATAGGCGGTCTTCCGTTTCTCGGAGTACTTCGCCCCCTTGACTTCAAACACGACCGCAACCCTCTTCCCAGCATACTGGCGTGCTGCTTCCGGCTTAATCAGCGGCAAAGTCTCTTCGGCACCCTCAGCCCACGTTCCCAGAACCAATAAAGACAGCAAAAGGACACCCGCCCAAGCTCGCATGGTGATTCTCCCAAAAGGCATTATAGTGACATACAAAGACAGTATCCTGCCCAAAAGGTTTTAAGGCAATGGGGTCGTCCAGCGCCGATTCGATGAGGGCTTGGTAAGGTCGTGACATTACGGCCGGGCTCTTCCACGTGACCACTGTTCGCCCGCATCTGACTCGAAGCGACGATTCACGCGCTGCGTGACAACGTGAACGAGTCAGCGGACGCACCGCACGGGAAGGTCGGGGCGCAGGGGCAGGAGGCGCGGAGTTCGTTCAATCCGTACCGCAACGGGACGGAGAAGAGAAGCTCAGAGGATCAACATCGCGTCGCCATAACTGAAGAAGCGGTATCTCTCGGCAATCGCGACCCGGTAAGCTTCCATGACGAAATCGAATCCCCCGAAGGCGGCGATCAGCATCAGCAGGGTCGATTTGGGTAAGTGGAAATTCGTCAGCAACACGTCGGTCGAGAAGAACGTGTAGGGAGGGCGAATAAACAGATTCGTTTCTCCGCGCCATTCGTGAAACGCGGGTGGATGCTCTGGTCCTCTCGCATGGCAGGCCGATTCGAGTGTCCGCAGGCTGGTCGTCCCCACAGTCACGATGCGGCCCCCGTCGGCCCGGACGCTGGTGAGTCGCTCTGCCGTACTTGCAGGGAGTTCGCACCATTCGGAGTGCATCCGATGTTCTGCCAGGTTTTCGACCGAGACCGGACGGAATGTTCCGATACCGACGTGCAGTGTGACTTCTGCACGGCGAATCCCCTTTTGCTGACAGCGATCCAGGAGTTCCGGGGTGAAGTGAAGTCCGGCCGTGGGTGCGGCGACAGAACCGAGATGCTGAGCAAACGTCGTCTGGTAACGTTCCCAGTCCGCCTCGGTGGCGACCTTGCGATCCATGTACGGGGGGAGTGGAACAGTGCCGAAACGTGGCAGCGATTCGATGGCACAGCCTGTTGACGCTTCGAACTGGCAGACACCGTCCGCTTCTTTCTCGATCAGCTTCAGCAGCAGCTTTTCGCCCACGGGATTGGTGATCGTGACTGTTTCACCCGTTCTCAGGTAGCCGCGTGTCTGACCAATCAGTCGCCACAGCCCATTGGCCGTTGAGCCCAGATAGAGACCTTCCCACTTTCCCCCTGTCGCCGTCCGCATGCCGAACAGTCGGGCCGGAAGGACGCGGGTATTGTTCAGTACCAGAGCATCGCCGGTCGTCAGCAGTTCGGGCAGGTCCCGGATCGTCCGATGATCAATGGAGCCTTTACGACGGTCAAGCACCATCAAGCGGGATGCATCGCGCGATTCCAGCGGGACTTTCGCGATCAATTCCTCGGGCAAAGGATAGTCGTATGAGGAAAGTTGATCTTCGCGAGACATCAGACTGTTTTCTTCGGCAACGAGGAGAAGTCGATCAGGGGACGGCAGCTCAGTGTTGTCTGTGCCACCCGGCGTGCCACAGACGAGGTTCTCTCTTCGAGAGGCACTCATCGTGATGCAGGCCTTCGCACCAAGGTTAGGTGCTTTGGTCCGAAGAAGCCAGACGGCCGGAGACTGATTGCAGAACGGTTCTGACCAGATTGATCCGCGATCGACGAGGCGGTTCATCCGCACAGACAAATCGGACAGGCCAGTTCCGGCGTTTCGATTTCGCTGAGCTTCAGTCCGTCTGCCGGGACAGCAGCTTGTTTCACACCGCAGAGATAACACCGCAGAGATAACACAGCAGCGATTACGCCGCAGAGATCTGGGCTCCCTTGGCACAGCGCGGCAGATGGACACGGAACGTGCTCCCCAGTCCTCGTCCTTCGCTGGTGGCTTCGATGCGTCCCCCGTGGTCCCTGACAATGCGATGCGTGATCGAAAGGCCCAGGCCGGTCCCTTTTCCGTTCGACTTTTCGGTGAAGAAGGGTTCGTAAAGATTCGCGATCATCTCGGCGGTCATCCCGCATCCCTGATCGGCGATGGACAGTACTACCTCATCGACCAGTTCGACAATTTCAATTGTCATCGTTCCCGAACCTTCCATGGCTTCGAGGCCGTTGGCAATCAGGTTCAGTACGACCTGTTTCATTTCGGCGGGATTGATATCCAGCAGGTGCGACTTGCCGCGATCGAAGTTGATGACGTAGTTGTCGAACTTGCTCATGTGCGACACCATGTCCAGAACTTCATTGACGATTTTGGTCAGGTCCTGCCGCGACTTCGGTCCATTGGTGCCGCGGGCGAAATCGAGGACGCGTGACGTAATCTGCTGACAGCGCGTCGATTCCCGTTCGATCATCCCGAGATAGGTCGAGAGTAATTCACGATCCTCGGGGGGCATCTGGCCTCCCAGGGAGCCGTCACGGATGCGATCCGTCAACGATTCTGCCGCAGCTCCGATCGCCTGCAGCGGGTTGTTAATTTCGTGCGAGATGCCCGAGGCGAAGAAGCCGATCCCGGCCAGACGCTCGTTCCGCAGAATCTGGCGACTGCGCTGTTCCACTTCCAGAGCCAGTTTGTCCTTATCCGTCTGGAAGCGATCCGTCATCTTGTTAAACATTTCGGCCAGTTCGACCATCTCGTCCTTGCCGCGCAGCTTCAGGCGATAGGAATAATCGCCATTGGCGACGCGGGAAGCGGCCTCGTGCAGTTTCCGGATCGGAATCAGAATCCAGCGATAGCAGAAGTAGATCAGGCTGAAGAACAACGCGAGGACGATCGCCGTCGGGCAACCGATCAGCCAGAAACGCCAGGTAAGCTCATTTTGAGAGGCTCGAATGGTTTTTTCGATGCCGCTTTCCAGGTCGGGGATCTGGAGTGCCAGTGACTGAAGATCCATCACGGTCAGCAGCAGTTGCTGGTGGAGACGCGAATCCGGGTTGTCCACGGACTGGCTGTTCTTTTCGAGGTAGATCAACTTGTCATTGATCTGGTAAAGCGTGGGCTGAGTGAAAAAGTTCCGGATGCGGGCATCCGACTTGGAAAGATCCGAACAGCGTCGATAGAACTCTTTGTATTCCTCACGAGCCTTATGCCGTCGTTCCTCCCACAGGGGACCGTTGAAAGTTTCGACAACGGTATAGACTCCAGGCCGCATCGGGATCTGAAGCGGATTGACTCGCTCGGGCAGGCGAATGATCAGCGGTTCGGCCAGACCTTGCAGTGCGGCCGCCAGAGCCGTCTGTTGCGGTTCTTTTTCGCGGGAAAACTGCAAGTCGTCAACGAGACTCCAGTACGCATACAGTGCCGACAGACCTGCCACGGACAGGAAGAGAAGCATGGCGAATACGAGCGACAGCACGATCACCAGTTTGCGTCGAATAGAGCGCGTCAGAAACACTCGACTTCCTTGTCAGCAACCCAACAGCTCAAGACCGGCCATAGGCAGTGCGGAACCCCTCCTCTCAAGCGATGAGTGAAGTTAGCTTGATTCGGTGAATGTCTCAATATCGGTCACACAGTATTCCCCCTGATTCTCTGGAGGAATCCCGTTCTGGCGGGTAGCCTGTGTCGGTCCCTCTTTTTGAACGGATGTAGATTTGCTGCAAAGCAGGAGTGCAGGTAATGCTAATTCGATGGATCGTGGCTGGTCTGGCCCTCTGCTGTCTGGGGATGAATCTGGTTGCGGCCGCGGAGCCTCGCAAGATCGGCTCGGTCGAAGGGTTGACAGAATATCAGCTCGACAACGGCCTGCGAGTGGTCATCTTTCCCGAGCCGTCCAATGACAAGATCACCGTCAACATGACGGTCCTTGTCGGTTCACGGCACGAAGGATACGGCGAAGCGGGGATGGCTCACCTGCTGGAGCACATGCTGTTCAAGCCGACCAGCAAGCACCCGCGACCGGATCAGGATCTGCAGTCGCGCGGCGCCGACTACAATGGAACGACGTGGTTCGATCGGACGAACTACTACGAGACACTTCCTGCGGGTGACGACAATCTCGAATGGGCGATCGAATATGAAGCCGATCGACTGATCAATTGCCCGATCAACGCGGCGGATCTGACCAGCGAAATGACCGTGGTGCGGAATGAGTTCGAGATGGGGGAAAACAGCCCCAAGTCGATTCTGGAACAACGCGTCTTCGCGTCTGCCTTTGAGTGGCACAACTACGGTAAATCGACGATCGGTAATCGGGCAGATATCGAGCGGGTTCCCGTCGATAATCTCCGAGCCTTCTATAAGAAATACTATCGCCCGGATAACGTCATCCTGTTTATCGGTGGTCGCCTGGACGAAGCCAAAACGCTGGAACTCGTGCAGAAGCACTTCGGTCCGATCGAGCGTCCTGCGGAACCGATTCGTGCCACCTATACTGAAGAACCGGCTCAGGATGGAGAACGCCTCGTCACGCTGCGGCGTGTGGGAAATGTTGCTGTCGTGGGGGTCGCCTATCACATTCCTGCTGCCGCCGATGCCGAGTTCCCCGCAGTCGCACTGCTGGAGGCGATCCTTACCGCTGATAAAACAGGTCGTCTCTACAAGGCCCTTGTCGAACGTCGCCGTGCGGCCAAGGTTCAGGGGATGGCCTATGCTCTGCACGATCCCGGTGCGATCTTCATTTCGGCCGAAGTGGCTCAGGGGAACGAACCTGACAGCGTCGCCGAAGACATGCTCGAGGCGATCAATGAAGTCGTGAAAGATGGAATCACGGAAGTCGAACTGGTACGGGCGAAACGGCAGTTCCGCAAGTATCTCGACCAGCTCGCCGCAGAGACACCGAAATTGCTCATCGAACTGGCCGAGTCGGCTGCCGCCGGTGACTGGCGACTGTTCTTCCTTAACCGGGATCGGCTTGAGGATGTCACCGTCGACGATGTGAATCGAGTCGCGCGGAAGTACCTGGTGCCGAACAACCGGACGGTAGGGATGTATATCCCCAGCCAGCAGCCACAGCGGACTCCGATTGCCGCTGTGCCCGACGTCAGGAAACTGGTCGAAAACTACAAGGGCCGATCCGATTTCTCGACCGGCGAGGCTTTTGATCCTTCTCCCGCCGCGATCGAAGCCCGCGTGAAGCGGTCGCAGATCGAAGGGGTGAAAGTGGCCCTGCTGTCTAAAAAGAATCGCGGGGGAACCGTCTCGCTGCAGTTACGACTTCGATACGGTTCGGCAAAGTCGTTGTTCGGGAAAGCCCCCGTCTGCGACGTTCTGCCGAGTCTGATGGCCCGGGCGACACGCCACCTGAACAGTGAGCAACTGGCTGACAAGCTGGACGAATTGCAGAGTACGCTGCATGCGTCCGGTGGACCCGGCGAGGCGGCCTTCGTCATTCAGTCGAAACGCGAACACCTGAGCGAAGTGATTGATGTCTTGCGACAGATTCTGCGCGAGCCCGCTTTTCCCCAGGATGAACTGGACATTCTGAAGCAGCGCCGTGCTGCCGAACTGGAAGAACAAATGACGCAGCCGCAGGCGCTGGCCCCCCGGGCGGTCTCGCAGAAGCTGAATTCCTATCCGGTCGGTGACGTGCGGTATCAACCCAATCTGTCAGACGAACTGAAACAGATTCAGGGATTGGAACTGGCCAGCCTGAAGAAACTTTACGAAGACTTTCTGTCGGCCCAGGCGGGTGAACTGGCGATCGTCGGTGACTTTGACGAGGCTGAGACAGTTGCCGCCCTGCAGAACGCTTTGAAAGACTGGAAGTCGAAGAGCCCCTACGAGCGAATCAGCCGGTCTGCCGAGAATCCCCCCAAGCCAGAAACGATTCGCATTGAAACCCCGGACAAGGCCAATGCGATGTACTTCGCAGGCCTGCTGCTGGCACTGCGGGACGATCATCCCGACTATCCTGCTCTGGTGGTCGGCAACGAGATCCTCGGTGGCAGCGGCTTCGCATCACGTCTGATGGGCCGCATCCGTGAGAAGGAAGGACTCTCGTACGGCGTGGGTTCGTCATTCCGCTCGAACTCGCTCGACCCCCGTTCGACATTCTCGATCTACGCAATCTGCAATCCGGAGAATGTCGAGAAGGTGGTGGCACTCGCCAAAGAAGAGATTGAAATTCTGCTGAAAGAGGGGCTCAAAGAAGAAGAGCTCGCGGAATCGCAGCAGGGCTGGATCAAGGGTCAGGAAGCCGACCGGGGTGAAGACGGCAAACTAGCGTCGATCCTGGCCAATGCGCTGTTCGTCGGAAGAACTTTGGAGTACCAGGCCAAGTTGGAATCCCGCGTCAGCCAACTCACCGCCGATGCGGTCGTCGCAGCACTCCGTCGGCATGTGAATCCCGAACAGCTCGTCAACGCCATCGCCGGCGACTTCCCCGAGAAGCCCGCTAACGAGAGCAAACAGAAGTAGTCCGGGACCAGCCCGGGACCGAACTTCGACCCGACAGAGAAAGTTTCCTCGCCCCTGCTTTCCTCGACCGCGAGTTGGTGGAGGCAGGGGTGATCGCTTTAATTCGGTCGCCGCACGAGCTATTCGACGCTCGTTCGCAGTGCCTGATGGTTGACGTGGATGCTCTGGCTCAACCGAACTCTGTCGCAACGGGTCAGGACTCAAGTAACGCCTTCGTGGCGAGCAGTTCTCGAGAGAATCCTTCGATCAGATTCGGCTTGCCCCCGTCCGGCAGAACTTCCCAGGTGTAGGTTTCCACCTCGAGGTGCGGGGCGTAGTCGAGTTCCGGGATGATCGACAGGGCCGTCTTCAGTTCATTACGGGTCGTTCCCAGCGGACCGAGTTGTTCCGCGTCGACGGGGACGTGAAAGTGGACTCGCCACATCTCCGCGTCTCGAAATTCCGGACTTGGCTGCTGCGTCATCTGCTCATCCAGATCGACGTACCTGGCGATCGATCCGCTGGACGTCCGGGCGAAGGTCTGATGGAGATAACGGGGCTCGACATACCGCGAAAGGGCGACGAGCGCCTCGGGGTTGCTCGCCGGGTTAAGCACTTCGACAGCACACGTGATGTGCAGTTTATTGATGCGGATCCCCGCCGCGGTCAGCGCGCGGATCGACGCGGCGATGTCTTCAAATTCGACGGCCTGATGGCAGACGTCGTAGCAGACACCCAGATGTTTTTCGACGACTTCGAGTGCTCCAGAGTCCGCCGCACGGCTGCGGAGCCGGTCAAAAAACTCAATCGTCTCGCTGGTCGTTTCGAGGACGCAGAATGGTTCTGGTTCGATGGCCAGACGAATCATGCCTCCGGTTTCGCTCCAGACCCGGTTCAGACTGTGTGCGAGTTCGATGAGCTGGTCGGCACAACGGTCTGCGAAGTCTGCCGGGTGCTCGAACGGTTTGAATCCAAGCGGAACGGTCGAGATGCTCCCCTCGACCCCCCGGGGCAGCAGTGCGGCCAGCAGTCGGGCACAACCAACCGTGTACTCCAGTCGATCCGGTTGCGTCCAGTCGGGCAGGTAGACGTTTTCCTTGACTCGGGCAGAGTGAAAATCGCCATACGGAAAGGCATTGAGCGTGTAGCAACTGAGGCCCCGCAGATGCAGCCGTTCGGCGAACTTCTTCGCTTCGTCCGGCGATGCATTCAGCTCGCGGATGACGCTCGCGGCCAGCCAGAGACCTGCCGCGAGGTCCGAGCCATAGTTCTCCCGGATGGGCAGAGTGAACTGGTCGAGTCCATCTTCGACTTCCGCAACGGTCCGACCGGGATGGACGTTGGTGCAATAGCTCAGCGGCAGCGTACTGATTGTCATCGTAGTGAGATCAGGGGAAGTGCCAGCCGGCCCGTCCCTGCTTCCTCAGGAGTACGATTCAACAGCGTGGCGGGCGATGACCCGCCACGTGGTGTTGAATTCAAGGGGCTTTACTTCTTACGAAAGTAATCTCCCACCATCCAGTCAACAAGCAACTTCAGTTCCTTGTCGCTGATCTTCCCTTCAAAGCCGGGCATCAGGTTTCGCTCGGAACCGTAGAACCCGTCATGGGCAGGGTTCTTGATGAACTCGGTGAGCCAGACCTTGCCGGCGTAGCCTGTCAGAGTCGGATATCCGGGACCGGCCCCTTCACCGACGGAGGCGAGCGTGTGACAGTCCGCACAGTTCGAGGTGAACGAACCGTTCGCGAGTTGACCCGACTTGAAGATTGCCTTTCCGGCTTCGACCAGCGCGGGGTCGAATGGCTGCAGTTCTTCCCGGCCCCCTTCCGCAACCAGAAATTCGACCAGACTCTTCAGGGAGTCGGCGTTCTCGGGTTTCTTCAGTGTCTCGGCATTATCCTTGACCCATTCGGCCATTTCGCCCTGGAGGAATCGTTCGCCCCGTTCACCCGAGTTCTTCAAGGGGGCAAATGTGGTGTGGTAGTCGGTGAGGACCTTCGTGATCCAGTTGCGTGAACCGAACTCACCCAGGTCTGCTGCGGTGGCCAGTTCCTCGACCTGCTTCTTTTCACCGTTCTCTTCGACTTCGCGCATCGGAACCTGATCGAGCCCATTGTGTCCGTTGTAGCGATGGCAACTGGCACAGTGGCGAGCGAACAGCTTCGGTCCCTGGATCAGGGCATCTTCCTTCAGGAGACTCAGGGCTCCCGTCGAAGGAATCCCGAATTCCCGGGCCAGCTCGACCGCGCGATGGCCCTCGAATTCGGCCATATGGACGGCTGCCTGATAGTTCTTGTCAGCGCTGTCTTCCTTCAGTGCGATGGCGGTCAGGAACGCCGCTCCGGCAAGAAGTGCGAAGGTAAAGGCGATGTTGAACCGGTGGCCCAGTTTCCATTTACCGATGAAGGGCATCAAAGCGATGACGCCCATGATCGCTCCGGGGACGTAGAGCGCTCCGAAGACCAGCCCGAGTTTGTCGACTTCTTCAAACTTCAGGAACCGGAACAGGAACAGGAAGTACCATTCGGGACGGGCTGCCGAATAGGCTTCGGAAGCGTCCGCAGGCCCCGTCAATTCTGCACCCTTCCAGACGGTGAAGAAGAGGATCGTCGCCAGCACTCCCAGACAGGCCACGGCGTCCATCAGAACCTGATCAGGCCAGAACTTGCCAATCGGCTTTTTCTGATCGGCTTCGGAAACCGTGATGCCATGTCGGCGGAAAACGTAGATGTGCAGAGCAAGGAATCCGACCAGCAATGCGGGCAGGACACCTGCGTGCAGAGCGAAGAAGCGGGTCAGTGTGTGATGGCCGTACGTCGTTCCCCCCTGAGCGATCTGCTGCAGTTGAGGGCCGATGACGGGGGTTACGCCGACGATGTTGGTGGCGACCTTCGTGGCGTAATAGCCCTTCTGGTCCCATGGCAGCAGGTATCCGGTCAGCGAAAGACCCAGCACAATCTGCAGCAGGACCAGTCCCAGCCAGAAGTTAACTTCCCGCGGAGCCCGGTAGGCCCCTGCAATGACGACCTGCATAAAGTGCAGACCGAGCAGCACCATCATGGCCTGTGCAGCGAAGTGGTGGATGCCGCGGACCAGCCAGCCAAAGCTCATGACATGCTGAATGTAGTAAACACTTTCCCAGGCGGTCAGGGTGCTGGGGCTGTAAGCGCTCCACAGGAAGAAGCCGGTGATGACCTGGACCGCGAAGACGAAGGTCAGGGTGCTGCCCCAGACGTACTTCCATTTCGCTCCGCCCGGAATCGGTTCGTTCAAAGCTTCGTGAACAAGAGCTTTGTAACCCGTGCGAACGTCCAGCCAGTCGAGTAGAGAATTCATAATTAGACGGCCCCCTTCTTCTCAACACCGCACTGAAAGTCCTGGTACTTGACCCAGACTTTTCCGTTCGAATCCGTTTTGACTTCCAGGGTGTCCAGATTTCGAGGAGGAATATGGTTCATCCGCTCGCCATCGAGTTTGAAGGCGCTGGCGTGACAAGGACACAGAAACGTCTGGCTCGCTTCCTGGTAATCCACCTTACATCCCAGGTGCGGACAGGTGTCGTTAAAAGCAATGACCTGATTGCCTTCGAACTTCCGCAGGTAGACCGTGCCGATCGATTGATTCTTGAACTGATTCCAGGCATCGACTTTATCTGCCAGCAGAGCGAACCGCAGCGGAGTTCCGTCGTCAGGAAGTTCGCTCAGAGTGGTGACCGGCAGGAAGCCGTCCGCGTCTCCCCCTTTGAACGTCTCTTTCTTGCGGAGAACCGGGTCGAGGAAGAAGGCCAGCCCCGCCATGAGCGGTGTCAGACTGACAATGGCCCCCGCGACGAGCGAGCCGGCGACTGCCAGAAAGTTTCTTCGAGCTGTGGGCTGATCGGGCGGCAAAGACGAAGAAGGTTCCACAAGCGGGTTCTCCGGGTAGGAAGTCGTATGAGGATGGTTCGCAAGCGAGGCGAAATCTGGGCAGGTTGGTCGATGCGGTATTCCAGGCGGGATAGTCATGGCGATCGAGTCAAACACGCTTCAGCACCACCCGGTGGGTGGAAAACGCAGGATTAAACACGACCTCGATCGCTTTCTTAGCATAATAACCGGCAGCATTTAGGCAAACCAACCAATCTCGTGTAAATCTGTACTTTCCGAAGCAGAGAGGGGGCCACCCCGGGGGCCTCCCACACACAAACGCTGCCGAATACGTCACTCACTCGTATCGATCGATGTTGAATTGTGCTCGTGTGATGTCGTGCTGTCATTTTGCGAGCAATGGCAGGGCAATGATCACGGCGTCGTCACATAATTGACTCGATTTATGTGTTGCCGAGGGGACGCGGCCCGCAAATGGGCGCTGTTCCGTTGTCCCCGTCGGTCCCGGCACTGCGGCAGGTTGCAGCGTCTGATCAGAAATCGAATCTGAACATGCGAATAGTGCTTGTCCCGGAAACGGAATTGCCGGGTATTCGTTCGCTCGAGCGGATTTTTGGGGAAGACCGGGAGAAGAAAACGTCCCGGGAAAGGTGAATCTCTTCTCCAGACCCGCCGTCGCGAAGCTCCGTCTTTGCACTCGTGACGGAACCTGGCGCGTGTTGGCCCCGGTACCTCGCCGATCAACTTTCGATGGGGGTGATGGCAGAGACGGGTTTCGGCAGGATTCCTGCCGCTTCGTAAATAGGGCGAACCAGCTTTCTCATGCGAGGAATCTGCAGTCCGAAGGCGATGCCGGCCGCAATACAGCATGTTCCGCACAGCCGGACCGTGGCGGGGGCACCGATTTGAGCGGCCATGGCTCCTCCGAACAGGCTTCCCAGCGGAGCGACACCGGTGAAGGCCATCGCGTACAGGCTCATCACCCGGCCTCGCTTGTCTTCTTCCGTGATGGTCTGAATCAGCGTGTTCGTCGAGGCCATCTGCAGCATCATGCAAAAGCCAGAGAGCGCCATGATGGGAAGCGACAGTGGCAGCCGATCCGAAAACGAGAATGCGATCTGGCTGACACCGTAACAGACCGTGGCCAGCAGGATGGCACGCCCCAGTCCGAGTACCGACTTCCGTGACGCCAGGTAAAGTGCGGCTGCCAAGGCACCAATCCCGTTGGCGCCCATGAGAAATCCTTGCGTTCGTGCTCCCCCCTGCAGGATATCTCGGGCGAAAACCGGAATCAGCACGCTGGTCGACATGGCCATGAAACTGACGACCGCCAGCAGCATCAGCAGCACGCGCAACGGGGCAAACCGGAAGGCATAGGACATGCCGGCGTGCAGCCTCTCCAGAGCCGAACCATGATGAATGTGCTGGCGTATCGGCAAGTCGCGCATTGCCAGCAGCGCCCCCAGGACCGCGACGTAGCTGACGGCATTCAGCAGAAAGCAGACAGATTCTCCCCAGGCGGCGATGATCAGTCCGGCCAGCGACGGCCCGACCAGGCGCGCCCCGTTGACGATTGACGAATTCAAGGCGATCGCGTTGGAGAGATGCTGTCGGTCAGGGACCATTTCGACCAGAAACGATTGCCGCAACGGCATATCAAAGGCATTGATCACGCCCAGCAGGAAGCCCAGGCCGACCAGTTTCCAGACGAGATCTCCCCCGGAATAAACCACGATGACGACCAGCGTCGCCTGAATCATGGCCAGCACCTGTGTCACGAGCAACGCGCGATGACGATTCCAGCGATCGGCCGCGACACCGGCGAGCGGCGACAGAATGAGGCTCGGAATCTGGGTGGTAAAGCTGATCATCCCCAGGAGCGCCGGCGAATCCGTCAGTCGATACAGCATCCACGACAACGCCACCTGCTGCATCCACGTCCCGATCAGCGAGATTCCCTGACCGAGCAGGAAGAGGCGGTAATTGCGGTGGACCAACGCTCGACCGAGCGACTCAGCAGCCATCTGACGAAATTCCCTCTGAAGTCCGCGAACGTTCTGGAATGGAGTCGCTCGAACAGTAGCAGATCCCCCTCAGACCCCCAGTGGGAAACGTGACGGAGGCAGGAACGAAGCTGCGAGTCGCATTCGCGACAAACCGTGTGCCGCGGAATTGTATCACGTTGATTCCTGCAAAAAATTCAGATGGACTCAGGCCGACACGTCTCCGAGGAACGGACGGCCATCGTCCGCGCGTGCCGAAGCGACGAGTGTATCATGCCTGGACGAGAGGAGTTGCAACGCAACCTGGCATCCCGGTGACGAGGGACGGGGAGCCTGTGCCGCCATCGTGAGACTTCCGAATTGTCTCGTGAGCAAGTTGTGACGACGGTCGACCCTTCGACAACCGGCGTCGATTTCGTGTGGCAATCGCGAAAGAGTTGGCCGATAAAATGACGATGGTGATCGTTGAACGAGTAAAGGGTCGAACACGCCAGAAACCGGGCATTGCAGAGAAACTGAAAAGCAATGGTCGGACTTTGCGGATTCCGTAGAAAATTGCGCCGCAAAACAGACTGGAAACTTCCTCACGCTTCGTTTATGCTCTCTCTCCCTTCGCGGGTCGTGGCGCGCGGAAGGGGTTTCTGGTGAACGCTACAGTCAGTCCAACCTTGTGGTTACGATTCAATGCCGAATACAGACAGTGCCAGACGCGCTCTTCGAAAAATGCAAACCCGTCGGTTGAAGAACCGAAATGACCGTTCCGCTCTGCGAACGTCGGTCAAGAAGGTTCGCACCGCCGCTGCTGCGGTCACAACCGGCGCTGTCAAAGTCGAAGATGCACAGGCTGTGCTGAAACTCGCGATCAAGAAGCTGGATCAATCGGCTGCCAAGCACCTGATCCACCCCAACAAGGCCTCACGCGATAAGTCACGTCTGACCCGCTTGATCAACAAGTTGTCTGCTCCTGCATCCAACTAGTTTTGATCCCGGCAGCCTCTTAATGGCGGCCTGTGGTGTCAGTGACTGAAAATACCGAAACCAGCCTCATTCGTGAGAGCTGGTTTTTCGCTTTTGATGTCACCAGACTTGATGGTCGCTGTCGCTCAGCAACAAATCGAGCCCGGCTCCTGCGTCGCGGTCGCGACCAACATCCCGGACACGTCGCGGGAAATCCCCTGCATGACAGTCTTGAGCCGGGTTTCCCGTCCGCTCGAGCGAAGGGTGAATTGAACACCGCGTCGACTTTCGCACTCGCTCGTGGTGTTGAGAGCGGGGCGGAAGTTGGTTGGCCCGCACCTGTGGAATATCTCTTGCGGCCGCTTTCAGCCCGGTCCCCGCGATGATGCGTCATCCGGGGCTTCCCTTGCGCTGCACCGAGCGGTTCGTGCGAGGTGTTCAGAGCTTGTAGGAGAGGATCCAGAGCAGGACAAAGACCGCTCCCATGAACCCCAGGATCTGCAGGAAGAGCCACGTTGCACGACGCAGGATGCGGTCCGGCAATTCGAACCGGCTCGTGCTGTAGACCAGGCTGATCACCATCGCCAGCGGAACCAGATACCAGGTCACGTTGGTCGATTGAGCCAAAAGTAGTGTGGTCAGTGTCATTGAACAGTTTACTCAAGCGGTGGGCGTGGGATTGGTGGCGGGAACAGGAGCGGGTGGACTGGTGGGGTCCTTTTCCGGTTCGTTCTTCGTCCAGGTTTCGTCACCAAAGCCATAAGCGGGTCCCTGAACGCAATCCCAGATGGCCAGTATGTTCAACAGACCTGCAATCCAGGTGAAGACCAGAGCCAGTTCGTGCTGCTTGCCCAGCCGTCCCGTTACTTCCTGTAACTGGTCCGGGTCGGGGGGGACGCCGTAGGAGTTCACGAGCGAGCGTGGAATAAAACCGGTGATCATCGTCCCTGGACTCGATCCGTCCTCTGTCGCGGCAGCGACGTTGCATTTCAGCGTTCTGCGAAAACCAGCCCCAATCGGGGGATCCAGGTAGAAGCTTCCTTCCAGCGGTAGTTCAATGGGTTTGCCATTCAGTGTTCCAGTGAAGACGCCCGCCGTTTCCGCCCCGTACTCTCCTTTGGTCGGTTCCAGCTTCACGGTCCCCACGAGAGGACCTTCCACTTTTTCGCTGGTCATGTTGATCAGGTGACCCGAGAATTTCGCGGAGAGGGGACGTTCCAGCTGGCGGACCGCATGGTTGTCCTTGGCCATTCGTCTTGTCTGCCACAAAGCCGGATACGAGACGGCCCCTGCTCCCAACTGAGCAGCATAGTGCAGCGTGATCTGACGTGTGGCACCCCGTTCCGGAAGGTTGTAGACGACGATTCCCTCGCCCAGCACAACGCCCCACAGGAACAGGCCCAGGATTCCGAAGAGATAAATCAGACCCTTGATCGTCCGACCCTGGTAGAGATGTCCCAATCCCGGGATCAGAACCGCCAGAACGAGCGACGCGAAGACGTTATGTTCTTCCCAGGGTTTGCGACGTTCGTCTTGAGATACAGTCGACATGCGGTGACTTTCGAGGCGAATCAGTGGATACACCGCACGACACGGCACAAGAAGGAATCTCGAGGAGGGCCAGGAGGGAAATCCTGATCCTCTGCGGCCCCGCAAAGGGAGTACGATTGTAGCACAGCACTGACTTCACAGACTAGAGAAGTCTAACAGACCGCCCAGCGCAAATCTTCCCGGTCTCAGGGGAGGGTCCCTGCCCCGCTGCGACATTGGCCCGTCAGCGCAAATTACCTCTTCGGCTCCTCTTCCCCATCGCACTCAGCAAGTCAGGACACGTTCGTTGTTTCACGCGTGGAAGGGGTACGTCCCGGGCCGCTTCGCCGCTGAGCCTACTCGACCGGCTTTGTTGAGTTCTTGAAGATCAGCAGCCCTGCACTGGCGGCCGCAGCATTGCCACCTGAGGATCCATTCGAGGGCTGTCCTCCCGTGATGTTGAACATGCTGGAGGCGCTGAATCCGGTCGCGGCCGCAGGAGCCGTGGAGGGGGATGGAATGGGTGAAGGGGCTCGTCCTGGCTGAGGCTGGCTTGGTGGGACCGCCGGAGTGAAAAGCGCTGGTGTCGCTTTGTTCTCGGCTTTCTTTTCTGCCAGCAACTTCGGCGACGGTGGAACGACATCCGGATCTTCGTCAAACGTCTGAGCCACGTTGACGGGGATCCCCTTGGCAGGTGGACGGGAGGCGATCGCCTTGTCGGTATTCCACCCGGGGACACGCTGACCGGCAAAACTGGCACCGGCGTAGATGGAACCCCGCTGGAACGGGCCTGTACCAAAAATCCAGGTGTCGCGGGCGTCGGCCGTGATGGGCGTGGCGCCAGACTGCCACAGGGCCTGACCGGTCGTCTGGTTGTAAGCAAACACGGCGATCTTTGCGACACCCTTCTGATGAGTCTTCTTTGCAAAGGGAATTTCAGGAATTACCGAAGGAATCCCCGCCGTCAAGGCCCCTGTGGGAAGGCTGGTCTGGGGGATACCGATCAGGACATCCTGGCGGTTCGTTCCTACCGCCCCCGCTCGTGCTTCAACGACGTAAGTCGCTTCGTCCCTCACCGATTTCAGGAACACACCCTCGGCGAGCAGTCGTTGTCGGATGGTACTGACGATGTAGCCCTCATCCGAAACGCCTCTCAGGTACTGCGGGTCGAAGTAAACGTCTTTTCCGCTGAGCTCTGAAAAATCCATCTCGCTGATACAGCGGTCGATCGCGGCCGAGAGCAGAATTTGCTCTGTCCCCGTTCGCAGGGTGTCAGACATTCGCGTCGTGCCACAACCCGTTAACTGAGTCAGGACAAGGAAAAGAAAGAATGTCGCACTGACGCATCGAATCGATGCGCGGGTGCGGAGGGCCCAAACGCAGCGGAAATACCTCAAGCGGAGCATGAATGTTAGCTTGCCAAAAGGCGGACATCATCACGAATTGAACGAGGAGGAGGTCCGAAATGTACAGCAATTGGCGTGATTCACCAAGATGAGTTTTCAGTTCTGCCCCTCGCATGAAAACGGTTTGATAGGCTTTCCGCCGTATTTCCGACGCCTTAAGATCATGCGACGTACACGTTACATACGTCGATCGAAGAGACGGAGTGATTGTGCGAATAAACGAATCGTGATGCGATCGAATGTTCTGCGCGGGACGGTTGTTTACGACTTCAGATGGATTGAGAACCCAACATGAGCATTATCTGGTCGTTATTGGTCGGGATCGCCGCAGGCTGGCTGAGCGGTCAGATTATGAAGGGCCGGGGCTTTGGAGTCCTTGGTAATCTCATCATCGGAGTCATCGGTTCGTTCGTCGGCAGCGCCCTCTTCGCCGTGGTCGGCCTGTCTGCCTACGGCATCATCGGCAATCTGCTGATGTCGACCGTCGGGGCCGTCGCATTGATCTACATTCTGACACGCATCCGCACCTGAAAGCCTGGGGAGCCAAGTCCCAGCCGCGGGGGCCCTAAGTTGTCCGTCCAGGACGCGGCGTGGGCCGAACGGACAGTCGTTGGGTGAGCACCCGAAGACGACCCAGTGCCGCGATCGTGGTACTGTAATCGTGGTACTGCAGAGACCGACCTGGGCAGAGAGGGGATCTTGTTCTACCAGGCTTGTTCCGCATTCCCTTTCGCGTCGACGATCCAAGGCGTCCAGCAAAGTGCAAACTGGTCGACAGTGACATCGGTCTTCTTCGGGGTAATGCTGGTCTCCTGCAGCTTGATGTTCTCCGGGGCAGCACTTTCCAGCAACGCTGTCGCTTCCCCTTCAAACTGTTCGTTCAGTTTGTCGTAGCGTGCCTGAATCGCTTCGACCGACTCTTCCGCCAGCGCCACATCCTGCTTCTGAGCACCCATTCGGCCGGCCGCACGAGCGCCTGTGGCGATCCGGCCCATGTTAGTCACGGACGTCGCCTTTCTCCCGAAGACGGCTCCCAGGATTGAGGTCACCACTGTCACACCTGCCTGCATGGTCTGATTGCGGGATTCCAGTTTCTCTTTCTCGACCTTCTGCAAAGCCTTGCGCAACTGTTCCTGTATGGTCGCGAGTTTCGAGCTGTACTTCGCCCGTAGTTTTTCCACCGCCAGGTCTCGCTCTTCTTTCAGGCGATGGGCCATACGGACACGGAAGTCCCCTTCACTTTCCCCTTCTTTCGACGTCTCTTTCAGTTCCGCGAACTTCCACAGGGACAGTTTCTGGGTCTTGTAGATATGGTCCTTCAATGCGGTCTTCAAACCTTCGAACGTCTTCTGCTGATTCAACGCCGTGGGGAGGTCGGCGAATGTCGCCCCGGCTTCGGCCTGCTCCTGCAACGTATATCCTGCGTCGGTTGTGACCTCGGCTGCGTCGTAAATCGTGGGCGAAATCTGTTCGATGGCGGGAAGGAAGACGGTCAGATCCTGTTGGGTGTCGACCCCTGCTGACGCCTGAACGAACCGCACACGGACGCTGGCGTGGATTCCCGGTCGATAGAGCAACTTTGCATCGCCCAGCAGGCTGGTTTCCCCGGCGAGAAACACTTCTTCGACCCCAGGGGGGAGGACGGGATGCTGGCCTCCTGCCGAGTTGAGACCCAGGACGGCAACCGACTGCACCGAAGAGGCCGCTCGCGTTCCCTTCTTTTCGGCCATCAGTTTCGCGATCTGGCTGCGGTCCACCGGGCCTCGCAGGAACGACAGGGCCCACCGGCTCTGGAACACGATGGGGTGCGTTTCGTGGACGTTGTTCATCAGGAAGACACGATTCCCCAGCCCTGCCAGGATCTTTTCCATTTCACCACGATCAAACAATGCACCCGCTGCGGCCGAGGCCCCTTCCAGGCCCTCCAGCACTCGGGCTTTGTCACGTTCAGTCTGCAGTCGGCCCAGGAACCAGGTTCCGGCATTGGAAAGGCCTTTATAGTCCAGGTCCACGGGGTTCTGTGTGGCCAGAACCACACCCAGTCCGAAGGCGCGAGCCTGCTTCAGCAGCGTCAGCATCGGCGTCTTGGAGGGGGGATTGGTCATGGGGGGGAAGTAGCCGAAAATTTCATCCATATACAGGATGGCACGCAGACTCGAGGTTCCGGTCTGCGACCGCATCCAGCTCACCATTTCATTCAGCAGGATGGTCACAAAGAACATTCGCTCGCTGTCGCTCAGGTGAGCGATCGAAATGATGGTCAGACGGGGCTTCCCTTCAGGCGTGTAAAGCAGTCGCTGAATATCGAGAGATTCACCTTCGAGCCATGCCTGAAAGCCGGGCGAGGCGATCAGGTTGTTCAGCTTCATGGCGAACGCAATTCGTTCCTTGGCAGGGTAGAAACTCTCGATATCCATCACCCCGACCTTGGTGAAGTTGGGCTTCTGGATCAGGCGGATCAATAACCCCAGGTCGACATCCTTCTTGTCTCTCCAGGAACGGTCCAGAATGGTTGAAAGCAGGATATGTTCCTTGCTCTGTAGCGGGTCGGCGTCGACTCCCAGCAGAGCGAGTAGGCCAGACGCGGCCGAGGCGACCCGTTCGCGCATCGCTTCGGAATCGTCCAGAATCTTGTCATTCGGAACCGCGAACGATTTCATCACAGTCAGCGGCAGACCCGCGTTACTGGCGGGTGTGTAAATCGAGATATCCACGGCATCGCGGAATCGTTTGATCCGTTCGGGGGGTTGTCCCCAGCTTGCCAGTCCCTCTTTCCAGGTCTTCGCCATTTTTGCAGCGTAGTCATCAGGCGAGAGGCCGGCGCGGGTGGCGTCTGCAGGGTCGATCCAGGGCCGGAAGTCTTCGGGCAGCAGGTTGGGAAAGGTGAGCAGCAGGTTGCCCAGATCCCCTTTGGGATCAATGCAGATCGACGGGATATTGTCGATGGCGGCCTCTTCCAGCAGCGACAAACACAGACCCGTTTTTCCGCTGCCGGTCATCCCCACACAGACGGCATGGGTGGTCAGATCCTTCGCGTCATACAGGACGGGGGAATCACTTTTGACCTCACGCGTTTTCATGTTGAACAGTTTGCCGAGATAAAAGACGCCCAGCTTTTCGTAGTCTTGCATCATCCGTCCTTCGAAACTGTTCGCATTGAACTTCGTACTGATCGGGGTGCCGTGAGATTGCGGGAAGCGGCAGGAAATGGGGCGGCACGCGCCGAATTGTCGAGCGACTCGACCGTATGGACCTGAGGCAAAACTATAAGCCAACGCAGACTGATCGAGAAGTCCCCGTCACGCGAAACTGACGCCGCCGGGAGCACGGAAATTCGATGTAGGGACTGAGCCAGTGATGGGACTTCGGGCTCAGACTTCGCAGTGAAGACGGTCAGGACGAGTCTGATGGTCACCCCCGACGATCTGCTTCATCAGGGAAATTGCCGCGCTGTGAATCTCACTTCGTAGGAGTGTGCCGTGAAGTGTCAGCAGTGAGAATGCATTCCCGGTCGCGGACAAAATCTTTCGCCGACAAAATTTTTCTGAGTGAAGTGACTCAGTGAGCCATTCCCACTAATTTCAGTGTCTGAACAGAGGTGACAGGAAGAGTTCTTTTTCTAAGGCAGGATGCCAGCAATGCATTCGAATCGTGGAGCCCTGGCAAAATCCGCATCAGACGATGTGCCCGCGAAATCCGCGGTGAGGGATGAGGCTGCTCAACAGATTCTGGATCAGATTCAAACGCTTATCAGACGCCACAGTCGGCGCGCGGAGAAGGCAGGATCTCGCTGGGTCGGTCGGATTGCTGGTCCGACGTACGATCCCGAAATTTCGTTCTTCTATTTTGAATGCTCTGTTCGCGGCGTGATGCGTGCGCTGGTTCTGGTCAAACAAGAGAGTACGAAAGACAATCAGTCCCGACTGATCCCGAGTTGCTCGTGCGAAAACTTCAATGGCCTGTTTTGTGAACACACGTTTGCCGCATTGACCGTTCTGCTTCAGAAACTCTCGGAACCTGGCTCGGCGATGCTGAAGGAGGTGCTGAATTCCAGCAAACCTGTGTGGTCCGTCGCCCTTCGCAATCTGGATCAGTTTCTTCACGCCGCTGACGCGCCCAAACCACAAGTCCCCTCGGTCCCCCGATCGCGACTGGCCTGGCGCCTGATGATCGGTCCCTATTCCACGCTCACCATGGAACCGGTGGAACAGACGCCCAGTAAACGGGGAGGATGGAATAAGGGTCGCGCGATCGACTGGGATCAACTTCATTACGACACCAGTATCGAACTGCTTCCCGCGGATCTCGAGGTGCTGCAAGCATCACGATCATCGCGTTTCGCCTACTGGCTTCCGACGACCGACCAGATCGGGACCCTGTGCGAAAAACTAGTGGGGCATCCTCAGGTCTTTTTCGAAACCACGAAAATGGAGGTGGTGAAAGGGCAACTTGGCCTTCGGATCGAGGAGAAGGGTGAAAATTGGGAACTGATTCCCTCGATCAGCGGTCGCGAGGTCTCTCAGTTCGCTCATTTCTATCCCTGCAATCACATTTGCGGGATTGCCATCGATATGGATGCTGCCCAGATCCACGTGATCAGGGCGGAAGTCGAACTCTGGAAGCTGATTCTTTCTCTCTTCGAACACAGTCCGGCGATTCCCCCGGAAGCACAGCCCCATTTTCTGCAAAGGCTCCCCGCACTCGAAGCAAAGCTCCCGGTCGGTTTACCCGTCTCGTTAAAAGGGGAACTGGTTGACGCACAGCAGCGATTGTTTCTCCGTGTGACTCCGCACGCCCTGGTGGGAGCGACGATTCAGTTAGAGGTTCAACCTGCGCCCGAAGGACCTTACTTCACGCCCGGCGAAGGACCTGACGAGGTGGCCGGTCTGATCGAGGAAAAGCGAGTGCAGGTCCAGCGAGATCCCGCGGCAGAACGCCGCGACGCTCAGCAGTTGGCGAACGACCTGTTCCTGAATCGCTTCACCGCACAAGGGCTGTTTCACTGGCAGGTCGCAACGGATGATGATGTGCTTGATCTGCTGGATGCGCTTCGCTCCCGGCCCGAGGGTGACCCCACCGTCCTGTGGCCCGAAGACTCACAACGGCAAATGAACGTGGTGGGTGAGATAACGCCCGCTGCTCTGCGAGTCGAGATCAAGGATCATCATGACTGGTTCGGACTGTCAGGATCGATCACGCTGGGGGGCCAGCAATTTCCGTTGGCCACACTGCTGACGGCTCTTCGTGGCGGCCGGCGGTATCTGGATCTCGGCAAAGGACAGTTCGCCGTGATCTCCAAGGAGTTTCGAGATCGCCTCGCCAACCTGGCTGACATGGTGCACTCCAACCGGGGAAAGCTGGAGATCAACGCGACAGCCGCTCCTCTACTGTCAGACGTGCTTGACGATCAGGTGACGCTCAAGGCGAGCAAAAAGTGGAAGGAATCACTGAAACGCCTGCACCTGGCCACGAATCTGGAACCGGTTGTTCCTTCGACCCTGCAGGCCGACCTGCGGGACTATCAGGTCGAAGGTTACAAGTGGCTGAGACGGCTGGCCGAATGGGGCGTCGGAGGGTGTCTGGCCGACGACATGGGTCTGGGGAAGACCGTCCAGACGGTGGCCGTCCTGCTGGATCGGCGAGAAAAGGGCCCGACGCTGATCGTGGCACCCGTGTCCGTCGGTTTTAACTGGATGCGTGAAGTCGAACGCTTCGCCCCCACCCTGCGACCGATCCTGTATCGCGATACGGACCGGGTCGATTTTCTCAAGACGCTGACAAAGGGTGATCTGCTCATCACCAGCTATCACCTGTTGCAGCAGCATGTTTCCGAACTGAGCACCATTCAGTGGGGGACGCTGGTGCTGGACGAAGCACAGGCCGTGAAGAATAGCCAGACCAAAACAGCAGCGGCCGTACGCGAGATTCAGGCCGACTGGAAACTGGCTCTGACCGGGACGCCGGCCGAAAATCACCTGGGCGATTTGTGGAGCGTTTTCCGAGCCGTCTCTCCCGGCCTGTTTGGTAGCTGGGAACGCTTTCGTGACGTCTTTGCGGAACCCATTGAGAAGAGCAAAGATCCGGAACGCAAGCAGGCGCTCTCGCGTGTCATCCGTCCATTCATCTTGCGGCGGACCAAAAGCGAAGTCCTTTCAGAACTCCCCGCACGGACCGAGATTCAGTTAACGGCGGAACTCTCGCCAGAAGAGCGGCGAATCTATGAAGATGCCCGGCTATGGGCGGTCAAGAATCTCACGAACCTGATCGATGGGGCAGAGAAAGATCAGCGATTCGTTGTACTGGCCGCTCTGACCCGGCTGCGTCAGCTGGCCTGCCATCCCCGTCTGGTCGACAAGAAGTGGAAGCACTCGTCGGCCAAGCTGGATCTGTTTCTGGAAACGGTCGAGGAACTGCGCGAGGGACGACACCGGGCGCTGGTCTTCAGTCAGTTTACGCAGCATCTGGCACTGGTGCGCGAGGCACTCGATCTGCGAAAGATTGAGTACCAGTATCTCGATGGATCGACTCCTGCCAAAAAACGTCAGCAGGCGGTTGAGGCGTTTCAGCGGGGCGAGGGTGAGTTATTCCTGATCTCGCTCAAGGCGGGGGGGACAGGACTGAATCTAACGGCTGCCGATTACGTGCTGCACCTGGATCCCTGGTGGAATCCGGCGGTCGAGGACCAGGCGACCGATCGTGCTCACCGGATTGGTCAGACTCGTCCCGTCACGGTCTACCGGTTCGTCTCGAAGGAAACCATCGAAGAGCAGATCTTGAAACTGCACGCCGATAAGCGCGGACTGGTGGCGGGAATTCTGGAAGGGACCGATGCGGCGGCGAAGATGTCGACGGCCGAACTGGTCGACCTGATCCGGCTGGGTGGATCTTCGACGTAATTCGCCCCCGGTCGTTCGCTACGGCCGTGATCAGAGCTCGTTAATCAGGACAATGCCGACGAAGACGTCGTAGGCGGCGTGTGCACCGACCGCAATCCCGAAGCCGCGGAAGAAGTACAATCCTGCAAAGAAGATCCCCGCCAGCGTGCGGAAGACGAATCCGAACCACAGTTCAGGACGGGATTTCACCCGCCCGATGGCGTCGATGACTAACTGCAGCAGGGAACCATCCGTCGAAGGTCCGAGGTAATGCGCCAGTGAAAACACGACGCTCGAGATCACCACGGTTCCGAGCAAAGCCCAGTGACGCGGAATCATCAGCAGTCGGATGGCCCCGTACAGAGCGGGTAGCAGGCAGAGCCGAAACAGAAATTCTTCGTAGATCCCGGCCCCCATATACGTCACCAGCCGGATCAGGAAGCCGTTCGCAACATAATCATCCTCGAGCTGCAGTTGCTGCAGGTCCGGTTGCACGGTGAGCGATGATGCGTATCGAAAACCGTAGTCCGTCAACTGGCCCAGCATGATCAGGACGAACGCGTAGAGCAGGCTTTCCGCCATCATGCCCCCCAGCGTCTCCCACTTCATTCTCCAGGGTTGTCGTACAGTCAGGTGCCAGGCGAGGAGGACGCTCAGCAGCAGCAGAGGCAACAGCCAGAAAAGATCAATTCCCGCTCGCAACAGCCAGTGGCGCATCCAGGCATCGGCACCATTCCGAATGGAATTTCCGTCGAATCCACCCGTCAGCAGCACGCCCGCTTCGTAAACGACAAGCAGCGGGAAAAGGAAGATCAGGTTGCAGAATGGACGCCGGGTCTCCAGCCAGTAATCCACTGGACGGCCTTCCGAGGGTGCGGTCCGCTCCTGCGAATCGGACAACAGCATGGGGCATCCCTAATTGGTGAGTCAGGAACGAAAGCGTTGCTGCGGTGCTGGTTATCCCAGGCCGCTTCATGTCTCACAGGGAACGTCCACCGGCACAGCCGCTGAAAATAGTCTCCCTGAAAGCATCGCTACGTCGCACACAGCAGCTATTGCCGGCAACGTCGACACCTTTCGTCATCGTCGTCGTTGTTTAGTCTGCGACACAATTGGGTCTAGAGCCCGCAAAGTCTGGCTGGCGGGAATCATCGCGCAGCTTCGCCCAAGTGGCTCGGTCATACCTCAAGGGCCTGTCGGTCTTCCTCTATCCTGGAAATCCGGCTGAGACTCGTCGGCGGGTGAGGGAGCGGCTGAACGGTCTCTTCGCTCAGGCGGAGTTTGGCGTTTGGGCAAAATCGAGAGTCTCTCTTGCGTTGACCGGGCACTTGATAAGCTGGATAGAATTCGGTGACTTTATTCAAAATTCCGTTCGTTGCATCGTTGCGAATGATTCAATCTGTGCGGAAAGTGGGATTCTGTGAACCGTCTACGAATGATCCGCCGATTCCTGTCACACGGTGTGTGGATCAGCGAAAACAGTCAGCGATCCAGAACGGAATCGATTCGATTGCCGTAACACAATTGCTGCCGGAACCGGATTTGACATTCAGAAATTGGCTCGGGAATCAGCAGTAAATTAAGGAATGGCTTATGGCCACTGACATTCGTCTTAAGGAACGACTTCCCGAGCTGACCGATCGGATCGTGGATACTTATCACGAGATCGAGACGATCAATCATTTGGGTCACTGTCCGCTCCCCAGCGTCGACATGGTGATCGAAATTGCAGAGGACCTGAAAGAGATCCTCTACCCCGGCTACCGGAAGCGCCAGAATCTGCATCTGGGCAATGTGACCTATCACATTGGCGATCTGATCGACAGTCTGCACGATCGCTTAACACAGCAGTTTGCCCGCGCGCTGCGGCACGATTATCGACGCAAGAATAAACTGACGTGCGAGGACGTCCAGCCCGATTTCGAGGCGCTGGGACAGGAACGGGCGATCGAATTCCTTTCGGCACTCCCGTCAATTCGACGTGTCCTGGCAACCGACGTCCAGGCGGCTTTCGACGGCGATCCGGCGGCCGGAAGTCTCGATGAAATCATCTTCTGCTATCCCGGACTCGAAGCCATTACGATTTATCGTCTGGCACATGAAATCGACCGTCTGAAGATTCCCCTGATTCCACGGATGATTTCCGAGTGGGCGCATGGCAGAACGGGGATTGATATTCATCCGAGCGCAACCATCGGCCCCTCGTTCTTCATCGATCACGGCACCGGTGTCGTCATTGGTGCGACCTGTGAGATTGCCAGCCACGTGAAGCTGTACCAGGGAGTGACGCTGGGGGCGTTGAGCTTCGTGCGGGACGACGCGGGAAATCTGGTGCGGACACTCAAACGTCATCCCACTATTGAAGATCACGTCGTCGTCTACGCCAACGCGACAGTGCTGGGGGGATCGACCACCATCGGGCGAAACTCGGTCATCGGAGCGGGGGCCTCGGTCTATGAAAGCGTGCCCCCGAATACCGTCGTCACACTCGAAAAGCCCACGCTGCGGATGCGCCATGCCTCGTAATTGAGTGTCCCGGTTCAGCAGCCTGTTCTTTCCGCCACTGTTGGGAGCCACAGACGGAGGCTGCGACTTGCAAGGAAGTCGCGACGCCCGAAAGGAAGCCGACGGGGACGTCGGCGATCCCGGGACCGCCGACGTCTCCGTCGGCACGAACAACCAACCTTGTTGGAACTCGACAGGAACCCATTGAGTTCAATGTGACCGACGGTTGCAACAGAAGGCTCTATCGCTGTTCAAGATCCCTGCCGCTTAGCAGTGTCTCCGTGCTGTGTCCTTGCGGCGCTTGCAGCACGCCGAAGTGAGGAATGAACACCTGCCCGGAATTGTGGTTACAATTCCGTGGTGACGTTGTATGCTCCGAGAGGTTTCTGCCGTGTAACTCTCTTCCGGTGACGTGGAAATGCTCCGAGCCTTCACACCTCTGTCGCGTCGGACGTGTCTTCAGGTGGGTGGACTGTCGGCATTGGGGCTTTCAGTTTCGCAGTTGCGGGCGAATCGGGGTGACGCGAGGGAAACGCAGGTTGCCGCGACGACGCAGCCGAAGGGAGCTGTCGGAGCCTCGCCGACCGGCACCGCGCGAGCCTGTATCATGCTCTATATGCTGGGTGGGGCACCCCAGCAGGAAACGTTCGATATGAAGCCGGAAGCACCCGGCCCTGCCCGCAGTCTGTTCCCCACAATTTCGACCAACGTACCGGGGATCGACATTTGTGGATTGCTGCCCAATCTGGCCCACCAGGCAGATCGACTGGCGATCATTCGTTCGGTGTATCACGGGGGTAACGCACTCTTTCATGGGGCCGGGGTCCATTACAACCTCACGGGATTTCCGAACGTCCCCCGTGAAGGTGAGCCGTTTCTGGATCGGCGGGACTATCCGGCCGTGGGCGCTGTGCTCAATCAGTTGCGGGGCTCGCAGCGCGGACTTCCCGCCGCGGTTCAGTTACCGATGTGGATTACACAGGATGGTCCCGGCCGTGAATGGGCCGGCCAGAGCGCCGGGTTCCTCGGCCGAAAGTATGATCCGCTCGTGATGGATTATGGCTATTTCAAGCTCAACGAAGATTTCAATAACTCGCCGGGAACTGGTGAAGCGAGTCTACCGGGAATGATGCCCCCCGGTTTCCAGTTGCAGAAAGAACTCCTCGGGGGGCGTCTGGAACAGCGTCTGGAATTACAGAGCCGCCTAGGGCAGCAGAAAATCGGCGCTGGTACTCCGTTGTTGCGGGACTGGATGCGGCAGCAAACGCAGGCTCTGGATGTGCTGGGGGCCGAATCGACGTGGAAAGGCTTTGATATCGAGCACGAACCGGTCTCTCTTCGCGAGAAATACGGGAATGACCGTCTGGGGCGCAGTTGCCTGGTTGCACGTCGGCTCGTGGAGGCGGGGGTCTCACTGGTCACCGTCATCTTCGGTGGGTGGGATACGCACTCGCACCACCTGGAACATACGCGAGATCGGTTACTCCCCCCGCTGAACCGGGCGTTCGGTGCATTGCTTGACGATCTGGCAGATCGGGGTTTACTCGAGACCACGCTTGTCGCATGGACGGGTGATTTCGGCCGGACACCGGTCATCAACGGGAATAGTCCCCCCGGTCGCGATCACTGGGCGAATGTCTACAGCACTGTCCTGGCAGGGGGAGGGATCCAAGGGGGGCAGGTTTACGGCAAGAGCGACAAACTGGCCGCCGAACCGATTGATAATCCGGTTCCCGTCGGCGATTTCGTGGCGACGATTTATCACGCCCTCGGATACGACGGGGATACGACCGTCGTCGATCCATTCGATCGTCCCCACCATGTGATGCCGGGACGTCCGCTGACCGGGTTGTTTTAGAACTGTGTGAGGCGTCATGGGCGACATCAAAGATCCCCGACTGCTGTACTTCAAGGGCCTGCTGTTTCTCCTGACCGGGCTCTTCGCGGTGACGTTGATTCTCTGGGAACATCGTGACTTGCGACTGGCACTCCTTCTGGCGATTGCCATCTGGTCCTTCTGTCGAGCCTACTACTTTGCATTTTACGTGATCGAACATTACGTCGATCCGTCCTTCCGGTTCGCCGGACTGGGTTCGTTTGTCAGTTATCTGTGGCGACGACGCAGGACGAATCCGTAACTCCGTTGCTCCTGCCCCTGCTCCCCCCCCGACTCGGAATGCCCAGGCCGTACGCCGTGACTCGGTTCATGGGACGACTCGTTCTGGGACAAATTTTCTGTGCCGGTTGCGTGGTCTCTTTATGGCAGGCTCCCGCCTCGTTACACCAGTAAGAGACTGTCCAATCGACAGGCATGCTCAGTTGTGGACACTACTGCCGAAGACGCCTTCATAATTCTGATCGTTCTGTCTCGCATCTTTTTGGAGAAATCACGCTATGCGACGAATGTGGTGGGCTGCGACGCTGGTCGTCTGTTGTGTCGCGCTGAGAGAACTGACTGACGCTCCAGTGGTTCATGCGGAAGAGACGGCCGCTGCGGCAGCCGTCAAACCTCTGGTCCTCAAGACACGGTCGCGTGTCGGGCAGTCTCTGGAGGAACCCCTTACAAAGGCAGTCGTGAAAGAGGCCACCGTCGAATGGGATCCTCGCAAGACGGCCCTGATCATCTGCGACATGTGGGATCAGCACTGGTGCAAAGGAGCGGCGGCGCGCGTCGAAGAGCTAGCCGGTCCGATGAACAAGGTCATCCATGCAGCGCGTGATCGGGGTGTTTTCATCATCCACGCACCGAGCACCACAGTCGATTTTTACAAAGGGACGCCGCAGCGCCGGCTGGCTCAAACAGCCCCCTTCGTCAAAACGCGGTTTCCGCTGGCGACCGTCGAACGCTGGGGAACCGCCTGGTGCTACCCCGACGGCAAGCGCGAATCGGAACTGCCGATTGATGACACCGACATGGGCTGCGATTGCGAGACCAAGTGCGAGATCGTCCCTCCCTGGACTCGGCAGATCAATACGATCGACATCCTCGAAGGAGACGCCATCACCGATCACGGTCAGGAAACATTCAATCTGCTGGCGGATCGGGGAATCGATCATGTCATCATCATGGGTGTGCACCTCAACATGTGTGTCCTCGGTCGTCCCTTTGCGATTCGGCAACTGGTGACACAGGGAAAAGACGTGCTGCTGGTCCGGGACATGACCGACACGATGTATTGCTCCAAGAGCAAACCGTTCGTGAGCCATTTCGCGGGAACGGATCTCGTCATTTCGCATGTCGAAAAGCATTGGTGTCCGACCATCCTCAGTTCTGATCTTGTCGGCGGCAAGCCGTTCCGGTTTCGCGAAGACAAGCGTCAAGATGTGGTTGGAAGGTAACGCAGTTTTTGCAAAGGAGGGCTGGGTGGAACGGTCGTCCGACGCGAATGGCAAGCGTTATTTCGTCAGCAACCAGCCAGTCTCAATGGCGGTCTGCAGGAGCCAGACGGCCCGCCCTGTCGGCCGTGTTCAGGCAACGTTCGATGACTGTGGACACTCAAGAAGTACTCGTGGAGCCCATCGTGAAGCAGGTTTTGATCATTGTGGGAGACGCGACGGAAACGGTCGATACGCTTTATCCGTATTATCGATTGGTTGAAGCGGGGATGAGACCGGTGGTGGCGGGACCGGAACGCAAGCTCTATCAAATGGTGCTGCATGAGGTGAAACCGAGTTGGACGATCACCAGGGAGTGGGAAGGCTACTCGATTTTCGCCGAGGTGGCTTTCCGTGACATCGTCCCCGAAGACTATGCAGGGATTCTGTTCTCGGGGGGGCGAGCACCCGAGTATCTCCGTTATGACGAAGATCTGGTCCGGATCACAAAGCACTTCTTCGCAGCAAATAAGCCGATTGCGAGTGTCTGCCACGGAGTGGAAATCCCCGCTTACGCCGGCTGCGTAAAAGGGCGAAGAATGGCCACAGTCCCGAAATGCCGGTTTGACCTGGAGGTCTGTGGCGGTATCTTCGTGGATGAGCCGTGTGTCGTTGACGGAAACCTCGTCAGTGGCCGGACGTTTCATGACAATGGACATTACATCGGTCCCTGGATCCGGTTGTTGGAGGCAACGTGACAGAATCTGACCCGCCCGTTGTCCCCCCCACCTCCGAAGCAATCACCCCGCCACCGATTTCCCGTGCAGACGCGAGTGGCCCGCCCAAGCGGACGGCGGTGCGGCCGGTACCACCCATGTCGTTCAGTCTCATAGAAGCGCGGATTCGGGACGAGATCTACTATGCCGATCCACCTCGGTCATGGTTCTGGGGACTTTTCGAAGCCGCAGTCTGGTGGTTTGGAACCCTCTGGGTTCATGTGATTGGCGGGATCGCGGTTGCCATACTGGTGATAACGTACAAAGTTCAGATGCAAGTTCCCAAGCCCTTCGATGTCACCGATCCAGCGTCGATGGCGTATCTGACGGGCGGGGAAATGCTGCTGTTCGTGCTCGCTGCCATCCTGGCGGTGGCCCTCCGTTATTGGGGATCTGCGCTTCGTGAACTGAACTTCAGCAAACCTGATCTTCGTCACATCGTGATTGTACTGGCGATGACCCTTCCTCTTTCGATGGCCGTCTCGGTCTTTAGCCTTCCCATTCAGATGGCCTGGCAGGCGTTGGGTGATGTCTTTCCGGTATTGAAGTTCATCGACGGACTGAACGTCATGGAGGCCGTTCAGGACATGTCCGACAACACCTCTCTGTCGACCATGATTTTCGTCATCGCTGTCCTCCCGGCGATCGGAGAAGAACTGGTCTTCCGCGGTGCCATTGGCCGAATTTTGATCTCGGACCTGGGTTTGTGGGGCGGAGTCCTGGTGACGTCATTCCTGTTCGGCTGGATGCACATTCACCCCGTGCACGCCATGGCCGTGATCCCGCTGGGAATTGTCATTCATGTCGTTTACTTGTGGACTCGCAGTTTCTGGATGCCCATGCTGTTGCACTTCGCCAACAACACGTGGGCCTCTGTTGCTGCCACTCTGAATACGCCTGATCCGATGGGGCAAATGCAGCAACTGGGTTTGTTCGATCTCCTGGAAATGGTGACGGGTGGTGTTGTGATCGGAGCACTGGCGACGTGCCTGTGGCAATCGCGAGTTCAGTTTTATCTTCCCGATGGGCAGGTCTACGAGTCGTCTCGCTTCCCCGTCCGCGTCCCTGCGATTCCCGGAATCCAGTCTCTGGCGGGAACAATTTCCCCTGTCGTTTCGATCATCTCGGTCTTAAGCGTCGTCGTCTATTACCTGATCTTCTTCCTGAACTGGCCCGCGTGAAGTCGCCAGACCTGAGGTTGGGAGAACAGTCGATGGCACCAGCGACTCTCTAGTGCGGGTCTGGGGCCTGCCGTCCGATGACACTACGAAAATCAGATGCTCGTCCTGATGGGTGGCGTCGATGGGCGAACCCGTCGAGTGGTATGCGCGACGAAAAGGGGGCTTTCATTTCCCTTCGTGTCTCCGAATTCTGTCTCGCAGGCAGGCAGAAGCGTCGTCGTGTGGAGTAGAATTCAGCCCGGAAACGGCTGGCTGAATCGCGGTACGTCCCCGACGACCGAAGAGAACCGAACCGCCATTCCATTTCGCCAGATGTCACACACGTGGAAGTGAGCCCGATGATGATTCGTAATTCCCTCCTGCTGTTGTGCCGCCTGCAGCGTTGTCTGCTACTGGGTTCCCTGTTGCTGGTCCCTGCGGCGAGTCGCGCGGACGAGTCCAAGTCAGCGCCGCTGCCCAAGGGGTTACTCCTGAAGCAACCGGTGATGCCGGACAGCCTCAACGACACGATGCGATCTGTGAATGAACGGCTGTCTCAGGACGTCGCACCAAGTGATAACGCGGCCGTGCTGCTGGTCCAGGTTTGCGGTGAGGATGTGTTCGATCCCGTGTTGAAAGCGGACTCGCTGGCGATGCTGGGAATCGCTTCGCTCGCACCGTCCCCCGCCCCCTTTGTTTATTTCCAGCAGTTCGCAGATTCTCTGGGGCCCGATGAAAAGGCAACTCTGGGCCACGACCTGGATACCTTGCCCCTTCATCTCGCCACCGCGATTGTGCGACCCTGGAAACAAGACGAGTATCCATCACTCGTCGCCTTTCTCAATGCGAACCGGCAGTCGCTCGACATATTGGTCGAAGCGTCCAGAAAGCCGAAATACTATGCTCCCGTCCTCTCCGAAGCTGATCCCCCGCAGCTTCTTTCCATGTCGGTCACGCTCGAACGACGGCTGCCATTTCTGGTTCGCTGTCTGAGTGCCCGAGCCATGTTGCGAGTGACCGAGCAGAAGGGTGATCAGGCCATTGAAGATCTTGTCGCCTGCCAGCGACTCGCGGTGCTGCTGGCCACCGGTTCGCCCTTCGACGTTTCGGCAATCAAAGCCCATCAGATGGAGGGTGTTGCCTTCCAGGCCTCGACGACGGTGCTGCAGGCAGGCGGTTTTACCGGAGCGGAGGCCAAAAACTACCTGGCGAAGCTGAAGGAGATCAAACCACTTCCCCCCGCCGCGATCGCAGCGGATGTCGGTGAGCGAGCGGTCCTGCGGCGACAAATCGAACTGCTCAAGCTCGAGGATTCGACGCTGGGGGCATTTTTCGAATTCCCGGACACTGCGAAGTTTCCGAAGCTGGAGCAGCTTCGTCTGTCTGTGGCGGACTGGGATCAGGTATTCGCTCGCGCCAACGAGGTTCAGGATGAAGTGGTCAAAGCCCTCTCGACAAAGGAGCGGGATGTCCAGAGTCAGTTGTTTACGGCGCTCGATGAAGCGTACGCCGCCTGGGACGAACAGAATGCCGCCAATCGGATTACGACCGAAGACCTGAAGAAGCTGAGTCGCTTCATCGGCGAAACAATGGCAATGTCGTTGCGTCCACGCTATCGACAACTGCGACAACTGGACGATCGGGCTCAGTTGCGACGTGATCTTCTGCTGCTGAGCCTGTCCGTTGTCAGCTATCGGGCGGACCATCAGGCTTATCCTGCGACACTGGCCGATCTGACTCCTGATTATCTGGAGATCGTCCCGCGGGATGCCAACGGAGAGCCTTTCCGATATGACCGGCTGTCAGCGGGTGGCGTTCGTCTTGTCAGCCTCGGCTCGAACCTCGAGAACGATGCAGGACTTTCCTTCAACGATGATATCGTGATCGCACTGCCGTAAGGGTGGCGTTGTTCATATGGACAATGAGGGCCACTGATATTCGCGGGCCGGTTCCAGCGGTGGCAACCGGGTGCAGACGGTGGGCAGGCACGGTGCCGCCTCAGGTTTGTGCAGCTCGGGGTTCGTGCAGTTTCGGGTTCCGGACGGCCCACGCCGCCCATTCCTGATACCGGGCTGACCTCGGTTGTCGGTCAGTTCATCGGGGTCAGTTCATCGGGGTCAGTTCAACCAGGAATCAATGCGATTCGGCAGATCGATCGTCATTGAGAC
The DNA here is from genome assembly GCF_041860085.1 of Schlesneria sp. DSM 10557. Classification (NCBI taxonomy): domain Bacteria; kingdom Pseudomonadati; phylum Planctomycetota; class Planctomycetia; order Planctomycetales; family Planctomycetaceae; genus Schlesneria; species Schlesneria sp. DSM 10557. Next base: position 4,428,634 of record NZ_CP124747.1, read on the forward strand.
CCGCTGGCAGCAGCACTCTTCCACTTTTTGAAGGGGCAGAGTTCGTGGCTTGGCAGGGGGCGGTGGAGCGGGTTCAGAAGTCGAGCGGGTTTGCGTCACGGGTTCGCGTTCACGATCTCGCTTCGGCCGTTCGATCACTTGCAACGAGGTTTGTCCTCGTGCGTCGACTCGTTCCCGCGCATTGACGTGCAGGCGGTTGACAGCCTCCCCGGCTTGAATCGCTGCCAGCCTGACGACCGTCTGCTTTCTGGCATTGACCGGCAGATTTCCCGCTTCAAAGATAACCTTTCGCCCGTCTCGATGCGCCAACTGGTCAGGAACTTCAATCGCGACTTTGACCTGGTGTAAGGTCGTGTTCCCCGTATTGCGAACGACAATCTCGAGATCGATCTCGTCACCCATGTAGATTCGGTCGAGGTGAGCGACATCACATTCCAGTGCGGGAAAGTACTCGACTTGCTCGGGGGGGACCGATGGCATGGGCTGTTCGGCGGGTGGCCGCGTGACGCGGGTTAAGGTCGAGACTTCCGTGTGTGCGATCACTTGTGCCCGGTGGGTCTGCGAGAGGGGACCCTCAGGAACCCAGTCCAGGGTCAGATCGCGTTCTTCACCCGGCAACAGGGGTGGCAGTTCGCGATGAAGTACCTGTCGCCGGGATCCTGTCACAGGATCGACCATCGTTTCTGTTGTGGCGTCTGGAGAGGCGCCGACGACGGTTTTCAGTTGGTCCGGGAATTCCCGCACTTCGAGGCGCGAGACCTGATCCTGACCTTCGTTCGTCACGTGCAATCGCGATCGCTGTGGAGCACCGGATGCGGCGAGTTCGGGGGTCTCGAGTTCGACGCGCAAAGCGATGTCCGCAACGGCCCGCAGGTTTTCGTCGTATTCGTCCCCATGGGGATGCTGATGAACATGGGGATCAAAGAGATCGATTCCTTCGTAGGGTCTGAGGCTGGACCCCTGACGCCGCGACGAAGGGCGTGACTCCCGCCACGGAGCAGAATTAAACTCGCTGGAAGCCAGACTGCGCGACGCGGGTTCTTCGATTTCGAACCGGCTGCGGTCCGAAGCTTCGACCATACGCGCGCCAGGTGGTACGGCCCCTTCTACCGAGAAATGGCGGGTCATGGCCATTTCAAAGGCCAGGTCGGGGGCGGTCTGCCGGGCCGGGACAGTAATCGGTTCGGGTTCTGGTTCGGGTTCAGGCAGCGGGACCCGAACCGGTTTGGTTCGCCGTGGTGGAGTGGGGACATATTCCCGGACGTTGCAGTCGGGGCCAAACTCCCACGCCGCCTGCACGAGCAACTGCGGGGCCTGAGCGCGTGTCTGTCCTTCCAGATCGTGGTCTCGACCGGTCATGTTCTGATCGGCGATCAGAAAGCCGGGGTCCAGCACGGTGCCGGCTGCGATGCGATTTCCCTGTTGAGCGATCCTGGGGCGACTCAGATCCATTCGCACATCCACGACATCTTTCGGGTTCGATCCATGAGTTGATGAAACCTTGGTGGATCGACCGAACATGTCGGGCTGAGCGGCGGGCTCGGGTGGAGCGCTCAGTCGACTATCCAGCTGAATGTCCTTGGGACGCTGTCGGGGTTGATTGGCAACGAAGAAGTGGGCTACGCGCCAGTGATCCTGTGCGGCCCATTCGTTCAGCGCTTCCATGTCCTGGCGGGAAAGATTGGCCGCGGCACGCACCGGCGCAGTGTTCTTGCTGGTGCGTCCTGACGTCTGGTCAGCGACCGAAAGAAACATCATGAAAGTCAGGAAAACGGCGAGACAACCGATGGTGGTCATGAAGTACCAGGCGGGGGATTCGCGCATCCCTCTGGCAATTGCGCCGCCGGTTCGATCGATCCAGTCCAGGAAGTGCAGAATTTCTGCAACAATCCAGCGGAGAGGATTCGGCAATTCCCGCAGAATCAAAGATCGCAGACGAGATCGCACAATTCTGCCTTCCGTTGGCTCCCTGGCGGAATCCTGAGAGTTCCGACCCGCATCCACTTCCTGAAAACTCTGCCCGGCGGACTCTGTTAAGTTGAGTGCCAACCGTAGTTATTCTCCATCGCATTGAAACCATTATCAGATTTCAAAGAGCATTTAAAGAGAGGATTCTTGAGGTAGAGAATTCCCCAACTCATTTCTTGACGCAAATTTTCAGCCGCGCTAAGATTCTCTAACGGAATTGTCTGATATTCTCGACGGAAGTGTAAGAGGCGACCAGTTTTTCTGGCGGGCGACATTTCGTTGCCACCGATCCGCAGAACGTCAATTTCAACATCTATTGGGAAAGTGAGCCTTCGATGACACACGTGGTGGCAGAGCCCTGTTTTAACTGCAAGTACACTGATTGTGTAACCGTGTGCCCCGTAGAATGTTTTTACGAGGGAGAGGCGATGCTGTTCATCCATCCGGAAGAATGCATCGATTGCGAGGCTTGTGTTCCTGAATGTCCTCCCGCTGCAATCTTCCACGAAGATAATCTTCCGGCCGAATGGGCAGACTACACCGTTTTGAATGCGGAAATGGCTCCCACTTGCCCATCGATTACCGAGCGAAAAGACCCCATGGGTCCCCCAATCGAAAAATAACAGGACCACCGCCGAAAAGTAACAGGACCACAGCGGGACCGCAGACCATCGGCTTCGCCAAGCTCCAATTGGGTAGTCCGCTCGGCAAGCGAGTTCCGCTGAACAGCAACGGTCTGAAGAGCAGCTGAAGGACAGTATCTGAGGGACAAGAGTCTCAAAAATTGAAAACGCCGATGCGCCCTCCGGGATGTGTCGGCGTTTTCCTTTGGAATCGAAGATGGGCTGGCACTCCATCCCGTTACGACGCGAAGTGGTCCTCCGCGTTTCCCGTGACCATCGCGCTTCGGAGATGGGAATCTCTCTCGTCCACTCGCTCAGGAAGTACTGCACCGACCGTATGGAGATGCTAACATGCCAGCGTCCCATTTGCTGAACTCTTGATCGGAACGCACCATGCTTGAAACTCTTGACCGACGTGATTTCCTGAACCTTGCCGGTATCGCCGCCGCGACCGGACTTTTGTCGATGCCCTCTCGAGTTGTCGAAGCGGCCGACGAGAAGCTCGTTCTGCGGAAAGCTGTGAAGCTGAGCATGGTCGGCGGTAAAGGAACCCTGGTTGAAAAGTTCAAGATGGCCAAGGCGGCCGGGTTTGAAGGGATCGATGTTGATCAGGATCAACCGGTCGAAGAAGTCAAAAAGGCGATGCACGAATCCGGTTTGATCGTGCACGGCATGGTCGACTACGTTCACTGGGGTCAGCCTCTCAGCAGCGCAGACCCTGCTGTTCGTGCCAAAGGTGTTGAAGTCCTGCAGAAGTGTCTTCGTGAAACGAAGATTTATGGCGGCGACACGGTGCTGCTGGTGCCCGCTGTCGTCAACAAGGAAGTCTCGTACGAAGACGCCTATCACCGGTCACAGGCGGAAATCAAGAAGTGCCTGCCACTCGCCACCGAACTCGGTGTCAAGATTCTGTTCGAAAACGTCTGGAACAACTTCCTGCTCAGCCCGGTCGAGATGGCTCGCTATATCGATGAGTTCCAGAGCCCCATGGTCGGGTCGTACTTCGATGTCGGGAATATCGTCAATATCGGCTGGCCCGAGCACTGGATCGCGACGCTGGGTTCCCGCATCGGCAAGCTGGACATCAAGGAATTCAGCCGGAAACTCGCCGATACGAAAGGCAAAGGAGCCGGTTTCGGCGTCGAAATCGGTGAAGGGGATTGCGACTGGCCTGCCGTTCTCGCCGCTCTCAAGAAGATCAAGTACTCCGGCTGGGCCACGGCTGAAGTCCCCGGTGGTGGGCTTGAGCGTCTGACGGAAATTGCTCAGCGGATGGATCAGCACATCATCCAGCCGTACAGCGCCTGACGCTTTATGGTGGTGTCACGGGGTGTCAGTTGTCGAGCTGGCCCCCCTTGCCTGTGCCAGTTCGACAACCGTTGATGTGGGCTTGTCGTGCCGACATCGACGGGTTGCGTCACCCTGATCACAGGATTGTACTTCGTCGCCTCATGGCCCCGCTGACGTGGGGCCATGAGGCCATCGACGCCAGGTGGACGAGAGAGTCGGAGTCGTAAATCGCATGTCCGAAGAGCTGTTTGACGTTGTTGACCAGGAAGACCGTGTTCTGTTCCAGTCGCCACGATCGGTCGTTCACGCCAATCACTGGTTGCATCGCGCAGTCCATATCTTCGTCTTTAATAGTCGCGGCGAACTACTGATCCATCGGCGGTCGGCCACCAAGGATGAGGCACCCCTGAAGTACACGTCATCGGCATCAGGCCACCTGAGTGCCGGCGAAGACTACGCAACGGCAGCCGTTCGTGAACTGGAAGAAGAGTTGGGCCTGAAAGCGGACGTCGAGTACTTGGGGATCTTCCCTGCGATGGGAGCCTCCACATCCTACGAGCACAGTGGTTTGTACCGGGCGATAACGGATGAGACACCGACGTTTGATCCCGAAGAAATTCTGTCAGGCGAGTTCCGCCCCCTCAGCGAAATCCAGTCCATGATCGAACTCGATCGGGACGACTTCACTCATTGTTTCCGCGCCCTGTTTCGCTGGTATCTCGAGCGATTCTGAGCAACGTCGGACTGCTGGCGCGAAGTCTCTTCGTCAGCGTCCCTGCTCTCGCTCGCGACAGTGATGACGCGCCGAAATCACTCCCCCGCAGGGTCGCTCACCCCTTGTTCCGGGGGCCCCGGAATGATTGATGGTGTCAGTGATCCGACCAGCATCCCGAGAACTGCCGCCGCCAGCCCGAGGAAGTGAGTGGGAACCGATCGGAGTGACGGCCAGGGGATTTGCTCGTGGAAGGACTCTGCGGCAATCCAGACCGAGCTGGCCAGAACGATCGAACAAAGCGCCCCCTGCGTTGTGGCGCGGCGCCAGTAGATGCCGCAGCAAAGAGGCACAAAGGCCACGACAAGCGCGGTCCGAACCCCCGCGACGAGGGTGTCGGAGGGGGAGCCTTTTGCCGCCATCGCCAGCGACGTTGTCACGACCGCGAACGCGAGCAGCACGTAGCGCGCAATCCAGACACGTTCGGAGGGGGCAATGTTCCTGGTGAAGGGGAACAGGACATTCTCTGTCAGCAGGCTGGCCGATGCGAGCAGCGTGCCGCTGGCGGTGGAGAGAATCGCGGCGAGGATCGCTCCTGTCAGCAGAACGCGACCCACAGGAGGCAACTCATTCAGCAAGAGGGATATCAGACCCGGTTGCAGCAGTGCCGTCGTGCCCGCTGGCGAAGGGGAATGGGAACTGTCCAGCAGGTTCTGACCGGCGGCGGCGATCAGGATCAGTACGAATGCCATGCAACTGTAGGCGACGGTCCCCGCGAGCGTTCCCATCAGCGCGGTACGCTCGTTTTTGGCGCTGGTGATCCGCTGGAAGGCATCCTGCTGGGGAATGAAGCCAAGGGCCACCGTGATGAACGTCACCAGCGACGTCAGCCACCCGGAGGGACTTGACGGGATCATCAGACCGACTGTCTCGCGCGGGTTCGTGTGCAGCGCGAACTCGCTTCCGTCCCCTGCTCTTCCCATCAGAGCCGCGACCACCAGCAGTCCCCCCAGGATGACGATGGATTGCAGCAGGTTCGTCAGGCTGATCGCCCACATCCCGCCAAAGAGGGTATAGCTGGTGACGATCACGGCCCCGAGCAGGACCGCCTGGTGCAGCATCACGTCGGGGATGAACGCTTCAATGACAATCCCCAGAGCTAGAAACTGAGCGGCCATCAATCCCACATACGATCCTGTCAGGCTGATCGACGTGATCCACTCGACCGTTCTGCTATACCGAATCTTGAAGTAGTCGCCGATGGTCCCGAGTTGCCGTTGGTAGAACGCAGGCCGGAAAAAGAACGCGAACAGCAAGAGCGAGGTGGCGGTCCCCAGTGAGGCCGCTGCAGTCGCCGGAAAGTGGGTCGAAGACGAGGTTGACGAAAACAGACGAACTGCGTCGGTCCCAATCCAGCCCATGAAGACGCAGGCCACGCTCAAGAAAAAGGGAAGCGATCGACCGGCGATCGTAAAGTCTTTCACCTGTCGGACGCGTGTCGAGGCGTAGCCTCCCAGCACGAAGGTGATTGCTGCAAAGATCAGCAGAGCGACAAGCTGCATTCTCAACTCCATTCCTGTCGACAGCGGATGTCACTGGTCTGTGGCCCGTACTTCATAGGACATCGCTCACGAGTGACAAACTCTGCCACCCGGGATGCAGAGACAGCGGCATCACTGAGCTGGTGTGACCGCGGCTCTCTGATGGCGTAACAGAGACCAGTTCAGGAGTGGTGGCGCCAGGAACGTTGTCACCATCACCATGACCACGACGGCCGAGTAGACTCCGGCGTCGATGATCGGGATGCCGTTCGAGACCAGCCCTTGACCGATCGCGGCGAAAATCAGTCCGACTTCCCCCCGAGGGATCATGCCGAATCCGACGCTCAGTCGATCGATCCCCCGTTCGAGAACTCCGGCCGCACAGGCCATTTTCCCGAGAATGGCTGCGATCGTGATGCCCGCGGCCAGACCCAGTGTGCCCGGGTTCAGGAAGCTGCGCAGGTCGACTTGAAAACCCATCATCACAAAGAAAATGGGGACCAGAAGCGTGGTCACGGGCAAGACCCATTCTTCCAGCGAACGTTCGTCCGGTCGCTGCAATGCTCGGTAGTGCTTTTCGTCCAGGATCATTCCTGCGGCGAATGCACCAACAATTGGAGCCAGTCCCATCTGACTGGAAAGCCACGAAAGTCCGAAGCAGAAGGCAAGTCCCGTGATCATCAGCATGCCGTTCACCCGCAGCAAAGCAGCGATCCGGAAAAGATAAGGACTGAGCCAGTCACCCAGAATCACGCTGCCGAACAGGAAAACCAGGGCCTTGCCGACGATCAGAGCAACTTCAGATAGATTGGCCGATCCCTGCACGATCACCGCTTGCACGACAGCCAGCAGGACCAGACCCAGCACGTCGTCGATGACCGCGGCACCCAGCACAACCTTGGCGACCTTCGTGTCACTCTTCCCCAGGTCTTTGAACACCCGCGCCGTAATGCCGACGCTCGTCGCCGACAGGGTCGCTCCCAGAAACATGTGGACGTGCCATGAGTGATCCGGCAGCAGCAGTTGTCCCGCGAACCAGCCGAGTCCAAACGGGGCCACGACACCCAGGACTGCCACGGCGAGAGAGGACCAGCCGACCGTCAGCATCTGGCCGACACTCGATTCCAGTCCCACTTCGAACAACAACAGAATCACGCCGATCCGTGCCAGCATGTCCATGGTCGTTGCCACGAGATTGGTTGAGTGTGAATCCCCTGCGTGGACTGCGGCCGGGCGCAAGAACTCCAGTTGATCCCAGCCGACGAGAATCAGGTTTCCCAGCAGGACCCCGACCAGCAGTTCCCCCAGAACCGCAGGTTGCTTCAGACGTGTTGCCAGCGCTCCCGCCAGTTTGGCGGTGACGAGCACAAGCAACAGACCCAGCAGCATCGGGGTGACGGGGTCTTCGTGAGAGGTCCCATGAGCCTGTGCTGCGGCCCCCGCATCCGTGGCGTGAGTTTCCCCGGATGCTGCCGCCGGCACGGGGACGGAACCTTCCGCCAGACTCGTCCGACCCGCTGCCGCCAGGATCAGTGCACACAACAACAGAAAGACAAAGCTGGAACAGAAGCGGGGAAGCATGGGCAGGCTTTCGACGATGGGGAGTGGCAGAGGTCACTCAATCCCGGAACGCAATCACGCTCGGGATGACGTGGGGGGCGGCAGACCTGCGGAGCGAAAAACATGTCAGGGGTGGTTCTGCTTGCAGAATGACACCCCCCGGATGCTCAATGTAAAGAGGGCAACGAAGTGACGTATGCAGGAACCCGACACAGGACCTTCCATTAACGGAGGTGGTTGCCGACAATGTTCGCCAGGATCCAGACGACGACACCACCGGTCAGAAAGCTGAACGAATAAGTTCGTAATTGTGCTTCTGTCGTCGGCTCACCGTTGGAGTTCGACGTATCACCCGCGTTGTAGGTCAACCACCGCGCACCGACCGTCACGGCAAGGATGATCAGAAACGCGAGATCGGTCCCTGCGATCCAGCCGTCACGTCGCTGCAGCATCGACATGACAAGGAATCCCAGTACGACGGGGCCGGCGAACAGCCAGGCAACGCGGCCAGTCAGCACCCAAAGTGAGGTGATAGGGCGGATCGCGCCATTCGGCGTTTGGATCTTTTCGGCCATTTCTGTGTACCTTGTCTCGAGCAGATGAATGATTTCGCGTTCGACCCAGCGGGATCACTGGGCCGGGCGCGTTCAAGGAATGGGATGAGCCGATCGGATGGAAGCGGCCCGGACATGGTTCAGATGCCCTGCAGCGACAACGATTCAGCAGCTCAACGTCGCGTCGACGACATTCACCTCGAATCTTATGTTGATTGCAGAAATGACGTCTAATCGATATGAGTCGATCGAAAGATAGAAAAACTCTATGTAAGCAGCGGTGCGATGAATCAACTTAACTACCAGCATCTGTTCTATTTCTGGACCGTGGCTCGCGAAGGGACCATCTCCAAAGCCTGTAAGGTGCTGTTCCTGACCCAGCCGACGATCAGCGCCCAGCTCAGGTCACTGGAACGTGCCGCAGGTGCAAAGTTGTTCGATCGTGTGGGGCGGCATCTGGTCCTCACCGAAACCGGGCACGTCGTCTACCGTTATGCTGAAGAGATCTTCTCGCTGGGACGCGAACTGCAGCACACACTCAAGGGAAAGGTGCCGGGGCAGGCTCGTCGACTGGTCGTCGGCATCGCGGATGTCCTGCCCCGACTGATTGCGTATCAACTGCTGGAACCGGTACTCAGCCTGCCGGAACCTGTGCAGTTGATTTGTCACGATGACAAGACAGAGAAGTTGCTTGCACGCCTGGCGATTAATGAGCTCGACGTGGTCCTCTCGGATGTTCCGGCCAGCCCATTTGTGAATGTGCGAGCGTTCAATCATTCGCTGGGTGAATGCGGTGTCTCACTGATGGCCTCGGCCGACCTGGCCTCCAGGTTCCGTCGTGGTTTCCCCAAGTCGCTCAACGGTGCGCCATTCCTGTTGCCGATGGAGGGAAGTTCGCTCCGCCGCTCGCTGGAGCAATGGTTTGATGAACAGGAAATTCGTCCCACGATTCGGGGGCAGTTTGGTGATTGCGACTTGTTCGAGGTGTTCGGCGCGGTCGGGATGGGAATCTTTGCGGTCCCGTCGGTGGTGGAAAAGAATGTGATTGAGCAGCACCACGTCAAAGTGCTCGCCCGCATCGCCTCGATCAAGGAGCGATTCTTCGCGATCTCGCTGGAGAAACGGCTGAAACACGCGGCCGTGGTGGCGATTACCGACAGTGCCCGCAGGCGACTGTCGGACTGACGCCCGACGTCGTTGTCAATTGCGGTACCGGCCGCCCGATTCACGCACCTGGGGGGACTGACCGGCGTTGGCCGGTCCCTGAAACGGAATCCGTCGCGTCAGATGTCGTAGTACATGGCGAATTCGAAGGGATGCGGCCGCTGGCGTAGTGCTTCGACTTCTTTCTCTGTCTTGTACCAGATCCAGGTATCGATCACGTCTTCCGTGAAGACATCTCCCCGTAACAGGAATTCGTGGTCGCGGCGCAGGGCGTCCAGAGCTTCTTCCAGAGACGCCGGTGTTTTCGGAACATCCTTCAGTTCGTCGGGGGCGAGATCGTAGATGTCCTTGTCGAGCGGCCGACCGGGATCAATCCGCCGCTGAATTCCGTCGATCGCCGCCATCAGCATCGCGGACATCGCCAGATAGCCGTTCGAAGAGGAATCCGGACAGCGGAATTCAAATCGCTTGTTCTCGGGGCTGGGCGTATGGACGGGGATGCGAATCGCGGCCGACCGGTTTCGGCTGCTGTAGGTCAGGTTGATCGGGGCTTCAAACCCGGGAATCAGGCGCTTGTAGCTGTTCGTGGTGGGGCAACAGATGGCCATCAGCGCGGCAGCATGCTTCAGGATGCCGCCGATGGCGTGCATCGCGATGTCAGAGAGACCGGCGTAACCCGATCCAGCAAAGAGGTTTGTGCCGTTCTTCCAGAGCGAGAAGTGCAGATGCAGTCCCGAACCGTTGTCGTTCCAGAGCGGCTTGGGCATGAACGTCGCCGATTTCCCGTGTCGTGCAGCGACATTTTTGACAATGTATTTGTAGAGCAGCAGGTTATCGGCCGTGTTGATGAGCGATGCGTATTTCATGTCGATTTCGCATTGCCCACCCGAGGCGACCTCGTGGTGCTGCGCTTCGACTTCAACGCCGCAATCCTGCAGCATCAGCATCATTTCCGTGCGGACGTTCTGAAGAGTGTCCGTCGGCGGAACGGGAAAATACCCCTCTTTGTGACGGATCTTGTAGCCCTTGTTACCGGACGGCTCCTGCCGCCCCCGGTTCCACTGCCCCTCGATGCTGTCGACGTGGTAGTAGGCTTCGTGTTCGTTCTGGTCAAAGCGAACATCGTCAAAAATAAAGAACTCTGCCTCGGGGCCGAAGAAGGCGGCATCCGCCAGGCCCGTCAGCTTCATGTAGTTTTCTGCTTTTCGGGCAACATTGCGCGGATCTTTGGCATAATCTTCCCGAGTGATCGGATCCTGAATGTTGCAGGTCATGACCAGCGTCTGCGGCATGAACGGATCGACGAATGCGGTCGCTGCTGCTGGAACAACGAGCATGTCGCTTTCGTTGATCGACTGCCAGCCCCGGATGGACGAGCCGTCGAAACTGAACCCCTCTTCGAACGACTTTTCGCTCAGTGCCGTTACGGGAATCGTGAAATGCTTCTGCGTTCCGGGGAAGTCCATGAACCGCAGGTCCACGGCGCGAAGGTCTTTCTGGCGACACAGTGCCAGCACTTCTCGAGGGGTCAACACATGCACGAGGGAAATCTCCGCAGAGCGAGCGCGGGTCTCAAAATCACACTTCCTGCCACACTATGCAAACCCGATGCCGACGGCAAGACGCTTCGTAACACAAATCCCAGAGACGATTTTGGGAAGGACGCCGCGATCGTGCCAAGTTTATGAACACAAGTGCCGCGTTTGCAGTCATTTGCGGACTGAATCGCTAGGCGGCCCGCCGCAAAGCCGTGGCCGTTGCGGTAAATCCGACACAACAGGAACAGGTGCCGTCTGGCGTGAGTGGCCCTGGAGCGTTCAGCGTGCGTCGGACCGTCAGCCGGGCTCCAAACGGAAAGGTGGCAGCGACCCGGATTTCCAGTCCGAGACCATCCAGATCCTCGGTGACCACGTCGGGAACGCCTTGAAATGCGGGGCAGAACGAGAGATGGACGATCACATCCCGCTCGCCCGGTGCGAATTCGACCCGAACTCCGCCAGCAATCTGGTCGTAGTCGCTCGTTCGGGATCTCCGGAGCCACTGGACCACGTCCCGCGAGACTTCTTCCTCGCCCATTTCTTCGACTTCCTCGTCATCCAGATCCGGATGGGAGGGAGCCAGAATCGACGGCAGGGTTCCGGCGAACGGGGGCTCGGCCGAACTGTCCGGGGCGACTTCCTCCGCCGTTTTCCGGGTGGCTTCTGCGGGAACAGACGGGGGAGCAGTCATCGGTTTCCCAATCGGGTCTGCCGTGCAGTTCTGATCAGTTTGACCTGCCTGCGTGCTGAGAATCTGAGTGCGGAGATCCTGATCGGCAGGAATTGTGGATCGCCCCTGGAAGGGAAAACCCGTTCCGCTGGAACGGGCCATCGCCACGAATCCCGGTGCGGTCACACTCACCGCCGCCATCAGCGTTCTGATCGCCGGGGCATCCCACGCGGTCAGCCGCAGCGACCAGAGCAGAGGAATGATCAGCGCGATCGAGATGGCCATGCCGGTGAAGTACGGCGTGGCCGGTACCTGGCGGGAGTTCCTCTGATCGACCAGCAGCAGCATCAGTCCGCTGAGCAGCGAGACGACGATGATCAGGACGAATGAAACGACGAACGGGAGCGTCGCGTCGCACAGACAGATCGCGGCCAGGAGCGACGACCAGACCCCAACGGCCAATGTCCGTCGCGAGTCCTTCAGTCCCAGTCCGTTTGAATCCATTTCCACTTGCCCGATTCCACCACGCCCATCCAGAATGTTGCGGCAGGATTCTAGCGGAAAAACGCCCCTTCCGGCGAGATGAGTCTCGGAGAGCGATTCAATGGGTGCTGATGTGGGAACATCATTTTGAGGCCCCCTTTCCTGTCGCGGTTTTTTCTCTTCAGACCGAACGTTTCCCGCATGGAAACGGGGCGGCGACCTGAAAAAAGAGGGGAATCGTGGACCCCTTCCAGCCGTTCCTGTCAGTTTGGGGCTTGTGTGGAAATCTGCCGAGGCGCTATGTGATCGGAAAAGTGTGAGAACTGTGAGAGCGAAACCGTGAGGACAAAGACGCGGACAGGTGGTCCGGCACCGGCAGGCATGGGACGCGATCCGCACAAATCTCACTGGGGAACCACGCGGGAAAACCGTTCTGAAGAGCGGTTTTGGAAAGAATGGGAGTCCGTCTTTTGGTACAAACGGGTCTGAAAATTGATTGAACTGTCCAAACGAAGGCCTACCGTCACGTGAATTCAGCCGAACCGTCTCAATCCAGCCGCTTTGTCGTCGGGCTCGACCTTGGGACCACGAACTCTGCTCTGGCGTTCGTCGACACACAAGACAAGACTCGACGTATTCAGACACTCCTCGTCCCTCAGGTGGTCGCGCCGGGTGTCATTGAGCCGCGAGAGACTCTGCCGTCTTTCCTCTATCAGCCGGCGACGGGCGAGTTCACGGCCGAATCGCTTCGTCTTCCCTGGGGAGAAAGTCCGGCGGAAATTGTGGGACAGTTTGCACGGGACCATGGGACACTGGTTCCCGGTCGCTTGATTTCGTCGGCCAAGTCGTGGCTGTGTCATAACGGAGTCGATCGGACGGCCGACCTGCTCCCCTGGCAGGGGGCCGAGGACGTCCAGCGAATGTCACCTGTCACGGTGAGTTCCCGGTATCTCGAACATTTCCGTCAGGCCTGGGATGCCCAGTTCCCGGAGTATCCGCTCGCCGATCAGGATTTCGTGCTGACGATTCCCGCTTCGTTTGACGAGGTGGCCCGCGAACTGACGATCCGGGCTGCACGGCAGGCGGGACTGCAGCGCGTCGTGTTGATCGAAGAACCGCAGGCCGCCTTTTATGCATGGATCGACAAAAATTCGCAGACCTGGAATCAGCTTGTCACACCGGGCCAGAACATCCTGATCTGCGACGTGGGTGGGGGGACGACCGACTTCACGTTGATCCGTGTCCGTAGCGGACGAGACGGGCTGGTTCAGTTTCACCGCGTGGCGGTCGGCGAACACCTGATCCTTGGCGGTGACAATTTCGACCTGGCCCTGGCCCATCACCTGGAACAGCGGCTGAAGCCGGGAGGCCAACTGGAACCGCGGCAATGGAGCGTTCTCGTGCGGAGTTGTCGTCAGCTCAAAGAGGTGCTGATGGGTGACAACGCCCCTGACAGTTGGACGCTGACGCTGCCGGGCAGCGGCTCGAAACTCATCGGTGGGTCGATTCAGGTCCCGGTACAACGGAGCGAAGCGGAATCGATTCTGGCAGAGGGTTTCTTTCCCGAAGTCCCCTTCGATGCGAAGCCGGTCGCCTCGGCATCCGGGTTTCAGGAATTCGGTCTCCCCTACGCTGCCGATCCGGCGATCACCAAGTATCTGGCGACGTTCCTTTCGTCGCACAGGTTTGAGAGCGATGGCGAGTCCCCCCCCACGACGGATGAAGTACCTTCCGGAGGCCAGGCTTCGCACCCACCGGAAGCAGAGCCCCCACTGGCGATTCTCTTCAACGGCGGCGTCTTTGGTTCACCGCTACTCCGTCGACGCCTGATTCAGTCGCTGGAACAGTGGTTCCGTCGGCCCGGTTCCCACTGGTCTCCCACGGAACTTGAGAACGACCGGCTGGACCTGGCCGTCGCGCGGGGGGCTGCGTACTACGGAATGGTTCGCCGCGGCGAAGGGGTTCGCATTGCGGCAGGACTCGCACGCACATACTACATCGGGGTCGAGCGAAGCGTCTCCGCACCAGCAGACGCCGCGCAAGCAAGTTCCAATCGCGAAAGTCCTCTCGCCGCACTCTGTCTGCTCCCTGCGGGCATTGAACCGGGCCAGGAAGTCGATCTGACGCACCACCAGTTTGAACTGCGTGTCTCGCAGCCGATCGAGTTTCCGTTGTACGTATCGAGTACCCGCCTGACGGATCGACCGGGAGATCTGGTCGCCGTCGATCCCGAGCAGATCAAAGCCTTGCCACCGATTCGCACGGTACTGAAGACGGGGAAATCGAAAGAGGCCGATACGGTCACCGTCATTCTGAAAGCCCGCCTTACCGAGATCGGGACGCTCGATTTGTGGTGCAGCGAAGTCGACGGGAAGCGGACCTGGAAACTGCTGTTCGATGTCCGTTCCACAACCCAGACCGACCTGTCCGCTCACGACGCGGCGGGGGAACGTCAGGGACTGTTCGACGAAGAACTGGTGCAGTCCGCCAAAGCGGTGATCCGAAACAGTTTTGGTCTCGAGGCGTCTGATCAGCCGCGAAAAGACCCACCGGTGTCGAACGTGGCGAAACGTCTGGTCGAAGTCCTGAAACTGGAACGGGAGGAATGGCCGACATCTCTGCTGCGGCAGCTTTGGGATGCACTGATCGAAGCGGAAGGAGGTCGGCGGTTGAGTGCCGATCACGAAGCCCGATGGCTCAACCTGACAGGGTACGCTCTCCGTCCGGGATACGGACTGGCCGTGGATGACTGGCGATGTAATGAGACCTGGAAGCTGTTACAGGGAAAGCTCTTCTTCGCGACGACAGCGGTGCGGGCCGAGTGGTATATCCTGTGGCGGCGCGTGGCGGGGGGACTGACGACCGGCCAGCAGCAATCGCTGGCCGCTCCTTTGATCAGTCAGATCCGACAAGCGGTCCGAAACCCCGCTGCCAAAAGCAAGTCGGCTGGATTCGGCACCAACACGCACGAATCGGCAGAACTGGTCAGACTTCTCGGAGCGTGCGAGTTACTGCCGGTCGCGCACAAGCGTGAACTGGGGGATCTGCTGCTCGAAATGCTCGGACGCCCTCGTTTCGCGGCGCTGGCGTCGGCAACCTACTGGGCGCTGGGACGAATTGGCGCACGTCGACCCGTCTATGGTCCTTTGAACTCGGTCGTTCCAGCGGATGTGGCGGCGCGCTGGTTGAAATCGCTGGCGGAACTCGATCTGACCGATAGTCTCGCGGCCTTTGCCGTGATGCAGATGGGACGCCGGACGGGCGACCGTTACCGAGACATCGACGAAGCGACCAGAACCTCGGTCCTGCAGACGCTGAAGCGAGCCGGAGTCCCACGCCACTATCGGGATCTCATCGCGGAAGTTGGCAATCTCGAGTCGGAAGAACAGGCACTGGTGATGGGCGATTCGCTGCCGAAGGGCCTGCGGATCCTCTAGACTGCACTGTAAACGACATTGTTGAGCACGGGTGTTTGAGTCGACGTACGAGGCTGGTGATGTTACGAGTGAAATTGTTTGCGCAGGCGAAGCAACTGGTGGGGAGTCCCCAGGTGGAACTCCCCTGGGCCGATGGTCAGTCGGTAACCGAACTGAAGCAGCAACTCGGCGAACAGTACCCTCAACTTCAATCGCTGCTCCCCCGCTTGCTGGTTGCGGTCAATAGTGAGTACGCCGGGAACGAACAGACGATTACGACACGGGACGAAGTCGCCTGTTTCCCGCCGGTCAGCGGCGGCTAAACTGGACTTCCACTCCGCCAATACGGAAACCCCCTGCCACTGACCTCTGGATCGAACAGCCCGACATGATCTCACTCACGCACGATCCCATCGATTATCACGCTTTGACGGAATCGGTCCGGTCGACTCAATCAGGGGCCGTCGTCCTGTTTCTCGGAACCGTCCGCGAAATGACCCACGGTCGTCGGACGCTCGCGCTCAACTATGAAGGCTATCCCGAAATGGCCGAAGTGAAGCTCGCGGAACTGGAAACGGCAGCCCGGGCGAGATGGCCCGTGGATCGCGTGGCGATCGTTCACCGTCTGGGACGGCTTGAGCTGGGGGATATCAGTGTGGCGGTTGCCGTCAGTTGTCCGCACCGGAAAGCGGCGTTCGAAGCGGGCCAGTTTCTGATCGATGAACTGAAAGTCTCCGTCCCGATCTGGAAGCAGGAAAACTGGAGCGACGGGACGACGGAATGGGTTCATCCCTCCGGCAAGCCCCAGGAGTCCTGACGGACAGGACGCCGACACAAGGGGCGGCCAGCTCTGCGGTTCGGGGACTTCTCAGGAATTTCTTTCTTCCTGACGTAAAGTGGCATCCCAAGCGGTAGACTGGATGTATCCAGATCTCACGGAACGACGCTTTCTCGGTTAGTACGCCAATGTTGCCAGAGCTCCCCTTAATCGATTCCTTTGGCCGGTTGCACAACAACCTGCGGATCAGCGTCACCGATCGATGCAACATTCGCTGCTTCTATTGCATGCCGGCCGAAGACGTGCAGTTCATGGAGAAATCCGAGCTGCTGACGTTCGAAGAAATCGAGCGATTCGTGCGGATCGCCGTTCCCCTGGGGATCGACAAACTTCGTTTGACAGGGGGCGAACCACTCGTCCGGCGCGAACTGAAAGAGCTGGTGTCCCGTCTGGCGGCGATCGACGGGATCAAGGATATTGGTCTCACGACCAATGGGATCCTGCTCGCCGATCAGGCCGAAGGCTTGTACCAGGCGGGGCTCCGCAGGATTAACGTCAGTCTGGATGCCCTGACGCCGGAAAAGTTTAAGAAGTTCACTCGCCGCGAAGGCTTTGAACGAGTCATCGAAGGGATTCAAGCGGCACAGCAGGCCGGTTTCCAGCCGGTCAAGATCAACGCCGTCTCGGTACGGGGCATGACCGAGGAAGAACTGGTTCCGTTCGGGCACTTCGCCCGCGAGATGGGTGTCGAAGTCCGGTTCATCGAATACATGCCGCTCGACGCCGACAACGCCTGGGAACGAGGTAAGGTCCTGTACGCCCACGAAATCGTCGAACGACTGTCGGCGGAAATCATGCCCCTGCGTTCCCTCGATCCCGACGCAGGAGATGGCCATGGTGGACCTGCGACCGATTTCGTGTTCGAAGATGGGATTGGCCGAATCGGGTTCATCTCGTCCGTGAGCCAGCCCTTCTGCATGAGCTGTAACCGCATCCGCATCACGGCCGACGGCAAACTGCGCAACTGCCTGTTCAGTCTGGATGAAACCGACGTCCGGAGCCTGCTGCGGAGCGGTGCGGCCGATCAGCAGATCGTCGACGCCATCCGGGCCAGCGTCGCCGCTAAGAAAGAGGGGCACGAAATCAACACCGCCCGCTTCATCCAGCCAGCTCGCCCGATGCACTCCATCGGCGGTTGAATCTCCCGGATCTCGCTGCGTTCGGGGAGATTCCATTTCACCACTGAGGAATTCGTTCGATCAAAAACACCGTGCGGTGAACCACAACAGAAAGAACCGTCATGAAGTTCGGAACGGGTTTCTCGATCGCCGGTCAATTCAGACGACGCACTGACCACAGACCACGAGCGGCAAGAGACCGCTCGCTCGCTCTGAACCGCTGGGCGACCCTCTACATCGTGGCCGCAGCGGTCTGGCTGTCGGCGGGACAGTTGAACGCTCAAGGCCCAGCAAGCACATCGCAAGCGAAGGCAGAACCGCTCGCTCCTCTGCAGCAGGAGTCCTCGCAAACGCCTGCCGACGATCCTCCCGTTCAGGCAGAAGCACCCGCAAGAGAAACCGATTGCAACGAAAAACCGCTGCCAGAGAAAGATCCATTTGATCGTGGTTTCGGCGAGGTCGAAGTACCGGGACGTGTGATTGATGCTCAGGGAAAACCCGTCGCGAAGGCACAGATTTTCTGGAAGAACTGGGGTGTTCGTGTGCCGGTGGCGAAAGCACTGTCTGATGCGAATGGCCACTTCGTGATCTCGACCTTCCGTCAGATTCGCGCTGTCGGGGGGAATCGCCGACTTGATCCGGACGAGATCAACAAGAACAGACTGCTGAAAACGTCCATCATCGGAACGGCTCCAGGGTATGGCTTCGGCACCGTGATCGACGGGGACGGGATCACCATCCAAGTCGTGCCCGACGATCCGATCGTGGGACGGGTTCTGAATGAAAGCGGACAACCGGTCCGAGGTGCGAAAGTGCGTGTCCGCGACGTTCTTTGGCCACGTCGAGACAATGATCCGATCGTCCAGTTGGAAAATCGTCAGGGAGACGGATCCGTCGTTCCTGTCCCTGCCGGTGAAGGTCTGGATCCCTGGCTTTCGGCCATTCGTCAAGCCGCGAACATGAACGATTATTTCGTCGCCCGCCAGTATCTGGTGGGACTGATCCAGGCGAATTTTCTCGGGAATCGCCCCGCTGTTTACGCTCCGCTCGTGCCCGCTGTCGTCACAGACGACCAAGGCAATTTCGAACTCCGGGGCGTCGGTCGGGAACGGGTCGCCGAGCTCTACGTCGATGGTGTGCCGGATCACGCGTCGGTATTGGTCCTGGTTGCCAATCGGTTGCTCGAATCGCCGATCGTGATCGCTGCGCAAAGCGAGTCTGTGAAGAAACTCATCTCGAATCCCGGTCGTGACCTGACCGTTTTTGGAAGAAAGCTCGAGCTGACGCTCCCGGCAGGACGGACGATCCAAGGGGTCGTGACAGACCGGGAAACGGGCCTTCCTTTGTCGGGACTACGCGTCGTCGGTCCGACGGTGACACGGATTGAGTATCCCGGCTACGACCGCTTTTTCACCACCACCGACCCTCAAGGACGCTACCGAATCGAGAGCTTTCCGCTGACGCAGCGAGCGTTCTTCAAAGTCGAAGCCGGTCCGGACAGGGACCTCGAACCGATCGATCCGGAAGAACTCCCCTACTTCAGTCGTGAGATCGCTTTGAACGTAGCCTCAGGCACCGGTGTCATTCAGGCGGATGTGCCGTTATCCCGGGGAATCTGGATCACTGGAAAGGTGGTCGATGATGTCTCTGGCGAGGGGCTGATGGACGCGACCGTCGAGTATCACGTCTTCAACGACAATCCTCATCTCAAAAGTGAGCTGGAACGGAATTCTCCTCCTGAATTCGAGACGGGGGTGCGCACGAAGGAGGATGGTTCATTTCGCTTGCGGGCCCTGCCGGGGCGGGGAATCGTCACCGCGAATGACTTTCGCTACCTGCAAGGGATCGGTGCTGATGCGATCAAAGGGTTAAAGAACGACGAATATCGTGAGTCCCTCTATCAACCGGGGGGATTCAGTCCCTACATCCGCAGTACGACAATTGCGGTCAATATCGACGATGAGACCGCGACGTACGAATGTGAGTTGCGGCTGGTCAAAGGGAAGAGCCGAGTTGTCACGGTCATCGATCCCTCGGGCGAGCCTCTGACGGATCTGGAAGCGAGCGGGTTGAATCATCAGGTCCAGAATCCGATCTCAAAAATCAAAGGCGACATGCTCGACATCACCAATCTCTATCCGGGTGAACGGCGAGAAGTCGTGGCTCGAAGTGTCTCCAGAAAGTTGATGGGGATGGCGACCGTGACGGACGAAGCAGACGGGCCTGTCACATTACAACTTCAACCCTGGGCCAGCGTGTCCGGTCGCCTGGTCGACGATGCCGGCGAACCCCGCTCAAGTGGATTACGCATTCAGCTCGACGACGGCAAACTGCCCATTCATACTCTCAATGGCCTGCAGTACGACAAGCAGGAATTTCTGATTGATGCGGAGGGAAAGTTTGAAATTATAGGCATGGTACCAGGTGCAGCGTACCGGCTGTCCGTAATCGAGGGAGGAGTTCTCTGGCTTGGGAACGCCACGAACATTTTTCGCTTGAAGCCCGGCGAAGTCCGACAACTGGGTGACGTAAAGGTGATGAAACGAGAATAACGAGTGGTTGAATCAACAGGGTAAATTGAGGGAGAGTTTTTCTTGTTTGAGCGAATCGCGCGAACGTTCGAAGGCACGACAGCCGTCGTGATCGGAGCGGGTGGAATCGGCGCTGAAATTGTGCGTCAGCTGGTCGGCAACGTCGCCAAATTGGTGGTCGCCGACCAGAACGATCAACTGCTGTCATCTCTTCTGTGTCAACACGGTGCGTCGAAGCTTTTTGTCCATAACCTCGATGTGGGCGACGCCTCTGCTGTGGCAACGTTCTTTGCCGAGTTAGACGCGACCGTGGGGTCGCCTGATCTCCTGTTCTATACAGCAGGGATCCTCAATATCGAATCGCTGGCTGAGTTGTCAGCAGAGAAGTGGCAGAAGACCGTGCAGGTAAACCTGAACGGTGCCTACTTCTGCGTGCAAGCCGCAGCGGATCGAATGCAGAAGCAGAAACGCGGAAGCATCATCGTGCTTGGTTCGATCGCCGGCACGAAAGCCAGATCCGGCTCCCGCGTGAATCCGGTGTATAATGCAACCAAGGCCGCGCTGGCGGCGTTCGTCAACGGGGCCGCGATGCAGTTCCGCCCACATGGAATCCGCATCAATTGTATCTCACCCGGCCCGACGGCCACCCCAATGATGAACTTGCAGCCAGCCCAGGTGCATGCAGCGGTCAGCGAGATGACTCTGGATGGCCGGATGAACGACCCCGCAGAAGTGGCGGAACTGGCCCTCTTCGTTGCCGGGCATGGACGATTCACGGGCGAAGAAATCTGTATGGGGGGCGGCGCGGGACTGGGAGGGTGACCCGCAGAAGTCATTGTATCAACAAGACTTCTGGTGTGCTGGTTCGGGGGATTCAGCCGCGTCGGACCGATTTGAGCGGAAATCGTCCGTCCCCCGAATTCTTTCCACATTGACGGGGACTGATGGCTGCCGATAGGGTTTTCGTTGGTCCCGCAATTTGAGATAGACAGGGTTTGTGAATGCTTCGAATCAATCAAGGTCAGTCCCGTCCCTTCTGCGACGGTGTCTCGCGACGACGATTTCTGGAGGTCGGCTCGCT
This sequence comes from Schlesneria sp. DSM 10557, assembly GCF_041860085.1. NCBI lineage: Bacteria > Pseudomonadati > Planctomycetota > Planctomycetia > Planctomycetales > Planctomycetaceae > Schlesneria > Schlesneria sp. DSM 10557. The sequence continues at coordinate 4,449,721 of NZ_CP124747.1, forward strand.
GGGGGTGTTCGGATTGAGCCTGTCGTCGCTGCTGCGGAACGATGCCCGCGCTTCCGATGAGTCCAGCCGATTTCCACGAACTTCGAAGCGTTCTGTGATTCTCATCTGGCAGCATGGTGGTCCGTCACAACTCGACACATTCGATATGAAGCCACTGGCTCCTGCCGAAATTCGGGGTCCCTATCGCTCGATCGCCTCCTCGTTGCCAGGACTCGATGTCAGCGAGCTTTGCCCCGAACAGGCAAAGGTCATGGACAAGTGCTCTGTCATTCGCAGCTTCACTCACGGTGACGGCGATCACTGGGCAGCCGCCCACTGGATGTTGACCGGGCGAACTGGAGCCAACGGTTCGGACCGCGTTCCGCGTCAGCCCTCGATGTCGGCCGTCGCGTCGCACTTGCTGGGACCTCGACGTAGTGGCGTCTTGACGACCGTCAACATGAACGACGGGGGTTTTGGCTTTAACGGAGGGGCCTGGCTCGGCGTGGCGCACAATCCCTTCCGGTATGGTGAGTTCAGTTACGGGGACGAAGCGGGTCGCCTCCCCTCGGGCGATCATCGCAGTTTTGCTCTGGTGGATGGTTTGACCGCCGATGCACTCAACGATCGAATCGGACTGCAGAAGCAACTCGACAGCCTGAGGAGGAAATTCGACCAGAACAGCACCTTCCGCCAATTGGATCAAGTCGATCAGCAGGCCCTGGATATTCTGCTGTCGGGACGGACTCGCGAAGCCTTCGACGTGTCGAAAGAGGATGCGAAGACGCGCGAACGGTACGGCGACGGCTGGGGTGAGCAGGCGCTGGTCGCACGACGGTTAATTGAAGCCGGTTCGCGGTTCGTGACCCTGAACACCGGCTACTGGGATGACCATGGACAACTGAAGCACGGTTTAGACTACAAGATGCCGCGCCACGACCGGGCTGTTGGCGTCCTGATCCAGGACCTGGCCGAACGGGGAATGCTCGAAGATACGCTGGTCGTATCGGCAGGTGAGTTTGGCCGCACTCCTGTCATCAATCGGGACGCGGGGCGTGACCATTGGCCGCAGGCCCAAAGCATCCTGATCGCGGGGGGTGGCTACCGCCACGGACAGATCATCGGCAGTACCGACGCGAAAGCGGCGTACCCCACGTCGCGGCCGGTCGGCGTCGAAGACTTCTGCGCCATCATCTACAACGCGATCGGCCTGTCCGCGAACGACACGATCATCGACCACACCGGTCGCCCGATGCACCTGCTCCCCAGCGGAGAAGTTCCGAAAGAGCTGCTGTAAAGGACAGTCATCACTCAGGAAGCGGAAAGCCCGAAGAAGAGAAGGCCACCGTCTGCAGCGTGACTCTGCGACAAACCGTTGTTCGTCAGGACCATCATTTATCGACAGAAAGACTTTGTCACTGCAACGGGCGCCTGTGCGAGTTTCCCCAGGGTAGCACGGGTTGCCTGGTCTTCCGGGCTACCCGTGTGCGAAGCACAAGAGGTCTCCCCCGAAACTCACAATCGTCCCGCCAGACGGCAACTTACCCCCCGATCCGGAATTCTCCAGCTTGCATCCGGGTGATCGAACCCCGAGGAACTGGGTGGCCCTCGTCGGAGAAACACATTTCAGGAGGTCTGTCGATTGAAAACCGAGTCAGTGACCTGCGCCACCGCCAGTATTCCCTTGAATACAACGGCCCTCGCGCCAGTCCGCAATTCTTCAACACTCTGTCACTGAGCGCTGAAACGGTACCAGTTGAGACAAAGGGGCTATTGTTTTCTGATCATCAGATTTTCTGATCAGAAATTCACGAGTGCGACAACAATGGCTTATCAACTCAGTATGGACGAGTCATCATCGATTAAGACGTTTGCGTGAGAGCGGCTTGTCTGAGCGAGCGATTGCGCAGTCGCTTGGCGTATCGCGAAACTCTGTTCGGCGTCATTTGGCGTTGAAACGGCCAAACGAGACCAAAGCGCCCACGGGTCTGCAGAGGCCGTGGAAGGGCTCGGTTCGTCTGTTTCCCGGAGTCGTTGCGAGCGATTTCGCGACATCATTTTGTCGAAGCTGGAGCAAGGCCTGGATGCGCAGCAGATTTGCCTGAACCTCGTCCAAGAGCACGGATCTGATGAAAAGTACGGGTCTGTTCGTCGCTTCGTGAAGAGCCTGGGAATCTGGTATGCCGTGTCCCCGGGGGCGTTTTCCCAGGGGGGCAAGTACCGTCAACTGCCACCCGTTGACGCCGACGGAAATTTTGAGCCGCAGGGGAAGTTGTGCCTGATACAACCTCGTGCGGCTGACGCCGCCCCGGTCGCCGCGATGACGCGACAACCGGGGCTACCCTCCCAAGGGGCGATACCGTTGATTGAGGATCGTCGGACGAGGCTGGACAGACGTGGCATCGACACTTCCAACTTCGAATTCGCTCAAACGCAGAAGAGTTGAATGGAAAAAATAGGGGATGCCAGATATGCAGTGTCCGCGGGTGCGTTGACTTTAGGTAACGCGACTGCTCAGGCTTATCCAGCGCTAATCAATGGAGCGTGTCGCACCGGAACGCAGTCTCCAGCCGGTCGCGGCACTCACTGGTTCGCTCACGTCCCTTCTGACTCTGGCCACCCCACCACCGACCATGCCCGTGCAACTTGAGTTCACTTCAAGTAACGTTTTACGACGATGTGCTGGGGAAAACGACGTCACTTCCTTCTGAAACAGGTCGTATGAACAGATTTGTCGTGATGCTGACCGCAGCCGTTTGCCTTGTCGCGCGAGTCGCCGTGGCGGGGGTGGATTTGAGTCAGTCAACGGTCTCATCCGACTTGAAAATGGTTCCCGCCGGCACGGTGGTGACGGTGTATGTCGTTCTCAAGAACTCGGGCGACACCCCCTCCCATCAGACCGATGTGCGAGTGCGGTTTCCGCACAATGGATTTCTCGTCCGGATTGACGAGTTGCCCCAGTTGAAACGCGACGACAAAGAACGCGAGGTGACCGCCGTCGTCGAGATTCCCGCCAGGGGCGAGACTTCGTTTACGTTCGACCTGCTGGCCTCTCGCAAAGAGGCCCAGCACACGCTGTCAGCGGAGATCGAAGCGCGAAACTTTCTGGCGGATGCGCGGCTGGATACGGAGTTCTCGATCAAAATCAGCAGCGCCCCTTCGACGGCCGGAGTGGTCATCGGTGGGTTGAGGTTTCATCCGGCGGCGTTCTGGGTTCTGGGATGGATGGTCTGCGGCGGATTGTTCTTCGTCTGGTTGCGACTTCGCCTGCAGTGGCTCAGAGAACATCCACTGTCCAGCCGCTTGCCATCGCAGATCAGTCGCGTCCCGGCGCTGGGGCTGGTGGCTCTGATCATGCTTCCGCTGGCGTTTGCGATGGTGGGAACGGGACTCGCGTGGCGCGATCTGCAAACACTCACCACCTGGAAAGAGGCGGAAGCCACGATCCTCGGGCGACGTGAAGTCATCAGGACACAGACACGAAACCAGGCCGGACGGCGGCGACAGACAAGCACCACCCGCACGCCCGAATTCGCGCTGAAGTATCAGGCAGGCGACCGCGAAATGATCTCCACCGGCTTCGACACCGGTACCTCCCTGCACATCGGCGGCCAGGTGCTCGGGAAGCAGACGATCGACGAGTGGGTCCCAGGCAAAACCATTCCCTGCTGGTACGATCCCACCGACCCCGCCAACGTCATCGTCCGCCGCGGCTTCGGCGGAATCTATTTTTTCTTCCTGCTTCCACTCCCCCTTCTCGTATTCGGTCTGTGGCAACTCCGAAAAGTCAGTCAGGCCGTCAGCCAACTGGACGAACTCGAATGGGAATCGAGCGAGAACGCGACCTGAAGTGTGATCAAGATCCACTCACAGTCAGCACCTCACACTCGGCCAAGAAGGCAATTGTGAGGTGCTGACGATTTCACGGACAGTTCAACATCTTAAACTGGAAGCCCCAGAAAGGATTGTTGGATGTCTAAGAAAGTCGAAAAGAGAAACGCAAAACGAACACGCCGGAGCTTCACGGAGGAGTTCAAGAAAGAAGCGGTTGCCTTGCTGCTGGATGGACACTCTGCCAGTTCCGTTGCGGAGCGACTGGGCCTGTCGAGCCCCAATGTTCTCTACCGATGGAAGCAGGCGCAGCTTGAGGAGTCGGGCCCGATCGCAAGCACGCTGGAAGCGCGAGTCCACGAACTGTAAGTGGAGCTTCAGCGAGTGATTCGGGAGCGTGACATCCTAAAAAAAGCGTTGGCCATTTTCGGCCGCAACGAGTGAGGGACATCTACGCTGCCGTGCCGGGGATTGCACAATCAAGCAGCACTCAGATTCGTGTGGTGTGCGAGGTGTTGGGAGTCAGTCGGTCCGCGTATTACGCTTGGAGAGAGCGTACCCCCAGCGGGCGAGAATCTCGTGACACGCGACTTGCTCAACAAATCCAAGCCATCTTTTGGAACCATCGCCGCCGTTATGGCGCGCGTCGAATTGCGGAGGAGTTAGCCGATCAAGGAGAGATCTGCTCACCGCGAAAAGTGACTCAACTGCTGAGTTTACAGGGGCTGCGGGCCATTCAACCGAAGTCGTTCGCCCCCAAGACAACGCAGAGCCGACATCGTTTAGGGTACAGCCCGAATTTGTTACTTGAGGCTCCTGAGCCGAGTTCACTGAATGACCATTGGGTTGGTGACATCAGCTACGTCCCCCTGACGGACGGGCGTTTCTGCTATCTCGCTATTCTCATGGATCGCTATTCAAGGCGGATCGTCGGCTGGAATGTCGATCAGTCGATGACAGAAGAACTGGTGATCCCCGCTCTCCAGGCTGCAATCCGTGACCGTCAGCCCGCCCCGATGATGATTCACCATACCGACCGAGGAGGGCAGTACGCGGGAGGCCGGTATCGCGCGATCCTTCGTCGGGCAGACTCCCGACAAAGCATGAGCCGTGCTGACAACTGTTACGACAACGCCTTCATGGAATCTTGCTTCGGCACCCTCGAGACAGAACTCGAAATGACCGACTACAGACATCACCGCATCGCCCGGCGTGAGATCGGTGAGTACATCGCCTACTACAACCTCAACCGAAAACACTCCGCCCTCGGATACTTAACCCCGCATCAGTTCGAACTGCAGGAGTGATTTCTTGTGCGTTGAACTGTCCGTGAAATCGTCAGCACCTCAGTCGGTGATAGGATGTTGGCGAAACCATCAACTGCTTTCGTTGAGAATCTTCCAAGTACTCCATCACGTTGCTCCTTCGGCAGAAGGAGCCTGAAAAATTCCGCGAACAAAATCATTCTGATAGGCTAACGAATAAAGTACGGCTTCTCTGTTGTAACACTTGTCATAATGATCAACAGATAATTTGATTTGACTCTCAACAGAGATTCATACAGAATCCATGCAGCAAATAAGTGTTCTAGCGTTCCGGAGCTATGTCTAAGATTTGCTCGTCGGTGTTTCGCACACAGGAGTTTGACCATGATGCATAGAAGCAGTTTCAAAACCCTATTTTTGCAATAATTACTCTGGCAGGCAATTTGCATACCGATAAGGGAGAAAGGAGTCCCTTACATGCGAATTACCCTGTCCATGTGGCCCCAGCGACGGCGGCCGAATACGACAGGGTCCAGGACGGTCCCGAAGCCTTTTCTTGATGATGCCCAGTGGAATTCCATCAAAGATCTGTTTGCAAACCCTCTTCCATCCCCGCTGGGAGGCCGACCACGAGTCGAGCCTCGACCCTGTCTGGAGGGAATTTTGTGGGTCCTGAAGAGCGGAGGACGATGGCAAGATTTACCAGAGCGATACCCCTCTCCTGCAACATGCTGGCGAAGGCTCAAGGAGTGGACGGAGAGAGGAATCATGGTCAAAACGTGGGAACGTCTCCTGAAGTCCCTTGATCGACAGAAACAGCTGAACTGGTCGCAGGCAATGGGTGATGGCACCTTTTCGCCTGCAAAAAAGGGGGCGCCGAGGTTGGCAAGACCAAGAAAGGCAAAGGAACGAAACTCATGCTGATGACGGACGGTAACGGCGTCCCCATCTCGGGGTTCACCATTTCTGCACAGGTCGCCGAAGTCAACACGATCGAGACGCTGGTCGACATTCAAGTTGCTGGCCAGAAACCGGAGAGGCTGCTGTACGATAAGGCTGCCGATGCGGATTGGATTCGTGATACGCTCAAACTGCGAGGTATCGAGCAAATCACACCCCACCGAAAAGGCCGGAAGAAGCCGTCTCGACAAGACGGGCGAAGCCTGAGGCGATATGCGAGTCGCTGGAAAGTGGAACGCACGATCAGTTGGCTAGGCTATCAAAGAAGACTTCTTGTCCGGCATGAATACTACCCACATCTCTTCGAAGGTTTTTTCCACCTCGCCTGCCTAATGATATGCTTGAACCGGTTTTGAAACTGCTTCTAGTGTGATTCTGTCTCTGGCATTGATTGGGTTTTCCGCTTCGGCCGTGCTCGCCGAAGAGCTACCAAAAAACGCTGTCAAGGTCGGTGACACGAAGGACGCCAGCGACAGGAAGTACACCGTCGAGTTCGAGATCGCTGGCGGGAAGACGGCAAAGGTCGCGGCGGGCGAGTCGAAAGTGTTTGAGCTTCAAGATGTGACAAAGGAGTTCCACTGGTACAATGTGGCGGGCAACGAGCGGATCCGTGAGCGCGTCGCAAATGATGCGAATTTTAACTGGGTCAAGATCTCCCGTGCTGGTAACGGTGCGATCGAATGGACTTTCTACAGGGCGAAATGACCTGCCCGGGACCGAACCAGGCGATTCAACAGCCGAGGGGCAGGTTTGCTGGGGCTCTCAGCTCTCCGGGCCCCGTCGCTGCTGAGCTATGTCTGCATGTTGAAAGCGACTTAACGTGAGCATTGAAATTGTTCTCACTCCTGAAAACGCCTCACGTGCTGAACTCGTGGCCCATCTTTTCGAACTCGGTTATCAAACATGCCGCCATCTCTGGGACTGGCCCGCGGGCAGCCAAAACTTTCACTGGTTCCAAGAGGCGGAGCATTTGTCATTCGATGGCGTGGAGGCAACAGTTTACCGCGATCTCGACGAATCTATTTGGCTCCTGCACACACGGACTCGCAGCTCCGCGAGCAACGGTGATCGCCAGCACCAGAACCGGACCATCCGAAGCGCACGCAAGAAATTCGGCGGTTCGTTTTACAACGACTGGTCGGGGAGGAACCGGTACATCAAACTCGAGCTGGACTCACGCGACGCGGTCGCTCGCGGTATTTATTTGTCTTACGAGATGGTGTCCGAAAAGATCTCTTCTCTACGCATTGTGCTACCAGAGGCAGACGAACGACTTGAAAAGATGGTTGGAACACCTTTTGAGCCACTTGCTGATGTTGACCCAACGCGTGTTCTATACAACGCACTTTTCCCATTCGCTGTCGCCGCGATCGAGCACTTTTTCAGTCAAAGCTTCAAGATCATGCTTCGACATGATTCCGATGCACAGGTCAAACTACGATCGCAAAACAAGAAGATAGAGATTCCGGACGTGTACGCGATTCGCGATGGAGAGAAAACAATCGAGGATGTTGTCGCAGAGTGGTACAGTTTTCAGAATATCGGCAGCATTCATACTGCATTCAAAGAATGGTTCGGTATAGATTTTCAAGCACTTATCCGTCGTCGCAAGAAAATAGGTATCAAACTACCAATACTCGAACGTCGGTTGGCTGCGCTGATCGACTTTCGCCATGGCGTCGTCCACCGGTTCGCGCTTGATCACGGGCTTCGTAAGCAGGATATTGTCGATACTCTAAATCACCGTGCGCGAATATGCTCGGGTAAGTCGCCTATGAGAGCAATTGTTTGTGTTTGTCGTGGTTTCGTTTTCTCAGGTAGCGTCGAACGTTGGTCATGAGTGCGGGCATGGTCGGCCGGGTATGGTTCCGGGTGGCGTTGGCATGAAGATCCTGCCAGACACGCTCGATCTTATTGTCATCGGGACAGTAGGGAGGAAGAAAATGGAGTTGCAGTCGCTGACCTTGCTCTGTCGCCAGGCTGAGTCGCACCTGTTCCGTACTGTGAATCGAATAGTTATCCAGGATCACATGAATTCGCTTTGCACCCGGGTAACTTGTGACGAGTTTCCAAAGTAACAAGATGAAGAGCAGGCTGGTCTTTCTCTCTCCTTCCACCCAGGTGAGTTCACCCGTCCGTGAATCCAAGGCACCAGCCAAGTACCGCTTCACATTCTTTCCCGGAGTGGACACCTGTTTTTGTTGACCACGAACCATCCAGTCCAGCCCGATTTTCGGATTCAAGTGAATATCCACTTCATCGACATAGACCAGGACTTCATCCTGCGGGAGCCGGGCAATGAGTCGCTGAATCTGTCGCAGTTTCCGACGTTTTGCAGGTTCCGACCATGGGCAACCGACCGTCGCTTTGGGTCTGCCACGGCGAGCGCCGATCATTTTCAGGGCACGGCTCATCGTGGCCACATGAATGCGGATTCCCGTCTCCCGCTTGAGTACTTTAACGAGCATTTCCCTGGTCCAGGTGGGACGCGTCCAGCCAAACTCTTCAGGAGACGAGGCCACCACCTCATACAGGCGACCCAGGTATTCCTCGTCCAGTTTGCGATCCCCGTTCTCCTCGCGACGATCAACAAGCCCCGCTTCCCCGGCAGCCAGAAAACGTTCCCTGACGCGACGAACGGTCGACTCCGCGACTCTCAGCATCCTCGCAATCTTCGCCACGCTATCGCCCTCCAGAAGATTGAGGACGATTTGATAACGAATCTTCAATTGTCCGTCACGGCATCTCCGCATGTTCTTCAGAATTCGCCGCTTGTCATGACGACTCGGGCTTTGAATAATTCCTTCCATGGGAATCTCTCCTTGAATAATTGGTTCCAAACCACACCCAATTATACCCTTGGAGCGATTCCCTTCTTTTCAACTACTGACCGAGCATATTCGCGCACGGTGATTTAGATATGGTTCAGGTGCTCATTGACGTTTTTGTCGATGATTTGGAGAAACGCCGGGGAATCCCGATACGTGACCCGAAATAGTGCAACATAACAATCGTTTTAGTTGGAGCCACTGGCCGCGCCTTTCGTGAGATCAGTGTTAGTTTGCTGAGGACCGGTTAACGGTGACGTTGTTGTTTACAGGAGCATCGGAAAGTGAACACGGCGATATTCTCATTCATCGGGATCATTGTTGGTGCTTCGCTACAATATTTCTACTCACGCCATCTTGAACAGCAGCGACATCATCGCGACCTGAGAAGTAAAGCGTATACAGACTATTTGAAGAGCGTTTGCGACCAAGCAAACTTGGCACACGATCGACACTCCCCAGAAGAGAGAGAGATCAGTGCAAAGACTGCGGACGCAAAGTGCCGCATTTGTGTCTACGGTTCATCAGACGCGATTGAAGCCTTTGCGAGATTCGAACGTCTTGGTGCCACAATGACTTCGGAAGTCCAATGTCTGGCATTTGCGCGCATGGTATCCATAATGCGCCGCGACTCTCTGTCCAAAGGTTTGGCAGTCTTGGATGACTTGCAGGTTGTACTCTTGGGAAATCATCCTCCGAAAATGTGATCAATTAACCTAAAGCGAACCATGGTCTCAAGACGCACTTTACGGCCTTTCTTTTCATTTGCTGATGCAGCGCATCTGAATTCATTGGATGCCGAATGACGCATTGAAACCCGCGGCGAGTATGCTGTCAGTTAAGTTTGGCATTATGCCTCGAGTGAGAAAGCCTCCAAAGACACTGCATATCTGGTTAAGCAGCACAAGAGTTATTCACCGCAACCCTTGATGACGACGGAAGCTTCGAGCCGCAGGATAAGTCCCGCATGGCGAAACCTCGTGCGGCTGACGCCGCCGCGGTAGCCGCGATGACGCGACAACCGCGGCTACCCTCTCAAGGGTCTCCCCCAACGAGCGGTACTCAGTCGATCGAGGATCGTTGGACGAGGCCGGCCATTCGGTGGCATCCACACTCCCATTCTTAAATCCGCACATACGGAAAAGAGCTGGGTGGAACAAACAGGGGAAACGAGATATGCAGTATCGCAGGGTGTCGTTCCTACCCATCACTCCTGAATGGGCAACCAGAGGCCCAGTCCCGGTAACCGCTGTTTGAAAGGATTCGCGATGACAGCTACCCACCTGAGATCCGGCGCGCCTCTCAACCGTCAAGGAATGACCGTTGTTGAGCTACTGGTCGCGATCGCGATGATTGGCCTATTGCTCAGTATTCTCTTGCCCGCAGTGCAGATGGCGAGGAGCTCTTCGCGGCGTTTGCACTGTTCGAACAATATTCGACAGCTCGTCCTGGGCTGCGCTCTGTATCACGATTCCTTTTCGGTGTTTCCACCACTTCGACGGATCTCATCGGCCAATTCCTGCGGTGAAGCGACCGTCTTTTCGAGGCTTTTTCCCTACGTTGAGGTCCCAGACCTTTGTCAGCTGGAAGAATCGGAGACGCAGCACATTCCGCAGTTCGAATGCCCTGCCGACGGAGACTTGCGCTCTGCGCCGAAACCGCTGAGCTACACAGCGAACGCGAGTCCCGGTGATGGGTCTGGCAGTTCGCTCCGCGGCCCGTTCAACTCCTTTGAACTTGTCTCCGCACGAGACATCACGGATGGACTCAGCTCCACAGCAGGCATCTCGGAAGACATCGTTGTTCGATCGAAAGGGACAAGATCTGAAGGAGCACGGCAGCCTGTAAAACATGCCTGGTACGTGTCTGTTCCCGATGTGTCGGCTGCGACACGGATGAACCCTGCGAGTCCTGCGGCAATTGCCGAAAGAGCTGCTCAAACGGAGAGTTCTGTGCAGGGTTGCGTATCGGGGCCTCGGGACTTCGTCAATCTGGGCTCACCGTCGATTGGGCGGTGGGCCGGGCATTGGGGCAGCGGCGCTCAATACAGCCATTGGCTGCCACCGAATGCACCGTATTGCATCGTGTCAGACTCGTTAAGCGATCCGAACATGTTCCTGGTCCATAACCGCCGCGCAGCCAGCAGTCATACGCGAGGAGTCAATGTGGGGTACATCGACGGTCACGTGAGGTTTATCAGCGACAAGATCGCTCAGGAAGCTTGGCGCTCGATGGGAACTCGCAACGGAAACGAAACTGTGAACATCGATTAGCGGACTCCTCCACGGTCGGAGATTCGCAGCTTCGATGACCTCTCCTGCGTTGTCCTGCAAACTTGCGGTCTCCCCGAGGTCTTTACCCGCACGCAAGCGTGCGGGTCTGTAGTCTTCAGCCGTGGCCGTTCTTCGCAAACCGATCGGGACCGTCGCAGACCGCTTCGAAGTCTGCTGTAGTAACGATGAGCAATCATCCGGCGAGTAAGCCATGCATGCCGAAACCGAGTGCGGTTGCTAAAACGGTGCTGACCGCCAGTGCGACCAACCCCGCCTGACGAGTTGTCTTGATTTGCCACCACATGAATAACCCGGACACGCCCCAGAAACAGAGCGTCAGCGCGATGGCATCCACTCCGACGGCCCAGAGCCACTTGGTGTTCATTTCGCCGGGGTAGCCCCGAGTGAGGTGCATCCGCAACAGGAATGCTCGGAATGAAAGATCCCCAGACTCCGAGCCGGGGACACCCGAGACGCTGGTGGTGAGGGGGTTAAACGTCGCCGTCCAGATTTTGGCATCCGCTTCCACGGGAAATTTGATGTCGGGAGCCGTGGTCACCGTGACATCCCCCGCAGGGAATCCCTTGCGTTTCAGCAGAACCGGAATGGCTGATTTGAGACGATCCGTCCATGAGTCGGAGACTTTGACACCGGTGTGATCCTGTTTCATCGGCCCCATCATTCCCATCCCCCGCTGGCGGGGCGCATCCCCCTTGCCGGTCGCGAAGGGGGCGGGATCAGCGGCCGCCAGCCTGGGGGTGGTTTCTCGGATCACGCCACTCGCCGTTCTGGGATCAAAAGTAACGAAGAAACTCCGCTGATCTGCCTTCACGGTGGCAATGAACGAGTCCCGCGTCGCATAACGGACTGCACCGTCGGCCAGTCGGAACGGGGTCGCCGGTTGGTGCCGCTCGTTCAGAGCGGCAATGATGGCAACAGCCTGTTCCGGGAGCGGTGGCAGTTTCTCCAGAGCTGTTCCTGCCAGATCACTCCGAACATAAGACATGGTAGGGGCATCGGCCAGAATCGTGGGATGGTTAAACAGGAAGCCGGTGACTCCGTACAGAATCGCCCAGGGAAACAAGAGCAGGCCGACATACAGGTGCGTGCGACGCACAAACTGCATCACACGGCGAAGAATCGGTTTCGGCCTGGGTGGCAATGAAGTTGGTACACGCGGAATCGGTCGCTCAGCGATCGGTTTCTCGACGTTCAGGACAGTGACGGTTGTCATCAAAGAGTCTCACGCAATGGAAGTAGGGGAAGGCCACACGGGAACATCCCTGTTCCCACGGGAAGAATGGAGGATCAGAACTCACCCTGGACTTCACCACCGGCGCGGGTCCCCGCCGCTCGCCAGATGGTGAGGTCGACATTCTCACTGACAAAACGGACGGACCCATCGCACATCAGCGTGTTGACGCCCCCGACGTGATAGCTGCGGGCCGCAAAGATCCCGTTTCCGCAGGTTCCCATGTCGGGCACGTTGCTGTTCGGGTTGTGGTAGTGGTGGTAAGCGGTCCAGTATTCGCGCCCGTGCATCCATCCCGCACCCCGTTGTCCCGCCCAGCCACGGCTGATCGCCACGGCGGCCGCTTCCAACTGCGCTGGGTCATTCGGGGGCTGAAAGCCGTTGGCCAGTCCAGGTGTCGCAGGTGGAACGGTGCTCGATGTCCAGACGCACGCCACGTTGATGTAGCTCCGTCGGCGATCCTGGTTGCTGGTCGGGGCAGAGACAGTCTGTGCCGGGAATCCGAAGATCGACTCGGAAAAAGCGGCCGTGTTACTCAATCCATCGGTAATGTGGGCAAAGCGGACTTTTGAATTGGTCCAGACGAGGCCATCCGTCGGTGCCCGGCCATCATAGTTCGTACCGAGTGCCGTGCCTTGATTGACGTGATAGTTCGTCCCGGCATAGGTGAATGTCGTCCCGGTGGCTCCACCCGTCGTCCCCGACGTGACACTGAACGTCACGGGCCCTGGATCGCTGGGGCAGAGGTAAACGGAGAGCGGATTCTTGACCAGGTTGACCATCGAAGAGGGAACATCACCCGGGCAACAGCCAATCTGGGGCTTCTGGCCAAAGTCAATCAGTTGATGCAGAGAGGATTGGTCCATGTAGGGGAGCAGTTGCGCCTGCACCGAATAGCTGCCCGAGTTTGCCTTTCCATACGAGTAAAAGCCGGGCAGCGTCGCATGGGTGCTTTCGTAGTTGTGAAGCGCCAACCCAATCTGCTTGAGATTGTTCCGGCACTGGGTCCGACGTGCCGCTTCACGGGCCTGTTGCACGGCGGGCAGCAGCAATGCGATCAGGACGGCGATGATCGCGATCACGACGAGCAATTCGATCAGCGTGAAACCCCTGGGGCGACGCGAAGGGGCGCTGGATGTAGTCATGGAACTCTCCATTGGAAAATGGTCTGCGACGATGGATGAGGATGTCCTCCGGGCGCACCTTCAGCGCCGGGGTCTTGACCGTTGAGTCTAAGGATTGAATGTCGCGCACGATGCGATACGGGCGGCGCATGGTGGCACGCTCACCACGGGCCCAATGACCAGCTGTTGTGGAGAGCGAGGCGAGGATCCGAGTGAGCGTGCGGCGATGCGCCGCGCGTTCCACCAGGCAACAATGGGGGCCGCACGTGGCGGTAACCATTGCGCAGTGATCGGCGCGAACCGGGTTTAGAGAACGTCGCTCACAGAACGCGGCGGCGGTACCGGCGGCCGATCATTCAAGTGGACCGCGACCTCGGAACCAGGCAGGAAAAATTCACGGTGATGTGCCAGGACGGACGGCAGAATCACCGGATCCGGGAGAATGGACCAGGGGAGCGAGTTCCAGAGAGAACTTTGCCCCTGACATTCCTCCGCCAGCGCGATGATCACGACACCGCTTTGATTGTCGGCAGGAGCATTCGGTCGAGGATCAGGGTGCTTAGGGGTCTTTTCACCACACGAGTGCACTGATTTTGTAGCCGTTGCTCGTTGTGTTTTGTCGCAGGCCACGATGGCTTTCGAGGGCCGCTGGCAGCATCCTGCTGTTCCGCAGTTTTTGCTGGGCTGTTCTTTTTTCGCTGCTGCAACCACGTATTCAGGGGGGTGCACGCCGTTGGCTTTCGCCCACGCCAGTTTCTGAGCATTTGAGAAGCAGCAACACTTTTTCCAGCACTGGTCGGCGGAGCGGCAGCCACAGGGGCGGTTCTGGCAGGGGAACGGCGCAGATCGATCCTTCTCGAGGCCCGTGGTCGGTGCAAGTGGGATCGGCAGAATCCGGATGCAAACGAAAAGAACCACGCTCAGAGCCACTGCTCTGCGTGCTTGCCGTCTCCAGATTGTTTTGAGCCGCGAGATCATGTTACCCACTGACGCCCGTTATCGGGCATAGCGACGTACGATGTCCTCGCTCTCCACGAGCCTATCGTAGCCTCGTGAGGTCGCCCGCTCAAACGTCCTCGAAAGAATTCCAGAATCAGAGAAGCGCCGTGACCGCCGGTCTCTTTCCGCAGCAAAGCGAGGGGGAGTGAGGGTGGCCATGAAGGGCACCCGGGACAATTGAGATTCCACCGCTCGGTCGCTCGACGGCGTTGCAAGGAGCACTCTTCCAAAGGATTGGATGTTTGGGCTCGCTGTGCTGCGGGTCGTTGCTGACACTGTCTGGGTTCAGAACGATTTCGCGGCGTTGATGAAAAGCAGCCCCAATCGGGGGAGGAGGTCTCCATGGGAGAGCATCGGGATGCAGGGGGTGGCACTGAGACTCATTGGCCGGAAGTTCATTTGACGAAAGCGGGTCAAATGGAACGGGGTGGCCAGTTGGCCAAAGTTTGGCCAGCCGGTGGCCAGTTCCATGTCTTACAGTGGAAGCAGGTTAAGTGTTTTCAGCGGACTGGCCAGCCTGGCCAGCGATTGTGCGCTGTGGCCCCCTTCCCCTTCCTGTGAGGTTGTCTGGTTCACGTAACGGCCGCATCTTGCGGGCGAGCGTTTGTCCGTCATGCTTCAGGGAAACGATCGCCGGCAAGGTGCTCAAGCAAGGTGCTCAAGCATGAAGAGAGCGGCGGGACTCCACTTCTACGGCGGTGACAGTGATGTGTGTGGCGAGCATGCGAGCTGGATTCATTCGGAATGGTTGTCGGTGTTCTGAATTTCCGCGATGCTTTTGGGCGATGAGTGGACCCGTCGGGCGGGCTGCTTGCGCGGGGAGGTCCCCCGTTTCTGTGACGTAAGCGTTCGAGAAGTTTCAGGAGTTTTCCACCATGAAGTTGTCTCTTGTGTTGGCCTTGTCGGTCGGGGCGGGCGTCCTGTCGGCCGGCCTGGCCTCTGCTGCCGATAAAGCCAAAGTCCTGATGCTGACTCAAAGTCAGGGATTTGTGCATGGTTCTGTGAATCGGAATCAGAAAGATTCCCCCACGAAGCAGTTGGCACCCGCGGAAATTTCGATGACGCAGCTCGGGAAGAAAACCGGGTTATTCGACGTCACCTGCACTCAGGATGCGGCCGCGGATTTCACGAAAGAGAACTTGCAGAAGTTTGACATCGTGATGTTCTACACCACGGGAGACCTGCCCATTGCTGATGCGGACAAAGAGTATTTCTTCAAAGAGTGGCTGACGAAAAAAGGCCACGGCTTTGTCGGCTTCCACTCGGCCCTCGACACTTACCACAACTATCAGCCCTACTGGGACATGGTTGGTGGTACGTTCGACGGGCATCCGTGGAATGCAGGTGAACTGGTGACGATCACTGTCCACGACCAGCAGCATCCCGCGATGAAGCCCTTCGGCAACGAGTTTCAGATCAAAGACGAAATCTACTGGTACAAGAACTGGCAGCCCGAGAAAGTTCGGGTCCTGATGAGTCTGAACATTGAAAAATGTCCTACCAAGGGTGCGCGCACCAAGGTCAAGGAAGGGGATCAGGAAGTCGAAGTCCTGCAGACGCGGCATGTCCCGGTCTCGTGGGTGAAAGACTACGGGGATGGACGGGTCTTCGTGACGAACCTGGGACACAACGAATCGACCTGGGTTGACCAGCGGTTCCTGGACCACGTGACCGGGGGGATCAAGTGGATCCTCGGTCAGGCGGAAGGTGAAGCCACTCCGAACCCCGAATTGTCGAAGCAGCAGGAAGCCAAGGCAAAGAAGGATGCCGGTCTGACGAAGTGATGGAGGCAACGACACCGCGTTGACCTTACCGAGTTGACCTTCTCTGCTGACGAGCACTGCTTGAGCCCCTGCGATCCAGCAGTGCTCGTCCGGGGGCAGAGGTGGCGGTGATGTCACACCGTGGTGAGAAGGCTTCCGGTTCTGGCACGCTAGGCTGATGCGTTGATTTACTTGAATCGAAAAGAACGACTGTGATTGAGATCGAAGCGGACATCGCCGTGATGGGGGCCGGGTTTAGCGGTAGCCTGACGGCGATGCTGGTGCAGCGAATCGGGTTAAGGCCGGTCCTGATTGATCGGGGTGCGCATCCGCGTTTTGCGATCGGGGAATCATCGACGCCGGTTGCCAATCTGGTGCTGGAGGGACTGGCCCGCCGGTATGATCTTCCCCGCATAGTTCCGCTCTCGAATTACGCGGCCTGGAAGAAAACTTACCCTCAAATTGTTTGTGGGCTGAAACGGGGCTTCAGCTATTTCCATCACCAGCTCGGGCACGACTTTCAGCCTCGATCTGATCGGGCGAATGAACTGCTGGTTGCGGCGAGTCTCACGGACGAAGACGCGGATACCCACTGGTTGAGGGCCGATTTCGACCAGTTTCTGGCAGAAGAAGCGGTCAGATTGGGTGTTCCCTATTTTCCCCACACGTCGATCGATCGACTCGAACCCCGAGGTGCGGGTTGGGAACTGAGCGGGAAGTGTCATGGTTTGCCGCAGTGTATGCGAGAGGGTTCGTCGTCAGACTCGGCCGAGATTCGGGTCCGGGCCGACTTCATCATTGATGCTTCGGGAGAAGGAGGGTTCCTGGCAAAGCAGCTCGGCATTTCGCCTCATCCTGCGGGATTGAAGACGCGCTCACGCGGGCTTTTCTCGCACTTCAAGCATGTCGCCCGCTGGTCGGATCTATACGCAAAGCGGGGTGGAGACATTTCCGGCCACCCCTACCCTTGTGATGATGCCGCTCTGCATCATGTGTTTGACTGCGGGTGGATGTGGGTCCTTCCGTTCGATAACGGTGTGACCAGTGCCGGGTTCGCACTGGATCCCGAGCGGTTTCCCCTGGAAGCGAGCGGCACACCTGAGGCGGAGTGGCAAGCCCTGCTGGCTCGATTGCCTGCCGTAGCCGAGCAGTTTGCGAACGCCGAGCCGCTCGTCCCCTGGCGACAATCCGGACGAATGCAGCGACGGGTCAGCCAGTCCGCAGGTCCGAACTGGGTCATGCTGCCGAACACGGCGGCGTTCCATGATCCCCTGCACAGCACGGGGAATACGTTCACGCTGGTGGGGATTGAACGCCTGATCGGCATCCTGGAACGCTGCTGGAACGTTTCCGGTGACCGGGACAGTTCGAGTCCGTTCGGCGAACTCGCGGACGCGTCAGCGAGGGAATCTTTGACCGCAGAACGGACTCGGGTCAGCTCACCCGAACCCCAGTGGACCAGGCTTGCCGACGAATTGCAGAACTATGATGCTCTGATTCAGCAGGAAGTGGAGTTCATCGATCTGGTGGTGAGTGGCAGTTATGCGGGCTTCAGGGAATTCGAACGCATGATTGCCATGTCGATGTTCTACTTTGCCACCGCGATCTGGTCGGAAGAGGAGCGGCGAGCGGGTCGCGTGGCCCAGGGGGCGGCCTACTTGAGTGCCAATCACCCGCAACTCAAATCGGCACTCAAGCAGGCGTATCGAGATCTGACGGATCCGAACATCTCCGGGGCCGAACTGACCGACAAAGTCCGTGCCGCCATCGCGCCATTCAATCGGGTCGGATTGTGTAACCCCGACCTGTGCAATATGTACCCTTACGAGTTCACGCCGGCCGCGACACCGAACGGGTCCTAGAATTCCGGGAATGGGGATGTCTGTTACCGGACCGCAGGGGGCCCCTTCCCGGCCGAGGAGCTGCACCCGGTGTCTGCTCGGCCGATCTGGGTCGGCTGCGTCCTGCGACGGAAAGTCATGCAGCAATTGGCCGTTCAATCGGATATGATGGGGCCACGGAAGAAGTACGGCATTTCGGTTCCTGCCAAAGTGTGCCGGATCTCAAACCAGCGGATCGGGTTGAGACACTCGGGAAACGAAACTCGCCGAACAAGCGAGGAGGACGATGATGCGGAGCGTGGTTTGGGTCGGGTTCGTGCTCGGGGGAATCCTTTGCCTCAGCTCTTCATTACACGCACAAAATCGTTCCCGGATCCTCTTTAATACAGAGTCTCGCCTCACGGCCGAGATGGATCGAAACGTACAGCAGGCACTCGAAGAGGCCGGGGATCTGCTGCTCGAGAAGGAGTTTGGCCCCGCCGTGCTCCGGCTTCAATCCGTGCTTGATCATCCTGAAGACTATTTCGTTGAGAAGGATTTTCAATCCGGTGAGCAGCTCACCTCAAAAGGTGTGGCTCTGAAGGTTCTGGCGGATCTCCCTGCCGAGGGACGAGCCGCGTATGAACTTCAGGTGGGGACCGACGCTCGGGCCGAACTGGCCGATGCGATTGCCGCAGAGGATTACATGCGCGTGTCCGAACTGGTCTCGCGCTATCAGATGACGGCAGCCGGATTCGAGGGGATGCAGCTGCTGGCCGCGCGGGCTCTTGACCGTAACCACCCCATGCAGGCGGCATTGATCTATGAAGCGATGCGTGAGCACCCGAATTCGCAGGGAGAATTCCGTGTCCCCCTGCTGCTTCAGACCGCTCTCGCATGGCATCTGGCCGACCAGCCGGAACGAGCCCGGACTGCACTGGAAGGACTGGATAAGCTGAAGCAGGCGGGACCCTGGCAAGTCGCGGGACGCGCGGTGACGCCGTTTCCGAGCCTCGGTGAAGCACCCGCCTGGCTGCAGACGCAGTTCGGTCCGACAGCCCCTCAGCCCCCTGCCGTCGTCGATCGCTGGGAACTCCCTCGAGGGGGTCTGACGGGCAATGAGTCTGCCGCCGCATCGTGTCCAGTGGGAGGTGGAGCGTGGAAAATCTCTTCCCGGCAACACCTGCGGCTGCACATGAATGACGAGATCAATCAGCAGCGGATCAAAGGTTTCGACCAGATGATGGTGCAAACCGAACAGATGATGCGCGAGGGCAATCGACTCACCCAACCCGCAGCCATTCCGATTGTTGTCGGGGACGTCGTGGTCTACCGGACGATCAATGATCTGACGGCGGTCAGCTTAAAGACGGGCGATCTCTTGTGGCGCTCTGCCAAGACGGACGGAATGCTGACCTGGCTGTTTCAAAGCCCGCTGGCTGCATCAGACGCGATTCCCCCGTCGTCACCACTGACGTTTCGTGGATACCTGCAATTCAAGATGTTTCGCGACCAGATCTCGGGATCTCTCTCGAGTGATGGTGACCGCGTCTACGCGGTGGAAGAGTCCGAATCGCAGTTCAGCAGTCTGTTGCCGCGCAGCCGTCTTCCCTTCGGGGCACAGATGATCATGGATCCTGTCAACAAGCTCTCGGCCTACGACGTCGCCGGGGGGCGACTGTTATGGGAAGTGGGGGGGCAGAACGGGACACCCCCGGCAGAGTTATCCGGGATGTACTTTGTCGGACCTCCCGTCCCCTGCGACGGTCGTCTTTACTGCCTTGCTGAGTCCAAGAATGAGCTGCGGCTGCTGTGCCTGATTGCGGAATCAAACACCGCCCGGCTGGAGTGGTACCAGACACTTGTCGCCACCGAGCGAGCCCCGTTCGGGGCGACGTTCCGTTTCGCGGGACTCATCCCGGCGACTGCGGAAGGCCTGATGGTCTGCCCCACGGCGAACGGGGCGATCGTCGCTTATGATATCGTGAAACGTCAGCTGCGCTGGGGCTATTCCTACGATTCCAAGTCACGTCGCAATTTTCAGGATAACTTCGAAAATCCCGTGATGCGTGAGCGTGTCGGCGGGGACGATGAAGAGTCGCGATGGCTGGACAGTGGCCCCGTAATCACGCGAGGCCGAGTCCTCGTGACACCGCGAGATTCGCATGAGATCCATTGTATTAATCTGGTCGACGGAAGTCTGAACTGGAAGCGTTCGCAGGCACAGGGACTGTACCTGGCCTGTGTGAACGAAGACCAGGTTGTCGTGGTGGGACGCAATCAGATTGCGGCTTACTCTCTGGCGGATGGTTCCGAAGAGTGGACGCAGCCGACGGAGATTCCTGAACCGAGCGGACGAGGTGTGCGGGTGGGCAAGCAGTATCTCCTTCCCCTCTCGACGGGGGATATCGCGACACTCGATCTGACGACCGGCCGAATCCTGGGACGTTCCAAGTTGCCTCAGGCAGGCGTCCCCGGCAATCTGGCTGTTGGTGACGGAGCATTGGTTTCGGTCGGAACCCATGACGTCATTGGATTCCGGTCCCTGGGCGAAGTGGAAGATCAGGTTGCAGAGCAACTCGCAAAGAATCCCGACGACGCCGAAGCCCTGGCGCTGCGGGGTGAATTGAAGCTGCATCGAGGCCAGGAACTGGAGGCGATCGAGGACCTGAGGAAATCACTCCGACAGCGACCTGATCCTGCGGTCAAACGTGTGCTTGCCGAGACGATGCTGAATCGGCTGAGGAACGATCCCAAGTCGATTCTCGCCGCAGCGACCGAACTCGAGGCATTGACCGAGGACCCGCTTCAACGTGTTGAGTTTCTGCGGTTGTACGCCAATTCGCTGAAAGAATCCGGCGATCGTGTGGGGGCGATTACGGAATACTTCCGACTCGCTCTGACGACGACAATTCCCGACATGATGATCTCGGCGGGAACGGGTCATTTTGTTTCGCTCGAACAGAGTGTCCGGGCTGAGCTGTTTGCGATTTACGACGCGGCCACAGCGAGCGAACGAACCGAGATGGAACGGGTTTTCAGCCGCGAGTTCGCGTCGGCCGCGAAGTCGCCTGACCGGAACGATCGAATTCTGCACCTCATCAAACTGACTTCGGGGCATCCTGCGGCAGACGCGTTGCTGCTGAAACTGGCAGAGTCACCCGGTGCCATTGCTGACGAGTTCGCCCGACTCCAGTTGCTGGAACGGATCACGAGTTCTGCCAATCTTTCGGTGGCTGGTTCTGCCGCGGCATCCCTGGCCGCGTTGTACATCGCGGCGAATGCGCCGGAAGAGGCACGTCCCTGGATTGCCGAACTGGGTGATCGGTTTGCGACGATCGTCTGTCGTGACGGGAAGACGGGGCGACAGCTCTCTGACGAATGGTCGACGCAGAGATCGCTGGGCCAGGATGATTCCCGTTTTCAATGGCCTCAAGGGGCAATTGAAGTCGTTCGTACGGATCAGAGCATCACGCAGCCGACCTTTCCGGTTGAGGTGGTGACTCATGTGGGAAGCTTCTACAAAGGATGGTCGTTCGAAGTCGACGCTCTCATTACCACACTCACCGCACGTGATCCTCATTTGAACGTGGTATGGCGTGTGCCGCTGATCAACTCGGCAAATGATCTTCGGGACCAGCCCTGCCAATTGCACATCCGGGGTCGACGGCTCGCGCTGGCTTCGGGAACGTGGCTCGGGGTGATGGAAGCCGTAACAACTCAGATCGCTCCTGAAATCATCTTCGAACAGTCATTGCGTCCGAACTCGTTTGTGGCTCCTCGATTGAGCACCACGCCGAATGAGCGTCGACTGTTGCCGAACGGACGACTCATTCAACTGAAGTCGGATGGCCGATCGACAGCAGGATACCTGGTTGGTCTTACCGACGATGCCGTAGTGTATCAGTTAGACAATCGTCTTTATGCGGCGGATCCCGAGTCTGGCAAACTGCTGTGGTCTCGCGTTGGGCCGGCGTTCGCCAAAGTCGATGCCACGGTCGACAGCAAGCTGATGCTCGCAACAGCAGGCAACGGTGCACTGCTGTTGAGGATGCGTGATGGTGCGATCGAGCAGCAGCACAAAGGGAACCCCAACGACGTCCCGTTATGGTTTCGAGGTACGCGGCGGCTGACACAGCGGAATCAAGTTCCGGATCAGCGGGTGTTCGAAATGCATGATTTCGATGGGGATCGCGTCGTCTGGCAATCGCAACATCCTGTCGGCAGCAAGGCCTGTCTCATTCAAGATGAAGAACTGGCAATCCTTGAGCCCACCAGCAAGCTGACGATTCTGAAACTGGCGACGGGAGAGAAACAGCTTGAGACGGAATTACCGCTGAAACGCCCCTTACGCGGGATGCTGGTTCTGTCGGTTCAGTCCACCCCCGATCACTATATTGTCGTCGCCGGGGTCTCCATCCGAAAGACCGAACTGCGAAGGATTGAGCCCATCAATTTTGGGATGCCCCCCGAGTTTGGTCTCCCTCGTGAGCTGGGGACGCCATCGAACTCGGCGTTCTCTCTGGATGGGATGGTGTTCTATATTGACCGCAAGAGTGGTGAGGTGAAATGGTCGGTCCCCGTCAATGAACTGGCCTATGATGCGAATCAGCCTGCCAGTCTTCCGGTGCTGGTGCTGGCGGCGTGGAACATTCATTTCGATCCCAATACCGGTTTCCCGCTCGACCCCAAGTTGTCGACGTTGATCCTCGACAAGCGGACCGGTGACGTCGTTTACAAAAGTCAGGAACTGGCGACGCCCGTTGGGCGAGGGCTTCAGTTCATCCCTTCGCACGAGACCAAGAAGCTGCTGATCGACTTCTACAGCTTTCAGCTCGAACTGAAGTTTCCAAAGCCGAAATAGGGGAGTCGGGTCAGGACTGTGGCACTGATCGCCAGACCACGGACTGCATGGCGCTGGCTCATGTCGAACGAACTGTTTGCTTTGGTTGCACGGACAATACCAGCAGTGTCGTAATGACCATCTCCACGAAGAACACAGAGGCCACGAAAGGACTCGAAAAGTAGCTCGTAGACGAAATGCTGATCTTGGCTATGCCGCACGCAGTGGCGAGCCAGGTGACTCCGAGGAGGGCCCTCTGGGCCGAGAGCCGCTGGCGAGACTCAGCCCAGACGACGAGGATCACAATCGGTAAGGTGATGACCGCCACGGCGGCCCAGTGGTCATACATCTTTTCCAGCCAGCCCTTCTCAACGCCCCAGCGAAGGAGGTCACGCAGGAAACCAGCGATCGTCAGACTGAGTGCGACGTGCCAGCTCAGTCGATTTGAAGAGAGCGACAAGAGGATGAGGCCGGCTGCAACAACCGTGAAAGAGGTCCGAATGGGAATCCCGAAATTCAAGAGGATCGCCGTAATTGCGACTGCAAGTCCGACGACTGTCATCAAGGGGTTGGGAAGCTTTGTGAGAGGATCGAGGGATGTTCGTTCCGACGCCTGCTGATCCGCCCGTCGTAGATCATGCCTTAGGCTGAAAGCGATGGCGCCCAGTCCGAGTCCATACAGGGCTCCGAAAGTGAACTCCATCATCTTCCACCATTCCCAGCCAAAATAGGGCTTTGGCAGGGTCTGTCCCAACGCGATGAAGAGGCTTCCGAATCCGAATCCCGCAGCGCCGGCGACGAGGCCGCCCAGGGCAAATGCGGTGGAGACCTGCTCGCGGTGGAGTCCCCACAGGTAGACCAGCAGACTGAAGGCTCCGAGCGTGATGGCAACCCAGGCTTCTTCGCGAGGTTTCTCCAGCGGGTTCGAAAAGTAGAGGTACTTTGGCTTGTCGATCAGTTCACGGCAGAGCAATGTTACCCCGACCATGATCAACAGTCCCAGGGTAAGCTCCCACCAGCGGTATTTCGTATGCATGAATCCCAGGCCGACCAGCACACCTCCCGAGATGCCCCACATGGCACCTTTGAGAGTCAGGCCAGACAGCCCCCATAGCACCGTGCCGGGATCGCGCAGGAAACCAATGGTTTGCCCATAGGTCTCTTGCCCTCCCAACCCAATTCCGACAGTCCCGATCGCAGCGACAATCGCCAGTGAACTTGTCCAACCCAGAAGGAGGGCCAGACTGAGCATCACGATCACTCCCGGGATCAATGCTCCGATGGGGCCGCCCCCGATGGTTCCCCGCAGTCCCCAGCCTAAGGACATCGCAATCGCAGGGAGGAGTAGAAACAGGATCAGTGAGTCGGTCGTCGATTGAGGCAGACCGTCCTGCAACGGAGGTACGGTGCTCTCAGTCGATGTCGATGTGCCGCCGGTCGAAGTCGAATGGGACGTCAAGATGGCGATTCCGGTTCTGGATCGAAAATCGGGCCCGTAAAGGAGCCCGACTCTATCCCTCCACCAGATACCAATCAAGACTGCATGCAAGACCTGTTAAGGAGTCGAACGAGTTGGCGTATCCCATCAATAAAAAAAGCGGATGCCGGGAATCAGTTCCTCCTGGCATCCGCCGTCTTCAGCGAGACAGCTTACGTTTCCGAGCGAGTCAGCTTCTGGAATCGTGCGAGCAGATCTTTGGTCACGGGACCTGGTTCACCCGATCCGATCTTGCGACCGTCGAGGCCGACCACAGCCACCACTTCGGCGGCTGTCCCCGTCAGAAACATTTCGTCAGCGATGTACAGGTCGTGCCGGGTGAGGGATGTTTCGCGAACTTCGTATCCCGCTTCGACGGCGAGCTCCATCACCGCGTTACGCGTGATTCCTTCGAGGATCCCGGCGTCCAGGCCGGGTGTCAGGAGCACTCGATTCTTGACGATGAAGATGTTGTCGCCGGTGCATTCGGCAACTTCACCTTTGTGATTCAACATCAGAGCTTCGACCATGCCCGCATCCGTTCCTTCGATGCGTGCCAGGATGTTGTTCAAGTAGTTCAACGACTTGATACGCGAGCTAAGTGCGCCAGGGTGATTGCGAATCGTGCTGGCGGTGACCAGTTGCATCCCCTTCGTGTACGTTTCGGGGGGATAGAGCGAGATCGTGTCGGCGATGATGATCACCTGAGGGTTGCTGGTTTTTCGAATATCCAGTCCCAGACTTCCCGCTCCGCGCGTCACAACCAGCCGCACATAGCCATCGTCGATGTTGTTGGCTTTCACGGTTTGTTCGACGGCCGCTTTCATGTCCGCTGGGGACAGGGGGATGACCAGCCGAATGGCCTTGGCACTCTCGTACAGGCGGTCAATGTGCTGCTGGTGCAGGAAGACGCGACCACTGTAAACACGGATCCCTTCGAAGACACCGTCCCCGTACAGGAGTGCGTGATCGAACACACTTACTTTGGCATCGGCTTCGTCGACGAGTTTGTTGCCGAGAAAAATTTTTAGAGCCATCAGCCGCGGTTCCGGTAAAAGAAGCCCGTCCTCATAACGAGTCGGGCTTTACTCATGTTCATGAAAATCAGGGTAGCAAGAACGGCACGCGGATGTTCAGGCCGCGTCGCTCAGGGACTCAATTCGTCCTTCGCACAACCTGACTGTGCGATGTGCCTCAGCCGCGATGGATTTATCGTGAGTCACCATCATAATAGTCAGCTGTTCCCTCTCATTCAATCGGGACATCAGGTCGATAATCTCGCGGCCCGTTTTTGCGTCGAGGTTCCCGGTCGGTTCATCGGCGAGCAGAATTTCGGGCTGAGCCACCAGGGCGCGGGCGATGGCCGCACGCTGCATCTCGCCACCAGACAGTTCAGACGGTTTATGAGCCAGACGATGGCCCAGGCCGACGCGGTCGATCATCGATTTCGCACGATCCTGGAATTCACGGCGGCGAGTCCAGTAGTTCCAGATCGAGTGCCGGATCATCAAGGGGGCCAGCACATTTTCCATCAGGCTGAGTTCCGGCAGCAGATGATAGAACTGGAAGACAAACCCGAACACGCGGTTACGCAGTTCATCCCGAGTCCGGGCCGGCAGGTCATCGATCCGCTGACCGTCGAGCTGGACTTCGCCGATATCGGGGGTGTCGAGCAAGCCGATCAGGTGCATCAGCGTGCTTTTTCCCGAACCCGACTGGCCGATGATCGACAGGAACTCACCCTTTCGAACGGAGATATCGACACCGTGCAGAACTGGAACGCTCTGTTCTCCCTTTCGGTAAGACTTCTGGACGGCCAAAGCAGCGACATGAGGCATGGGCATGTCAATGGACTCCGATGTCGTAGCATTCAGCGAAGGAGAGATGAGAGCTGGCATGGCTTCCGTTCCGTGAAAACGATGTTGTTATGTGTTTGCTGCCGTCCGAGCCAGTCGTATTGACGCAGAGCCGGTTCCCTCTGTCTGTCGTCGTTAATTTGTTCCGAAGGCCGTATCAGGTTTTCCATCACAGTCCGGGTCATTCATACCTGAGTGCCTGCACTGGTCGCAATCGGGCGGCCCGGCGTGCTGGCAGTACACTCGACAGAACGGCAATCGTCACGGCTCCGAAGGCGACCCAGCAAACGGTGAACGGGTCAACGTAGGTGGGAATATCCTTGAAGTAGTAGATCTGTTCGGGGAAGACTTCGCGTCCTGTCAAGAAGGAGATGACCTTCTCGATCTCGTTGATGTAGTGAACGAACAACAAGCCGACCACCACTCCGGCACCGGCACCGACCATCCCCAGCAGCAGGCCATAAGTCAGGAAGATCGACATCACGCCAGAAGAACTGGCCCCCAGTGCTTTCAGGATTCCGATGTCACGCGTCTTTTCCACCACGATCATGAAGAAGATGGCCAGGATTCCGAACCCCGCGACGGTAATGATGAGGAACAGCAGGATGTTCAGAATCGACGATTCCACATCGACCGCCGCCAGCAGCGGACCTTGTCGTTGTTCCCATGTATTCACGTTGAAAAATTCGGGACTGAAGTTCGCTTTCAGAATTTCCAATACCTTGGGAGCGTCGCGATAGTCCTTCAGCTTAATCTGAAGTGAGGTAAACGCCCGTGTTTGAGTACCATCTTCGTTCTGTCGCAGCATCCCCCGGACTTCCTGCAGCTCTTCCAGGTTGCAGTACACAAGATTCGAATCGTATTCGCTCATCTTGGTCTTAAACGTATCGACGACGGTCGCGATGAAGTACTTCGGAGCGGGGGTACCGGCCGAGTAGGTCGTGATCCGCACGTCATCGCCCGGCTGAATCATGTTGTACGTTTTGGGCTCTTTTGTTTCCGGATCGATTCCGAGATACGTTGCCAGTCCGACGCCGACGTAGAGTCGACCTTTCTGCGGCTGGCCAAGCGTGTCCTCTTCGACGGTAGGTTCTTTATCCAGAGCGAAAGGATCCTCGGATGAGGGTTCGTCCATCTCACGCTGTGCCCGCATCTGCGAACTCAGTCGTTTCATCTGACGGTAGTACTCGGCATTGGCTTCCCGGCGCTTCATTGCGGCGGGAGTCAGTTCCCAGCCCAGCGGTTCGTCTTTCGATCGCTCTGCTGGAATCTCTTTGTCATTCTCGACCTGGGCCTGATAACTCTGAAGATACTCAGCCAGGGGGCTTACTTCCGACTTGCTCTCGGGCTCAATCCCGACCAGATTGACCGGGTGAGGTACGTAGTCTCCCAGCGATTTGTAGCTGAGGATGGCGTGCACCTCGACGGTCGCAGTGACACCCGAAATGTACTTACCGACCAGCTCACGAACTCGCTGCTTATACCCTTCGGGATCGAACTCGCCGTTCATGCTGCGCGTTTCGATGATGACGTCGGACAGGATCCCCTGAATCCGATTCCGCATCTCACTGCCGAACCCGGCCATGACTGAATTGACTACGATCATCGTCGCCACCCCCAAGGTGACGCTGATGATGCTCGCCAGAGCGATGTAACGAGTCCGAAGGTATCGTTGGCAGAGAATCAGTTTGTACATTGCCAGTCCTTTGGCGTAGTCAGTGGGGAGTCAGGCGTTTCGGCTATTGTTCGGGCTTGAGCAATGGGAAGAAGATCACGTCACGAATGCTGTTGGTGTTCGTCAGCAGCATGATCAGGCGGTCGATACCAATTCCCATTCCCCCTGCTGGCGGCATGCCAACCTTCAGGGCGCGAACAAAGTCGTGGTCCATCTTAGCCATTGAATCTTCTTCGGAAAGTCCGGCGAGCTGTGTCCGGAACAGTTCTTCCTGAAGCCGAGGGTCGTTCAGTTCGGTGTAGGCGTTGGCGACTTCCATGCCGTCTACGAACATCTCGAACCGTTCTGCGATCGTCGGATCGTTGCGCTTCCGCTTGGTCAGGGGGCACATCGAGGCCGGATAGTCGATGACGAAAACGGGTCCGATCAGTTTGTCTTCGACGGTTGCTTCAAACACGTCGTTGACGATGACGTCAGGATGGCGGCCTTCGGTGGGGATATGCAGCTTCTTCGCCACGGCAGCAACCGCTTCAGCGTCGTGCATGTCGCAGCCAGCGTGTTCACGGAACAGATCGCCGTAGCGGGCACGCTGGTAAGGTGGCGTGAAGTCGATGGTCTTTTCGCCCCAAGGGACGACAGCCGATCCATTGGCGGCGATCGCGGCCTGCGAAATCAGTTTTTCGGCAAGGTCCATCATCGAGTTGTAGTCGCCATAGGCCTGGTACAACTCGATCATGGTGAATTCGGGGTTGTGAGTGCTGTCGACACCTTCGTTTCGGAAGACACGGCCAATCTCATAAACGCGTTCAATACCGCCGACCATCAGCCGCTTGAGGTGCAGTTCAAGGGCAATCCGCAGGAAGAGCGGAATGTCGAGGGCATTGTGGTGCGTGATAAAGGGGCGTGCAGCCGCTCCACCGGCGATCGAATGCAGGACGGGAGTTTCGACTTCGAAGAAGGTCTCGCCGCGCAGTGTCTGACGGATCGAATCGATGATCCGCAGCCGCTTGAACATCCGATCGAGAACGCCTTCCGAGTAGATCAGGTCGACGTAGCGCTGTCGCAGCAGTTGTTCTTTGTCTTGAAGTCCGTGGAACTTTTCCGGTGGCTGAGCGAGCGACTTGCACAGGATCACAAGCTGGGTCACAAAGATCGTCTTCTCGCCAGTATTCGTCAGGCGCAGTCGTCCTTCGACTCCGATCAGATCGCCCAGGTCCAGGCAGTCCAGTAAGGCCCACGTCTCCGGGGACGAGTCTTTCTGGGACAGCATCAATTGGATGCGGCCTGAGTAATCCTGGACGTGCAGAAAGTTCAGTTTGCCCGTCTTTGGCCACTTCATGATTCGGCCAGCAACGCGCACAGTCGCTCCGTCAATGCCACCTTCGGTGGGACATTGTTCCCGCGCTTGCTCAATCGTGATATGACCGTCGAAACGCTGGCCCCACGGATCAAGGCCTAGGGCCTCGATCTTCGCGAGCTTTTCCAATCGAGCGGCTTCCAAACGGTCGGGCGTCTCGGACATCGAGCAAACTTCTCTCTGAAAATGAGAAACAGCGAAAATGAGAAACAGCGGGGTCTAGGAAGGGTCGAACTATGCGGGAATCGGCAAAAAACGTCAATGGCAGCTCAAAACCTGCCGGAAATTGCTCTTGCAGTCCGCGACCGGTCTGAGTGTCCGCAGGGGACATCCCGATTGCAATTGGAGGGGCGTTGCCCCCCCCAGTTTAAATTGGATGCGGACGGAAACCCCTCACGGACTGGAGTGTTTTTCAACCATGCCGAGGACAATCATCCTCTTGCAGAATTCGTCCTCTCATATTCTAATCAATTTGGCAATGTTAGCGATTCTGTCCCGGTGCAGGACGTCGCCCTCGCCCGCAGCGAGGGCACAGGACAGACAGCGCCGGGAACCTGATTGTTCGCAACTTTTAATGCGGTTGTCGGATCAGACCAGTCGCGTCGTGGAACCCGAGTCCTTCACATCGGTGGATAAGGTCGATTCTCGTTGGAAAACGACAACTTTCAATCCAGAGCCTGCGCGGATCAGTTGAAGGCCCTCTCCGAGCCGATTCGGTTGAGGATCGTCGATATTTTGCGCCATGGTGAAATGACTGTCGGGGATATCGCGGCATTTCTGGAAGTCGAACTGGTGACGGTTTCCCACCATCTCAAGATCCTCAAACACGCGGGATTGCTTGAGGTCGAACGTGACGGTCGATTTATGGTTTACCGACTCCGGAAAGACTTGCTTCAGAAGGTCGCTCAAAGTCGAAAAGAGTTTCTGAACCTGGGGTGCTGTCGAATCGAAGTTCCCCCCGTGAAGAATGACAAGTCGTAATGCGTCGCAGAGTCTGGGGGTCTCGTGCCCGGATGGCGATGGGAAGAGATCTTTTCACTTCCCATCAGCACTCACCGGTCAGCCGCGCCTCGTGATTCGACATCGACTTTGGGGCACCGTCAAAACCGGGGCTTATTCTGCACCCAGTCGTAGTTCTGCAACGACAGGAAGATGGTCTGACGGAAATCGGCCTTCCTTCTGGTCATCAAGAATTCGGGTCCGCAATGTTTTCACCGATTCCGTGGTGAAGACAAAATCGATTCGCTGTCCCGGCACGATCGCCGTGAATCCGTTCCAGGTCGAGTCGGGGCCTTCCGGCTTTTGCGCGGAATTGGCGTACGTGTCCCGAAAGACTGAGCGGCCTTCAATTCCTGCCCCGGTTATGGTGCGGTACGGCTCGGAATCGGGAGTGGTATTAAAGTCCCCGGTCAGGATGACGGGATGGTCAGCGAACTTTGCCCGCACGTATTTCACAATTAAGGCTGCGCTTTCCGCCCGGGCCTGGACCCCTCGATGATCAAAGTGGGTGTTCAGCACATAGAATTGCTTGCCCGACTGACGATCTTTCAGCTTGACCCAACTGGCGATTCGCGGGAGGGCAGCATCCCAGCCCTTGCTGCCAACTTCATCAGGAGTCGACGAGAGCCAGAATGTCGACTTTTCCTGCAGTTCAAAACGGTCCCGGCGGTAGAAGATCGGCGAAAACTCCCCCGCCGCCTTGCCGTCATCACGACCGACTCCGTATGCGTCCATGTGGGTGAGTCGTTCTTTCAGGTCCTCAAGCTGCCCGGCCAGAACCTCCTGAAACCCGGCGATATCGGTCTGGTTGTCAGCAACGATCCTGGCCAGCCAATCCTTGCGGTTCGGCCATGCGTTCACGCCATCGCGAGGAGTGTTGAGACGGATGTTCCACGACATCACCGTCACGGTTTGAGCGAAGCTCGTTTGCACCATCGTGGTCAGAACGATCAAAGCGAGCAGGAGCGCTTTCATGGAATGGGTTCCTTGTCTGCCCGCCGCGGAACCCAAAAAGGGCCGACGGCTAGTTGGTTTCTACGTCTCAACACTAGCAGATCGTATCGGGAGGACTTGGCGGTGTCGCCCGGGAAACGTGAACTCAGAGAGTCGGCTGGAATTCTGGCTGGAGACGGATCGTCTGGCGACCGGTTGAGAACATGTATTTCACGACAAGCTCAATCGTTTGCTCCGTGAACTCGGGTTTGAACTGTTGGTCGGACAGTTGTGCCAGTCCTGCCTCGATTCCGAAACTCGCTGTTTTTCACATCACCGTCCCACTTCGAGCGTTGAAAGCGTATTCGATGAGTGAAGGATCGGCATCGACATTCTGGCGATAGCGAACCAGGAAAGCATCGATGCAGGCTTGTAGCCAATCCACCAGCTTTGAGTCGTGCTGCCCTTCACCGATTGAAATCCAATGACCAATCCCGTGCAATCCGCTGGTAACGCAAGCAACGCTTTTGCAGTTGATTGCCGCCCAAAGCACGCTGACACAATCGTCTTGGAATTCTGGATACGTCTGCAAAAGACTGATGCCGTCCATGTCCCACATCATGTAGACCGCACGACAGAGTGGGTCTGTTTCTTGTGCGTCGTCCGACACGGAGATGCAGATCGGGTCCAAGAGGTTCGTGTAGAAAGTTCCGATTGCACGTACACAGCGACGGCGAATGGAGTCAGGAACAGATGGGTTCATTGCATCATGCCATGAACCGTGAGGACCACAAATATTCCAGATGCCCGCTGCCAGCTGTTCTCGTGTGAATTTCATGGCCAGAAACTCAGGGTACTCGAATAGCCGAGCGTAATACTCGGCCAAATCTTGACTGGATAATCGCCAGTCTTCGTCCTCATCCGAGAGCTCTTCACCTGACTCGGTAAACAAGGACTCAACCCATTTTTCGAACTCGGGCAGCTGACCTGATGCTTCAGTTTCATTCATGGTTGGACGTCTGTGGTTCGGAGGCAAAATTTGCATTCGAAACGCCAAGAACATGTTTGGGGCAAGCTCACCGCTTTGAATCGCCAGCTGAAGTCCCCGACGAATGTGGGCTTGCGGCAGGCGATCACATCGTTTCCAGGAAGTTGACAATTTAGCCACGCGGCTCCCTCCCCTGCCAGGAAGGACAGCAACTCGTTCTAGGACGACATAGGAGGGCACCTGCGGAGCCCATCATGGTTATCGTGGTTAATACTTGTTGTCATGTCCGTCTGGGTGGGGACCGCTGCTGAGTAACCGAGGTAGAGGTGTGGGGTCGATTCCAATCGCTTGGAAGTTTGGGCTCGCGGTATTGCTGTTTGTTTCTGACACTCCTTGCTTGGGGGGATTTTCCGCAAAAGCTGAGGGAAGAAGTCGAACATGGTCGTCGGACTATCGAACGTCATTCGAGTCGAGTGGGACGGCACTGTGGAGGTGGCCTGCCCCGTTTTTTCAACAAACAGAAACGGGCTGGCCAGTTGGCCAACCCTTGGCCAGCCGGTGGCCAGTCCCATGTGCTGCAGTGGTTACACTTTAAGCGTTTTGAGCGGACTGGCCGGGCTGGCCAGCGGATTTCGGCAAGCGGCATTTCCCCGTTCGCGATGTTCCTGACTCGGCAGGTTGCTACTCGTGAAATTCTGAGGATCAACTGAACCAGGAAAAGTGAAAAGGTCGGACATCCAAACAGGTTGAAACCTGGGACAGGCAACGCGGATGGAGAGAGTCCCCGTTGTTCAGGGTGGGCAGTTTCACCTTCCCGCCCGCCTGAGGCTGGGGGAGAGGGGAGCCAATCTTGAGAACCGTTCAGGGTCACACGTTCCGCTCTGCAGAGGCGACAAGTCGCTTTGATGGAAAAAGGGTTATTTGACAATTCGGAAAGAATCGTGCCTCTTCCGTGGCTCATCGTACGGGCGCGGGAAGAGGCGACCGCTGATGCTCAGCCGCTCGTTGGATTGTCGCGGTCGCTTGGCGGATTCAGTCGTTCGAAGTGATTTTCACGACGTCGTCATAGACTCTGCGTTCCCAGCCGGTCACGTTGCCTTCCGGATTCAACAACGGAAAGATCTGAACGGGTGAGAGTTCTACTTGCCAGCGTCCATTCGAATCGGGGGTCACATTGACCTCAAGGTGTCCGTAATGCTTTCCGCCCGAGATGAGCTGTCTGCCGTTCCAGGACTCTGGGGCATCCTCATGGGCCAGGAACTTCCTGTGCGGATTGTCAAACCCGACG
Source organism: Schlesneria sp. DSM 10557 (assembly GCF_041860085.1). NCBI lineage: Bacteria > Pseudomonadati > Planctomycetota > Planctomycetia > Planctomycetales > Planctomycetaceae > Schlesneria > Schlesneria sp. DSM 10557. Next base: position 4,483,231 of record NZ_CP124747.1, read on the forward strand.
GAAGGTCCGCGAAGACCATCACCGCCAATACCGACATCGTAAAAGTGGATCGTGTGAGGTCTGCTCGTCCCATCGGTCAGGGTTTCCACGCCGTTTGTCTGTGACCGTTCCAGCATTTCGTCATGGCCGGAAAAGACCACATCGACTCCATAGCGGAAGAATAGTGGCTCGAGGACTCGCATGGGGATTCCTGCCTGACCTGAAAATTTTTCGTTGCCGAACGGGATGCTGTGCGGGCCGGATCCGTACATCGTGTGATGGAACTGCACGAAGGTAAAACGGCTTGTTTTCTGTGTTTCCGCCAGTTGTTGTTCGAGCCAGCGGTATTGTTCGGAGCCCGGATTGAAGTCGGGCGCGTTGCTCCCTTCGAGATTATGGTTCGTATCGGCCGCTGACTTATGAGGAAGGCCGTCGCTCGAATCCAAGGTGATAATCGAAATCGGACCATAGTCGATGCGGTAGTAGCGACCCGCATGTTTCGAGTTCGTCGCCTGATTGGAGGGGGCCTCAAAGTAGGTCAGGAACTTGTCGGTGGCGAAGTTGGCTCCTTCCGCCGAATAGCCTCCACCGGGACCGGCGAAGTTCTCGTGGTTGCCGATGGCGGGGATGAGCGGCACATTCGAAGCAATCGCTCCGTAGTCTCCGGCGTTATGTCGCCAGAACTCGTCCCAGTCGCGTTGTTCGCCCCCTGTTTCGACCAGATCCCCTGTGACGAGAATCAGGTCTGGATTTCGGGCGGTCATGATGTGGATGTTCTGGCGATAGCCCGTCGTCTGATCGGTGACGTACTTCAGGATGTCTGTGGGGCGATTGCTGCGAGGGTTCACAGGCCAGTCGACCGGTGGGCTGGATGTTGATTCCGGCTCGGTTTCGGGGTCCGAATAGACCATGAATCGGACGGGATGATCTCTGTCAGGGGCCGTTTGAAACGTACCGGACCGCCGATCCGCTCCTTGAGTCACCTGGTAAGAATAACGGGTTCCCAATTTGAGACCGGTCACGCGAATACGGTGGATCCATGGCAGTCCGGGATGAGGGCCGCCCGGTTCTTCTGCGAAGGGGCTGTACGCGAGGGAATCGGCTTTGGTGGGCTGAGACACAAATCGCTTCAGGCCATCGGGGGTCTCCACCATCAACTCGCCGGGTGTTTCGTCTTCCGACAACCAGCGAATGGTCATGGCGTCCTTCGCAGGATTCTGAAGATACGGACGCACACGAAACGAGTCAGCTCGCAGATCGCTCTGTGTCAGTAATCCCAACACCATCGCTGCAAGAAATACGTGTTGCTTGAACATCAGGGCGTTCGTCCCCATCTCGAATTGGTAGTAACGACAAAACCAGGGTGTGCTACCCTGGCTTTCATGAGCGTGTCGTGCTGAGCTTCGCGTCAGCGGTTGCAGAGCGATACTCGCCTGGGGGCGAGTATTCGATCAGAGTCAGTCTGCCACCGGTTCAATGAGTGGGAACCAGGGGCAACTTCGCCGTTTCACCGTCTGCCCGCAAATGGGGCCCAAGTGGCAACGACCGATTGGACAACCCTACGGGAATGAACGGACGGATTCTCGTCATTCAAGTGGGATGGCTTTCTCGGCTTTCTTCCTCTCTGCTTCGGTGAGCGGTTCCAGTTCGATGTCGAACGGATTGTTCCCCGCGACCACTTCGAGCTTCAGTTCCGAATTGGCCCCCGTATAGCGAGGTGGGATCGGGAACGGTGCTTCGTAGCCAAGAGGCCACTCGAGCAGGACGGTCGTGGGGCCGATTTTGGTTCCCGGCTCGCCTTTGACGTACTCAACTCGATAAAAGCCGTTTACGTCAGTCTTGGCCGTGGCAGCCCGACCAACTTCCGGCTTGAACAGCAGGATCAGGTTTTCGACGGGATCCCCTTCCATTGTCACCGTTCCGGTCACCTTGCCGAGAGGGGGCCGGTCGGCTCCCCCGCAGCCGATCGTCGTGATGACACATCCGGCCCAGAGCAAGCCTAAAGCAAAAGTCTTCTGATTGAACATCGATTTTCCGCTGCAAGGTTTCAAAGGGCGGAAAGCACCGACGACGCTAGTCGATGCTTTCCGCCGACAGGACTAGAAGAACATTCGGGTACGAAATCTTTGCCTTAGAAGTCGCCCACGATTTGTCCATCGTTTCGTGCCGCCAGGCGGGCGAACGTCGTGGTCACACAGCCGAAAGGAACCGGCGCTGTGGCGGAGGAGAGCTTCAGATAGTCGATGTTCTCGCTAATCAGTCGCACAGAACCATCAGCCAGAACGAAATGTGCTCCCCCGACGTGGTTGCTACTGAAACCGCGTCGATCGTGTTGGAGGCCGATGGTGGCATTGATGCCGTTATAGGTCAGCCCCAATACGTTCATGGCTGCCGATTTCACATTGGCGGAAGATCCCTGGTCAACGACGGCGGCCGAGAAGCCAAAGACGTTTGCTGCTCCAACGGTCATGCCCTTGTACTGCCAGGCACGTTCGCCAACCAGCAACGTGTTGCTACTGCCATCGGTGATATCCCGCAGCCCCACATTCCCATTCTGAAAACCGACTCCCAGTGGCTGATTCAACGACTGGGCCGGGTCACGAACTTGTGGGGTCGTACTGTCTCCTGGGCCAGCGACCATCACGTAGTTCGATACTGAAATGGGAACGAGATTGCCGTTCGCGTCTTGCAGGCTGGCGATATACCAGTTCGTCGTCGTTGCTCCCGTGGTCATCGTGTCGACATAGTTATTCGTCTGTGGTCCAACGTCCGAAGCACATCGAAAAACAGCGAGCTTATTCTGGAGGACACTTGGATTGACCGCCAGTGCCGTTTCCAGCAGGTTGTTGCCGGCATTGAGCTGGCTGTACAGCGGTGCCTGATCGATGTAGGGGAGGATAAACGTACCCCAGCTCCATAGGCTGCGCTCGCCCGATGTAATGTTGAATGCCGTCTTGGCGATGTACCCCGGAGGGAATTGGTTGTAGGCATCGTGATAGTTGTGCATCGCGAGGCCAATTTGCTTGAGACTGTTTTTGCACTGGGTTCTACGTGCTGCTTCCCGCGCCTGTTGCACCGCAGGCAGCAGGAGAGCGATCAGGACTGCGATGATCGCAATGACCACCAGCAATTCAATCAGAGTAAAACCATGTCGACCGCGCCGCTTTTCTCTCATCGAAATCTCCAGAACATAAAAGACAGGACTACAAACAGAACAAATTGACATGACTTGGCTACAGCAGGACGTCATCGAACGATTCGTCCCACTCTATGATTGAGATGACGCTGGACCAGAAAACGGACTCGGTCGCAGCCTTGATGTATGGCGTTAGTGCTCCCGTTGGGGCTCAGGGACACGACGATGAAAAGGTCTGTCCGATCTCAGTCGCAGCGACGACGCCTTCGACCGCAATGACCGGCCAGGGTTCCAGGATGCAGAAACGATGTGAGTCACCTGATTATACGCATCCGGACTTCAGAAGCGGCAACCGGGGGGACACAGTCAGCGTTCTGCCCCGCAAGGAAGTTACGTTCTCGCGATGGGCCACCACGCTGTAAGAGATAGAAGTGTTGCAGGCTCGTTCATCGCAGAAAAACGGACCAGCGTCCCGACCTGGAAATAAGAGACCAGGGTTTGCGAAGGACGCGGCTCCCTAAAAATAAGCAGCATACCAATCCTCAGGCGACATTTGAGAAGCGTATCGGTAATCATCCGGAGTGGCGGATGGGTTGAACTGCAGAATCCCGACTCATTGGAACGGACAAGACAAATGAATTGCGTAAGGCGAAGTGTTTATTCAGCAACGCGCGACGATCAGATGATCGCCTGCAGGTGTAAGCCGACTGGAAATGAATTTCATCGCGAAGACAGGCAGGGAAAGCGATTGCGATACGACCGGCGGAAGAAGAAAACCCGAAAAGGCTCTTGCTCCGCCGCATCCAATTTCTGACCAGTCACTACCAGTCGTCGAATGATTCGAGCGTCTCATTCTCTGATTATCATCTGAACATTCATGGCCCAGTTGAATCGCTGTTCAGTACTATGACGCTAGCATTTTGAAGCTGAGGCCGCAACCCTCATGTTAATTTCTTCACGCGAACTTAATGAAACCCGAAGTTGCACTCGCGCACACTTCCTGTCAGGTAGTAGCCCCGTAATTGAAACGCTGTCACTCCAGGAGAATGGGCCGGTTAGATCAGGTGAAATCAGAGGGGTGACCGATCTCAAGCGATGGCCTCGACACTTCACCGAGCGAAGAGAAGTGGGCTCATCGTTTGAAAAACAGGGCGGGCCGAAGTGATTCTCTCGCCAACCCGACTGTCAGGTGCTGGGACCTTGAGCCAGTGTCGTGGAGATCTGCCCTTGGCCTACCTTAAAGCACGGTGTTATTGAGCTCTAACTGACGCTGAATCTGTTCGAGCGACTGGGGTGAGCCGTTGACCGCCAGTACAAACACGTTGTCCCCTTCGTTCCACGCCATCCACACTCGTCGCGGGATATACTGAATCCGGGCGGCGGAAATCGGAGCCACGGGGGTGACTCCCCAGCTTGATTTAGGGACGACCATCAGCCACCCTTCTTCTGACGGGCCGCGCTTGGCACGGATTTCCAGTCGCTTTGCGGGAATCGTCAGCCGGGAGCTCGCCAGATGCACCTGCTGCCACGGGTGGTCGATGATCTGAGTCAGCGATGACCAGCTGCGAGGGAGGCGTGCTTCCGTATTTGACGGGCTTAGACTCTGGCGGTCCAGTTGTTCCCACAGGGACGTGACATTCGCGGGTGTCAGAATCGGGTTCGGGCGCTGTTGCTGACCCCACCAGAAGGCGGCAGCAAAAATGCACAGTGTGCAGACCACGGTGAATGTTCGAAGCGGACTAAACCAGCGCCGAATAGCTGCTGGGGTTGGTTTGGCCACGGTGGGTTCCGGGCTGTGGTCCTGAAGTACGGAGGTCAGGCGTTGTGCGAAGCCGGTTGGGATTTCGACCTGATTCATCGCAGGCCGAATCTGCGCGTCCCACTGCTCGATCAACTCATAGGCCTGTCGGCAGGCCGGGCAGGTCGCCAGGTGCTTGTGAAGCTCACCTTGTGAGAAATCGTGTCCCCCATGATCGGGATGCGCGAGCAGATCGAGCAGGGACTCAACCTCGGCGCAGTTCATAGTGCGACCTTCTCTCGATAATTTCTGCCGCCGACTTCCGTCTCTTCCGAAAGACGCCGCCGCAGGAAAGCTTTCGCCCTGGAAAGGCGACTCATCACGGTTCCAATCGGAAGTTGCATCTGTTCCGCGATTTCCTGATAACTGAATTCTTCAAAGTAAAACAGGATCAGCGGAGAACGATGTTCTTCCGGTAATTCCATCAGCGCCCGTTGCAGTTCGTCAGGGTCCACGAGCGAATCGGGGGGATCCTGGAGCGAAAGTGAATCGACGACCCCTTCCAGAGGCTGCGTCCTTCCCCGATGTCGTCGAGTCGTCAGGAAGGCGTTCCTCAGGATCGAACAGAGCCATCCTTTGGCCGCATTGCAGTCGCGAAGCTGATCGCACTTCTGCTGGGCCGTCAGGAATGTCTGCTGAGTCAAATCTTCTGCGTCGACTGCATTTCCTGTCAGGCGATACGCGTAGCGATAGAGCAATTCAGCGAATTGCTCGACCAACTCGGCAATCTGAACGGGACACGAGCCTTCAGACATAAGGGACCTCAACCTATCAGAGACGCTGTCGTGATCAAAAAATTCCCTGACCAGTTCAAAATTTTTCGTTAAGGGGGATTGATGGGGATGCGCCCTCCCCTTCCCGCGAAACGAGTGTCCGCCCTGACGACTGTATCCTAACACGACACGTTCCCCCGGGTTACCGTCAGCGGGTGGAATTGTACGCGCTTCAGAAACGGTCGTTGCACCCAATCTTGTTGCGGCCTGTTTTCCGACTTAGACTGGGGTGCCGTTTGCGAATCGGAACGGGACCTTGGTGCATTGTCGTCGGCGTGACCACTTGTATCGCGGGCTCGTTATCTCGCATCCGGTTTGCGGCTTCCTGTGGAGATCATTCGCGATGTCTTCCGCTCTTATTTCCCGACGTGACCTCCTGTGGCAGTACGGTGGTGGTCTGGGCGGAGTTGCTCTCGCCAGCCTGTGTGATCGAGAACTCGCTGCAAACACCGGAAGTACGTTTGCCGTCACGGGGGCCCGGGCGAACCGGGGCGTTCTGGACGTTTTGCATGTTCCCCCCAAAGCGACTCGCGTTGTTCAGTTTTTTATGGCGGGGGCCGCCAGTCACATTGATCTGTATGACCATAAGCCCGAACTGGAAAAGCGAAACGGCCAGCCGTGGGACCCGGGCGAAAAAGTCGAGCTGTTTCAGAACGGACACGGAGCAACCTTCGCACCACCGTGGAAATGGAATTCCTACGGCGAGTGTGGAAAAGAACTGTCGGAGATCAGTGCTCCCCTGGGATCCGTGGTGGATGAGGTGGCCTTTATCCACAACCTGGTTGGCAAAACAGGAGTTCACAGTTCCGCGACGCTGCTGCAGGCAACAGGCTTTCAGATGCCCGGCTTCCCGGGAATGGGAGCGTGGGTCAGCTATGGCCTGGGAAGTATGAACGACAACCTGCCGACGTTTGTTGTGATGCCGGATCATCGCGGCTTTCCCTCAAACGGTCAGAAGAACTGGGATTCGGCATTCCTTCCCGCGCTGCACCAGGGGACACTGATTCGCCCCGGCGCGGTGAATCCGATCGAGGATCTGTTCCCGATCGAGGGGCTGGTGTCGAAAGAGGCAGACGCGGCTGGCCTGAGTGTCATGAACCGGCTCAATCGACTTCACGCAGAATCCAGGACGGGCGACTCAAGGCTGGAAGCGAGGATCAAGTCCTACGAGCTTGCCGCCCGTATGCAACTGGCCGCGCCAGAAGCTCTCGAGATCACCAACGAACCTCAGCACATTCTGAGGATGTATGGTCTGGACCAGGGCGGGGGCGAGTTCCCCAAGGAGATCAACGTTCCAGAAGAGACAGACATCTTTGGGCGGAAATGCCTGATTGCCCGCAGGCTGCTCGAACGGGGTGTTCGGTTCGTTCAGATCTGGTCGGGCTGCGATAATGGATTTCCTCGCCGGAACTGGGATTCGCACGAGGACGTCCCCCGAGATCACGGACCGTTGGCTCTTGGAATGTCGCGCGGGGCTGCGGCGCTCATCGCCGATCTCAAACAGCGGGGCATGCTGGACGACACCATCATTCACTGGACCACCGAATTTGGCCGCATGCCCTGTGCCCAGGGAGGTCTGGGACGCGATCACAATCCATTCGTCTTTACGAACTGGCTGGCGGGAGGGGGCATCAAAGGGGGAACCACCTACGGTGAAAGCGACGAATGGGGTTACAAGCCGCTGGACCGGGCGAATCCGACGCAAGTCTACGATATCCATGCCACGATGCTGCATCTGCTGGGGATCGACCATACGCGACTCACCCTTCGCCACAATGGAATCGATCGTCGACTGACCGACGTGCACGGGCACGTCATTCAGGAAATTCTGGCGTGATGCCCTGACGCCCTCCGGCCCCGCCGATCAGAGAACTCGCTGAATGCGTGCAAGCGGGGTTCGTCGTCATCGTCTGGCGGCGACTGTCCTGTGATCCTTGTCCCGCAAGTCATCTGTTTCGACAGGGATCGCCAGCCTTGAGCCCTAGGGATCGAATCTCTTCCAGAACTCGGCATCATCGTCCGGGGCGAGCGGAAGGGATTCCTGTGTCTTTCTGGGTGAGCCAGACTTGGCTTGCGGTTGAGTCGGCGGTAGCGGCGGGGGCTTGATCTTCGGCTTCGCAGCCGATGGAGCAACAGGTTGGTTGCCGTTGGCGATCAGTTCTTTTGAGTCGGCTGTGTCGCGAAGGAAGTCCAGAAGATCCTGATCTTCAGTCACAGGAACGGCCGCCGACGAATTGCTCGCAGGCTTCACGACTGCTGTTCCATTGCCGGGACGGGTTGCTGCCGGGGTGACACTCTTTCTGGGTGCCGTAGTTGGCGGAGGTGCCGCCGGCTTGACCGTCGCCTTCTTATCCACGATTGCCGGAGACTGGCAATGGGGGCACTTGCCACCGGCGTCGATCGGCTCGCCGCACTGATTGCACAGGGGGATCGGGCGACTGGATTCCTCGAGTTTCGTCAGGATCGATTCTGCCGGTCTGGTGATCCTCGGAAGTGGTGCAGGGGGCGCAGCGGGCTTTCGTTCTTCCGCGAGGGGACCGATGGGAAAATCGAGATTGATCGATTCGGCCGGGGCCTGATTTGTCGCCGCGACGGCTGTCTTCTCGGGTTCAAGGCGGATGATCTCGTCAACATCCTGATCCGCGTCATGCAGGGCTGATACAACCAGATTCTCGGGTCTGACGATCTCGGTCTGGGCCTCCTGTCCCGTCGCCTGCACCTTGGCGGCAACATGAACCCGGGCTTGCTCATCGTAGGAGATGGTGACTTCGATCTCTGTTCCTTCCGGTAGATTCTCGGGAAGCGGCTCAATCAGACAGTCGCCCAGTTCCACAAAATCGGAATCCGCCGCCGTGCCGCTTTCGACAATTCGCAGATGAACCCGCCGCTGGTTGTCTGACACCGTTCCGTACGACTGTTTGACGGATGCGGGGAGCGGTGTGTGTGCCGGAAGAATGTAGTTCGGTACGCGCTGTCCCGTTTCCTGATCCCGAATCAGAACGCCGAGCGCTCGCGCGCTGGAACTTTTCTGTTTGAATTGGGCGAGTCGGTCGAAGGCCTGAGGCTTCAGAATCGATTTGGCGAAGGAATTGTTCGTCAGCAACATGCCTGCGTAGTACGTCGCTCCATGCGCGATGGACTGATCTGGAGACAACGAAGTGTTGAGGGTTCGTCCGCTGAGATCCTTCAGCATCTTGCGAACCATCGGCATGCGCGACGACCCGCCCGTCGTCAGGACCACGTCGACCCGGGCCCAACCCATCTTTCGTTCTGCCAGAAGGTCCAGCGTCAGTTGCTTCATCCGTTCAACCAGGTCTTTGGTAAGACGCTCGAACTGTTCCACTTCGACCTGGTACGTTTTCCGTTGTCCTCCGGCGACCACCGTCATCGCGGCTTTCGGCCTCACAGAAAGACTTCTTTTGGTTTGCTCGGCCTCCATCGCCAGTGCCTGAGCACTCTCACGATCCTTCATCGGATCGACACCGAATTCTTTGTGAAACTGCTTACCGATGGCCGTTTCCAGCGCGCGGTTCCAGTCGAGACCTCCCAGATGCAGATCCCCGCCGCTGGCGATCACGCTGACTTCGTTCGGCTGATACTTGACCAGCGAAAGATCAAACGTGCCGCCACCCAGATCGACCACCATGACGGTCTGACTGGTGGCGAGTTCCGTAAACCAGATTCCTTCGGTTCCGAGCACGAAGCACAAGGCGGCTGCAACGGGTTCGTTAATAATGTCGACGTGCGTCAGCCCGGCACGCTTCCCTGCTTCGGCGGTGGCCTGCCTCTGCACATCGCTGAACTGAGCGGGAACCGTAATGACGGCACTCGTGATATTGCCGAGTTTCTCGCGAGCAGAATCGAGCAGTGATTTCAGAATGAGCGTGCTGACATCGACGGGTGAGTAGCTTTTCCCGGCGATCTTCCAGCGGTGAGTGGGGCTGCCCATATACCGTTTTGCATGTACGATCACTCGATCGGGATGCCGAATGGAATTGCGCAGGGCTTCGGTGCCGACGATGGCCTCGTTACCGTCGAAGAAGACCGCCGAAGCAGTCGAAAGTTCGCCATCTTTATTGGGGATCGAAACCGGTTCGCCGTGCTCGTTCAAATAGGCAATACATGAGTATGTTGTACCCAAGTCGATGCCGACGGCGTGTGTCGGATTCATATGTCGCTGCTCTTCAAGATAGGGGCGTTCGGTGCTGGCGAAACTCGTCGGGCCGAGAAGTGCTCGTTCCGCTCAAGGATTTGATTTTACGCTGACCTAAGAGACCTGTTGGAAGGGATGTCTAATTTCAAAGGCTCCTCGCGGAACAGCGGCGCATCGAAATCGTCTGAAGTTATGGTAACATTGCATTTTGGCGTCCGCTACAGGGGATTTTTCATGGAACGGCCATCGGAAGCACGAACGCTTCTTCTGATTCTTCCCGTGCTGCTTGTGCTGGTTGCCTCGGCATACGGTCAGACCGATTCGACCGCGGGACTCACTTCGTCCGTCGAATGGCTCACGGGAGCCCGCTATCGACAGGAGCTCGAACAGCCCTTTTCCGGTAGCTGGACGAGTGTGGAATATCGAGCGCTGTTGAATGATGTCGGTGCCGATCGGCAAATCGCCATTGTGATCGATCGCAGGGTTGATCCTTCCGTGGAACTGCCGATCGACGTGACCACCGCTTCTTTGCGGACGGGGCTGCTCAGTATTGCCCGGCACGCTGATGCGGACGTGTCGTTCCCCGATAATGTGGTCTACATCGGTCCCCGGCAGGCTGCCAGAAAGCTAAGAACCCTGATCGAACAGAGAGAACTTGAGGTGCAATCCAGGGAGAGCGGGATTGCTCGTGGGCGACGTTCGGAACTATTGAAACATCAAACCTTCACGTCGCGGGATCTTGAGACTCCGCGTGAAGTGCTCGATCGATTTTCGCAGAGTGCCAGGATCACGGTTTCTAACGCTGATCTGATTCCTCACGACCTGTGGGCGGGGATGACGCTGCCCGATGTCTCGGTTATTGAGGCCCTCAGCGTCGTGCTGATCCAGTTCGATTTGACCTTCGGGTGGCGTGAACAGGGGGCGAGTATCGAACTGATGCCGGTCCCGGAAACAGTTGCCGTCGAACGCAAGCATCGGTCCCGGCAGAAGCGGGACGAAGCGCTGGAGATGATTCGTTCACAACTGCCGCGTGTCGATGCACAGCTCGTCAAAACGGACATTGTTGTCAAAGGGACTGTTGAGGATCAGGAAGCGGTCGCGGGGCTGCTCCGGGGTGAACCGGTTGGCGGCTCAACTCGCATTGAAGCTCCGAAGCCGCTGCGAGAGCAGCAATTCTCGCTGGAGGCTTCCGGGGTTCCGGTGCTCGCTCTCATGAAGAAGCTCGAGGAATCGGCGGTGACCTTCGAATACGATGAAGGCGAGTTCCTTGCCGCGGGGATTGATCTTCAGCAGAAAGTCGAGATCAAAGTGAGGAAGGTCTCGGCAGACGATTTCTTTAAGCAGATCTTCGATCCCATCGGGGTGCAATTTCAGATCGAGCAACTCACTGTGAAGCTGAAACCCAAGCCGCCGCAATAAGTGAGCATCGACTGGGAGGGAAGCAGAGGCTTGCAGACCGGATGGCCTACCGTGGGGGGGGGGGGACCTTTGGTTCGATCGCCCGTCGTGCCCCTGAATGTTCATTGGTCGCAACAGGGAAAACAAAAACCACAGCTCCGGTGAGGGACGCTGTGGTTATGTTGTTCGTATCAGACGGGATCAGGACTTTTCTCGCTTGGCGACCCAGTCGCGCGTCTGGGTGGACCCGTTCCGTTCGTTTTCGGTCTTGCCGGTGATGGTGTCCCCTTCGAGTTTGCCCGAGTACTTCGTGGTGAACGAGTTACCGTTTCTCATTCGGGTCACGGAGAATGAGACGACGCCGTCTTTGAACTTGCCGTCTTCGATGTTGACTTCGTTGTTGTTACGGCCGGGCATCGATCCGGTCAGCTTGTCTCCTTCGAGCTTCAGCTTCAAAGTCACGTCACGTGACTGATTGTTCTGGGGGTTGGTGAAGGACCATTTCCAGGTACCGGTAGGATCGGCGTCCGCGGCGTTTGCCTGACCCAGAAAGCCAAAAATCGCCAGGCTGAGAATCAGTAGATCACGTCGTTGCATCTGACTTTCCTTGAATGGATACACCTGTTGAATCGTCTGCCTCACTAACGGCAGACCGTCATGCGCGGGCAAGAGTTTCGTAATGATTCATTACTTTCTTACCATCGGTTGTCGAGACGCGCATTTCAAGCACTAGTCGGCGGGAACTAGGTGAAATCCAGCTGAAGTCGATGCGATGCGACAGTGTGTATCAACTGGTCAAGGTGACGATCGTTCAGCGTGCCCCGACGAGCCACTCGGCCACATTCAACCAGAAGCGGTTGTAATGTTCCCAGAAGACGAAGTTACAGCCCCAGTGCGGGGCTGGATCGGAGGTGTAGGCGATCGACCGACCTTTGCCGATCTGGCCGACGGCGAGCAGCGGGTCGGTCGTGCCGGTCCAGCGGGCGATGATCTGTCCTCCCTCTTTCGGCTTGACCTGATTGTATCCCAGGATCGGTGGGAGGGATGAGAAATCAATTCCTCTCAGGATCGGGTGGTCCGCATCGAGCACTTCCGCCGTGTAGCCTTCGGTGCTCTCGACGAGGTCTTCGTAGTCGAGGCAGGTGACGGGCAGGAGTTCACGCAGCCGGCAGCGTCCCCAGCCCCCCATGCCATGGTCTCCGCTGAAGCTTTGCCAGCCCCCGAGAAACATGACGCCCATCCCCCCTTCTACAGCTTCGATCGTCAAGCGAATCCGATCTGGAAACGTCAGGATCTGTTTGCCGAAGCCTTCCCGCTTGAAGAAGGCGGGGGCCAGTTGAAAGTTTCGCGCCTCGACATCGGAAAAGATCACGGCGTCGTAGGACGCGAGGATCTCTTCGTATTCCCCCGGCTTGAGCATGTAAAAGTCCCAACCGGGGACACTGGTCACCTGGTGCTCGCCGGTCGATTCAATCGCTTCTTTCAGCCACTTACCATAGTTAAAGATTTCTGTCCCTTTCACGGAGTGGTGAAAAGGAGATTCGGCGTAGACCGGCCCCAGTTGAATGGCCCAGTCGCCCACGTAGTAAATCTTTGCCATGACGGTGTCGTTCCGAAAGCGTGTCTTGTCTGGATGCGTCAGAGGGGGGGGGCGACTGCGGCGAACTACTGCTCGTTTCCGGTGGCCGGTGCTTCCGGCGCATCGGGGTTGAAGTCTCCGCCGCTCAATTTTTTCAGCATCTGCTGGATATCAAACACCCCTTTGTAAGCAACGAACAAAGTGATCGTGCTGTACCAGACGAGTGTAGCGATGGCCAGCAGACTCCAGAACCAGCGATACGTTTCCATGAATGTGCTTTCATCCAGGTTCATGAGCAAGCGAGGCGGCGACATCAGTTCTGTGCAGCGGGCCGGGGCTTCAGCAGCGAGAAGAGTACCATGGACACTGCGGAAAGCGCGAAGGCAGAAATTTTGGCCCGGTCCTGCGTGAATCCGTACGAATCATGCAAAGTCGCAGCCCCGCCGGGAATTGTCTTCTCCAGAACCAGATAACCGATGGGAAATGCGGCACCGACGACAATCGCGGCGGCAGCGCCCCAGTTATTGGCCCCTTTCCAGTAACAGCAGGCGATCAGCAGCACTGACATACTGGAAAGATAAACCGTTCCCGTAGTGGTCAGATAATCCCACAGGCCCCCTTCGAGTTTATAAAAGAGGCCGTAGAAGAACAGAAATACCCCGATTGCGGCGACGATCATACGGTTAATCAGCAGACCTGTTGCTTCGGACGTTTTGCTTCGGCGGAACGGGCCGAGGATGTCGTTATAGATGACTGCCGCCCAGGTAATCATGTAGGACGAGTCGGTCGACATATCTGCTGCCAGCATGGCCGCCACCAGCAATCCCATGAGACCGATCGGAACGAACGTGCTGAGGTAAATGGGCATCGCCTGCAACGTGGCGTTGGAGGGATCGGTTGCCCGCGACGCAAGAATGTCAGGGCTGAGCATCGCGAGTGCTGCGATCCCCCAGATACCGGGGATCAGAAAGCGACAGACGAAGAAGAAGCTGGTGCCGATGTAGACCTTCTGTCCCGTCCACGTATCCTTTGCCGCCAGCAGTCTGGCAATCGTCGTTTGCCAGGTCAGCGTGGCTGCAATCTGAACAAACGCCTGAGCCAGCACATATTCAAAGCCAAGTTTTGGATGGATGAAAGGATTAAAGCCCCCTGCTCCATGTGTCTGTTGCACGGTGTCAATAATCTTAGTCCAGCCGACGTTCCACAGAGTCAGGTAAGTCACCGCCAGCAGGCCAAGACTCATCACAATGAATTGCAGGAAGTCGGTCACCAGCACCGAGAGCATTCCTCCCAGAATGGTGTAGATCGCCACCATCAGCAGAAGTGCCGTCATCGAGATGACGAGATACTTCTCGTTCAACCCGCTGACAAGGACCAGGAACTCTCCGCCAACTCGCAGGAAGACGCCCATGTTCAGCAGGCCACCCAACACAATCACGACGCCGGAAAGCCAGCGGATAAAGGGTCCATAACGAACTTCGAATAATTCGGGGATCGTCATCACACCAGAGTCGCGCAGCGGCTTGACGCAGAATCCGGTGACACCAATCACCAGCATGGCGAGTGCCTGCAGAATTCCGGGCGTGGACCCTGCAAAACCGTACTCATACCCCGACTGGGCTGTGTACATGCAGGTCACAATGCCGAATTCTGTGGCCGCCAGTGATGCGATCCCCAGATAGAGGTTCATTTCCCGGCCCGCAACCAGGAAGTGTTCTACCTTGCCGACATATTTCCGGACCATCAATCCGGCCGCCATCGTGACGACCAGATAGAGGCCGACAATGCTGCCATCCACCAACCAGGAAAAGTTAGTCACGTCGAATCCGTTGAAAAGAAAACAACTGAAATAACGAACTGTGGACGGATCGGAACCCGTGAGAACAGGACCCATTTTATAGCGCGCTCATTCGACTTTCGCCATCTTCAGAAGCGTCTCAATCCCCGGACCTGCGTCCTTCCGCAACCGCCTGACAATCGTGAATCGTTCTGTTCGGATTCGGGTCTTATCTCGCTCCGGTGACGGGCTTGCTCACCGCCGCTTGAATGTCGCTCTGATTGGAACAGGTCGATCAACAGGACATGACCTCCATCGACCTGTCGCGAGTTGATCGCGTCGATTGCGTTTGAATCACACGCAAGACGGGACGTACTGCACAGGCTCACGATGAATATTGCCGGAGGTCTGATCGCCGATGGATGCGAGTGAACCGCATTCTGCAGAGCTGGCAGATGTCATTGATGTCCAGACAGGAACAACAACTCGATCGAGCGACTCTCTCGCGACGATCTGCCTCGCGACGATACGGGTGTGCTGGTTCCGTTGGCAGCGGGTATATTAGAATGCCGGTATGACTCAATTCACTATCATCGCGGGTTGCGCTGGAGCGGGGAAGACCGAGAGGCTGCTGAAGACTTATGGGGCCGCACTGGAGCGGGCCCGGTCTGAGGGGCGGTTCGGGACCTGCTTGTGGCTTTCGCCGACGCAGCGAATTCAGAAATCGATCGTTCGGCAAGTTGTCGCCCGCCAGGGTGCGGTTTGCTTCTCACCGAATATTCTGACGTTCGATCAGTTCGCACGAAAGATTCTGGAATCGGAAGGCGTGCCGGACTCGCCGATCTCGCCTGTGATGAAGCGGCTCCTAATCCGCCGGATTGCCAGTGGCTTGCAGGATCAGGGCGAACTGCGCTACTTCCGCCCGATCGCAGGGACGACCGGTTTTCTGGATATCGTTTCCAATTTCATCAGCGAACTGAAACGGGAAGAGATCTGGCCTGAGGAATTTGTCGCGGCCTGCCGGAAACGGAAATCCAGTTTCGCGCGGCGCGATCTGGAAATTGGACTGATTTACTCCCGCTATCAGGAACAACTTGCACAGCAGAACTGGTACGACAACGAAGGCCGCTTCTGGCTGGCTCGTAATGCGTTGGATCGGGGAGCTCGGGGTGAGTTTGCGAATGTCGGACTGGTGGTCGTCGACGGCTTCGCGGACTTTACGCAGACGCAGTATGAGATCCTGGGAATCCTGTCGAGGTGGATCGATCAGATCATTGTCGCCCTACCCGTCGAACCAACGACAACTCGTCCGAACCTGTTCTCTAAACCCTCTGCGGCAATCCAGCGGATCCGCGAGCAACTCGACGCCCAGGCGAAGTTTCAACTGGAATGGCTGTCTGCTTCAGGAGCCACAGCGAGCACAGTTGGTTCTGAGGTGGGCGCTGCTGATTCAGGAACAGGTCGAACGCAGCGGACAAAATCGGTTCAAGTCATTGCTGACCGACTGTTCTCGAACCCCCGATTCCTCCAGCCTTCATCTGAAGCAGACGGGCTCGAGATCATCGCGGCGACCGGACCTGCATCGGAATGGGAAGGGGTTGCACACCGGATTAAGGCATTGCTCAGGTCCGGTCGTGAGGAATCGGGAACTGTCATCGATCACGGGGCCAATCCCGGTTCTGTCCAGCCGCAGGACATCGTGATCGGCCTGCGCACCATTGCCGACGACGGCCCTCGACTGAGGGACTACCTTCGGTCGGCGGGACTTCCCGTCTGGTGTGAGGCCGAGGTCCCGTTCACGGCAAGCCCGACGGTCCGCGCCGTCTCCTCGTTGCTTCAGTTAGAACTGGAAGACTGGCCTTACGAACGCCTGTTGTCGGTTTTGGATTCGAGTTTCTTTCAGCCGAACTGGCCTGAGCTGGCCTCGAACCGGGGTGTCCGCGTTGTCGCTGCTGTACTGCGTCAACTGCGGCTTGGTGGAGGACGCGAGACCATCCTGCGCGTGGTGGGACGAGCAGCCGGCGAACCCGCGTCCGACCCGGTTGCCGAAGAGCGCAGTGCCACTGCAGCGGCTCGCGTGGCTCTTCCCCTGCTGACGCGACTGTCACGAAGTCTCGACCAGTTACGGCGCTCGCACACACTTGCCGATTGGGCGGACGTCTTGGCGTCCATCGGTGAAGACCTCGGTTGGACGCGTCGTCACCTCAATGCAGATGACGCGCTTGCGGTGAGCGAATCGCGCGACTGGGACTTGCTCCAGCGGATCCTGCGAACGGCCGCCGAAGCCGATCAGAAGTTGTCAGAGGGAGGACGCGCTCGGTCGATGAAACTTCCTGAGTTCTGCGCGGAAATGAGTGACTTGCTCAGCCATGAGACGTTGAAGGCGGAAATCGAGCCGGGGGGGAGTATCCGGATCCTGGGAATGGAACAGATCCGAAATCTCGATATCCCGCACCTGTTCCTCCTGGGAATGACGGAGAACAGCTTCCCCATGAGTCGCAGCGACGACTGTCTTTTCAGCGAAGCAGAACGTCGCGAATTCAACGAACATGGCGTGATCCTGCGGCACCGGTCGAGTCATCAGGCGGACGAGATGTTCCTGTTCTACAGCGTTGTGACGCGAGCGCGAAAAAGCCTGACGCTGAGTTACCCGGCAGTCAATCTGAAGGGACAACCGGTCTTTTCGAGTCCCTATGTGACGGCGCTCACGACGTTGTTCACGAAAGGGGCGTTTGTCGAAACGTATGAAGGACAGCTGAATCCTGTACCCACCGTCGATCGAGCATTGACTCCGACCGATGTCCGACTGGCGGCGATGGTGCAGGCCCACACAAGGCATCCCGAGCTGTTCCGCGCCGTGCTGGAGTGGGAACCTTTGCGGAAGACCGCATTTAACAGTCTCGCGGCCTGCGATGTGGCCCATCACCGATTCCATCAGCACGGATTCACTCCGTACGAGGGGCGACTGGAGCTTCCCCAAAACCAGGCGCTGCTGCAGCACCGATTCGGGTCGCGACATCAATTCAGTGCAACGGAACTCGAAGCCTACGCGAAATGCCCTTTCCAGTTCTGGCTCTCGACCGTGCTGCGAATCGCGCCGGTCGATTCACCAGAGGAAGGGACCGATTTTGCGGCACGGGGTACCTTGCTCCACGATGTCCTGGCGGAATTGCTGAAAGAAGGATTCGCCGAAGATCGCGATGCCTTGCGCAGCCGATTCCACGAGCTGGTCAGCACACAACTCGATCGACGTATTCCCGATACGGAATTGCAACGGGCTTTGATTGAGGTCGAACGGCTGATTCTGTTGCGGTGGGGAGACGCGTTCGCGGAACAGCACACCAGCTATGCGGAACAGATTGGCAACGTGTTTCGCCGGATTGAATCGCTGCCTCCGGAAATTCCGTTCGGCCGGTTGCCCGATGCCCCTGTCTCAGACGATCAGTCGAACCCTGAAATCCGGTTCGGCAATGAAGAGACTGGCGTCAAGGTACGGGGCCGGATTGACCGAGTCGATTGCGGAACAATCGAAGGGCAGAACGCATTTTTGGTGATCGACTACAAGACCGGACAACGCCCCAGTCTGAAACGAGAAGATATGATCTCGGGGCGCTCGATCCAGCTTGCACTTTATCTGATCGCGGTCAGACGTCTGGGGCTGGTTGCACCGGACGCGGTCCCATTCCAGATGGGATACTGGGCACTCAAGGAAACGGGCTATAAACCGGGCCTCACGAAGAAACTCAAGAATTTCGCACCGCTGGAAGAGGCTGTCGTGAAGTCGCTGGATGTCCTGCTGGACGATCTCTTACCTCGGCTGGCAGAGGGAATCCGCTCAGGAAACTTCATCGTTGAAAACAATGACGATAACTGCACCGGGTACTGCCAGTACCGGACTGTCTGCCGCGTGAACCAGCTTCGTCCACTCGCAGAAGCGCTGGGCAAGCGATCACCCACGCCGGTCGATCCATGTCCTGTTGATGCCGAGCCGGAATGAACAGCGTCTCCCGCCCTGCACGTCAGCCTCGTGCAGATCGGGCCGCCGCATCTTTGCGACGATTGCGCAGAAACTTCCTCAAGCAGTCTTGAAGACTTTCGGCAGCAGGCGATCGACCGACCCATCGGGGGGGATCAGTTCGGTCAGTTTTTTGACGATGTCGTCGGGGCGGATTCCCTCGGCCTCGGCGTTGAAGTTGGTCAGAATGCGATGGCGGAGTACCGGAGCGGCGACCTTCTGTACGTCTTCGACACTGACGTAAGGACGTCCATGCAGAATCGCGCGGGCCTTGGCTCCCAGGATCAGGTACTGGCTCGCTCGCGGGCCGGCTCCCCAGCTGACGTATTGCTTCACGAAGTCAGGCTGGCCCGGTCCAACGCGCGTCAGGCGGGCGAACTGCATGGCATAGCGAATGACGGAATCGGCGACGGGAACTCGCCGCACCAGAGCTTGAAGGTTAAGCCACTCGTCGTATGACAGCACTTTTTCGACCGTAGCATGACTGGCAACGGTCGTCTGCCGGACGATCTCGAATTCTTCCTCTTCGGTGGGATAGTCCACGAGGATCTCGAACATGAAGCGGTCGAGCTGGGCTTCTGGGAGGGGATATGTTCCCTCCTGCTCGATGGGATTTTGCGTGGCCAGTACGAAGAACGGATCGGGCAGCTTGTGGCGCTTACCTCCCGCTGTGACCTGATGTTCCTGCATGGCCTCCAGCAGAGCAGCTTGTGTCTTCGGTGGCGTTCGGTTGATTTCGTCTGCCAGCAGGACATTGGCAAACACGGGACCCGGAATGAACTTGAATTCACGTCCCCCTGTCGCTTTATCTTCCTGAATGACCTCGGTGCCGGTGATGTCGGCGGGCATCAGGTCAGGGGTAAACTGAATGCGGTTAAAGGATAGATTCAGAGTCTCGGACAGCGTTTTGACCATCAAGGTTTTGGCGAGCCCCGGGACGCCAACCAGCAACGCATGTCCCCCCGCCAGCATGGCGATCAGTAACTCTTCGACGACTCCGCGCTGACCGACGATGACTCGCCCTAACTGGTCGACGATCTGTCGGTACGCCACACCCAGTCGCTCGACGGCTGCAAGGTCCCCGTCGTGTGGTGGAAGATCCGAGGCTGGTTGTGTCACGCGTGAAACTCCGGACAGGAATCGCTGATTACAAAGGCCCACTGAAAGACATCAATCATCTTCGCGGGAAACGCCATTGTCGATATCAAAGAGCAGCACCGCCCGAAACGAGCGGCGCTGCTTTCAGTACGCCATTTTTTCTGACGATGCCAGGTCATTTCGCAGACTTGAACGTGTAGATGCCACGTCCTGTCGGGCTGACGATGTTGAAGTAGGCCTCTCCCGCTTCGTCTTCCCCGAAGCTGATGACGGGGAGTGCCGCGCCCTGATATTGAATCGCGCGATTGGCGACAACCGCCTTCTTTGCTTCGTCGTATTTCAAGGCCCAGATTCGTCCCGTCACATAGTCGGCGTACAGGTAGTGACCAGCCAGTTCGGGAACTTTCTTGCCACGATAGACGTGTCCACCCGTGATCGACTTGCCGATATCATGGTGATATTCGTAAATCGGATCGATCAGACCCGGACCGGCACTGGTACTGTTCGGGGCGAACTCGTGCTTGGCCTCACGCAGATTCCAGCCATAGTTGCCCCCTTTCGTAATCAGGTTGATTTCTTCCCACAGGTTCTGTCCGACGTCTGCCGCCCAGAAGGCACCGGTCTGGCGATCAAACGACATCCGCCAGACGTTCCGCAACCCGTAGGCATAGATTTCCGGCAAGGCGATCGGCTGCTTGTTGGCGAGTTTGCCGATGAAAGGGTTGTCTTTGGGGATCGCGTAGTTCAGCCCGGGATCCTTGTGATCGACGTCAATTCGCAGGATCTTGCCCAGCAGCGTCTGCAGATTCTGGCCGTTTCCATGTGGATCGTTGCCAGCACCGCCGTCGCCAATGGCGATGTAAAGGAAACCGTCGGGACCGAAGCAGATCGTGCCCCCTTTGTGGTTCCAGTAAGGATGCTTCACGACCAGCAGCTGTTCTTCGCTGTCGGGATCAGCCTTGTTGGGATCGTCTTTGGAGACCTTGAAGCGGGAAACGACGGTGGTATGAGGAGATTCCTGCGTCGTGTAATAGACGAAGAATTCGCCATTGGATTTGTACTTGGGGTGGAAGGCCATCCCCAGGAAGCCTTCTTCGTTTTCTTTATCGATGTAGACAACCTTCTTGGACATATCCAGGAAGACGGTCGTCTCTTTTGAGTCGGGCTTGAAGACGTGAATGATCCCCTGCTGCTGCGGAACGAAGATCCGATTGGATCCGTCGCCAGCGTGCGTCAGCAGGATGGGGCGCAGCGGGCTAGCCAGGCCATCGTCGTTTTCGGGCTGCCAGCCAGTCCACTTGAGGTCACTAAAGGCGACGACGGGTTCGACTTTGAGAGGAGATTCATCAATCTGGGCGTGCAAGTTACCGAGCAGACACGCTTGAATCATTGCGGCAAACAACATGACGCGATTCACAAGGATGCATTTCACGGTGAAGAGATTCCTGCGAGAGTGAACTGCGAACGAAGCACCATCCGGGTTGGATGCCTCTGGAGATTCATTGAGATAACATCAGAACTGTCGGAAACGCAACCGTATTGGGAAAGTTGTATCCTTCCTGCCACACTGTCAAAGTCCCCCTCGACTTTGACTCTGCTGGTGTTCGCACGCTAAACCATCCGTTTCGCAACGTCCCCCTGCCATCCTATTTCTGGACATGCCACCCGAATGCCCGAATTTATCCGTCCGCTTCAGAATCATCGTACTCCGCGAATTGCCGTCATCGACTTTGACGGGACTTTAAGCCTGATTCGATCGGGGTGGGTTGAGATCATGGTCGACCTGATGTTTGCTAAGCTCAGGCCGCTGACTCCTGCCTCGGAATCCGACGCCGATTTGACGGCGTTCATCAGCAACTTCGTTCTGAACCTGAATGGCCGGCCGACAATCTATCAGATGGACTTCTTCGTCAAGACGCTCAAGGAGCGGGGTGGCGACGCGGAATCGCCCGAGTACTACACCCAGCAGTTCCTCGACGCGCTGATCCATAAAGCGGAACAGCGGATGGCGATGCTCGAGGCGGGGGAATGTTCGGCCGATGACCTGCTGGTCCCCGGCGCCCGAGCGTTTCTCGATGACCTTCGCGCACGTGGCGTGCAAATGACGCTCGCCAGCGGTACTGCCGTGGTGAATGTCCGTCACGAAGCAAAGGTTCTGGGAATCGATCACTACTTCGAAGGCCGCATCTACGGTCCCGGGGCCGATTCGCGTGATTTCTCTAAACTGGCAGTGATGAAGCAGGTTCTCGCCGATTCAGGCTCGCATGGTTCGGAACTGCTCGGCCTGGGCGACGGCTTCGTCGAAATCGAAAATGTGAAGGAACTCGGTGGAGTCGCAATCGGCTGTGCGACCGACGAGACTCACCGCAGTGGGCAGGTCGAAGACTGGAAGCGGACTCGACTGATCCAGGCGGGTGCCGACATCATCGTCCCCGACTACCGAAACTGGCACCACCTGACAGAAGTCTTGTTTCCCGCGTCGGCGTGATCGAGGCTATCAACCGTCGCACGCATGCGTCGTCGCCAGGCAGGAGATTCTCAGCAAGTCAGACCCCGGTCGCATTGTCGTCTGACTTTCTGCCGCCTGGCGTGTGGTTCGTGAAGTCTGTCACCCCAAAGTCGACGAAACATCCGGGCCAGTTCTTGTACCAAGGTACAGGAACCGGGCCTTGATGATGTTTATTTTACGTCGGCAACGCTCGCCGGTGCCGGTCGCTGCATCCCTCTCTCAGCCGATCCGCTGGGCTCGAATGGGTCTGGAGAACATGGACGTGGTGCCAGTTGGACCGGTTACCGTTGCGCTGATGAATCCGGCAGCTCGAGGCTGGGGATCGACCAGCCCAGTGATTTTGAACTGGGCATGGCCCCTGGCATCCGTCGTGACCTGCGTCGTACCGAGGGATATCTTTCCGTTACCTGGTTTCGCAGACGGATCAGCAAAAACTTCCACCAGGTAGGTCGTGCGAGGTCGGCCGATCAACGTTCCGCGGACTTGAGTCGTTCCATTGCTTGCGATTTGGGCGGAGACAAGTCGGGGAGCAGGCGGGTTCCAGATACCGCATCCAATCAAATGGATTCCGAGTCGGCCATTCTGGTAGATCGAGTTGCCAATGATGCTGTTCCCCGTTGCCCGATTGACCTGAACCCCATCATGAGCGTTGAAGGCGATGATGTTTCGATCAAGGTGAGTCACCCCATTACCCGGCGTGGGACCGTTCAACGGCGAGCCAATCTGATTTCCAGAGCTGCCGACAATGTAAATGCCGTTTCGGCCATTGCCTGCCGGGTTGCTTCCGGAAATGTCCGTACCAATGAAACTGTTGATAATGGTCACGTTACTGACGTGCTGGCTGATAGAAATTCCGTTCCACCGATTTCCCGAGATCAGATTCGCTGCTTCGAAGAAGGGTTCTTCACCTTCAGGAAATTCGGATCCTCCGAGGACGGATGGCTCGAATCCTCCGAGGGCGATGTTGGATGCACGACCGCTGATCTCAATTCCATTTTTAAGATTCGGTTGTGCCGTCGCCCCATTGGTTTGCATCCCGATTACCGACTGGCTGACTTGAACGGCCGCAGCGTTACCACTGATCTCGACGCCGTTAAGATGATTCCCCGAGAGCTGACTGGTAAGGATGATGGTACTGAATTCGGACGAACCGAAGTACTTTCCGCCCCCATTGGTCGTGATGAGGATCCCGTTCCCCTGATTTCCGACTTGAGCGGACGGATTAAAAGCCGCGATGCCGCCGAACGTATTCATCAGCAGCGTTCGCGAGGCGGTATCGCGGACTTCGACTCCGTTCAAGCCGTTGGCGGAGGCGACGTTTCCGAGTGGGATATTCAGTCCGAAGCGAGTCCCGTCAGAGTTTCCTTTGATGAGGACACCGTTGAGGCGATTGCCGACGGGAGTTCGGTTGTCTGCTCCAAGTCCGAAAAAGTTTGCGTAAATAATTGTGGAGTCTGAATCGTCGACAACCAGCCCGTTTCCTTTATTACCGCTGATGACATTGTAGAAGACAAAGGGATTGTCCTGATCCGGCGGAGTTGTTCCGTACAGCTTGTTGTTGTCAGAGTTCTTGATCACCACCCCATCGCCACCGTTGCCACGGGCCTTCGTCCCGCTGATATCCGTACCGATAAAGTTTCCCTGGAACAGGTTGTTATTGGCACCGTTCTCGACCAGGACGCCGTGGCGACCATTCCCGGAAATGACATTTCCCTGCGGCGGGCGTACGTATACGGGCGATGTTGTCGCGGGATCGGGCCGTGGTAGCGTGGTAATCCGGCCGGTAGGATTGTTTCGCTGATTATTCGCGTCGTATCCGACCTCGTCTCCACCGATCACATTGTTGGAGGAATGAATCAGGATTCCGTTGCCCGGGAAGTTGACGATCTCGAGCGCCATGATGATCGCATTGCCACCTTCCAGCGTCAGACCATTGGCTTCGCCTCCGAGGTGGCGACCATCCAGGGTCAGCATCAGGCCGGCAAGATTGTCGACTCCACCCGCGGTGGTTCCATCAACGGTGGCGACAGCCGTCAGTGCGGGCAAAGGGACGGCACCTGCGGCACCCCCTCCGACGAAGATGGTATGGTTGCCGGGAGTGAGAGTGACCCCCGAAAACTGAATCACGTCAGGCGTGCTGGGTGTTCCCGTATTGAGTTCATTCGCTCGATTAATGACGTAACGCAGATCTCCGGTGTTGCCGGTACCCACGTTGTTGTCACCCAGGCTGTTCACCGTGTAAGTGGTGAGCAGCATGCGGATTTCAAGCACTTCGGGTGACGTGAGTCTGCTCTGCTTTTTACGGGTCCGAAGACGTTGCCGACGGCGGTGATCCAGAACAAGCTCCCGGCATCGTCTGAACGCATGGGCGAGCACCTGCATATTTAAATTCCCGTAGCGGTGTAAGAGGGAGTATGGAGTGACTCTGTCGCGAAAAAGGAGAAATGTCGGTCACCGGCCAGTCGGGGCTGACGAGTTCGGACTGAATTGCAGAATCGATCGAGGGTCTCGACGAAAGGCTGTGACCGGACTTGCTGCGGCGTTTGGACAAACTGCGATGCTCTATTACGATTCTCTGGAGAACGCTTTCGCGATCACAATGGCACCAAACGGCTTGTCGGAACGAGGCGAAGCTCATCAAGAAACACGATGTCGACAGTGCTCTTGCGGCGAGGAGAGTTCGCTTCATGTTCTCACTGTTAGAGAGGCGCGTGAAAGAATCGTTTTTCCGGACGATCGACGCCGACCATTCTGCTGAAGCGATAGTTCGTGCATTACTCGTCCGGCATCGGCGAGGGTGCCGGGACGTCGGCGGCGTCGTCGGGACCGGCGTCGGCCGTAGCCAATGGCGTTTCGGGGGAGTCCGCGGTTGTGTAGAGGCTCATTCCGGTTTCGGTCTGCTTGAACTTGTAGTGGCCCGAGCCGAGTGTGTACTTGGTGGGCGTTCCATTTCCGAGCGTCACTTCGATGGTCCATGTCCGGTCGTTGGTGAATCGCTGCACCGTCCCGGGCTTCATGGTGTAGGAAGCTCCGTTCAGCGTGTACTGCACTTCCTGTTCGTTCGTTGGTGGACTGAAAATGACAACTTCTCCCTGATCAAAACTGGCATCCGTTTGCCGCAACGCGGTATTCGAAAGTGTCAGGTTCTGAGCAGAGAGATTGGGCGTGGTCATCACAGGGGAACTGCCGCTGTAGGTCCGGCTGGGAGAGCCGAATTGTCGCAACAGGATCGCATCACCGTACGCGGGCACGGCCAGTGCGCGATTCGTGTACAGCGGTTGGCGGTAATAGTTGAAGTTGGGCTGATTGAATGACGTGTAAAGCGGTTGGGCGTAACTGCCGTACCCGAAGTTATTCGTGCCGCTGTAGTAGCCCCCAGAGTATCCGTTGTACCCGCCATAGTAGCCTCCATAGCCACCCATGCCGTAGCCGCCGTATCCCCCAAACCCGCCTCCGTAACCGGCGTAGTCGCCTCCTGGTTGACCTCCACCCCACTGCGCAAATGCGTTTCCATGGAGTGTCAGGCAGAAGAAGCACACCAGGGCCCACAGGCACGGGTTCAACCGAGGAAACGCAAGCTTGAGTAACATCGAAAGACCTTTTCAACGATCGGCAGCGATTCCGCCGCAGAACTCATCAGATTCGGTCACGGTATGCCGTGCGGGTCAAACTGGAATCTGACATCGCGCGTAATCCGTCCGAACTTGCTCCACGATAGAAGCGAGCGGGGGGCGTCACAAGATGTTACGTTGAAATTCTTGTCGGCAGCCTATCTGGCCGGAATTCCGCCGAACTGGCGTACCGCTTCATAGACGACGGCGCAGACCGTGTTAGCGAGGTTCAAGCTTCGTACTTCGGGATACATCGGAAACTGCAGCGTGTGGCTGCGATACTGGTCGACCAGGCTGAGTGGCAGTCCGTTCGTTTCACGGCCGAACAACAGGATGTCACCGGGGGAGAAACTCGCCTGCCATACCGTCTTGGCGGCGGGATTCTCGATACACCACACCGTTCTGCCGGGAAGTCGCTGAAGAATCTCGTTCCAGCTATCCACGACTTCGTAATCGAGGAAAGGCCAATAGTCGAGACCCGCGCGACGAAGCTGACTCTCGTCGAGACTGAATCCCAAGGGGCGGACGAGCCACAACTTTGCTCCGACGGCCACGCAGGTTCGACCGATGTTCCCGGTGTTGGGTGGGATCTCAGGTTGATAGAGGACGATATGCAGCAGCGGTTCGTGAGACATCAGGAGCTCAAGACAGGCAATTGGACCTTACGAATCCGCTCTTCATCAGAGCCGGACGTGTTTTCGGGGCCAGGTTCATCGGGAGGAAGTTTCTCTCGAGCGGCGCCGAGCAACGTCAATTTCACCACTTGTGAGAAGGCTTTGAGAGACCCGAAGGTATCGGCGACCGCGGTCGCTTCGTAGCCACAGTGGACCATGCAGTCGGCACATTTGGGGTTTCCGCTGGCGCGGCCATAACGGGACCAGTCGGTCGTATCGAGAAGTTCCTGGAAGGTTTCGCAGTAGCCTTCGTTCAGCAGGTAGCACGGACGCTGCCAGCCAAAGAGGTTGTAGGCGGGCATCCCCCAGGGAGTACATTCGAGGTCCCAGTTTCCTTTGAGAAACTCGACGAACAAGGGAGACAGATTGAAACGCCAGCTTCGCTTGGCATTTCCGACAATCCGTTTGAACAGGTTGGTCGTCTGGTTACGGTGCAGAAACAGATCCTGGCTCGGCGCTTTTTCGTACTGGTACCCTGGCGAGATCATCATCCCTTCGACACCAAGCCCCATCATGTTGTCGAACATTTCCCGCATCGAATCGGGGTTCGCATTATTGTAGACGGTGGTATTGGTGGTGACCCGGAACCCCTTGGCAACCGCTGTCTTGATGGCCTGGATGGCAATGTCGTAAACGCCTTCGCGACAAACGGCGAAGTCGTGTTCTTCTTTCGGACCGTCGAGGTGGATCGAAAAGGAGAGGTACTTGGAAGGCTTGAACTGATGGATATGCTTTTCAAGCAGAATGGCGTTTGTGCACAGGTAGACGTATTTCTTGCGCGCCACCAGTCCTTCAACGATCTCGCCGATCTGGGGATGCAGCAGCGGCTCACCACCGGGAATGGAGATCATCGGGGCGCCACATTCGTCAACGGCCTTAAAACACTGTTCGGGGGTGAGATGGCGACGGAGAATATCGACGGGGTACTGAATCTTTCCGCAGCCTGCGCAGGCCAGGTTACAGCGAAACAGCGGTTCCAGCATCAGAACCAGGGGATAGCGCTTGACGCCCCGAAGCTTCTTGCCGAGGACATAACTTGCGACCGTCCACATTTGCGAAACCGGCACACCCATTCGAACAACTCCGTCATGCGGCCATCTTGGATCAGCGGCCAATGAAGTGAGAACGAAACCTTTCCCTGGTCTCGCTGGCAGGCAACCGATGGCGGGATTCGTCCGAAACGTCTCTCCACAGTTGACTTATCACTGGCTTATACCGCGAAGGTTTAGCAGTTTTTCCGTTCACTGTCAGCAGTAAACGCTCTTTGAACCGCAAGAAGAAGGGCTTCGGAGCGCCTGCTCAGGTCAGGTTGCCGCCGCAACGCCCTTACATCCCGTGCGGCGTCTGATCGGCCAGAGAGCGTTTGCCAGTCGTTTCCGGCAGGCCTTGATTTCTCGAGGTGGGCTGCCAATTTCGGCTCGCAATCGGGGGGAAGGATGAACAGCGATTTCCGCCCTGGAAGGTGTTGATTGGATGGCCACTGCGAAATCGGCAGGCTCTGGGTTACAATCCCCGTGACTTTTCGATCACTTTCTGATACGCCCCCCGTTAGTTGGGGGCTCTGCCCCTCCCGTTTCCTTCGAAATCGCCCGGCCTCGCCGTTATCGACAACGCTGGCGCAACAGAGGTTCTCGAATTGGAGCCAGATCAATACCTTATGGATCAAGCGAATATCTCGAGCACGAGCTCACCGAGCAAAACTGAGTCGCGCTGGAAATGGATTGCGTTGAGCTGCTTCGTCGCGCTGGTGGGATTGATCCTCTGGGACGGCATGGACCGACGTGCGGCCGATGCAACAGCTCCCCTGCCGCACAGCCCCGCCCCGGCTGGGTCTGATCAGGCCCCCGCCACTTTGACGATTGCCAGCTTCAACATCCATGGTGGCAAAGGGACTGACGGTGTGCGTAGCGTGTCTCGCATTGCGGATCTCCTGGGAGGAGTCGACTATGCGGGGTTATATGAAGTTCGTGGAGCGGGGAGCCGCAACGAACCTAATCAGGCCGCCTCGGTGGCAGAACTGAATCGCAGTGGCTGGTTGTTTGCTGCGACAGAGCGGCGGTGGTGGTCTGATCATTTTGGGAATGGTCTCCTCTATCGTATTCCCATTCGCTCTGCCCTGCGAATTCCGCTCGTGAACACGCGGGGGAAAGCCTATCGAAATGCGATTCTGGCGACGGTCCCGCTTCAGCAGGGGGATGTCCGGGTTCTGTCCGTGCACATTGATCGAGAAAAGGACCGGGTACACCAGCTCCAGGCGATGATCGACCTGTTTCTTGGCCTGCAACCCCCCTGCATCCTGATGGGGGATCTCAACACAATCGCCGGAGACCCGCTCCTCACGAGTCTGCTGGAACGCCCAGGGGTTCACAGTCCGCTGCATGAGTCCTTGCCAGAGCGATTGTCCTCGCAGAATATCGACTGGATCTTCACGAGGGGCCTCGAAACGGTGAACGTCAGCCTTGTGCAGAACACGGCATCGGATCACCCCGTCGTGAAAGCCGAGTTCCGACTCGAAGGAACGAAGAATCAACCTGACTGAGCGGACGGTATCGTGCACTGTTTCCGCACGGTGGGCAGTTGCCGCCCATTTGAGTACGCTGCCAAGTCCCAGGATCGCCTCTTCCCGCCATCATGGGCTGACGGTGAGAGAGGATACACTGACTGCACGTTCTCACTTACGACAACAGGAACCGAGATGTCTCAGATCGTGTCACTTCGTTGGCTGGTGATGTTTCTGGTCGTCGCCTTGTCTCACTTCTCGTTTCAGAGTGATGCCCTCTACGGCGGTGAGTGGGAAGGATATGAGAAGCGTGATATTCAGGTTGACGGACGCAACGGATTTCTGATCCTGCCCCGGCAGGCCGCGCCAGGCAAACCCTGGATCTGGAGAACGGAATTCTTCGGACACGAGCCACAGGCGGACCTCGCCCTGTTGCAGCATGGCTTTCATGTGGCCTACGTTGATGTGCAGAACCTGTACGGCGCACCCGTCGCCCTGGATGCGATGGACGCTTTCTACAGTCACGTCACGAAAGAATTTGGTCTGGCTCCGAAGACTGTGCTGGAAGGCTTCAGTCGCGGTGGGCTGTTCGCGCTGAACTGGGGGGCTCGGCATCCGGATCGGGTGGCGTGCATCTACAATGACGCCCCGGTGTGTGACTTCAAAAGCTGGCCCGGAGGCAAAGGCAAAAGTCCAGGCTCAACCGCTGACTGGGAGCGTTTGAAACAGGTCTATCAGTTCGCTGATGAAGCTGCTGCGCTGGCATACAAACTGAACCCGGTCGATAACTTGAAACCCCTCGCAGACGCGCGCATTCCTCTGCTGCATGTGTGTGGCGAGACCGATGATGTTGTGCCGATCGAAGAAAATTCTCTGCTGCTGGCCGAGCGATACCGCAAGCTCGGTGGTTCCATCACGCTCATCTCCAAGCCGCATTGCAACCACCACCCGCACAGTCTGAAAGACCCCACGCACATCGTGAATTTCGTGTTGACGCACACAGGAATTCGCGATCAGGTTCAGCCGGCGGCCACACCATACGGCTACGATTACTTTGAACTACGGGGCGGCTTAAAGAACAGTCAGGCGAAGTTCCTTAAGGAGAAGCAGGGACGAGTCGCCTTTCTGGGGGGATCGATCACCGCGGCACCGGGCTGGCGGGACAAGGTTTGCGAGGACCTGAAGCAGCGATACCCCGACACGCAGTTCGAGTTCATTAATGCGGGTATTCCGTCGCTCGGTTCGACCCCCGGAGCGTTTCGTTACAGCCGGGATGTTCTTGCAAAAGGTCCCGTGGACCTGCTGTTCGAAGAAGCTGCCGTGAACGATGACACGAACGGCTTCTCTGCCATTGAGCAGATTCGGGGGATGGAAGGAATCGTGCGCCAGGCCAAACTTGCTAACCCTCACATCGACATCGTGCTGCTGCACTTCGTTGATCCCGGCAAGATCGATCAAATTCACCAGGGCCAGACTCCGGAAGTGATTGCCAGCCACGAGAAGGTGGCGGCGCACTATGCCCTTCCCTCAATCAATCTGGCCCGCGAAGTCACGGAACGGATTCATGCAGGCGAATTCACCTGGGAGAAAGACTTCCGTGATCTGCACCCGGCCCCGTTTGGACACGAACTCTACGCCAGTTCCATTCGGCGCCTCCTGAATGCGGCATGGAAAGACACCCCCACGGCCGACGTTCCCCCTGCGACAGAGTTACCTGCGCCACTGGACCCCTTCAGCTACTTTCGTGGCCGGCTGGTGAGTCCCGCGGACGCGGTGGCTTCCCAGGCCCTGACGCTGGAGAAAGGATGGAAGGTTATTCCCAAGTGGGAACCTGGGGATCGTGCCGGGACCAGACCCGGCTTTGTCAACGTTCCTGCCTTGGTGGCGGAAGAGCCGGGGTCGACATTCAAGTTCAAGTTCCGGGGAACCGGCGCGGGTGTTTTCGTTGCGTCAGGACCCGATACCGGAGCCGTCGAGTTTCGAGTCGATGGGGGGGACTGGAAGACGCAGGAACTCTTCACGCAGTGGAGTCCGCAACTGCATCTTCCGTGGGCAAAAATGCTCGCTGCGGAACTGGACTCGGGCGATCATGTGCTCGAACTGAAGGTAGCACCCGGTTCCAACCCGGCGAGCAGAGGGAGCGCCGTGCGTATCATCCACCTGCTGGTGAATTAACTCGGGGCACAGAGATCTCAGGTCGGATCGATCGACAGCCATGTCGCGAGCGGAAGTGCTTTCCAGAGGACGTATGCTACGGGGCCGGCATAAAGGACGCTGTCCATCAGGTCGAGCAGTCCGCCAAAGCCCGGCAGCAGGCTGGAGGAATCCTTCTTGCCGACATCGCGTTTGATCAGCGATTCGCAGAGGTCACCGACCAGGCCGGTCGTTCCCAGGATCAGGCCGTAGACGGCAGATGACCACCATGCAGGTGCCTGCCAGGTGGCGCTCCCCGTGGGGGTGAACAACGGCGTGGCAAACGAGAGCCACAGGACGGCACCCAGCGCCGAACCAATCAGCGCACCGACGGCACCGGCCCAGGTCTTGCCCGGGGACAAATGCGGAACGAGTTTACGCCGACCAAAAAGGCGTCCCAGGGTATAGGCGCCGACGTCGCCCCCTTTCGTCACAATGATCAATGACCCAAGCACCAGATATCCGGCAGCACTACCCGCCACCCAGCGAAGTTGTGCGACCACGCCCAGCAGCACGCCGATGTAACTGACGATCATCAGTTCGGCACTGAGTGTCTCCATGCTGGCACCTGGTTCGCGATAGCGGTACGTCGCCAGAAGGAACAGCACCAGGATCGTCATGGCGTAGGCCAGCATGACTTGTGAAAGGGTATTGTCGTCCGAAGGGATCTTGA
Organism: Schlesneria sp. DSM 10557; assembly: GCF_041860085.1. Lineage (NCBI taxonomy): Bacteria > Pseudomonadati > Planctomycetota > Planctomycetia > Planctomycetales > Planctomycetaceae > Schlesneria > Schlesneria sp. DSM 10557. The sequence continues at coordinate 4,515,097 of NZ_CP124747.1, forward strand.
TCGGCATATGACCGAATCGTCCCCACCATGCGGCCGCCGTAACGAGGACGCAGCAGGCAGAGACGATAAGTCGATTCGGCGTGAATGAGCGTGTCCAGAGCAGATCGACCATCTCGCGCGCACCGAAGATGGCGAGGAAGATGAACAAGGCTAAAAGGATCGGTGCGGACGCTCCCAGTCGCGAGTCGAGATAGAAAACTCCTGCGAAGAGAGGAATCAGTATTGCGGATACGAGAAGACGCCAGATGAGCATTCTTGCCTCAGTTTGACAAGCCTCCAAACCTCCGGTGCCGCTGCGCGAACTCACGCAGTGCTGCAAACAGTTCTTCCTGTCCAAAGTCGGGCCAGCATTTTTCGGTGACCCATAACTCTGCGTAACTGATCTGCCAGAGCAGATAATTACTGATCCGCATCTCGCCTGCTGTGCGGATCACCAGATCGGGATCAGGCATCCCCGCCGTATCCAGGTGTGCTTCCACTGTGGCTTCATCAATCGAGGCCGGATCGATCTCGCCTGCTGCGACTCGCCTGGCAATCCGTTGAACGGCATCGGCGATCTCGCCGCGGCTGCCATAGTTGATGGCCAGACACAGTCGCATGCCGGTGTTATCACGCGCACATTCGTAGGTGCGGTCGATTTCTCGATTGACGCTGTCACTCAGTGCGCTACGGCGTCCGATGACAGCAAAGCGAAGGTTCTGTCGTTCGATCTCAGCACGCTCTTCGATCAGATACTGTTCGAGAAGCTGCATCAGAAGCTTTTGTTCAAGCTGAGGGCGCTTCCAGTTTTCACTGCTGAAGCAGTAGAGCGTCAACTGCTGAAGGTTCAACCGTGAGCAACTTTCAATCACGGTTCGAACAGTGGCCACTCCGCGTCGATGTCCTTCGATTCGCGGCAGTCCTCGTGACTGAGCCCATCGACCGTTACCGTCCATGATAACTGCGATGTGCCTGGGCAGTCGATCAACGGTCAACCCGAATTCCGTGATCTGTTCCAGCGTGTAGGGATCATCAGCGGAACGTCTCGGCGGGGACGCTGGTGATTGTGATGTGGATGTCGTTGATACCATCTGCAAGAAACCTCCGCCCGATTGTGGCTGCGCGGTCAAGCGAATGGCAAGTCAACGGCGTTGTTACAGAGGCGCGGCGTAAGAATTGACCGGTTGAAACTCGATGGCTTCGAATTCTTCGTGAGCGACTTCCACCAGAACATCATCGTCTTCAGATTGGACGTAAAGAACTTCTTCGCGGTAACTGGGAGTCGCATGAGGATCGTGAATGCCCAGGAGGACCGAATCGTGCCGAACTTCCAGCACGTTGATAGTAACCGAACCGACAGTCAAACCTTCGTTCTCAGCTCGCATATAGCAACGCATCGAGCGACCTCATGAGGGACATGAATCGAGAGATGCCAGAAGGTTCCAAGGAACCAACACGGGGCGGTATTCTGTCGACAGATCATTCCAAGAGCAAGTCGAAATCACGATGTTTTCTAAAGTTGCAAATGTGCATATCGAGATGCTTGACACCGCTCATCCAATGTTCTCAGTTGAGATGAATTTGACGTCGTTGTTCTCTTTGCATTGAATGAGCCACAACTTGAAGCTGGTCATCTATCCCGCTGTCGATGTGGACCGGTTGTCTCGTATTTGCGAAGCCGCGTTACCGATGGATGTCATCAACGCGGGGACGCTCGAAATTGCGCTGAACGAAATGGAGAATGCTGACGCGTTCTTCGGTAAACTGACACCCGAGCTTCTACAGCGGGCCGCGACACTTCGATGGGTACAATCGCCGACCGCCAGTCTCGAGCACTTTGTCTTTCCCGAACTGATCAGCCATCCTTGTGTGCTGAGTAACATGCGGGGACTGTTCTCCGACGTTGTCGCCGATCATGTGCTGGGATTCATCCTCTGCTTTGCCCGAAACCTGCACATCTACGTTCGTCAGCAGCAACAGGGGCTCTGGTCACCTGTGGGGGATCAGTCCTACGTTGCCAACTTCGTAAATGCGCCGGGCACCGTCCTGCCCATGGATCGTGCGCATCAGCATCTTTCTGACCGCACCCTGGGGGTGATCGGTGTGGGAAGTATTGGCCAGGAAGTTCTCCGACGGGGTGCCGCATTCGGCATGTCGCTGGTGGGTGTGGATGCCCGAACGAAAACCCTTCCCGGAGTGCTGGACGATGTCTGGCCCGTGGAACGACTGCCTGATCTACTGCAGGTCGCCGACTATGTTGTCGTCGCTGCACCATTGACTCCCGTGACGAGGGGGCTGATTCGGCGACCTCAGTTGCGCATGATGAAGAAATCTGCGGTCCTCATTAACGTCGGACGTGGACCGATTGTCGATCTGGATGATCTGATTCAATCGCTCCAGGCACACGAGATCGGAGGAGCGGCACTTGATGTCACTGACCCGGAACCGCTACCTGCCGACCACCCGCTCTGGACGATGAGCAATGTGATCATCACACCGCACGTGGCAGCCGCGTCCCCGAAGATTGCGGAACGTCATCTGGAGACGTTGCTCGAGAACATCAGGTTGTTTGTCCAAGGGAAGCCCCCGGCCACGCAGGTCGATAAAGCGGCCTGGTATTGAACTCGCCCGCAGCGAGGGGCTGAGATTGCTTCCCCCGGCGTTAATGACGGACTTCACCGCTTTGCGAGGTTTGCCAGACCTGACGTGTTGTTACGTCCATCGCCGTCAGCCACCCACCACGGCAGCAGCCTGTATCAAGACACAGAAGGTGCCCTTCATCGAGCACTTCGGGTTGAGGCGTGTGTCCCAGGACGGCGATCTTGCCCGAGAAGTGGGGACCGGGAATCGAGTCACGCAGTGATCTCCAGCGAATGGTTTCGTCATCCTGTTGATTCAGCGGAAGGTCAGGTCGGTAGTTCGCGTGCAGGAAGAAGTGCGTCTCCGTTTCAAAAGACGATCGGCATCCCTGCAGAAATTCAATGTGTCGGACAGGAATCTGATCAAACGAAAGAGGGACGCCGTACGACCGTAATGTGGCGTCACCTCCTTTGCTGAGAAAGCGATCGATGCTGGTCCCTTTCAGAACTGCTTCGAGCAACATTTCGTCGTGATTCCCCAGGATGGGGATCAGGTGGCAGCGCTTCCTTGTCGTCAGCAGACAATCGAGGACTCCGTTGGAATCCGGGCCGCGGTTCACGTAGTCGCCCAGGGTGATCAGCGTGTCATCCGGTTGCAGATCAATCTGTTCGAGCAGACGTTGCAGTGCGCGTGCGCAGCCGTGGATGTCTCCGATGGCGATGGTTCTGCCCCGCATGATATGTCCTGAAGCTGAGTCATCCGTGTCAGTGAAATCCAGAGAGAGGGCAGTTGTCCGGTAGCGGCGGGTTCGCGTGGTTCATCGAGCTCGAGATCGCGGGACGCTATTTCACCACTGTGGATTTCGTGCCCCAATGATCGCCAAAGACGAACTCGCTGAGCGGGCGTCGCTCGCGGGGTTTCAGGTCTCGTTCTCGAAACGCGGCCGACAGCGCTTCGGGGTCCGCGGCATAACCGATGGCAATTCCGGTCAGTGGCTGAACACCGTCGGGGACGCCGTACAAATCTCGGACCTTGTCTGGCAGGATGCCTCCCATCTGGTGCACTGACAGTCCTCGGGCTGTGGCTTCGCAGGTCAGGTTCGCGCTGGCCAACCCCAGATCGTGCAGAGCCGCCTTATTCGGCTGTCCGTTGTGGGGGAAGAAGAGGTTCGCACAGCCGATGGCAAGGACCGGAGCGGAACTGGCCCATGTCTGGTTGCTTTCGACCAGGCACTGCAGCAGACGACTGAACGCTTCCGGCTCTTTTCGAGTCGCGACGATATACGACCAGGGCTGTGCATTGTACGACGAGGCAGCCCAGCGGGCCGCTTCAAAGATCGAGCGTAGATCCGCAGGAGAGACGGGCCGATCAGCGAATCCATAGGGGCTCCAACGTTGCGAGATAAAGTCGTGGACGGGGTGGTCCACGCGAGCCTGCTTCTGAGGATTCATACTGATCGTCCTGATGAAAATGGGATTCCGAATCACTTGGTGTGTGGAGGCACGGCCAGGGGGATTCACTATGAGTTTCGGATCAGACGGAAGCAAGATCGACTTCGAAGTCTGAGGCAGGTCCAACGCGTCTTCCTGTCAGACCGACTGCAGTGATCATCCTTCCCGGCGGTGTTCGCCGTGACGTACGAATCGGTGATCGCAGCCAGCCGTCGCAACCGGTCTTTGTGCAGATCGTGCGTTTTCGTGAGCGGAGCGACCGGGATTGCCGCAAGTCGTTGGCGCTGGTTGGGGCATCTGCAATACTCTTGCTTCACTCCCTGCAATTAAGGAGTAACGGAGTCGGATCGTCGTCTCCGTTACTGCTCAGCGTCATTACCAAAGCAGATTCATGACCGGTAACAAAATTGAACAAACGACCCTCAGCAATGGGCTGACGGTCCTCGTCGAGACCATGCCCGCGGTTCAGTCCGCGGCCTTCTCGCTGCTGATCCCCGCAGGGAGTGCTTACGATCCCCCCGGACAGAATGGCATTGCGAATGCGCTGGCCGACTGGATCACTCGGGGTGCCGGGGATCGTTCCAGCCGTGAACTGCTTTCGGCATTGGATCGACTGGGGATCCAGGCACACGAATCCGCGACGCTGAACCACCTGGCAATCGGCAGCACCTGTCTGGCAGGAAACCTCCCCACCGCCCTCAGCATTTACGCCGACGTGGTGAAGCATCCTCACTTCGACGAGGAAGACTTCGATGCGGTCATGGCAGGGGTCGAACAATCCTTGCTCGCGATTGAAGACGATCCGCGACAGAAGGTGATGTTCGAACTCGTTCGCCGCTGCTTTCCCTCACCGTGGGGGCAGTCGTCGGAAGGGACCTTGGCGGACCTGGAGCGGATCACGCCCGAATCGGTTCGCATGCAGTATCGCCGCTGTGTCCGTCCACAAGGAGCGATCCTCGGGATCGCCGGAAACGTGACACTGGAGCAGGTCTTACCAGTTCTGGAAACGGACTATGCCGAATGGTCGGGTGCCAATGAAATCACGCTCACCACGGGAGAACGGGGTGCTTATCGCGAGCATATTCCCCATGAATCGACTCAGACGCATATTGGTGTGGCCTATCCCGCGATTGCCTATGGTGCTGATGATTACTACCAGGGCTGGGCAGCGGTGAATGTGCTGAGTGGTGGCATGAGCAGTCGTCTGTTTACCGAAGTTCGCGAGAAGCGGGGTCTGTGCTATTCGGTCTACGCCTCGCTGAACGCTCTGAAGGATCAGGGGCAGGTCCTGTGCTACGCCGGAACGACCACAGAGCGGGCTCAGGAAACCCTCGACGTGCTGGTCAAGGAATTGAAACGTCTCGGTGATGGGATCGAAGAGGCGGAACTGAACCGCTGCAAAGCACGCGCAAAAAGTTCGCTCATCATCGCTCAGGAATCGACATCGGGACGGGCCGGATCACTGGCCCGGAACTGGTTCTACCTCGGTCGCGTTGTCACGCTGGACGAAGTCCGCAGAAAGATCGAGGCCCTGACCACCAAAAGCGTCCTCGACTACGTCCACGCGCATCCCGCAGACGACCTGACTCTGCTAACGATCGGGCAGGAACCTTTGGAGGGCTGACTCGCCAACACAGCGTCTCGTCTCTGTTCGTCTCTGTGTTTGCCCCTGTCTCCGGCCGCAGAGGGGCCCGTGATCGCAACGGATGGCGCCATTGTGGCGTGGATAGAATCGCCGCTGTTGTTGGATGAGCATCGTCCAGCAACAGGCTCTCCACACCCGATCGCCGAATGGTCCTCTCAGGGTGATCAGTCGTTCGGCAGGTCGAGCTTCGAGTCAGGGTGGTTGGCGAAGGGCCATGCGGTGGGGGAGTAGGCGATGGCCAGCTCAGGCGTTTCGATCCGCTTGCCCTCCCCTGCCAAGCTCTGCATGACGCGATCCAGAATGCCGGTGGTGAGGAGTGTTCTTTCCACAGGATAGGGCGTTTTCTGCTGATGAACCATATCATCAATCGCATTGACCAGATGAGCGAAGTGTCCGAACGGGGGCCCTTCCTGCAGCTTAAACCATGTCACCACCGGTTCCTGCTGACCTTTGAGCTTGATCGCCGTGGCGAAGTAATTGCTCAGCCCGTTCGCCATGACGACGGTCGACTTCAGTCCATCACGATACTCGATGAGATAGGCCGCGGAATCGGTTTGTGGTTGCCATGCCGCTTTGCCGTCGAGCGATTGTGGCTTGGCACGCTGAGCTGCCTCGAAGAGTTCACGTGAAAAAGTTCCTGCCGCTTCTGCCTTCAGGATGGCATCACCGGTGATCGTGCGCACGGCCGCCACACCGGTCTCACCCCCTCGCCGTCGCTCAATCTGACATTGCTGTGCTTCGAGTGCATGAAAGCCATAATCTTCAAAGCCGCCGTAGCCAATCGTCAGCACTTCTTCGATTTCGCACTGATCTGGAAGTTCGTTCGCAGGCTGACGCCAGGCAACGGGAAGTGATGACCCGGCCAGCAGAGGAAATTTCATGGCGCGTGATGTTTCCACCATTGCCAGAGCGTCCTCCCAGCGGTAGCCCAGATGTTTGTCGTTAAACACCGGGACGACCTGGCCGCAGCGTTTGAATGTGGCCACGATATCGTCGAAGAAACGGCGGCGTGGATACATTCGCTGCCGGGTCACGTCCGTCAGTGGATACTCACCATGCTCAGCAATACTCAGCACGCCTGCGACCTGAATCCGATCCGTCCCCAGCGTCAGCGCGTCATCGATGGTCCTGGAAAGGCGAAATCCGTGTTTTCGTGCCAGATCACGACTCAGGTCATTCGCGGCGACCTGATCGGTGAAGAGTGACACGAGGCGCAGACGCGGGCCCGGACCACCGTACTGCTGATACCCCTCGAGAATTTTACCGAGGATGACATCCGCATGGCTGTTCTTCCGGTAAACGGTCGTCACACCAGCGACCGGCAACGGGTCACGAGTGTTGTCGCTGGCCAGACCCGGGACCGGCAGCAGTTTTGGCAAGGCACTTCCGAGAGCCAGACCGAGACCCGACTTGATCAGTGATCGACGTGAAAAATCCATGGAAGTCCTCATTGAGAAACGGGCCTTGCGGGGCAAAGGCCCTTGCGGTCACCGATTGTCGATCGTTGCCAGAAAACGTTCTCTCGCACCCAACGACTTCGCCTTGCGAAAGGAACGATGGCGTGGCGCCTGGGGCGACCGTGTTTCCGACACGGAAGAACGAGATCGGACGGCCGGGTGAATCTGAGTGTCACACAGGATGTCCACGGCCGAGGATCCCGTTTGGAACCGCCCGGCCGCGAGGTGCAACCAGATCTATTTCTTTGGCCAGTTCAGATGACGATGGAGGAAGTCATAGGTCCCCTTGCCATTGATCGTATGTGGGCCATTGAAGAACTCGATCTCTGTCTGCTCGGGGATTCCCAGCTTGGAGTAGTGCCGCCGGACTTTGGCATATTCAAAGCTCACCCACTCATCCAGCCCCACTCCGTCGTCATGACCACGCTCGACCATGAACGGACGGGGTGTCATCAGCATTGACAGTTCGGCGTAATTGGCGACGTGTGCCATATTCCACTCGAAGATCTCGTATTCATGAGTGAAGACATAAGAGAACGGCAGATCGACGCTGGCGTTCTTGGTCACCCATTCATTGAAGTCAGCAGAACAGATCGACAGACAGTAACCTGGTCGGCCTTCTTTTGATGTCAGCATCGGGGGAACCCGAACGGCCGTTTTCCCGCCGTACGACAGACCGTAAAACGCCAGCCGGTTGGGATCCACGGCAGGCAGCGAAGCGAGCCATTTCAGTGTGACCTGATGCTGAGGAATGATGTAGCTGAAAAGAGACCGACCCAATGGGTTGGATTTTCTCTGAAGTGTCCGGAATCGGTCTTTGCCCCGGTAAGGATTCTGTGGTGAATAGGCGATGAAGCCACGACGTGCCAGTTCCGCGGCGAAGCCTTTGTAATAGGGGTAACCTTCTGTCCCCGGTCCGCTGATGGTGTCCATGGGAACCCCTTCCAGTCCATGCTGACAGACAACGACCGGACGCTTTTCGTCTGCTTTGATGCCCTTGGGGTAGAGCAGGATTCCGGCTGCGATGACGTCGGGGTAGGTGTCGAGCACAACTTCGTAGCCGGTGTAATCATCCGTCTCCAGGACTTTTCGAGTCCGGGGATTGAGCGGGATCGAAGGTTCGGGCAATTTCCCGATCAATTCGTTGTAGACATGGTCTCGCAATGGTTCGGCAGTCGATTCCCATTTCTCGACGGACGATCGATCGGCTTTGGCGAAAAGCTGGTCACGGACCTTGAAAGAATTTCGAAGCAGCTTCTGCGTGAAGTCGATCGCCTCTCCGACCTGTCGTCCCTGAACCGAACGCCAATTCACAGCTTCCGTGAGCGGCACCGATTTGCCGCGGGCTTCTGGTTTGAAGTCGCGCCAATCCGACTTTTGAGCCAGCGCCATGATCGCTGCATTGGAAGCCGCAGGACCCCTCCCATCACTTCCGCTTTCCACCAGCACGATGTGGTTGCCAGGTTTCAGCTTTTCGTAGATGGCTTTGGCTCGGTCGAACTCGATTCGGACCTGGGCCAAGTCCGCCGTCTTGATCTGACCGGGGGCGGCGCCACCCCGTCGTCCCGCCTGGACGGGTAGTGGTCCGTCTGTTTCGGGGATCGCACACGCTTCGATGATCAGTGGCCGCGGAGCGATCATCCCGGCGATTTCTGCATCGCCGAACTCAACCAGTTGTCGCCAGACGTTTCGATCAATCGGTTCCTGCCAAACCCCTTCGCGCGGCTGGAAGTAACCACTGACGAGAACTGAAGCAGGTCGAGCATCAATCGCAGCCGAATACAGCGCGATCTGGCCTCCGTCGCCAATACCGACGAGGGAGATCGGCAAGTTCCACTTGGTCGACTGATTCAGGCCGTCGAGGGCATCAATCGCGGCAAGGACCTTTTGAACTTCGTACCCGATCACATGTCGTCCGACTTCGAACGCCGATCGATAGACCCATTCCCGGTTCGTCTGATTGGTCATCGCGATTAAAGGGTTGCCAGCGAATTCGTCGGTGCGATCGATCAGCGTCGGAATCACGACCAGGAAGCCGTTTTCGGCCAGCACCTGCGGGAGCTTCGACGACGGGGTCCCCTGCTCCGTCGCCCCGGCGAATACATCAGGAGACCAGCGGGAATCGGGAATGGCAATCACGATACCGCGTGGACTTTCAGCTCCTTGCGGGACGAGAATCAGTCCTTCGGCCGTCATCCCGGGCAAAACGGGCCAGCGCTGGAATTGGGGCTCATAGTAGGCATGGGCGGGTTTCGTCTCGGCTGCCTTGAGGCCCGTGAACTTGAGGGGGCGCTCGAACTGAATGCCCTGAACCCGTTGATCAACGGCCCCAATGTACGTCCGAAGTTTTTGACGATAAGGCTCCAGACTGCTCTGATAGGCTTGTGCGCTGCTGTAGTCTCTCTTCCAGAGGGATTCACGCTGCTGCCGGGCTTTGTCGAGTTCTTTGAGGCTGAATTGATCGATCCCTTCGACCATCAGGACGTCCAGCGGCTGTTCCGCCTTGAGTGGCTCAGTGCCCGGGAAAGTGGCGGGACTTTCCTGCGCCGCACTCAGCAGGGGAAAAAGGCTAATCGTCAGCAGGAGGAACGGGACACGCATTACAGTCTCCATGAAGTGTTCTCAAATCGCCTCGGTTCCGCGTCAAAAAACCGTCGAGTATCGCTGTCGATCGCGGGGTGTCGTCCTTGTCCCGGACTCGACCTGCAATCCCATGCCCCGGTCGGCTGTTTCCATTGTGTCAGGATCCCCTGAGACGCCCTCTTAAGGGTCCGTTCTCAGCGAGCGATCTCCACGTGCCGCTAACGACATTACTCGAACAGGGCGGGCTGAGCAGAAAGGGGATTTTCATTCCTCTTCTTTAAGTTCAGCAATCCGGTACGAAACGAAGTACAGGCCACAGGGGACGGTCTCTGAACACGCATCAGCAAACTATGATGTCAGGCGCCTCGTTTTGACAAGCCTTGGACGCTGGGAATCGCTCTGTTCGCGGAGAGCCAAATTGTCGTGGAACTATCGGTGACTTGGATTCTTGATTAGAGTCCAAGGACACGGCATCGGCATTGTTTGTCGATGACTTCTTAGATTGCCACAAGTTCATGAGTCATGATGACCGCTTCGACCCCGCCCTGGTTAGTCCGGTTGACAGATCTGTTGCTGGATTATCGTCGGTGGTGGCTCGCATTGGCGATCCTGCTGACTGTTGCGGCCTGGTTTCCCGCTTCACGACTTCAGTTTGAGCAGTCGATCGAATCGCTGTACGCGAAAGAGAATCAGCGACTGGCGGCATGGCGGGAAAGCAAGCAAACGTTTGGTGGTGATGAATTTGTGGTCGTCGCCTACACGGATCCGGAGCTGTTCGATCCAGATAGCGACCGTCTTTCGGATGCGGCACGAGACCGGATTGAAGCGCTGGTCGAACAGCTTCAGCAAGTGAAAGGTCTTCAGTCAGACAGTATCCAGTACTTGTCGGTTGCGCTCCAGGCACCGATTGGACGGTCGATCATCCGCAAGCTGATGGAAGGTGTGCTGGTCGGCACTGACTCGCAGACGACCGCCATCTTCTGCCGGCTTGAGCCGGAAGGGACGGCCGAGATTCCCCGCGCCAGGACTTATCAGCTCGTTCGCGAGATTGCGGATGCCCACAATCCTCCTGCCGCAGTCGTGGGAGAGCCCGTTCAAGTACACGACATGTTTCGGTACGTCGAGGAGGATGGGGCGACGCTGGGTTGGGCATCGGCCATTCTGCTCATGACTGTGATTTTCGTTCTGTTCCGCAGTATCCGCTGGATGCTGCTGCCGCTGATCGTGGTTCAGGTCACGCTGATCTGGACGAAGGCTATCCTGGTGCTGAGTGGCATGCAGCTCAGCATGGTCAGTTCCATGTTGAACTCGCTGGTCACGATCATCGGCATCGCGACCGTCATGCACATCACGCTGCGTTATCGTGAGTATCGCTTTTCGAAGACCCCGGTCGAAGCGCTCCGTCAGACGATGCTGGATCTGTCGATTCCAATCTTCTGGACGATCGCGACCACGGCCCTGGGTTTTTCTGCGGTCATGATCAGCAATATCGCACCGGTGGTCAGCTTTGGGATCATGATGACCCTGGCCACACTGCTTGTCCTGGTGACGTGTGCCCTGGTGCTGCCAGGCGCGATCCTGCTGGGGGGATCCGAGAAGGTCCCGGGGCGTGCCCCGGCCGAGGACAGCGTGACCAAAGTCCTGGGTGGATTAACCAAGTCGGTCGAGTCGCGTCCCGTGCTGGTCGGAGGGGCGATGTCGCTGCTGACCATCTTCTGTGCGGCTGGATTGTTTCGGCTGCAGGTCGAGACCGATTTCAGTAAGAACTTCCGCAGTTCGAGTCCGATCGTCAAATCACTCAATCTGTTTGAAGAACGTCTGGGGGGTGCAGGAACCTGGGAAGTCAACTTCCCCGCTCCCCCCGAACTGGACAGTGCGTTTCTGGCACAGGTCAGCGAATTCACGGCTCAACTGCGTCAGCTTGAAGATCCCCAGTCACCGGGCCGTCTCACCAAGGTGATTTCCCTTACCGATGGTCTGGATCTCATCGGGTTCCTCCCTTTGTCCTGGCGTATTTCGGCGTTGGAACGGATGCAGCCTGACTTCGTGACGGGGCTCTATAACCCGGAACAGGGGCGGATGCGGATCATGCTGCGTGCCCGCGAACGACAGCCGTCCGCCTCGAAACTGGAACTGATCGCGAAGGTCGAGCAGCTTGCCGAACAACGATTCCAGGGGGCCCGATGTACCGGCTTGTTTGTGCTGCTGACGTACCTGATCGAGAGCCTGATGGGGGACCAGTTGACCAGCTTCGTCGTGGCTGCGTTGGCCATCATGGTCTGTGTCTGGATCGCCTTTCGCAGTCTGCCCCTGGCCCTGATTTTATTGATACCCAATCTGTTCCCGATTGTGCTGGTGATCGGCACGATGGGCTGGATCGGCTTACCGATCAATATCGCCACCGCGATGATCGCCAGCGTGTCCATGGGTCTGACGGTCGATTCCAGCATTCACTACCTCTCCGGTTATACGGACGCCCGACGTCGCGGCCTCTCTTTTTCCCAGGCACTGCGGGAGACACATCAGGGGGTGGGACTCGCGCTGGTCTTTGCCAATGTGGCTCTGGTGGCGGGGTTCTCGGTCCTGGCGCTGTCGCACTTCATTCCGCTGGTTTACTTTGGAATCCTGGTCAGTGTGGCGATGATCGGCGGTTTGCTGGGCAACTTGATCCTGCTCCCCTTGCTTCTTCGGCTGGTCGCTGGCGGGCACGCGGCTGCCACGGATTTGGAAACGATGCCTCAAACAGTGGGAGAGAATGGCGAAGAAGTCGCTCAGGCTTAACTTCCAGCTGTCCGCGAATTTCGGTGCTCCGAAGTCAAGAATCGTCTGCAAATCCGCTCTCCCATCACGAGAGCCGCCATGCCCGCGTTGTGACTTCAATGCAACTGATGCCCTGCGTTAAGGTTGCTACCTTAAAAGTCTGTCAATCACGATCCCTGTAAAACACCCAATTGACGAAGCTGACTTGCAGACTAGACTTATCGGGTCCCGCAGGAACACGGCGCGAATGGATTTCCGTTAGGGCGATATCGGCTATCTCGTCTTTACGATCGCCTACCCCTCCGACAAAAATAACCTGCGCAGTTGGAGGTTCGATGACGAGTGAAAATCTGGCAGTCCTGGCGACGCTTATCAAACAGCAGCGAAAGGCCTTGCTGGTACAGTGGCGACAGCAAGTACGAAAGCTCCCCTCTGCACAAGGGTTAGATAACCCCACTCTCAACGACCACATTCCGGATTTGCTGGATGAACTGGCGGCGGCGTTGATCGTTCAGGCCCGGCAGGACATTGCGGAACCATGCAATGACAGCAGTCCTCGAATCCACGGATTGCAGCGGTTGAACGTTTCCTTCGAGCTCGAAGAGGTCGTGGCCGAGTACAATATTCTGCGAGGATGTATTCATGATCTGGCCGATCAGAATGGCGTGATCCTGCAGGGAGAGCCATTTCATATCCTCAACCGCGTGTTCGATCGCGCCATTGGACTGGCTTTGTCGACATACACTGCGCAGCAGGCGATGGACGTGCAGGAACGGCGACAGGAGTATCTGGCATTCGTGGCGCATGATCTCCGCACTCCGCTCAGTGCGATTTCCACCGCCGGTCGCGTGCTGGAAATGATGTTACCCCAACAGGTAATGAATGATCCCGATCTCGTTCAGTTGTTGAAAGCTCTGAACCGGAACGTGAAGCACCTGGAAAACTTGATCAGTAAAGTCATCGAAGAAAATACGCATCTGCAGACGGAAACAGGGATTCGACTCGAACGACGCGAGTTCGATTTGTGGCCCGTTGTCGAGTCAATCATCCTTGACTTCCGCCCGCTCGTTGAAGAGACCGGCACAAAACTGCTCAATCGTGTTCCCGATGAGACTGTTGTCTTTGCGGATGCCGGGCTGATTCGGCGCATCCTCCAGAACCTGATCGCAAATGCGATTCGCTATACCACCGGCGGAACGATCGAGATTGGTGCAGAAAGACTGGAGACCTGCCCCGGGATTGCGAATTGCTGGGTCGCCGATAACGGATCAGGAATCCCTGCTGAACAACTCTCTCAGGTCTTTGACAAGGGGGCAACGGACCCCGAGAACGAAGAGGGAGAAGGTCTGGGACTGGCGATCGTAAAAGCCTTCATTGAAGCCCATCAGGGGACCGTGAGCGTCGACAGCAAAGTTGGCGTCGGTACGACCTTTCGTTTTTCCTTGCCAGACCGGACGAATCCGACCACGACAAGTGCCTGATGTCGGGCGGAGCCTCTTCGGTGCTGCAACGTCGTCCCACGGGCGGAACAGGTGTCTCGGACGCAATGCGAGGGCTGCGTTGCGTCCTGCCTCGCCTGGTTGAGATCACTTATTTGCTGGCTTTGGCAATCAGTGACAGGAATTCGAACACCAGGTTGGCCGCGAGAATGGATGTGATGTTGGCCGAGTCGAACGGTGGCGAGACCTCCACCAGATCGAAACCGACGAGGTTCAGCCCATGCAAGCCTCGCACCAGTTGCAGCATCTCGTAGCTGGTGATGCCCCCGACCTCAGGGGTTCCCGTTCCGGGAGCGAAGGCGGGGTCGACCGCATCGATGTCCAGCGTCACGTAGGTCGGTCGCGCTCCGATCCGGGATTGCACTTCCGCCAGGACAGTATCAACCCCGCTGCGACGGAATTCTTCCAGCGTGATCATACGGGTCCCGAGCCTGATCGCATCGAGGTAGTCTTCCGGGCCATTGGTGGGGCCGCGAATTCCGATTTGAACGTAGGCGGCAGGATCGATCAATGATTCGTCCAGAGCCCGCCGGAACGGGGTGCCGTGACTGTACTTCTGGCCGGGATACTCCGAGTCCCACGTATCGGGATGAGCATCAAAATGGACAACCGCCACGGGGCCATACTTCTTCGCATGAGCCCGCAACAGGGGTAACGAGATGGAGTGATCGCCCCCCAGCGAGATCAGTTTGGGACCCGCAGCGAGAAACCGGGATGCCGCCCGCTCAATCTCGTGGTGAGTCGCAACGATATCGGGAGGGATCACGTCAATATCCCCCACGTCCGCAATCTTCAACGTCTTGAACGGGGCAACCTGCTGGACATTGTTATAACCCCACAGCAACAGCGACTGCTCGCGAATGGCCCGGGGACCAAAGCGGGTGCCGCTGCGGTACGAGACAGATCCATCATACGGGATCCCTGCGATCGCGACGTCATACCCTTGCGGATCGTTGATGATGGGACATCGACCGAATGAAGCGATCCCGGAATAGGGCTGAGCGGCGAAAGTCGGAGTCGTCATCAGTCTGTACCCCAGGAAGAGACGGTCGTGACAAGGGGGCACCGCCGCAGTGTGAGCGATAAACGTGCGAAATGACATTTGTCTCCGCAGGCTTATCGCGCACTCGACGGTGTTGTTACTCGACGGTGTTGTTACTCGGCGGTGGTGTTACTGTGGCCTTACTGTCCGTTGCCGGTCAGGACGGCGTGGATTCGTTCTTTCGTGACGGGCTGAATGACCCCTTTTTCCGTAATCAGTGCCGTGATGTGAGTCGCGGGTGCGACATCGAATGCCGGGTTGTAGGTCATGCACTGGTCAGGAGCCGTCTGCTTCCCGAACGCGTGCGTGATCTCGGCAGAGGCACGTTCTTCGATGGGGATCTCTTTTCCGCTTTCGATTGTCAGATCGAACGTGCTGGAGGGAGCCGCAACGTAGAACGGGATGTTGTGGGCCTTCGCCAGGATCGAGAGCGAATACGTACCGATCTTATTGGCAGAGTCACCATTTGCGGCAATGCGGTCTGCCCCGACAATGACAGCCTGGACGCGGCCTTCGTGCATGACCCAGCCGGCCATCGAGTCACAGATCAGCGTGGCAGAGACGCCGCGCTGCATCAGTTCCCACGCCGTCAGTCGAGCCCCTTGCAGCAGCGGCCGGGTTTCATCGGCGTAGACCTTGAGTTCGGGGTTCTGCCGTGCGGCGGCGAAGATCACCGCCAGGGCCGTCCCGTCACCTGCCGTTGCCAGTCCACCGGTATTACAGTGGGTCAAGACCCCCTTGCATTCGCTCAGTAAAGGAAGGCCGTGGCGAGCGATGGATGCACACATCTCTCGATCTTCGAGCTCGATCGCCTTGGCTTCTTCGAGCAGTCGATCGAGCATCTCGGCAGATCCCAGCGACGGCGAGGCATCGGCCACTCGCCGCATGCGATCCAGACCCCAGAAGAGGTTCACGGCAGTGGGACGACTCCCGGCGAGATACTTGACGACCGAGTCCAGCTTTGCGTTGAAATCCGCCCGGGTTGACTGAGCAACGGGCTGGCACCCGACCACGACGCCGTATGCGGCTGCAACACCGATGGCCGGAGCACCACGCACTCGTAGCGACTTGATGGCTTCCCACACCACTTCCGCCGTGGCGCAGCGGATTTCGCGGTATTCTACCGGTAGCAAAGTCTGATCAATCAGTTGAAGAGCGCCCGAAGGCGCGTCTCCTACCCAGGAAACAGCAGGTCGAGGATTATTCATAGTCGTCTCTTGAATCGCACCTTACTTCAAGGGCGAGTAGTCCGTAGGAACGTAGAAGATTGATTCCGGCGCGACAGCCAGAATCTTGCCATCTTTCTCAGACGCTTCGCGTGCGGCTTTCCAGTCAGGATCCTGCCGGAAGCTGTCGAACGAGGCTTTGGCGGCGTCCTGACTCTTGTGAGCCAGCAGATAGACCAGCTTGTTGTCGACCGGTTTTCCATCGGCATCAACGGGGGTCAGGTAAATGACATTTTTCATGCCGTGCTTTTCAAACAGCCGGACCGTGTGGTCGCGGAACCGGGCATGCAATGCCGGCAGTTTTCCTGGCTCGGTGGTGTAGGTCCGCAGTTCGTAGACGTGAGCGGGCTTTTCGGGTTCTGCCAGTACCGGCCGGATTGTCCAGCCGAGACCCATCCCCAAACCGACCAAAGCCAGCGACCCCATCAGAATTTTGAGCGAATTCATCACGATTTTTCCTCTGCTCAACAGGACCTGCCCGCGACGGACGTCACACTGTATGACCCGTTGCGGAATGTTGCGCGCAACGCAGACCTGTTTTATAGACGTAACCACCCACATGCTGCCACTGCTGGGAAGTCAGGGGGACTGACAATTCCGTCGCTCGGGCGGCTTTCCGCGTCGCAGCCGCATCTGGCCGGCGAGATCACTGCTCGGTGTCGGAGTCTTTCTCTTGAGCCTGGAGTGCTTCCATTTCCTCGCTGAGTTGCCGAATCTTGTCGTCCGACAGATGCGTCTTGATCAGCGTCACCGCCTCGTCACACATGCGGTTGATACGGGCCTGTGCCGATTTGTCCTTATTCGCCTGTGCTGCAGCCACTCCGGCGACACGAACAGCCAGCAGGCGTTCAATCAGTTTCGTCGAGCTCTCCTGCTGTTTGAGGAGTGCCAGTTTCTGATTGACCGTGGCCCAGTCGTCTTTGCTGGCGGCTGCGCGAATTGTGGAGATGGCCGTGTTCCGCAGAGCGACGGCGTCAATCACTTCCCCCTGAAGCATCTGCAGGTCGGCTTCGGCGGCGAACCGCGTGGAGTCGTCAGGAACTTCCAGCCGGGTATGCGCCGCGACTCCAGGAATGAACGGAACACGGGCCAGCAGATTCTGACCACTGTAGACAAACAACCAGACAAGCGTCTTTTCGGGAAAACGTGAAACCTCAAGGTAGCCCTGTCGATTGGTCAGCTCATCGGCCAGTAGAGTCGAACCGGGATCGACATCGGGGTCTTCGGGTGTCGCCCGGGGAATCATCGCCTCACTTCGCACTTCGACACGATGGGCCGCCAGAGGTAAGGGGGTTCGTCCTTGTTTGACCAGTTGAAGCTGCGTCTGTGAGAACTGAGGTCGAACGGCCACGACCAGGGTGTCGATCCGGCCCCGTTTTTTTCCTCCCAGCGCCAGTCTGAGGCCGCTTTCGACGTTCCCCCGGACCACCGAGCCATTAACGTCCTTAACGGTGATATAAGTCCAGGGGATTGGCTGCAATTTCTCGATCACCTGTTCGCGATTGCGATAGGCCAGAAACGGAACCATGAGGTCACCGGGTTGCAGTTGGGCGAATGAGGGATCTGGTGGATTCAATTCTCCGCCACGCAGTCGAATTCGCACATCCTTGTTATCGACCTGCTCGACGATCCCCATCGGCCGCATCAGGGTCCTGCAGAGTTTCAAGATCTCGATCGGCAAGTCTCGGTCGTCCATGACATCGACCGAAGCAATCTCGGTCTCGAGCTGAACGTCAAACTGCCATGACCGAACACTGACTCGCTTTCCGACTGCCAGAGACTCCACCACGGCCGCGAACCAGACATCCGGTGCCCCCTCAGGGTGATGTTGCGTCAGTGACCCCTTGTTGATCCGCTCGAGGCCCGTCCGGCTGGGAAGGCTCAGCCATGAAACGGGAATCGTGGTCAGAGACCACAGTTCGCCGACACAGCGAAGGGCGGCCTGCTGGATCTCACGGACGGTGGTGTCCTGAACCGTGGCGCTTGCGGACAGAGGAGCGCATGCCAGCAGCAGTCGCACCTCATAAGGCCGCCGTTCATATTCGACAGCATCGTGGGCGGATTTGACGGAGGGGCTCTCAGCCGCAGCGACGGAACGGGCGACGATGGCCATGCCGCTGCAGAGCAGGCAGAGAATTCGGCAGAACTGTGTGAGCGGAGCCATCAGGGAGTGTCCTGCGGGTACCAGGATTGAAGCGTCCATCGCTCGACATCCTGGAAGGGATGCATCAACCGCGCGGGCTGACCATTCAGGTTACGGCGAGTGACGAAGTATTCATCGACTTCCCACAAGGGGATGAATCGGGTTTCGATCAGCAGCTCGGCTTCGATACGGTGTAATAGACCGGTTGCGGAGGTCCAGTCGTTGACACGCTCCAGTTCCAGTAGCTGCCGGCGAACACGTTCGGGAAGAGGCCTGAGCGCATCGACGCGCGTGTCAGAGTGCTGAGTCAGCAGCGGCCACAGATCAATCAGCGGTTCGATCACTCGCTCTGTCCGGTAGATCAGGTCGTAGTCATCGTGAGTTGCCGCGACGGTGCTCTCGTTCAATTGCACCGAGAGACCAACTCGCCGCCAGTGCTCGATCATCGACTGAACGCTGGCACGAATGCGGGAATCCGGAGGAGCCGCGATTCGCAACACGGGAAGCTCACTGCCACCCAGTTGCTTTTTGGCTGTCAGGACGAGCGCCGCAGCGCGCTGGGGATCGTACGGCGGACCTTCGAGTAAGCGATTGTGTCCGTAGCTGACGGTTGGAAACGGGGTCGCCGTTAAACGCGCGAGGCGTGCGTTGACACCGGCCAGAATCGATTGCTCGATTAATTGACTGCGGGGGATCGCCAGCGACATGGCGCGACGAAGCTGTGCATCACGCAGGACGGGTGTTGAGGGATTGAACATGATCATGTGAGAGATCGGCAGGGCATAAGGGGTGACGAGAAAACGATTATCATCCTGCAGCACTCTCACATCCTGCAGATCGGCGAACGGGATCCCGGTAATCTCTCCCCGCATCAGTCCCTGCAGGGCACGTTCCCAGTTGTCGTAGCGAACGTGGACGACCTCTTCCACGTGGCGGGCCTTCAACGTGGCAGGCTGGGGGCGTACCCGACGATAGGTGACCGATCGTGCGTCCCGTTCCGTCTCGAAAAAACGCTGGCGACCCGCCGAGGGGAGCGCCCCTGCGAACAGGTCCGGGTTCAGCGCCTGGGGATCTGCCAGAGAGACCGGGAACTGAAGCAGGGATTCGAGCCGCAGTGGCAGTCGCCGAAAATGGACGGTGAATTGAGAGGGTGACTGGGGAACGGCTTTGACGATCGCCCCAGCGAGCCGCGCGTCAAAGAGGGGGGACTGCGGATCCAGTTTCCGCGACAATTCGTCAACGATATCGAAAGAAGTGATCAGGGGTCGGGCTTCCCAGTCGGCTCGCCGCAGTCGGACCGTAAACTGAACCTGACGTCCCAGATCTTGTGGTTCCCAGGCTTCTACGATTTGCGAGCGGTAGCGGACCCCCCGTTCATCAACCCGAGTCGGTTCAAACAGAGGTTGTGCCGTCAGGCTCGTGGCGAGTGTGTCGCTGGCCGTCGGGTAGGGATAGCTGGTGGCCTCACCCGGAAGTCGCAAGACCCCAAGACGGATGATCTGATGTCGCTCCGTCAGTTCTCGATGTGCTTCCCGCAGACCGGGTGTCTCAGGCCAGATCCGGGCAGCCTGATCGACCAGCCGTGCGCCAACGCCCGTGTTTCCTTCCGCGGAAGCTCGTCGAGCCTCTTCCATCATGGCGGTCGTCCGGCTGATCAGTTCCGCCTTCCACTTGAGTGCGATCGGATGCTGTGCTTCCCGAGCCGTTAAGCGCTTCAGGAAATAGCGGGCTTCGCGATAGCGTTCCTGATCTCCGAGTTCATTGATCAGCAGATCAATCACCTGACCCAGCCGCAGGGAAAGTTCGGGGTAGGACGAGTTGCGGTCCCACAGGTCTTCTAACAGGCGAACGGCCCCTTCCCGATCCCCTTGCTGGTTCCGCAACTCGGCATCGGTCATCAACAGTTTCTGATAGAGTTCGTCAAATTTCGGCCAGGTCGCACTGAGCTTTAAGGGGGGCGGATCGGGGAGCGTAAAGCGTTCGCGTTCGTCGCCGGCCGCGATCTCGGCCTCCTCGCGGCGCATGGCCTGATACGCTTCTTTCAGTCGCACGTTGTTCTCGCGATGACGCCTGTCGACCAGCAGCAGCAAGTCGTAGGCGAGTGGAACGTTTCGTTCATCGATGAGAAGACTTGCCCGACGCAGAACCAGATCTTCGAAGTAGTCGATCTTCAGGATCACCTTCGTTTCGAGAAGGTAATCAGGGTCTTGCTCTTCCCCCGGCTCCAGCAGAGTGATCGGCAGAGACTGAAAGCTTCTGCGGCGTTCGCCCAGTCGATCATTTCCTTCCCGGAATCCTGCACGTCCTTTCAGATGACGCTCATATTCCAGATTCATCGATGCGAGCGTGTCGGGGCGAAGCGGGACCGGTTCGACGATGAGAACTTCATTGGATTTCAGCACGATCCAGTCAAAGGGCTTGGATCGCAGCAAGTCTTCTGCTGCGGGAAGCTCCATGTCCGTGTACAGCGGTAGCGAGTCCGCAGTGCCCGGTTCGGCCTGTTGATCCGGCGCGACGGTGGGAGCGGGGGTCGACGGTTTTTTATCTTCTGCACCCCGACACAACGCGGCGTCACTGCCCGGCAGGCTCAGGGCAACGAACAGCACGTACGCAACGCAGCGAATCACCGGTGTCCCGATTGCGTGCTGACGTTTTGTGTAGCGCGTTCCCGCAGGACCTGAATGTTGCAGACTCATGTACGAGAGACTGCGGTTTGCAGGCCGTACTCTACGCGAATTCATGATTCTCGGCGAAATGCCCATAACCGTCTTTTCGATGTGTGTCGGGGGTCAACAGGCCATCGGCGGCGGGCGCCAGACGAACGAGAGATCATAACCATCTGTGAGACGGAATTTCGACGGTAGAGGCGGAGGTTGAAAAGGATCTTGCTTCGCGAAAAGGAAAGACCCGGGACGTAAACGTCCCGGGTCTTTCCGGCTCAGCTCAATTTTATCGACCACAGGCCTGAGAGAGTGGCCTCAGACCTGTAGCAGTTTCGGCTCAACACCCTGCAGAGACCGCGAGTTCACTCTGTGATTCCCGCGGTCGTTCACACAGTGGCGACGAGGCTTACTTGATGAACAGCATTTCCTGGTAGGTCGGCAGTGGCCAGTAGTCGTCGGCGACGAGCGTTTCGAGTTCGTCGACGACTTCGCGAACTGCCTCCATTGCCGGCTTGACCTTCTTTGCACAACGTTCGGCGGCTTGCTTTGGATTTGCAACGCCGTGTCCACCATGGCAGCCCTCTTCGTTGAGGTGTTCCAAGACGGCGATCTTCTCGTTGAGCGACTTAATCAATCCACTCAGCTTCACCAGCAGTGAGGCGTCGAAGTCGACACCCGCAGCCTTACAGTTGGCGGCGGTTGCGGCGAGTTCACTCTGGTAACGGACTGCAGCGGGATAGATGATCGTCTTGGCGATTTCGTGGGAGAGCCGTGCTTCCACGTTCAGCGTCAAGGCGTACTGTTCGAAGTAGATCTCTTCGCGGCTGGCCGCTTCGCGTGCTGAGAGAACCTTGTACTTTTCAAACATTTCGACCGTGGCTGGCAGGGTAATCGCGGGGAGCGCGTCGATCGTCTGCTTAAGGTTGGGCAGGCCTCGGCGGGCGGCTTCCGATTGCCATTCTTCGGAGTACCCATCGCCATTGAAGCAGACAGAGCCGTGTTCGTTAGCAATTGATTTGAGCAGGTTCTGGACAGCCCCGGGGAGCTTGGCTGGATCACCGCCGGTGGTCTTTTCCAATTCGGTGGCGATGTAGTCCAGCGATTCGGCCATGATGGTGTTGAGGGCCACCAGCGGACCGGACAGCGACTGGTTCGAACCAACAGCGCGGAACTCGAACTTGTTTCCGGTGAAGGCGAAGGGGCTGGTTCGGTTACGATCGCCTGCGTCCTTGGGCAGAGCTGGCAGGGTGTCGACACCGACGGTCATGACACCAGGCTGCTTGCTGGAGGAAGCAGAACCACTCTGCTTGATCTGCTCGAAGACGTCAGCAAGCTGTTCGCCAAGGAAGATCGAAATGATGGCGGGGGGAGCTTCGTTGGCACCGAGGCGATGATCGTTGCCAGCGTGTGCGACAACGGCACGCAGCAGTGAGCTGTGCTTGTGGACACCGCGGATGACAGCCGCACAGAATACCAGGAACTGCATGTTTTCGTGCGGTGTCTTGCCGGGTTCCAGCAGGTTCCCCTGAACGGCATTGCCGAGCGACCAGTTGCAGTGCTTGCCCGAACCGTTGACGCCAGCGAAGGGCTTTTCGTGCAGGAGGCACTCGAGACCGTACTTGGCGGCAACTCGCTTCAGCGTCATCATGATGAGCTGCTGATGGTCTGCGGCGACGTTGGCGTTTTCGTAGATCGGGGCGATCTCGTACTGGCTTGGTGCCACTTCGTTGTGGCGAGTCTTGACGGGGACGCCGAGCTTGAAGAGTTCTCGCTCGCAGTCGAGCATGAAAGCGAGGACGCGGTCTGGGATGGCACCGAAGTACTGATCGCAGAACTCTTGCCCCTTGGGTGGCTTGGCTCCGAACAGAGTGCGGCCGGCGCTGATCAGGTCAGGGCGAGCGAAGAAGAAGTTGCGATCGATCAGGAAGTATTCCTGTTCAGGACCGCACGAGGCGGTGACCAGAGGAACATTCTTGTGACCGAACAGCTTGAGCACACGCTGAGCGTGGATGTTCAGTGCCTTCATCGAACGCAGCAGTGGAGTCTTCTTGTCGAGAGCTTCACCGGTCCATGAGAAGAAGGCGGTCGGGATGACCAGCGTGGTGCCGTTGGGGTTTTCGAGAATGAAGGCAGGGCTGGTAACGTCCCAAGCGGTGTAACCACGGGCTTCGAACGTGGCCCGAATGCCCCCCGATGGGAAGCTGGATGCGTCTGGCTCGCCCTGGGTCAAAGCCGAACCGCTGAATTCGTTAACGGCTCCACCCAGGCCGTCCGGTGCCAGGAAGCTGTCGTGCTTCTCGGCGCTAATCCCGGTCAGGGGGTAGAACATGTGAGCGTAGTGGGTCGCACCCTTCTCGATCGCCCAGTCTTTCATCGCGGCGGCGACGGTATCAGCAACGCTTGGATCGAGTGGCTCGCCCATTTCAATGGTCTTCATCACCGATTTGAAGACGGTCTTTGGCAGGCGGTCTTTCATCACCTTGATGCTGAAGACGTTGGTTCCGAAGAGTTCACCGCTTGGAGTTTCGGCGAAATTCAGCGGGGCTGAAATGGGTTTGTAGTTCGTGACGGCCTGGATGGCCTGATAACGGGCGGTGCTACCACTCATTCGATGTACTTTCAGTCTGGGAACAGAAGAATAAGCGCTGAGAAGCCTCTGCTATGCAAGTTTCGGAAGCAATCAGGATGCCAAGTGAATCGATCTCACTGGGATTCCAACAATCGCCGGCTTTCTGTGGCATTGCCAGACAATCTTCGGAGAACTGAAGCGAAATGCTTGCCTCGTCGTTAGGCATGTTTGCGCGGTATGTGTGCATTTCGTCGTGTGGACGTACTGAGGCCAAAGACGGCTTACCCGACTGGGGGCCGGAGTTTATGGCGAAGCCTGCCGATCGCCGAATCCCGTCGGGAAACGCGTTGCGAACTCATCGCAGGCGGTGTGCCAGTGATTGCCCGGCGGTTGTCGCGCTGCTACAAATGAATGTGATTTCAATTCTTCTGAAGTATTGGGAAGTGGCTATGTTGTCGGAAGCAGAGGTGTTGCAGCGTGTCCGCAGCCTGAAAGACCCGGAAATTGGCCGGACTTTTGGTGAGCTGGACATGGTGAAAGCCGTTCAAACGACGGGATCTACGGTCCACGTCACGATTGAACTTCCGACCCCTGCCTATCCGGGGAAATACCGGATTTCTGATGCCATCACCGCTGCGGTGAAAGAGGGGCAGCCCGATGTGACGGCGGTCGAGGTGAAATTCACTTCCGTCGTTCAGGGGAAAATGTCCGGTGGTGCCATCGGGCTTCGCGCCAAGAACGTCATCGCTGTCGGGAGCGGTAAAGGGGGCGTCGGCAAAAGTACCGTCGCCACTTCGCTGGCGTATGGTCTGAAGACGCTCGGTTGCAAAGTTGGTTTGATGGATGCGGACGTGTACGGGCCCAGTGTCCCTCACATGGTCGGGTCTGTGGATCGCCCCACCGCTGTCAAAGTCAGGACGGAATCGGGTGAGGAGATCGAGCGGATTCAGCCTGTTGACGTTGATGGCCTGAAGGTCATTTCCATGGGCTACTTTCTGAAGCCGGACCAGGCGGTGATCTGGCGAGGCCCCCTGCTTCACCGTGCGATCACTCAGTTTCTGAAAGACACCGACTGGGGTGATCTGGACTACCTGATCATCGACTTGCCTCCCGGTACCGGCGACATCTCGCTGACCCTTTCGCAGTTGCTTGGTCTTGCCGGAGCCGTCGTCGTCTGCTCACCTCAACAAGTGGCGCTGCTCGACGCGATCAAGGCGATCAGCATGTTCAATCAAGTCAAGATTCCTGTTCTCGGCATTGTCGAAAACATGTCGGGCGAGATCTTCGGTCGAGGCGGAGCCAAGGCCATGGCGGAAGAATTGAACGTGCCGTTTCTGGGCGAACTTCCCATCGATTCAGGGATTCGAATTCGCGGCGACGCCGGGCGGATTTCGACCCTCTTCTCCGAAGAAAACCCGTCACGGGAACCGCTGGTTCAGATTTGCGAGCAGGTCGCCATTCAGGTGGCCAAGCAACTGCTGGTCGCACCCAAGATGCCGACACTGGAAATCCTGTAACGGCTTCAAGGCACGAACAGGACAGCGCTGGAGCGGGTCTCAGACCCGCTCTCAGTCGGTCTCGCTCCCTCTATTGCAGCGCGCGTAGGCGTCGCCGGTGAACACTCTTGTTGCTCGTCACGTGCAGCCGTCATCCGAGACTTCGCCGGGCCGATCAATCGAGACCCAGTTGATCCGTTGGCAGTTCTCGCATGATTTCTTCGGTGCTCGTGATCCCCATCGCGACTTTCACGAGTGCCGAACGTCGGAACTCCAGCATCCCCTGTTGAATGGCGAACGTCTGCAGTTCTTCGCTGCTGCAGCCATTGGCCACCAGTTGACGCAGTGCCCGGTTGAAGACCATCAACTCGACGACGGCTGTTCGGCCGGCGTAGCCTTGATGCAGGCAGGCTTCGCAGGACCCGGGGCCGAAGATGAACGAGCCAAAGCCGGGTTCGAGGTATGGCTGGATATCGGCAAACGTTTCCGGTGATTCGCTGATGTCGTAAGCCACCCGGCACTTGGGGCAGAGCGTCCGCACCAGTCGCTGCGCGACAACGCCCAGCAGGCAGTTTGACAGGAAGTAACGATTGACTCCCAATGCAGCCATACTTTGGACGGCGGCTGCCGCGACGGGCGAGTGCAGTGTCGACAAGACCACCGTTCCGCTGTTGGCGGCTCGGACGGCGGTCGCGGCTGTTTCTTCGTCTCTGATCTCGCCGATCATGATGACGTCGGGAGACTGTCGCAGTACGTTGCGGAGCAGTTCCGGAAAATCCAGTCCAATCCGGGGATTCGCCTGGGACTGTCGCAGTCCGGCGACCGCGTACTCGACGGGATCTTCGAGCGTGTTGATCTTTCTCGACCCGTCGTTCAGGCTCTGCACGGCCGCATAAAGTGTCGTTGTTTTTCCCGTGCCGGTAGGGCCGGTCACCAGGATCAGGCCGCTGGGATTGGCGAGCATCGCCTGGATCTTATTCAGTTCGATGCGGGTCAGGCCGATCTGGTCGAGGCTTTTCAGTCCGAACTTCCGGTCGAGCAGACGTGCGGTGACGTCCTCGCCGTGAAGCGTGGGGATGATATTGATTCGCAGGTCGACGACCCGATCTCCAACGGCCTGAATCCGCCGACCCTCGTGCGGTCGGCGACGGTCTCCCAGATCGATTCCCGCTTCTGCTTTGAGCAGAGTGATCACGCTACGTCCTACTTCCAGCGGCAAGGCGGCGACTGTTTCCAATCCCCCCATCCGTCGGTAGGCGACGCGCACCCCTCCTTCTTCGCCCAGCAGAAACAGGTCGCTGACGTGCAGTTCAGCCGCTCGTTCAATGATGGCTTCAAGGACTTCGGCGGACGATTTTTCAGTAAAAAAGTCGGGTGAGAAACGACCGTCGTAGGCCATCTAAGCCACCTCCCCTCGTGCGAGTTGAAGGGCTTTTTCCGAGTCGTCCGCCATCTGAAAGACGGTGTTCAATCGCAACAGCGAGATCACATTCGCGGCGACGGTGGGGAGTGAGTGGATGACCAGCTTACCCCCCTGCTCACGAAATCGTTTGTGACAACTCAGCAGCCAACCGATACAGAGCGAATCCAGATAACTCGAGTCCCGCATATCAAGCAGCACCGTCTTCTGATAGGCGCTGGGACCAAGCAAGGCACGAATGGGATCGATCGGAGGTGCGACGTCCTGCTGATTCAGACAGCCCTCAATCGAAACCTGGACGACGTCGTCTCGGTCTTCCTTGATTTTGAACTTCATGACAATGGGGCCCACGAGAACAACGGGTAACAAATGTGTCAGTGACCGATTGACATTTTTTTACTCTACCCCGTGACACGGACCCTCATCAAGCGCCATATCAAAACACTCTTGTGTTCTTGGTAGACAAATGGTTGCAATTCGATACATCGCCCTCGTTGGGCTGTGAATTTCGGCGTTCCTCTGGCCGTTAAGGGGATTGCAGGGACGTCGTTCCACAGGTCCGGTGAGGTTGCAGATCGCGGTGATGACGAGCAAAAGGAAGCCCGTCTGGTCCCCTCCGAAGGTGTGTGAAGGGGCCGCTTGCGGGACTGCAGAAACAGCACCGCAAAAAAGAGGGGGGAGACACGCCTGAGTGCCTCTGGCAGCCGGAAGCCTCCTCACAGCGCTCAACCGGACGGGAGCGCGAGACGAGAAAATGGCCCGCTCGGACCTCGTGGTTCCGATGGGAACGAGTCGAGGTCCGCTGGTGGGAACGTGTGGAGGGGACACGGTTCCGGTTGTAACAGGATTGGCGAGTCAGCCCAGGAGCCCCGGGCCGAATTTCGATCCTCCTGCACTGAAGGTCTGCGGCTCCTTCCCATCATTTTGCAGGCTTGGCCTTCGGTTTGGCCGAGGCTCCTTTGGATCCGCTCTTTTCCAGGCTCATCGGTCCCGAGCCATTCGCCATGATGAACAGCATCGCGCCCATCAAGCCGAGATTCTTCAGGAACTGAACCAGTTGTGACTGTTGATCGGGTCCGCGCAAGTTCCAGAAGTCATGGAAGTAGTACGTGACCGGAACAAGGAACAGGAACAGCATGGCTGCTCCGATCCGGGCCTTGTACCCCAGAATCAATGACACACTGCCCGCGATCAGAAACAGGATGGCTCCCGCGAGCTGGACTTGAGGCTGAGGAATTCCACGAGACCCCATCGAGGCCGCGACACCGTCAAAGTCTCGCAGGTGGCTGCCGATGGCGGAGGTCAGGAAGATTGCCGCGATCATGATTCGGCCCAGGACAGTGGTAAGTCCTTGTAAAAGAGCCTTCATGGAAATCCTCGCTTTCGTGAACAATGACTGAGAGTGGTCTATGGAAGGTCGAACAGCATAATTTCGGCATTTTCGGCCGCTTGGATTGCTAATTCAGCTTCGTCACTTACCGCCACACCATCACTGGTTTCGAGACGCTGGCCATTCACTGTGACTGAGCCGCGTAATACTTGCAGCCATGCATGTCGGTTTGATGCGAATTGCTGGTGTATCTGGCTTCCTTTGTCGAGGTTGCCCAAATAGATCCGGGCGTCCTGATGAATGAGCAGTGAACCGTGTTCCCCCGATGGCGAGGCAACCAGTTGCAGCTCGTTGTGCCGGTCTGATTCCGGGAATCGGCGTTGTTCGTAACTTGGCTCAAGTCCCTTTTCCGAAGGGAACAGCCAAATCTGATAGAGGTGAACTGGTTCCGTTGGGGAGGGATTGAACTCACTGTGGGTAATTCCCGTTCCCGCCGTCATGCGCTGGAACTCACCCGGTCGAAGAACTTCGCCATTTCCCATCGAATCCTTGTGCTCCAGTGCCCCTTCGAGAACGTAGGTCACGATTTCCATATCTTGATGAGGATGTGTGCCAAAGCCCTGGCCGGGATCGACCCAGTCTTCGTTCATCACGCGCAACGATCGAAATCCCATGTGACGCGGGTCACGGTAGGACGCGAATGAAAAAGTGTGGTAAGTGTTCAGCCAGCCATGATTGGCGTGACCGCGATCGTTGGATTTTCGGATCTGAAGCATGGGACTTCTCCTGACGAAAGGGTTGTTGAGAAAGAGGCCAGTCGTGGCGATTGTTTACATGTCATGTAAATGGGTGAAGAAACTGTGGTTCGATTGAGAGGTGCCTCAAGCTGACTTCCCTGCTCGTTCGATTCGAGCCGGCGCGACAGCCTTCATTCTCTGGTTCGGACCGTCGCCATTTCTGTCTGACCAAGTGATGGCCTCGTCCGGTTAATAGTTTACATGTGAAGTGTATGGCAGTCAAGGGGCGGAGCCGATTCGCTCAAGTGGACAACCAGCATCACGCGCCTCTTATGCGTCAGGGGCTGACTCGATCAATGTAGCAGCGAGCTGAGTGAGTACCGATGAAGAGGTTGCGAACGGAGGTCTGAGGCCGTCACCAGAACTTCTCGTCGGTTCTCGAATGGGTTATCTAACCGAAGTGGTCACGGGGATTCGCTGCGGAAGGTGACAGACCCTTCTGCGCCGCTGGCCGAATGGGACAGCAACTTGCGGAGGATTGGCGAGGTCGCAATTGTTGTGGCGACGGCCATGATCACCATCATCGCGAACAGCTTCGGTGAGATGACTCCCAGCGACAAGCCGATGTTCAGCACGATCAGCTCCATCAACCCTCGGGTGTTCATCAGGATGCCGAGCGCGGCGGAAGTGCGCCAGTCGATCCCGACCATTCGCGAAGCTGCGACCGTACCCCCAAACTTGCCAACCGTGGCGACCAGGATCAGGGCCAGACAGATCAGGATGCCGTCCCAACCATTGATCAGACCGATGCGGGTATTCATCCCTGTCACAGCGAAGAAGGCCGGCAGCAGCAGGATCGTCACGACGTCGGTCAGTTTTGAAGTCAACTGGTGGGCGATGCGACTGTCGTGAGGGATGATCGCCCCCAGCATGAAGGCTCCGAAAACGGCATGAATTCCAATCGCTTCCGTCGTGAGCGATGCGCAGAGCAGTGCAATCAACAACAGTGGAATCGTCTGTCGCTCTTGCTGATGCTGTTCGGCCCAATGGACCCATTTGACGATCAGCGGCCTGACCAGCAGAAACATCACGGCAATGAAGGCAATCGTGGCCACGGCGACCAGCATGGCTCCCCCCACCTGCGCCTGGACAACTCCCACGACGAAGGCCAGCAGGCACCAGGCCGTCACGTCGTCGGTGGCCGCGCAACTCAGGGCGATCACGCCCAGGTCAGACTTCTCAAGTCGTTGGTCTGTCAAAATCCGCGCCAGCACGGGAAAGGCCGTGATCGACATGGCGACACCCAGGAACAAGGCAAAGCTGGTGAAGGGGACGCTGTCGGTGGACAGGATCGGATAGAGCCACAGTGCCGTGAACGATCCCAGCACAAACGGGAAGACGATACTCGCGTGAGAGATAGCGATGGCGGCTTTGGCCTGTCGTCCAACCTTCTGGGCATTCAGTTCCAGCCCCACGACGAACATA
This sequence comes from Schlesneria sp. DSM 10557, assembly GCF_041860085.1. Classification (NCBI taxonomy): domain Bacteria; kingdom Pseudomonadati; phylum Planctomycetota; class Planctomycetia; order Planctomycetales; family Planctomycetaceae; genus Schlesneria; species Schlesneria sp. DSM 10557. The sequence continues at coordinate 4,545,162 of NZ_CP124747.1, forward strand.
TACAGAATTACGCCGATCTGCGCGATGGTCTTCAGGGAACCGAGCACCAGTTGATGCGGATCCGCTGACACGTCGGGAATCAGCAAGTGCATCGCCTGTGGAGAAATTGCCCCCAGGACAGAGGGGCCCAGCAGAATTCCGGCGATCACTTCACCAATCACGGCGGGTTGGTGCAGGCGTTTCAATACCCACGAGAGCACGTTTCCCAAGGCGATAACCGCCGCGAGTGTCGCCAGGACATGGACAACGACGTCGACACCCCCGGCATGAGTCCCCTTCGGCGCTGAAACCGTCGCAGTCCCCGGGGGGGCCTTCAGCCCCTGTCCGATCTGGCGGATCAACATAAAAGACGCTACTGCGGCCACGAGCAGCAAAGCATAGAACAGCAGGGAGACGACGGATTCCCGCTGCGTTGGCCGATCAGAAGAGGAAGAGATCGTGCTCATCGGAAACAGTTCATCAAAGTGAAACGGCTCGCCCTGGCCGCACGCTCGCCAGCCGCGTGAACGCCGATCGATAAAATATCTGTTGAAACAAGTGTCGTCAAGACGATTGTTTGGGTTGAGTCATTTTCTGTTGGCATCTTAAGGCTGAGAATCAGTACCCGCCAATCAGTGACTCTCCACCGTGATTTGCAGCAGTTGCTGATTTCCTTCGACGGCGATGAGGGGTTGAGTGGGGTTCTTGAGAGTAAAGGATTGAGTACTTCCCGAGATCCAGTGGATGTCGACGGTGATTTCTCCGGTGTCGTTTCCGAGTCCGAAGTCGAGCAGCCTCTGGTTGGATGCCTGATATCCATCTCCGGCAGTGAGCTGCCGTGTGAGGTGTTTCTGTCCGGCCTGCACGGTGACACGCGTGCCGATGGCGTCGCGTGAACTGTTTGTGGCGACAAGCTGGATCCGCAGTCCCCGCCCTGGTTGTGGAGATTTGTTGGTGAGCAGCGCGGCAGGGTCGCCGATGTGTGAGATGGCGAGGTCATCGAGCCCATCCCTGTTCCAGTCGATTCGTGCGACTCCTCGACCGAGCCTCGGAAGATGGAAGAAGTCGCCGATTTCGTCCGCGAATCGTTCCTGGAAGGAGTGAGCGATGTTGTGGAAGAACTGAGGTCTCATTTTGTAGGGGATCTGTTTGTAGGAGAAGTCGTCGACATGTCCGTTGACGAGAATCAGGTCTTCCAGTCCGTCGTGGTCGGCATCGATGAACTGCGTGCCGAACCCGAGCAGAGACCAGCTGGGATCGCGGAGTCGCATGGTTCTGGCCCGGTCGGAGAAGGTACGGGCACCGAGGTTGATGTAGAGCGAGTTGGATTCGTTGTAGAAGTTGGTGACAAACAGATCGACCCGTCCGTCGTTGTTGGGATCCCCTGCGGCGACCCCCATGCAGGCGAGCGCGGCACCTGCTTCGTCGTAGGCAAGTCCACTGACAAGGCCCAGTTCCTGCCAGGCGAGTTTACCATCTGGTAGCTTTTGGGGTGCGAAGAAGAAGTTAGGGCGACCATCATTGGCAATGAAGAGGCTGATGGTCTGCGATTCGTCGAAGTCGGCGGCGACGATCCCCAGTCCATCTCCGTTGGGCGCATCAAATCCCCACTCGCGGGTCATCTCGATAAACGTCCCGTCTCCCTGATTCTGATAGACATGGTCTACCGCAGCGGGGAAGAGCGAAGGTGGGCACGACGCCAAAATGGTGTCGTCTCCCTGACAGACACGAGTGTAGATCTCATCGCCGGTCAAGTAGGTGACGTCATAGACATCCGGGAGGGAATCACCGTCGAGGTCAGCGAGCAGACAGGAGGTCGTCCAGTGGGAATAGCGGGCCAGGCCTGAGCGGGAGGTCATGTCGAGGAACGTGCCATCACCCTGGTTTTTGTAGAGTCGGTTCCCGTCGATGTTGGCGACATAGAGATCGGGGAAACCATCGTTATCGAAGTCACCTGCAGCGACCCCCTGCCCGAACCCGGCATCATGAATACCGGCCAGATGGCTGACTTCGCACATGCGAATCCCGGCCACATTACGGAACAGGGCGTCGAGGAACTGAGAGTCGGCAGTATCCGGAGGCCAGGTCGTTCCCTGCGTGAAGTAGAGGTCACACCAGCCGTCGAGGTCATAGTCGAAGGCGGCCACGCCACCCCCTGTGTATTCGAACATCCGTCTGCCGGGACTCGCCGAAATCTCGCCATTGAAGTAAGTGAACTGAAGGCCCAGCGCCGCAGCCTCATCGAGGAAAAGGATGTCGCTTGAGGATGCAGGATGACCTGATCGGGTGTGAGACGGGTCCATGCGCCGAGAGGTCAGATCTGGTAGCGGATAAGACGACAGATCGAACCGCTTTGCCAGATCTGCCTCGGGTAAGAGTGCCGGTGTGTCTTCCCGCAGCAGCTTCCTGACTTGTGTGTCGATTTCCCTGACAACGGTCGGTCGGGCTTCGTCGGGGAGCAACTCGCACCACGCGCGGCATTCAGGAAGGCGACCCAGTTCCAGGGTCAGGCGAGCGCACGAGGCGATCTCGGCGGCTGAGCCTTTCCGATCGTACAGCTTTGCAGAGTGCTCTGTCAGTTCACTCAGTTTTCGGGCGCGGTCCGAGAATTGTTGTGCCTCATCCCCACGCTGTTCCGCTGCCAGAAGCTGACCAAGTTGATAGGTGGCTCGGTCGTAGTCCGGGCTGCGGCGAAGCGTTTCCCAGTAACACCGGATGGCGGCGCCGCTGTCCGTGGCGCTTTCGGCCCGTGTGGCTAAGAGCAGCCAATAGGCCGGGTGCTGCCATGCGGCTTCCGGAAGCAGATTGAAGCACTGCAAAAAGCTGGCTTCGTCGCCTGCCTCAACCAGCAGCGTGGCGAGTAACAATTGGGCTTCGAGTAGTTCTGGACTGCGAGACAGAGCTTCTCGTAGCAGGCTGGTGGCCTGGTCCTTTCGTCCAACGGACGAAGCGATCTTTGCGCCGCCCAACAGGGCCAGCGGGTCGCGAACCCGTAACATCTGGGCGAAGACAGCCTCGGGAGGAGCGGGCATCTCCGCGGGATTCGCCAGGGAAATGAGGGTCGCCAGATGGTTGCCGGAACCTTTCAGGGACCGATGCAGCGGGAGATTTGCTTCCCATTGACGTCCAGACAGGCTGAGAAGGGTTCCCCACAGGCCGTGCACTTCCGGAGACTGGCTGGTGGGTGCTCGAAGCGACTGTAGTTCGGTTTCGGCATCAGAAAGTCGTCCCTGCCGCATGAAGAGTGAGGCGATCGCGAGGGTCGCGGCGTTCCGGGAATGCGAACCAGCAGAGATCCGTCGGTAAGTATCCAGCGCGTCCGCCGGGCTGCCCAGATGCTCAAGCGCCTCGCCCAGCACAAGCATCATTTCGGAATCGGACGGTCGGGATTCGAGACACGAAACGGCCAGCGCCTCGGCTTCGCTCCATCGCTCTTCTGTTCTGGCAAGCAGGGCCGCAGCGCGCATCGAGTTTTGCCTGTATTCAGAGACCTGCCAGGCGGAAACCAGCACCAACACCGGAATCAGAGTTCCGGCGAGGCATCTAGACCATGTCTGGCGAATGTTTGCGCTTGAAGACACGACATCACCCGACCCGTCCGTGGTCGCGCACTCTCTCTGCCGACCTCAGACATTTGCTTCTGGAAGTGGACGTGGCAGGGGAAGAAATGGTCATCTGGAACGTCAATTTCGTGTCATTCATTGGGGACCGCTGTTCGGCGGCTGACGGAGTCACCCGCGTGCGGCCGGATCGTCCGGAACAACGAATCGTCTGAGTCTTCCCGAATACCGGCCGTCAGCCTCTGGCCCGTGGAGGCTGACGGCGCTCGTCGCGAAGGGAAGATGTCATCCGGGGACGGCTTCAAGCCTCCTCCGCTCAGCATCCTCGGAGTACGCACCCCGAGCCCGGCCGGATTTTGTGAGAAGTCGACCAGTATGGAGTGCGAATGCTCGAGGCCTGGCCCAGGTTGGACAGTCCGGAGAGAGACTTCAGACTTTGCAGGCGAACTGACGTCTGTTTGACGTCCTCGGAGGACGCCGAACGAAGTTACCAATCGCCGATGGATTCGCTGCCGGCACGTGTGCCCACACCACGCCAGATCAGGCGATCAATGCTGCTGCTGGCGTTTCTGACCGATCCGTCGGCCATGAGCACCTGAACCAGCCCCGTGTGTCGGCTCGAGGCGGAGATTACGTTGTGATTACGATCCCACCCGGCATCCATACACGATGGTCCGTTGGGAGGAATCAACGTGCTGAAACCGACGTAGAAGTACCCGCCATCAACCCAGCGCTGGCCCGGAATTTCAGAGTTGTAGTATGACGTGTAGACCCCATTCGAAACGACCGAGTTGCAAATCGTGGCCAATTGGTCCATGTGCGCCTGATTTCCGGGAACTAACGGATCAATCACACCGTCATTCAGGGGAGGGGTTCCGATTCCGCTGATCAACTCGTCCCGGCGATCCTGAATCCCCTGACATCGTTCGGACATCATCACCGTATTTGAAGAGCCATCCAGGACCATTGCCATGCTGATCTTGGAGTCGACACCGAACATGCCTCGAATCGGATTTTCCCCGCCCCAGTTGAGGGCATCACGAGCCTCACGATGACGTTTACCGAAGTCGCCAGCACTGAAGCGATAGTTGTTACGTCCCCCGGCGACGCCGCCAACCGGAATGTCGGACGGACAAATGTACGCCGGGATATCCTGAGCGTAGAGAATATTTCCGTCCCAGGCCCGGGCGGAAGAGGGGAGTGCCATAATCGCCGTATAACGCGGCGCCTGATCAATAAAGGGCAATAACAGGCCCAGCCCGCTGAGATTGGAGATGAAGACCTGGTCGAAATTGTTGATGTCGTCAGTACCACCACCCGAGCGGAAGGGGAAGACCTTGTGGGTGTCATGATAATTGTGCAGCGACAGGCCAAGCTGCTTCAGATTGTTCTTGCACTGAGTGCGTCGAGCCGATTCGCGGGCCTGCTGTACAGCGGGTAAGGAGCAGTGCAATCAAGACTGCGATAATCGCAATCACGACCAGGAGTTCAATCAGGGTGAATCCAATCTTTCGCGCAATGTAACGTGGCATTTGATCGTCCTCTGAAGATGGGAGATGGGAAGAGGAAAGACAAGGAAAATGCTCCATCGCTACGAGGTGGGGTGAGACCTCGCAAGAAATGACAGACGTGGCCCAGAAAGAGCAAGAATGTTTCTGTCGAGAGATAGGTCAATTACGCAACAGTCAGTCTAAGACTCTCATTCGCCGGAATACAAGAAAATTCCTGCTCTTTCCTTCGTCTTTGCTGAAATGTTGAAAATCGAGTCAGTCGACTCTATTCGGATCATCAGATCCTGATTCCTCACTGGGGTCTTCAACTTCCTGCTCCGGCGAGGGATTTCGATCCCATTAATTGAGCCGCACGATTTGCCACTTCTTCTTGCGTGTAAATACGTATCACTTGACAGGGATGCCATGATGGGATTGGTGTGCAAGATCGCTAATTGACTTTTGCTGATGAATCGGTTGATATTGATCAACGGTACTGTACCGCCCACCGGATCTCCCTCCGCTGTGTTTTCATCCCGCCTGTATTCTCGAGGATCTCCTCGTATGTCCCGCAATGCTCTCTGTGTGGTGACAGTTTCCGCCACGGGTGTAGACGTGAAGCACGACCTCTATGGTGCATCGCCACGGCGTCGATCTCATCGACCCGAACATTCTGCGGGGATGGCGCGCTCCGCACGATCTCGCAGCCTCACCACGTTCGTCTGCGCGGCCACGCTCTCAACGTTGGTGCTCGTTTCCGTCTCATCGGTATCGGGGGGCGATCGCAAAATCGAGTTCAATCGAGACATCCGGCCCATTCTGTCGAACAACTGCTACCTCTGCCACGGCCCGGACAAGAACCAGCTCCAGGCCGGTTTGAGGCTCGACAAACCCGAAACCGCGGTTGCGAAACTGGAATCGGGGAACACCGGGATCGTGCCGGGTGATGTCTCGGCGAGTGCGATCATTGAGCGGATCACGACCAGTGATCCCAATCTGAAGATGCCCCCCGCGGAGAGCGGCAAAAGTGTCTCAGAGAGCGAGATTGAAACGCTGAAGGCCTGGATCCGGCAAGGGGCCGAGTATCAGGGGCATTGGTCGTTTATTACTCCTGTTCGTCCCGAACCTCCCGCCACCCGCTTCTCGAATCATGTGCGCAACGAGATTGATCAGTTCATTCTCAGCCGACTGGAAGCCGAAGGACTGGAACCATCTCCCGAAGCGGACAAGGTGACCTTGATTCGTCGCGCGACGATCGATCTCACCGGGCTTCCACCCACTCCTGCCGAAGTTGACGCCTTTCTTGCTGATGAGTCCTCACAAGCGTACGAGCGGTTGATTGATCGTCTGCTGATGTCACCCCGTTACGGTGAGCACCAGGGACGAATCTGGCTGGATGCCGCACGCTATGGTGATACGCACGGACTGCATCTGGATAACGAGCGATCGATGTGGCCGTACCGTGAGTACGTCATCAATGCTTTCAATCAGAACATGCCCTTCAACCGGTTCACAGTCGAACAACTGGCGGGTGACCTCATCCCGGATGCGACCGTCGATCAGAAGGTGGCCTCGGGATTCAACCGCTGTAACGTGACGACAGGCGAAGGTGGCTCCATCGACGAAGAGGTTCTGGTCCGTTACGCGGTGGACCGGACGGAGGCTCTTTCGACCGTCTTCCTGGGACTGACACTTCAGTGCGCCGTTTGCCACACGCACAAGTTTGATCCGATCTCACAGAAGGAATTCTACTCGCTTTACTCGTATTTCTATTCGATGGCCGATGCCGCGATGGACGGCAACGCGCTGTTGCCTCCTCCGATCCTGAAGCTTCCTTCAACCGAACACACGACACGGCAGCAGGATCTGCTGAACGAGCTGGCCGCGTTGCAGCAATCGTCCGCCACCGCTCTCGCCGCAGCGACGGCCGCTTACGTTGATCCCCTGGCAGGGAAAGACTTGCCGGCCGATGCCCTTTCTGTGCTGCGTCTGGAGACCGTCTGGGTGGATGACGAGCTTCCTCCGGGGGCACAGCCTGCGGGTGATTCCCCCTGGCGGTTGATCACCAAGGGAGAAGGTCCCGTTTTTTCGGGAGAAAAGGCCTCCAGCCGCACCGCGACGGGTCTGTCGCAGCACTTCTTCACAGGCGCGAATCCCCCCTTGAAGATTGGCGAAGGGGACACGCTGTTCGCCTACGTTTATCTCGATCCGGCGAACCCGCCCCGCGCCATCATGCTTCAGTTTAATGATGGTAGCTGGGAACACCGGACCAACTGGGGGGACGAAGACGCCATCGGATTTGGTGCCAAGAATACTCCAGCCAAACGAATTGCAGGTCCCCTGCCGAAGACGGGAGAATGGGTACGGCTGGAAGTGAATGCGGCTGATGTGGGACTTCCTGCAGGTGCCAATCTCAACGGCTGGGCATTTACACAGTTCGGCGGTACCTGCTACTGGGATAAAGCCGGAATCGTGTCACGGGCCGCCCCCGCTGCTACCGATTTCCAGTCGCAGATTGCCTGGGAACAGGCGCAACAGCCGACGCCAAGCACGACGTATCCCGCGCCGATACAGGAGATTCTGAAGCTCGCTTCCGCTGCGAGAACACCGGAGCAACAGCAACAGTTGCGCGACTACTTCCTGCAGCACGTGAACGTGGACACGCGGGACACGTTTGCGAAGTTGCGAACCAGCATCGCCGAAAATGAAAAGCAGCGTGCCGATCTGGACGCGGCGATTCCGGCAACGATGGTCAGTGCGGACCTGCCGCAGCCACGCGAAGCCTTCATTCTGATCCGGGGTGCTTACGATAAAAAGGGGGAACGGGTCGAACGTGGTGTTCCCGCTGTGTTGCCACCATTACCCGAAGGTGTGCCCAACAATCGACTGGGACTGGCACAATGGCTGGTGGCTCCGGAACATCCACTGACGTCCCGCGTGGTCGTGAATCGCTACTGGCAACAGTTCTTCGGGACCGGCATCGTGAAAACGGCCGAAGACTTTGGGGCTCAGGGGACATGGCCTTCCCATCCTGAACTGCTCGACTGGCTCGCCACCGAGTTCATTCGCACCGGGTGGGATGTCAAACGCATGCACAAACTGATGCTGATGTCGGGCACGTACCGACAGTCGGCAAAGGTCTCGTCCGAACTGCTGAGTCGTGATCCGGAAAACGTCTTGCTGGCACGAGGCCCTCGTTTCCGATTTGATGCGGAAGTGATTCGTGACTCGATCCTGTTCGCCAGCGGCCTGTTGGTCGAGCGGGCCGGCGGGAAGAGTGTCAAACCGTACCAGCCAGAAGGAATCTGGGAGGCGGTGGCCTTTGTGGGCAGCAACACGCGTGAATTCAAACCGGATGCGGGGGAATCCCTGTACCGTCGCAGCCTTTACACATTCTGGAAGCGGACGGCACCACCTCCATCGATGTCGACCTTCGATGCCCCTTCGCGAGAGAACTGTACGGTGCGGCGTCCAAGGACGAATACGCCGCTGCAGGCGCTGGCGCTGATGAATGACAAGCAATACGTCGATGCGGCCCGCAAGCTGGCTGAGCGGATGTTGCGTGAAGGGGGCGAGACGCCTGAAGACCGACTGGTCTATGGCTTCCGCTGGGTGACTGCCCGTCGTCCGTCCGCACGGGAACTCGAAGTTCTCAAGGGGACGCTGGATAAGCAGCGGGCTCAATTCCAGGCCGACACCAAAGCTGCAGAGCAATTGCTTGCCTATGGCGATTCTCCCAGAGATCCCCATCTGGAGACCGCTGAGTACGCTGCCTGGACAATGCTCGCGAACCTGCTGATTAACCTTGATGAAACCATTACGAAGTAGTTTCCGTGGCTTCGACCACGATCCGCTTCCATGAACACCTGTCACGCCGAACTCAAGAGGATTCCATTATGGACCCTTTACTCGAATACAAACTGGCAATGACGCGTCGGCACTTTTTCAGTCGATCCGCAACAGGCTTGGGGGCTGCCGCATTGGCCTCCTGCATAAATCCCAGCATTTTCGCCAGTGATGTGGCCAGCGAGGGTGGTCGTGAGACTTTTGGTGTGATGCCGGCGATGCACCACGCTCCAAAGGCCAAGCGAGTCATCTGGCTGTTCATGGCAGATGGTCCTTCGCAACTGGATCTGTGGGACTACAAGCCGAAACTGGGTGAGTACTTCGATAAGGATCTTCCCGAGTCGGTTCGGAATGGTCAGCGAATCACCACGATGACCTCGGGGCAGACGCGGTTTCCTGTTGCCCCCTCGATGTTCAAGTTTTCCCAGCATGGTCAGAGCGGTGCGTGGATCAGCGAACTGCTGCCAGAAATGGCCACGGTCGCCGACGACATCAGCATCATCAAGTCAATGAATACCGACGCGATTAACCATGATCCGGCGATTACGTTCATGACGACCGGCAGTGAGATTTCAGGCCGTCCATCGCTGGGAGCCTGGTTATCCTACGGCATCGGCAGTCCGAATCAGGATTTGCCGTCGTTCGTCGTACTCATCTCGCGACTCGCTTCGGGGGGAATGAATCAGGCGTTGTTCTCACGGATGTGGGCTTCGGGCTTTCTGCCCACCAAGCATGCCGGGGTGTCGATGCGGTCCTCGGGTGATCCCGTGCTGTATCTGTCCAACCCTCCGGGGGTCAGTGGAGGAATCCGTCGCCAGATGCTGGACGGACTGGGGGAACTGAACCAGGAACGTCTGGCCGAAGTGGGTGATCCGGAAATTGCTGCCCGTATCGCCCAGTACGAGATGGCTTACCGTATGCAGACCTCCGTCCCGGAACTGGCCGACATCTCGAAAGAACCGAAGCATGTGCTCGAGATGTACGGGCCTGAAGTCACCCAGCCAGGTTCCTTCGCCTACAACTGTCTGCTGGCCCGACGACTGGCCGAACGAGGCGTTCGGTTTACCCAGGTCTTCCTCCGCGGTTGGGACCATCACGGCAGCTTGCCAGGACAGATTCGCCAACTGACGAAAGTTGCGGACCAACCCTGTGCGGCGCTGATCAAGGACCTCAAGCAACGCGGGATGTTGGAAGACACCTTGCTCGTGTGGGGAGGCGAGTTTGGGCGTACCGTTTACAGCCAGGGGACCCTGACGAAAGACAACTACGGCCGCGACCATCACCCGCGAAACTTCACAATGTGGATGGCAGGTGGGGGTGTCAAAGGGGGCCTGGTGCACGGGGAGACCGACGACTTCAGCTACAACATTACGGAAAAACCCGTTCATGTGCATGATCTGAATGCCACGATTCTGCACCTGCTGGGCATCAATCACGAGAAGCTGACATACCGGGCACAGGGGCGGGATTTCCGTCTGACCGATGTCCATGGAAAGATCGTGACCGACATCCTGGCCTGATCCATTGGGGCCTGAGGGACGACAAACTCGGACCCCACATATACTGAATCAGAAAGACCGGCTTGATGCGGGGTAAGGGACCCCAGTCATGCCGGTCTTTTCGTGCGAGGAATGTTTTTTCAAACGGCGCCGCGAACCGTTCAGTCGAACGTCCCGAGTGTCACTGTCTGATATCACCGCCGAAGGTGCTTGCCCCGCGGTGGGATGACAGGACGTAGGAATGCGAAAGCCCAGTTCGCGATGGTCCGCAAATCATCCGTCAAAGAGCAATCAACAGCGCATTCAACGAAAAGACCCAGGTCCTGCATCATTCCGATGAGGCCTGGGTGTTTTGACTTTAACCAGCCCGATGGTGCTCGGATTCCCCTTCAAATGGCCCGTGCTGAATCGGGTGATCCCTTTCTCGCCTGGACCACCAGAACCGGGTCGTCCGAGGTTGCTCACCTGGAGGAAACGTTTTGCGGCTGACGCCGTCCCGGTCGCTGTGATGACGGGGCAATCGGGGTTCGCCGAGAGCCTGGCCCGAACGTATTCGGACCTGGCGACCGAGCAGCGTGATTGTCTTGCGATGACTACTTGATCCGGGGGATTTCCATGAGTTCGGGAATCGGATCGAAGACCCACGTTTGCAGAGGGGGCAGTTTTGCGTTCGGGCGACTGTTGGGGTTCAGAAGGCTCAGCGACTTGCACTTCAGTTCGTATTCGCCCGGGGCTGTTCCTTCATAGGTGGCGTGAAACATTTCGGCGAGGCGGCGAATATCGGGATCGTTGGGCGAGTCGAAGCCGCCGATCGTCACGATCGACTGAAACTTGTCGTGATAGACATAAGACTCGAAACGTTCCCCCTTCAGGCATTCACGAATGGCATCGTTACTTTGTCGCAAGGCGTAGGTGAGTTGGGCGGCGTCTTCCCCTGCACGGACAAGATTGTAAGGGCCCGACTCTCCAATCATCTTATCGAAGCTGGCTTCCTGCCCTGTGAACTTGCTGTTACCCAGAGGAATGGCGGATTTGCCGGTGAAGGTGGCGACTTTGAGTGTGTACTTGCGGGGGACGTTCACCAGGGCATAGTCGATCCCTGAATTCAGGTACTTGGCCATGCTATCGGGTTTCTGACGGACCACGTCACCGGCCTGGCGAAGTGGGTTGATGGTGAGAAATGCCGAAGCAAAGGGACCTTTTGTTCCATCCGAGATTCGGACGACCGCGCCTGATTTGGGGTCTGACATGAATTTGGGTTTGAATTTCTTGATGTAAGCCAGGGTCTTTTGCGCCGGCTGATCATCGACTTTTTCATAATTACCCGCCAGAACGCAGATCATGTCTCGCTGAGCGGCAAAGACTCGCTTATCGGGATTCCCCAGGCGGTCATGTGTTTCAATTGTCTCTTTCTTGGCATCGCGCGAGAACGAATAGGCGGGGATCCCCTTGTCGCGAAGTTCGTGAACCAGTTTGCTGGCAGCCTCTTCGGCGGTCAGCCCTTCCTTCTTACGGTCTGCGTCATAAACATCGCGGAACGTGGCAACCATCACCATCCACGGGCCGTGTTTTTCCGTCAAGCGGTACTCTTTTGCGGGATCGTTTTCAATCGCGAGCAGGGACGAAAGAGGAACCAGTGTGAGGACAGAAAGGAACAGGATTCGAAGTGGGAATTGGGTAGGCACGACAGACTCCATTCTGACTGGATTGCACGTAACGACTTGAAATGAGAGGTGACAGACCTGATCGCGGTATCGTCGCAGCCCGTCGTATCTACGACACCGATCGTAGTAACAAAGTCCGCGACCAATAAACTTGAGGGGAGATTTCAAATTCGTGTGGGCGGGAACGTATCAGCAACCATTTTTTGTGTCCAGAGGCAGTTTTTTCCGGTCTTGGCACGCCTCGTGCGTAATCCCGGTTTGACCAGTCTCAGTTGTAAAACGTTCTCATCTGACCTGGGTACAAGACACCATTTTGCCTCGTACCTTTCCGGCCAAATCAGATCGAATCAACTCGACAAAGGGAGAATTCTGCTGCCATGGATGGCTCAGCTCGTCCCTTTGTAAGAATGTCCGTCGGCTGGCGGCAGAAATTGGCAGATTTACAAAAGGCACGGAGGCCGAATACATGCAGCATCGAGTTTCTCTGCGCGGTCGTGCGACCGCTTCGCTCTGGACAATGCTCGTTGCAACTCTCCTGGTGGTGGTCGCGTGCAGTTGGATTACGGCGACCAGCATCTCTGCTCAGGCCGCAGACCCCAACAATATTCTCCTGGACTTCTCGGCCAAGTGGTGTGGCCCGTGTCAGCAGATGAGTCCCATCGTTTCCAAGCTTGAACGTCAGGGTTACTCCATCCGTCAGGTGGATATCGACGTGGAAAAGGGACTCGCAGAGAAGTACCACATCGAGAGCATCCCCTGCTTCGTGCTGATTGCCAACGGTCGCGAGATCAGCCGTATCAATGGGATGACTGATGAGAAAAAGCTGAAAAGCATGCTCATGATGTTGCCCAAGCAGAATGGCGATGACGCGATGGCCAGCCTTCCCCCCTCCCGGAAGGGTCAGGCTTTGCCCGAAACGAAGGGGGAATCCCGTTCAGGTGACGACAAGAAGCTGTTTCCAAAGATTGCTCCCCTGTTCTCTAAGTCCAAGGGCCCTAAGAAAGCTCCTGCAGATGAGCCCGAAACCTTTCGACTCCAGAACGCCGACGCCTCGCCGAAAATGGATCAGATTTCCCGTGAAGCGTTTGCTGCCAGTACGCGGATTCGGGTCCTGGACGGGTCGCACATCCACTACGGCTCAGGGACGGTGATCGAAAGCAAGCCCGGCCGGGCGATCATTCTTAGCTGCGGTCACATTCTGCGGAACCTGGGAAAGAAGGCGGTCATCGAAGTTGACCTGTTCCCCGAGCCCAACACCAAGCCGCAGGTCGCCGTGGCAGAAATCATTGATTATGACCTCGACGCGGATGTCGGTCTGCTGTCGATTCCCTGCGACAATCGTCTGCCCGTGGTCAAACTCGGTTTTGGGCCCGGTGTTCCCCAGGTCGAAGACCGTGTCTTCAGCATCGGCTGTGGCGGTGGAAAGCTTCCTTCGCTGGAAGAGCACGTGGTGACCGGGATCAATAGTGTGGTGGGTCCTGACAACATCGAATGCACCGGGATACCAGAACAGGGTCGCTCGGGGGGAGGCTTGTTTCTGGGGCGCGAGCAAGTCGGAATCTGTATCTTCGCTGATGCGAATTACAAACGAGGCATCTATGCCGGGATGAAGCCGGTTGCCCAGATGCTGGCAAAGGCGAAGCTGGGGCATCTGGTACCGAAAGGCATGGTCAAAGAGGCAGAGGCACAGGAAGAGATCGCTGCCGTCGCTCCGGAAGACGAAGAGCCGCTCCTGGGAAGTCCTGAGGAGATTGAGCCGGAAGGGGCCGAGCACGAGGGGGATATTGCCGGCGAGATGCTCGCCGAGGCACTGCGCGATTCTGCTCCCGGTTCCTCGTTACCGGGCGCAGCGGGTGACTATGTCGATGCCGAAATCGTATGCATCATTCGTCCCAAGCAGCCTGGAGTCGCCAGTCGGGTCGTCATCGTCAATCAGGCCAGCACCCGCTTCGTTGACGACCTGCTGCACGAATCGACCAGCAACCCCCGTCCGACGGCTGTTGCCGCCAGCAACAAGTCGAAGACCAAGGCCCCCATTCGAAGGACAAACGCTGTCGCTTCGAATACGGCATCGCAGCGTGCGACGACGCGAAAAGGGCCTGTCGCCACAGCAGACATGTCGCGGCCTCAGCGGAATTTTGAAACCTCATTCGAGGCTCGCAGAGGAAGCCGCAACTAAAGGTCGATCGCTGTACAACTCGAGACAACCTAACTCGAGACCGCACACCGACCCGCCATGGGTCTCGTAACGGATGTCTTGGATGAGTTGGCGGTGACTCGTCAGACGGTTGAGACCGTCTCTTCCGCAGCATGTCGTTTTGAACGGCAAGTGATGACACTTCCCACGAATGTCAGGGTGGAGTGAGCGACGCTTCACACATCCGTGCAGTGAAACAAAACGAAACTCGCGTTCATGACGGACCTGGTTCACGACCGTTGAGCGCGGAGAGGAATGGTTCGAACCGACTTTGGTCACGGACCCCGCGTATGCGGCATCGCCACTGGCAAGGTGTGGCCGCGCAAATCTCCCGCTCGAAATCGCACCAGGGGACTCGCCACCGGGCCACTCAGCCCAGGGCACTCAACACCGTGGCGAGGGCAATCGGTGTCGCCCGGGATGCGCGCCCCCCCCCGCACGGAAGATGGCCGTCCTGGCGTCCTTGTCTCATCCGGCTCACGATCAGGCGATCGGGTGGAAGGTCATCGCCACTCTTCAAAGCCCCTCTCGGGATAATTCCGGCCGCTGCTCCCACGCGGATATCGGAGCCAGGGAATCCCACTCCACCAGCACTTCTGCTGCCTCGATTTGACTTCAACCACCATCATGCCTATCGTTAAACGTCGATTTACGATTTAGGAGCGAGGTATGACGGGTCGAGATCTCCAGCGGACTTGTGAAACTGGCGACGTACCCTTGCCGGAGGACGCATCGGCGTCGCAGCTTGCGGGCCTTGCCTGGGCGATCGCTCATCCGGCACGGGTCCGGATTGTGCGATTGCTGGCCAGTCGAAAGTCGTGTGTCTGTGGCGAGATCGTCGATCAACTTCCCCTCGCACAATCCACTGTGTCGCAGCATTTGAAAATTCTCAAAGCCTCGGGTCTGATTGAGGGCGAAGTGGATGGCCCGAAAGTTTGCTACTGTATCAATCCCGCAAAGCTGGAGGAGCTGAAGTCCCTGGTCGGGAACCTTTGATTTCCCCCCGCACGACCTGCCGGTCAGAGGAACATGGCCTGCCGAGGGACGGGGCCTTCCCGCTCGTTCCCTGTGAAAAGCGGGACCTGATGTCGAGTCTTCTTTTTCCTGACAGAAACATCCAACAGAAAGAACATCATGAAGGTCGTTCAGGTTTACGACAAGCCGATGTGCTGTTCGACAGGTGTCTGCGGCCCTCAAGTGGACCCGGCACTCGCTCGATTTGCAGCGGATCTGGATTGGCTGAAATCGCAGGGACATCAGGTCGAGCGATTCAATCTGGGGCAGCAACCCCAGGCCTTCATTGATAACCCATCTGTCCATCAGGTTTTGTCGACAGAGGGGACCGAAAGCTTACCTCTGATCCTGATTGACGGACAAATCGTCAGTCGCGCCACCTTCCCCGATCGCCTCGTGCTGGCAGGCTGGACTGATTCCGCTGTGCCGGTAACTCCGTCAGGCAGTTGTTGTGGCGGTGCAGCGGCCTCGTCCGCGAGTTCCTGCTGCTCAGAACCGAAGTCGGCCAACCCATTGAACGTTCTGAGTTGTGGTGACACGGATTCGAAGTGCTGTTAAGGAAGTCAACGAGCATGACATTTCTCCAAGCGCCGACCCGCATCTTATTCTTCACCGGAAAAGGAGGAGTTGGCAAGACCACCTCCGCATGTGCTGCGGCCGTACGGCTGGCCGATACAGGGAAACGCGTCCTGCTCGTTTCCACAGACCCGGCCTCCAATCTCGATGATGTGCTGGGCGTGTCCCTTCATCCGCGTCCCACTCCCGTGCCGGAAGTGCCGGGGTTGTCTGCGATGAACCTCGACCCACAGCAGTCCGCTGCCGAATATCGTGAGCGGATGGTGGGGCCCTATCGAAATCTGCTTCCCGCGGCTGCAATTACGAGCATGGAAGAGCAGTTCTCGGGATCATGCACGGTGGAGATTGCCGCCTTCGACGAGTTCGCTCGCCTGTTAGGTGATTCCCGCATGACGGCGGAGTTTGACCACGTCATTTTTGATACGGCCCCGACGGGTCATACGTTGCGATTGCTCACGCTTCCTTCTGCGTGGTCTGGTTTCATGGAGTCGAACACGACGGGAACTTCGTGCATCGGTCCGCTGGCGGGGCTGCAAGCACAGCAGCAACTTTACCGCGACACGGTCGACGCACTGGGTGACTCGACCACGACGACAATCGTACTGGTGACTCGACCCGAGCAAGCGGCGCTCAAGGAAGCGGCTCGCACGAGTGAGGAACTGGCTGCCCTCGGTGTCAGGAACCAGCGACTGCTGGTTAACGGGCTGTTCCAGGCTTCGGATCCCTCGGATCAACTCGCTCTTGCGTTGCAGCGGCGGGGTGAGTCCGCGATGGAGGAAATGCCTGCGGTCCTGCGCCAGCTACCTCAGACGGTCGTGCCGCTGGGATCGCAAGGGGTACTGGGTGTTGAGGCGCTCCGCCGCTTTGGAACCAGTCATCCGGGAGACGAGCGACTCGACGCACCCCCTGCTCTGGCGAAGGAGGTGCCGGTCGGACTGGGTGCCCTGACAGCGAGCCTGGCAGACGCGGGACATGGCGTCATTCTCACCATGGGAAAAGGGGGCGTCGGAAAAACGACGATTGCGGCGGCGATTGCCGTCAGTCTTGCAGAGCGGGGGCTGCGGGTCCACTTGACGACGACCGATCCCGCAGCCCACATTGCTGCGACGCTGGCCAGCGAATCGCTTGAAAACTTGACTGTCGGCCGGGTCGATCCCACTGCGGAGACTGCGCGTTATCAAGACGAGGTGATGCAGACCGCCGGTTCCAGTCTGGATGAACGAGGGAAAGAACTTCTTGCCGAGGATCTGCGGTCACCCTGTACAGAAGAAATCGCTGTCTTCCGTGCTTTCGCCGCAGCGGTGGCAGAAGGAACCGACCGATTCGTCGTTCTGGACACGGCTCCGACCGGTCACACTGTCTTGTTGCTGGATGCGGCCCTTGCTTACCACCGCGAGGTGCTGCGACAGGCCGATCAAATGCCAGAAGCGGTCCAGCAGCTTTTGCCCCGCTTGAGAGATCCCGCTTTCACGCGAGTCTTGATCGTGACTCTTCCCGAAGCCACGCCCGTGCATGAAGCGGCACAACTCCAGCACGATCTGCAACGCGCCCAGATCGAGCCCTTCGCCTGGGTCATCAATCAAAGCCTGCTGCCCCTCACTGTCACAGACCCGGTTTTGAGTCGTCGGCGGGCGCATGAGACGACCTTTGTGAATGAAGTCATCACACGCCATAGCGAACGTGTGGTGCTCGTTCCCTGGCAGCAGCAGCCCCCGGTTGGAATCAGGGCACTCAGGGGACTGGCGGAGATGGGCCGGGTGTCCGCCGACGCCGGGCAACTGAAAGAGTGATGCTGTAGGAAGAACGCGACGGGACCGTTGCCTGGAAATCCTTGTCGGCCGGAGAGCCACTTTAAAAAATGGATGCAGCCATTCGGAGGATCTGAGCGACCGAAACCGTCACCTGACGAACCGACTCGGTGACGTCGATCGGGTCTGACCTCATCAACGAAAAACCCCTCGCTCTCGAGATGAGGAGCGAGGGGAAAGAAGACACCATTAGGGGGGATTGGAGAGCCCCCCCCCGGCAGCCTGTGGGATTCCTGCTGGACGCAGGTGCTGTCCCTCAAGAGCCGCAGTCCGCGTCGACGGAGACTTACTCGGCCTTGGGCTGAGGTCGTTTTGCACGTCCGCCGCCTGGGCCACCAGGTCCACCTGGACCGCGACCGCCAGGTCCACGGCCACCGGGGCCACCGAAGCCGCGGCGCAGGGCGGAAACGTCAAATTCTTTGCCCTTCAGTTTCGCGAACTCTTCCTGCTGGGTTTTGGTCAGGACGCCGAGAATCTTGGCGTCTCGTTCCTTCGTCAGTTCAGCGAATTTTTCGCGACCTTCAGCACCACCTCCACCTGGACCCTGTGAAAAGACTTCACGGAACTTTTCGCCATACTCCCGGTTCAGTTGAGCGATCTTATCGGTTTCGTCCTTGGTGATCGCCAGGGCCTTGACGACTTCGGGATCAGCCAGAGCACCGGTACCCATGACCTGCCAGTTGATCTGCTGGAGGCGAGTGTACTGATCCGCCGTCAGCGCTTCTTTCAGTTTGGGAACGTACTTCTCACTAACGGCCTTGCCTGCTTCGGCCATCTTGGCAAATGCCTTGTTGCGATCTTCTTCTGACATTTCACGGAAGTTGGGAGGAGGACCGCCTGACGAGAATGATTCCCGCATCGCGACGCCGTATTCCTCACCCACTGTTTTCAGCTTTGCAGTGGTTTCGGAGTTGAGGTTCAGGTCCTTCTGGACTTCCTCGTTGTTCACCAGCATGAAAAGTCCGCCACCGCCACCAAACGGACCGCCGCCAAAGCCCGCTCCGAAGCCTCCACCACGTCGTCCACCGCCCGGACCCTGAGCCTGGGCCGCCGTTGCAAATGCGAGGCAGGCCACCAGACATAACATCCATCGATTCGTTCTCATTGTCGTCTTCCTTCGCTGGTTCAATCTGATTCCTGCAAGGCCGAACGGAACATGGACGGCAGACAAGGCTTGCAGGAATCCCCCACCCAGATTCATCCGATTTACTTTGTTACCAAGGCCTCTTCGCATTCGTAGTTGGCCGTTCGGGAAAGTGCAGCCGGCTCGAGGATACGGGGTAATCGCACCTCGATTGTCGTACCCGCCCCGACCTGGCTGATGGCCCTGATCGTTCCCCCGTGTGCGTCGACGATTGTCTTGCAGATCGACAAACCCAGGCCACTACTTCCTTCGGCCCGAGATCGCGCTTTATCGACCTGATAGAAACGATCGAAAATCTTCGACAACTGATCCCCGGCAATACCAACCCCGGAATCGATGACCGAGATCACTTCCCATTCCTGTTCGCTGCGTGTCGTCAGTCGCACGCAGCCTCCTTCGACGTTGTAGCGGATCGCGTTGGTCAGCAGATTTGTAAAGACCTGTGACAGTCGATCCAGATCGCCACGAACGAAGCACGAGGTCGACAGGCATTCGATATGAATGTTGCGTTCCATCGCGAGCGTTTCGACCATTTCCACACAGTCACGCAGCAGCGGATCCAGATCGATTCGCTCGAGTTTGATCGACGGAGTCCCTGAATCGAACCGCGCCAGGAGCAGCAGCGAGTCGATCAGCGACCTCATCCGCTGGGCGGCTCGCCGGCAGGTTTCGAGTGCCGTCCGGTAGTCCTCGCTGGAGCGAGGCCGGCATAACGCCAGTTCGGTATGCGCCGAGATGACCGACAGGGGAGTTCTCAATTCATGCGATGCGTCAGCGGTGAACTGGCTCTGCCGTTCGAAGGCCGCCTGCAGTCGATCGAACGTCCGGTTCAGCACGCTTGCCAGTTGCCCCAGTTCGCTGTCCGTTTCCTGGACGTCGATCCGCTGAGACAGATTCTGGGCCGAGATTGATTCCGCTGTCGCTGTCATCGCGGAAATGGGCAGGATGGCCCGGGCCGAAAGCCATCCACCCCCCAGGACCCCGCCTGCCAGGATCACGAGACCCGCTACCGCCAGCAGCAGACCCGCTCGATGGTGAGCGATGATGTCGTTCTTGAGTGACCGGCCCACCAGCAGGTTCATGTTCCACATGCCGGCATGGACTACCTCGCGGTAAAGGTGATGATCTCCCGGACGTGTGCGGAAAGCCCACCGGGGTAATCCATCGCTACCGACGTGCAGATCGGGGTACGGAATATCGGGGGCGCCTTCTGATTTCTGCAGGAGATCTCCATTTCCCCCCCAGATCACAAAGTACAGCCGCGAATCCTCGGTCCCCTGGAAGAGCTGCTGAAATTCTTCCGGCAGTGGTCCCGGGTCCGGGAAGTTCCGTTCGCGGCGTAGTGGCGGGGGCGGAGATACCGCAGTTTCGGTCCCGGCGACACGCGGTGATGAATCTGACTGCGTCGCAGCGCTGGGAGGAACTCCGTCTTGCCCCTTGGCCACGTTCGCAGCCACCGGTGTATCGGGATTGGCCGCACTTGCAGGGCCCGATCCGGAATTCCCTTCGTTGCGGGGTTCCGCCGGCCGATCACCGGGTGCGGGAAGACGTCGTCCTGCCTGCCAGCCCCCGGAAGGGCGTGGCAACAGACGCCTGAGCTGTGACAGCACAAGACCTCCGGTCCGGTCGAGTTCGGCATCGATCTGTTGCAACCGTGTTTGCCAGTGCAGGCTATGGACGATTCCTCCGAAGCTGGTCAAAACGGTCAACAGCACGATTGCGTGCCAGACCTGCAGTCGCCAGCGGAGTGATTTAAACATTGTCTTCTCGTGAATGCGCACGAAGTGATTTCGAAGAATCAATTCAGTCAGATTGGATCGGATTGAATCCGGAACAAGTGAGTTTTCAATAAGAACAATAAGAAACTGGATGAGCACGCATCAGTCGCGGGCGGGACGATTAGCCTTCAATGATGTAACCCATCCCGCGGCGAGTCGTAATCAGATCCCGTCCCACCTTGCGGCGAATGTTGGAGACATAGACGTCGACCAGGTTCGACAGCGACGCGTCGTACTCGTCGAACAGGTGGTCATAGATCTTTGTTCTGGTCACCAGTTCGCCTCGATGGATCGCCAGAAATTCCAGCAGGCAATACTCTTTTGCCGTCAGGGCAACCCCATTCCCGTCGACGGAGACCGTGCGCGCAGTTGTATCGATTGAGACGTTGCCGATCTCGATCAGCGGTTGGGCCATTCCGGCCGACCGACGAATCAGGGCACGGACCCGAGCAGCGAGCTCTGACAGTTCAAACGGTTTAATCAGATAATCGTCGGCACCCGTATCCAGGCCCCGAACACGATCCTTCACGGCGTCGCGTGCCGTCAGCATCAGTACCGGCGTTGATTTACCCTGGCGGCGAAGTTCCGCCAGGACAGACCAACCGTCCCGCTGAGGCAACATGACATCCAGCACAATCGCGTCATAGTCCCAGGTAACGGCCTTGAAGAGGCCGTCTTCGCCATTTTCGGCCGTATCAACGGAATAGCCCGACTCGCGCAGGTACATCGCCACTGCACGAATGACATCCGGTTCGTCTTCGACCACAAGCACTCGCATGCTTTCACTGCTCCGGCCTAAATCGAGCTTGCCAACCGATGCCGTTGTTCGGCCGGTTTCCATCATAGTTCGACTAACACCCAGGAATAGCTCAAAATGCGAATCGCTTGAGCGAGAATGGTGATCAGTCAACACTTACACAAGCCGCCTAGTGTACGGGGTGCACCTTAATCGGCGATGAAGACCTCCGCGAGAATTTCTCGTCGCAAAGTCCTGCCAGCCATCAGCAAAGCGGGCACCGGACGTCTGAAAACAAGAGACCCACCCGGTGGGTAACCGGCAGGAGTACCGCTGCGATCGCAGTCGGTCCTGTACGGCCCTCAGCCACCTGCACTCCGACCAGCGTCGAGACGAAGTCCACGGAGTAAAAAGGGACCCTCTCTGTCGGTGAGAAACGAAGCGCTGGCGCGGCAACCGCGCGTCTTGCCGCACCGGGCTCGAACAGAAAACGGGCCGGGCCGCACCATCAAGCGAGTGTCCCGGAACGCTGCGGCGCCAAGATCTGAGAAGCCTGCAGGAGGGCAAACGCCGAACGCCCATCCAGCAGTCCCGTGGGAAACGTCGGAAAGAGTCCCCCTCCGAACGTGCCGGTCGGCCCCCTCAACAGGAAGCACGGCCCACCCAACCCTCGCCATGCTGCAGAAGGCTTGTTTGTGTCGCGACCAGTCGGTTCGCCCCCCACTCAGCCTTTACGACGGGGGGGATTTCCCGGTGTAATCCCTTGAGCAGATGTCTACGTGCGGTATCTCACGTTTCCACTCGCAGGCGCCAGCATGGACAAGTCGTCCCGGCGGTAAGGGGGCCGGTTAATTCCCCGACATCCCCCTCAATCTTCCAGAAGATGCTTTTGTCTTGCGGGGGTGGTGCGCTTCTTCGGTTCCTCCCCCTGGTCGTTTCTGGCGGGCGAGTTACGGGCTGTCATCCGAAGCCGGTCTGGTTTTGGTTTCTCGGGCTCGATTTTCTCCATGACGCTCGATAAATCCAGCACCTGAGGTGGAGCGGCCGGCTGAGCAGGAGTCTGAGCTGCAGGTTGGGCGGGAGGAACCACCGGGGGGGCTGACTTCTGTTCCATCAACTGCTTGACCATTTCTTCGAGCTGGCGGATCCGCTTGGATTCCGCTGATTCCTGTGGAACCTCGGCCGGGACTTCATGCGACATCAACTGAATGGCACTCGTCGATTCAGGCTTCTTCGCGAGAGCCAGCGAATCGGTGACTTTGGGATTGGCACCCAGGGAGATGGTTGTCGTCCGGTGAAGTCGACTGGCCAGTTCGGTGGCCGCCTCGGTGTTCGTCTCCTCCTCTGAGAAGGGTTTTGCTTCCGGACCGGAAAGTGGCTTCTTGTTACCATTCAGCGGCATGTTTGAGAGGTCTGAGAAGACGAACTGTCCATAACTCGGCTTCAGGCGAACGCGAAGTGCACAGTTCGCGTCTTTCACCCCGCGCCGTACATACGGCACGAAGACGCTGTAAGTCGGTCCGAGCGACGTTTCCGTCAGATGGATTTTCCAGGATCCACTATCGAAATCAAATTGCCGTAGCGGCTTGGTCTGTTCTTCGGCCGTCCCCAGATCATCAAACAGGTAGATGCGGACGTCCCCTTCGCACTGCACGGGGGTTGCCGCTTTACTCGACAGAAACAGGATCTGTCCCGAGAAGCCCTTGCAGGGGTACCCATCGGGGTCGCGACCCTCAGCCTGCTGCCACAGACACAAAATCTGCACGACCGGGTCTGACGCCGAGGCCTTGGGTATCTTCTTGGAGAAAGGGATATGGAAAGTGGCACAGCCAGCGATCTGGCCGAGCATCACACCAAGACAAACCAGTCGCGAGATGATTCGTGGTAAGCGAGTCATGAACTTCAAACTCCGGGCGAATTTACTGTCATCGCAATTGGGTTGGCTTTACTTGGTCGGCTTGGAAGCCCGCTTCGGGAAGAAGGATTTCTTCTTCGGCGCTGCGGGAGCCTGGTAGCTCGCTTTGGTAACCGTGCTCTCGGACAGATCTTCCTCCGTCGCCCGCAACCGCGAAGAGTTCAACCTTCCCAGTTCCGAGTCGGGTAGTGGTGGCGCGGGAGGGACACCGGGAGCCGGAGGGACGCCGGAACTGTCTCCTGCGGAAGGGACGGGGGGAACGGTCGACGAGGGAGACGTGCCGGATGGCGGCGGCGGATAATTTTCAGGAGTCCTGGATGGAACCATCATGTATCTCTGGGTACCAGGAGCGGGCGGGACGTCGGTGGGGGCAACATTCTCGGGTGAAGAGACGATCGGACGCTGTACCCATGGCAGGTTCTCTTCTTCGATATGGAATTCTTCAGGAGCAGCAATCGCCCGGAGTGGTCCGTGAGCTTCTTCTGCTTCGCTTTCGATAAAGTGAATGCGTCCCATTTCGATTTCCTTGAGACATTCTTCTTCTTCGATTCCGCTGATAATTCGCGGCGTCAGGAAGATCAGCAGTTCGGTTCGGATCGATGTTCGCGAGTCGAAGCGGAACAGGCTTCCGACGACAGGAAGATCGCCCAGCAGCGGGGCCTTTCGAGTAAACGATTCGTCGCGGGAACTGATCATCCCCCCGATCACGATGGTACTGTTGGAAGGAACCAGCACGGTCGAGCGGACGTTACTGAGGTCGGTGATTCGCTGGCCCACGGCCTGACCACGAGAGTCAGTCGTCACTGTGACGATTTCCTGGCTCAACTGGCTGCGGTAGGCGTACATCTGGATGACTACGTTACCGTCATCATTGATACGTGGCGTCACCTGCATCCCGATCCCTGTTTCGCGCTGAGTGAGGATGGGAGAGAGAACGCCGGTCGTTGCATTCGTGTTAAAGGCTGTCACGGTCGGGATGGTCTGTCCTACGAACACCTCGGCCAACTGGCTGTCGAGTGCTCGAATCTGAGGTCGGCTGAGGATCGTCAGCTTGCGATTGGCTGCCAGTGCCCGTAGCAGGACGTTGACCGCTTCCGAGCCGGCGGAAAGAACCAGGCCACCGTACCCAAGTTGGTTGTTGGTACGGCCCAGCGAGAAGTTGCTGAGGCTTTGTCCGCCGACAACGCCGGGGCTGGAGGAGATATTATTCCCCAGCGGAAGGCCCGGGTTGTTGAAGTTAAAGCCGGGGGAACCCGTTTGTGACAAAATGGACTGGGTCGTCGTCTGTAAACCGGTGACAGCCGTGGTGGTCGTTGTCAGCACGACTGGATCATCGAGCACACTGCGCTGAAACAGCACGGGGCTTTGCAGACCGAGTTCGATCCCAAACTCGTCGGTGTTGTTGAGTTGGACTTCAACAATCAACGCCTGGATCACGACCTGTTTGGGAACCGCGTCCAGCTTGCGGATCATCGCCAGAATGTCGGGGAAGTAACGCGGAGTCGAACTCACCAGCAGGCTGTTCGAGATCGTATCGGGGATGACGATGACTTCGCGTTCCAGCTGTTCGACGTTGCTGATCAGGTTGGGATCAGCCATCGCGAGGTCTCGTTGCTGCTGAAAGAACAGCGTAACCGCCTGGGCGATCTGGGCCGCGGGGCTGTTGTTCAAACGGACGACCGTGTTTTTACGGGCTCGCAGATCGCTTTCATCCAGACGCAGCATGATGGCTTCCACCACGCGCAGCGCATCCCCACTTCCAACTGCGATTACACTGTTGGTACGCGTATCGACCGAGAACTTGAGCGGCACCAGGCTGCTGCTGGCGTCGTCGGCATTGGCGAGGTTCATTCCCAACTGGGGACGCTGGTTGCCACCCAGTCCCTGCTGCTGACTGTTAAACAATGCGTTTAACTGCTGGACCATCTGCTGGGCATCAGCATTTTCCAGCGTGAACACCTTGATCTCGGAAACCGTGTTCGTCGGGCGGTCGAGGTTCGAAATCAGCGCCTCGATGAGGTCCATGCTTTTCTCGGACGCCGTGACAATCAGCGAGTTTGAGTGTGCTTCTGGCGTGACACGAATTTCCGACAACACACCAGACTGCACTTCACGTGAGCCGTTCTTGTCGACAGAAAGGAACTGCAGGACGGCCGACTTGACGCTCTTGAACTGTTCTTCGACCTGCCCACTGCTCAACCCCTGCTGCTGTCCAAATCCACCTCCGCCCCCACCCGATTGGGTCGGTGGAGAAATCACGGACTGAATGGCCGAGTTGATCACGGCAGCCAGTTCCGCCGCGACAGCATTCTTCAGCGGAAAGATTCGGACCAGGCTGACCGCTTCGCCTCCCTCACGATCCAGTCTGCGGATCAGAGACTGGATTTCGTCCAGATCTCGTGCACGGGCCCGCACGATCAACGAGTTGGATCGAGGGTCGGCGATCACCATGACCTTGGCACCCAGT
This sequence comes from Schlesneria sp. DSM 10557, assembly GCF_041860085.1. Taxonomy (NCBI): domain Bacteria; kingdom Pseudomonadati; phylum Planctomycetota; class Planctomycetia; order Planctomycetales; family Planctomycetaceae; genus Schlesneria; species Schlesneria sp. DSM 10557. The sequence continues at coordinate 4,570,835 of NZ_CP124747.1, forward strand.
GATGTTCGGTCCTTGTAGAATTCGGTGATTAACACCTCGATTTCGGACGCGATTGCAGCCTTGAGCGAGAAGACCTGAAATTCGGTTTCGGGATCGACCGGCTGGTCGAGTTCTTCGGCCAGGCCGAGGATGTTTTCCAGATCCGCCGCGGGAGCGACAATCAGTAACGAGTTTGGTTTCGTGACGGGAATGATCGCGACACTTTCGCGTGATTGCGTCCCCTTCCCCGGGAACTTCGTCAGCTTGTCGTAAACAGCGGTCAGCAGTTCCGCCAGAGATTCCGAGTCGACGTGCTTCAAATGCAGCAGCTCAACCCGCGGAGCGGTTGCCACCGCCAGTTGCTCAATCTGCTTGATGACCTGTTCGACCTGGGCGATATCCTTGTCGTTTCCTTCGATCAAAATGACATTCAGGTCTTCGATGACCTGAATATTAACCTGACCTTTGAAATTCCCCAGGATGCCGGTCAGTGTCCCCTCCGCATCCTCGTTCGGAGTGACCGGGATCATCTGCATGTCGTCTGATTCGGGATCGGGGGGATTCTGTGAATCGTCATCCGCCTGGGCCAGACGCGATTGCGCATCCGTATGTCGGACCTTGCGAATTCGCTCGATCTCCGCAGGCAGCTGTTCTGCGATTCCACAAACGTACTGAGTACTCGCCTTGATAGTCGTCGTCGTTTTCCCGTCCGCCGGTTGATCGAGGGCCTTGAGCAGCTTGATCACGGCTTCCACATTGCGGGCATTGCCATCGATGAGCAGTTCGTCGTGAGCCTCATCAATCGAAATCATGAAGTGGACGGGTTCGATGGGATCCTTCTGGGAAGCCGATGAATCGTTGCTCCCCTTACCTGGTTTGCTGGCGACGCGAAAAGCGGGAAGTCCATTGCGACCGGAATCAATCAGTTCGGCCGACGATTTCATCGCTCGGTAAACGCGCTTCGACAAGTCGACCGCGCTGGTGTGGCGTGTTTTGAAGACCACAGCGGGAGCTGGTGCGCCGACGTTTTGAAGTCCCGTTGGAACCTTGGATTCGAAAGGGTGTGGCTGCCGGTTGCGAGCAGGCTGAGCGTCTTCTTCGAGGTCCTCGGTCTCGCCCACCGGCTCTTCATGTGCGGTCTGACGAACGACTCGTTTGGCAGGCGTCATTTTCGCGGCGGTTTCTTTTTCCTTCGCAGTGGCAGGTTCGGCTTCCATCGGAAGTGGCTTGCCGTCGCGACCGGTGTAGCGGATGGACTTGTGGACGATGATCTCTTCGTTCGCCGTGTTCTCACGAGGAGCGGTCATCGAATCGACACGAAAACTCCCTTGCTTCACGACGGCCTCATCTTTGGAGTCGTCCGACGAGACGTTCGCATCCTGATGTTTGTCAGAACCGCGTGCGGGAAGAACGGCGGGAGGATACTGCGGTCGGGTGGTCGCGATCTCAAGCAGGATCAGGAACTGCCCCTTTTCAATCAACCGCAGTCCCTGTGGTTCAATCTCCTTATTGACGATGCGCAATGCGTCTTTGCGTGTGTACTCGTTGCGATCCAGACGTGAGTACCGACCACGTGGGAGCTGATCGGCGATGATCTCCATGTCGCCCGTGGCTGCAAGGTCCTGGAAGACTTTTGCCCACGAGGCCGAATAGTAGTTCAGCCTGATTTTCTTCTCAGTCGTCTCCGCAACAACCGCCGGCTCACCTGGCTTCGGTTTCGTCGCAGCCGAAATCATCGGCGTTGAAAGCATTGCAGGTAGACCCACCAGCCATGCCAGCAGCGAAAGACCCGAGGCCAGGGCCAGCCCGTTGCAGGTGTGCCGGAACGAGGAGCGACCGCCGCTGACAGCTCGCAGATCCGCGCGACCGTTCACTGATGAATCGGAATCGTGGGTATTCATGTAGTTTTATCGCCGATGTAAACTATTCAATCGCAGCCACAATCGATGACCAGTCGCGAGTGTGCTCGTCTCCGCTCCCCCCCCCCCGGTGTCCCGGGAGAGTTTCGCGGCATCGTCATCCTGAACTTCTTGGCCCCGCTTGAGCACAGTTGCGCACGGTCATTTAACCGTCATAATCGACAAGCTTTGACATTCGCTTGAAGTCAAAGCCTCGCCAGATGCTCCAAATTAAGGTTGGCTTAGGAGACGTCCTGGTCGCGCTTCAAACTGGAGAAACTACCCCGCCCTGGAGCGGCAGATTTTTCACCTGACACAGAAGTGAGGAAAGGACAAGGAGGGGCTGTGGTGAATGGGGGTAACGGGCGAAGACAAAAAAGAAAGGGTCGGGTGTTCCCCATTTCAAAAATGACCGGGGGGTAACAACCTGATATCCCCGGGGCCAGTTGGCCAGATTTGAAATGCGAACGCCCGACCCTGTATGGTCGACCTAGGGGGCCAGAACCCTACCGTGTGATCACGGCGAGTGGGAGCCGGTTCCGATCACCGCGCTGACGAAGTTCTTCAATGACGACTCCCGCATCCGGCTTCAGAAAAATGTTCTCGCTCTTCGACTGATTCCCGAGTTTCATGACGACTTTCTTATCGAAGTCAATCAATTCGGGTGAGAGTCGGACGGTGAATCCGGCCGCTGCCGATTTGACGATCAGTGTGTTACCCGGCGTAATCCGTGCATCGACTTCCATGGGGATCACCCGTTGAGCGGCCCCGGGAGGCGCGGGAAGTATGTAGTCCCGCGCCAGTCCGTTCGCTGTCACCCAGAAAAATCGGTTATCCCCTTTTCGCAGCGTACGAACTTCAAATTCTTTCGGCATGGGGCGACGAACGTGGGTGTCCATCCAGTCGAACAGTTTGCTGCATTCGTCAAACAGGTTTTCGCCATTTCGGCCCAGATATTCGACGAGCATGAAATCAAAACGAGATCCACGGATCAGCATATTGTCGAAGACCAGATTACTGGAGGGGTCACGGTTGTCTTTTGAGTCGTAACCTTTTCCGACCACGTACCAGGCCGTATGACTGCCGTTCTGCCAGTTGTAGACGCAGTAATTGACGGCGTTCCCTCCAATCGGCAGAACTCCGGCGAATTCATCGGGATGGGACAGGCCGATATCAAACGCCGCATCGCCTCCCATGCCATGGCCTGTCAGAAAGACGCGGTCGCTGTCGACGGCGAATCGTTTTCTGGCATCGACGAGACAGTCCAGTACATATTGATGGGCGGGCGTTCCATACGTGTACTCATCCTGATTGGGATCGGCGTAGTCCGGGGCAATGACGATGTAACCCCGCTGGCTCCCCAGATCAGGATCCTGCAAGTCCCCCGTCCAAGCCTCAACCGCCTGTTCAATCGTGCGATTACGAGCTCTCAGTACGATCAGCAGTGGATAGGTGTGAAGGGGTGAGTATTCAGCGGGAAGAGCGACCGCGTAGCTGCGGCCTTCAATTCCCGTTGTGGTGACCTGATGAATCGCGCCTGGCCGGATCTCACTGGCATCCAGAATCGGGGGAAGCTGCGCGACCAGTTTCAGCACCGTTTGAGGGCTGACGCTTTCGAGCTTCTTCAGTTGATCAATCTTATCCGCCTGTATGCCGATGTCGTCACTGCGCAGAGCGTCGATCGCAATATTACGTGCTTCCCAGATCCGTAGCGTCTGAGAGAGGTCTGGAGTGGCATTTGCCGATCCCAGGACCCAGCCTGAGTAGGCCAGCCCCAGACGCTGCGAGGGATCATATTGCTTGTCGTTCTCGGCCTTCAGAAAAGCATCCAGGCGGGGAAGCGTTCCCATGCTGAGTTGTTCGTTGATTTCGGATCGGAGCGGCTGGAGTTTCTCCGCTGTTTCTTCGTCGTTGAGTTTCGCTTGCCATTCGCTGAGTAACAGCTTGGCCTGATCGATCGTACGACGAGCCTGGTCATGCTCCTGGATGGTCTGTCTGACCTTCTGCATGACGGTTCCCGTCAACGGTTGGCTCAGCAGCTTTCTGGCAAAGGCTTCCGCCAGTTCAAACTGACCGGCCCGTTTACGACGTTCGAGGCGGCGGAGAATTCGGTCACCGAAGTAATTCATCAACTCTTCGCGCGATTTGTCGACCAGTTCTTTTCGCTCGGGCAGGTCCTTTTCAATGGCGTCCAGTTCCGCGAATGCCTGGGGATAGTGTTCCGCCTGAGAATAGAATCGGACGAGCGCGAATCGTGCGACCGCATCGTCTCGCTTCACCTGCATCTTCAGCATCGGTTCCAGCGTTTCGATGGGAATGGTTTTGAGTGGAAGTCCCAGCTTCCAGTTGCAGTTCGTACTTTCAACCAGCACATGATCGGGATGAACTTCGGTGATGGACTGGAATACATCCATCATCTTTTTAGGAGTAACGATCTTTAGCCGACGCCGCCCGTATTCATCAAACGGCGTTACGTCCGCGATCGAGCCAAACGTCGAAACCACCAGCCCCTGATCTGACCTTCTCGGCGGGGGCATTGGAATGGCCACAGGGTTCTGCGAAGCCAGTCCTGCCGCTTGTCCTCCGCTGGAAACATCTCGTTGCAGCAGGGGAAAATAGGTCCGCTGCCAGCCGTTATCGATTCTGCCAATGTTGTGTGGCGTCGGGCCCCGGTCTTTCTCTCGTTTCAACTCTTCTTCGCTGGGGCGAAGCGCTTCCTCTCCGACCGCGCGACCCCCGAGCGAACTCATCACCAGAAACTGTCCTCGGAGAGTCGTCCCATTCTTGAGTCGGATCTCGGCTCCGTCCATCGATGATCCAAAGGCAGCACTGCCGACCAGTATTGCCAATCCGCCGATCCAGCTTCGCCTGAACATTCGCCACCTCATCTTTTCCTGCGCAACGCTCGAGCGGTTCCATCAGCCGGAACCCACTCCGCCGCGTCCCGTCCCGCCTCTCCCACACTCAGCCCCTGTGAAAGTTTTTGCGGGGTGAAACGTTATTGCTGGTAAGTCACCTCGTCTCACGTAGCTGATTCTCACATGGCAGATTCGGCCCGCTTGTGTGGCCCTCGTTCCGCGACGTGATCGAACTGATCATTACCCATTCTAATCCGAAACCCGTCAAACGAAGGCCGTTCCATCGACTCTCCCCTGTTTTCTGTTTGCGGCCAAGTTCGCACTGTGACGGGGGGGCGTTTCGCACCTCATTCTGACAGATTCCCCTGCCAGAGGCACGATGGAGCCACTCCATGTGTCCGATTGCTTGGCGCTTGGCCCCGCGCGTTCTATTGTCTGAATTGTCTGCGGCAGGCCCCTTTGACGTGCAGGAACAGCAGTGAATGCCTCCCCTCCTCCAAGGGAGAATCGTCCGCTTGGCAGAAACTTCATCACCTCAAACTCTCTCTGGCCCCGTCTCTTTCCCAGGAACCGATTCCTTATCAGGTAAGTGTCTCATGAATTGTCTAATTTCAAAGTGGCTGATCGTCATGACAACAGTTCTGGGTATGACCACGGTGGCCAATTCTGCCGATCCCGAAAAATTTCGTGTCTACTTCGGCACGTATTCGGGTGAACTCAGCAAGGGGATTTATGTCAGTACGTTCGATGCCGCGACGGGCAAGCTGTCTGCACCCGAACTGGCGGCCGAAGTGAAGAACGCGTCGTTTCTGGCGATTCACCCCAGTCGCAAAAACTTGTACGCCGTCAGCGAGATCGCCGACTTCGAGGGCAAGAAACAGGGTGGTGTCAGTGCGTTTGAGATCGATTCCGCCACCGGACGTTTGAAGCTGCTGAACCAGCAATCCTCGGGAGGTGGGGGGCCGTGTCATCTGGTGACCGACGCCCAGGGGACGAACGTCCTCGTCGCCAACTACGGCGGAGGGAGTGTTTCCGTCCTGCCGATTCTGGCTGATGGAAAGCTTTCACCCGCGTCCTCCACCATTCAGCATCAGGGTTCCAGCGTCGACAAGCAGCGGCAGGAAGGTCCTCACGCTCATTCGATCAACCTCGATCCTGCGAACAAGTTCGCGTTCGCGGCGGACCTGGGCCTGGATAAGGTCCTGGTCTACCGCTTTGACGGCAGCAAAGGGCTGCTGACGGCAAACGATCCTCCCGCCGGTGTGGTCGCACCCGGAAGCGGGCCTCGTCACTTTGCCTTTCATCCCAGCGGCAAGTATGCCTTCGTGAACAATGAAATGACTTCGACCATCACGTCGTTTGCCTACGATCCCGCCAAAGGATCGCTGAAAGAGATTCACACCCTGTCCACGATTCCGGAACCAACCCCGGGAAACTCGACCGCCGAGACGGTCGTTCATCCGTCCGGAAAATTCGTGTATGTTTCCAACCGCGGTCACAACAGCCTGGCGATCTATCAGTGCGATCCCGCGACCGGCCGACTGACGGCTCTGGGGCATCAATCCACCGGCGGCAAGACGCCGCGCAATTTCAACATCGATCCCACGGGAAGCTACGTGCTGGCCGCAAATCAGGACACCAACAATGTCACCGTCCTGAAAATTGATGCCGCGACGGGGAAGCTGTCCCCCACCGGGGCAGCCATCGAAGTCGGCATCCCCGTCTGTGTCAAATTTGTGCCTCTTCCTTGATGGGGGAGGTTGAATGGACTGCAGAGTTGAATGGTCCGCAGGTAAGATGCTAAACACAGACACACAGCATCGGCGCAGGAGAGTGGGAATCGGCTGAGACCTTCTCATGTCATCCCGCGTATCTCCTGTGTGTCTTTGCGATTGTCGGTGCGCGACCGGTCAATGCCCCGAATGAGTTTCCTCGTCCCAAAGAGTTACTGGGCGTAGAGTCACGGGACGAGGAAGTGTCGGATCAGAGTTCCGCATCGTCCCCGGTGACGTGGCTTTGGGTCGCGTGACTTGGGGGGCATGTGACTTGGGCAAGATGCGGATCTGCGATTTGGCCCCGTTGAGAGTTCGTATCAAGTGGTTGTTTTTTTCGAAGCTGTCTCAAGGATGAACCCATGGCTCGCCTGATTGGCATGGACGAGGCGGGGCTCGGTCCTAACCTGGGGCCTTTCGTCGTCGCGGTGACCGTCTGGGACGTTCCTGGCTCCCCCACGGAATTTGATTTCTGGAAGACATTCAAGTCGGTTCTGACGAACGCTCCCGAAGCGGGAGACGCACGGCTGCACGTTGCCGATTCGAAACAAGTGTTTCAGCCGAAGCGAGGATTTGCGGCGCTGGAACGCGGGGTATTGGCCGCCCTGAAGATGATCGGTCATGAACCGGATTCCTTCGAAGCTCTGTGCGAGGCGCTCAGCACCCCTTGCCCCCTAATTCCTCCCGCCTCTTCAACCGTCCCGTGGTACTGTCATCTGCCCCAGCAACTCCCGTTCGAGCAGCACGATCTGGAGGTGAGTGGCAAATGGCGGACCTGCTGTGAGCGCAAGGGAGTCCGCCTCGTCGCGATCAAGGTAGCCATCGTTGAAGCGCATGACTTTAACCGGCTGCTGCGGCTGTACGACAATAAATCTCTGGTCGTCTCACGCGTTGCATTTCAGTTGTTACGCTCAGTCTGGAGTCCGGACGAGACCGAGACCTTCATTGTCGGCGACAAGCACGGGGGCCGGAATCGTTACGACCAGTTACTGTCCGAAGTGCTGGATGGCGACATGATCTTCCGACTGGCCGAGGGGGAAGAACGGAGTGATTACCGAGTGGGAAAATCGCTGCTTCGATTCCAGCCCCGCGCTGAGGAACACGGACCGGTGGCCCTGGCCTCAATGACCGCCAAGTACGTCCGCGAACTGGCGATGGCCCGCTTCAATTCCTTCTGGTCAAACCACCAGACTGGCCTGAAGCCAACCCAGGGCTACCCCCTCGACGCCAGACGCTTCCGCGACGACATCGCCGAAACCCAAAGAAAACTCGCCATCTCCGACGACATCCTCTGGCGCAGCCGCTAAATTTAGATCAGACAGAGCTGAGGTCTGATGACGGTGGAAAGTGAGTCCAGCATTACTGAACCTTCCCACCTGTTCCGCCACGGTCAGTCACAGGTGAGTCATCGTTTAATGGCATTAAACGATACTCAAACCCTAAAGCAATGATTTCGTCACGCAGATACCGAAAGTCTCCATACGTATCGGGGCGTACAATCACCGCGAAATAGCACGACTGCGGTTTAAACTTTCGCAGTACTGCGCGGATGGCTTCCCGCGAACCTGCGTCCTCGTTCAGGGGAACGCCCGAAGTGGGTTTTGGACGAGTGACAAGTCCATCGCTCTCCTCACCAATGACAACAAAGTCATTATCATTGAGTCCCAGGCGTTCGAAATCAGGTCCGTATTTATGCCAGACATAAAGGCGGTGATACCTTAGGACAAGACCAATCTCCTGCTTACCAAGTGTCGATCGCACGATAGGAAGACGGGCTTCAACCTGCCTTGAATTGCGTTCTTCAACAAGTCTGGCCTCTGCCTCATTCAGTTGCTTTTTTGCTTCCTCAAGCTCGTCCTTGACACTTTCGTTCTCCGCTTGCAGGGTTTCCACACGTGCAGTGAGCAGTGTGTTGTCCGCAAGTAATTGATCGACTTCTGCCTGGATCGCTTCTTGTCGCGAAGTGATCTTGCGACGCTGTTCCAGCAGCGTCTGGATCTCCTTCGGTGCAAACGCCTGCATGACGAGTTCCTGGCTATCCCGGTTCTCACGTAGCCGAGAGAGGCTCGATATCGCTGTTTCGAGTTGTGTTTTCAGCGATTCTACTTCCTCCTCCGGGACGGGGACGATATCGGAGGTGGGTTGTGAATCGGAGGCAGGCTGTGACGGGTTGTCGGTGGTCTGTTGCAGCAGCATCACAACCAGGATGGCAATAAACAGAACGCCTCCGAAAGTGTTGCAGATTGTGTCCAGCAACAGTTCGAGACTTTCCTGTTTGGGGGCGCGACGACGTGACATCAGGGGGCCGCCCCTCGTTCTGGATGCAGGATTTGCTGATCGGCGTCGATCAGGTCGAACCCGTAAGAAATCGTCCGCCGATCAAGTACGGCTTGGACTTTATCGAACATCTCTGCAGAGTCAGGCCGGACCAGCAATAAGAAGTACGCCGACCGCAATCGTTGGTCGCTGATCCAATTGTCGAAATTGGCGGAAGCGGAAGAGCCAAGAATGGGAAGTCCCGTGGCCGAAAAGATCTCAGGTACTGCAGGCCTGCCCAGGGGGGCGACGGCGATCTGCTTTGAATCAATCACTGCAAGCCAACCCTCTTTCTGAATGCCGCGCGGCAAAGTGAAAATCGGGCGATCGTCAGATTGCTCCTGGACGCGCTGCTGGTCCAGTTCAGATGCCTTCCGCAGAACTGCATTTCGAGCTTCTTTAACCGGTTCCAGGTCAAACTGTTTACTCAGTTCTGTCGTTTCAAGCTGCTTCAGTTTCTGCTTTTGTTGTTCGAGTTCAGCTCGTTGCTGCTCAAGATCCGTAATGGCGGATTCTCTTCGTGCGATTTCGTTGCGCAATTCGGCGGGCGAAACTCCGGCCGCTTCCCGGACAAGGGTGTCATCTGACTCTGTCAGAGTCTGCAAAGAGACTAACTCTGCTTCGGCGGCCTTAAGTCGCTCTTGTAAAGCTGCGAACAAAGTTGCTGAGGTGCTGCTCGAAGAGGACTGCTTCCGTTGAACGAGATCAAGCGCAAGGAGCAACGTAATGACCGTCACGATGGCCGTGACAGACGTAATGATGTCTTGAAACGAAAAAAGCGAAATGGTCGGCCCCGATCGGCCTCGCCGCGACATTACTCATCACCTCGGAGTTCAAAGGGCATTAGTCGCAAGCGGCTGGTAATGTGCTTGGAGCAGTACTCGCTGCAGGCATCGAGAAACTCTTCCTCTTCCTTTTTGAGCACCGTCATGGTGAGTTGTATGGCAAGTGCTGCGACCAGACCTTGCAGCGTTGTTTCAAAAGCGGTTGACAATCCACCTGTGACTCCGCGAAGAGCGACTTTAATTTGTTCGAAGTCACTCGACGACGCGAGAACGCCGCCGAATCCGCCAATGGCGACCGAGAGACCCTCGACAGTGCCGATGAAGCCAAGGACAGGGATTGCCCAGACGAATCCCTGCAGCAGGGAGTAGCTGGTTTCCATCGCGGACTCGTCGGTTTCTGCCTGCACACGCAAAATGTCGCCGACGTCCGTAACGCGGCCAAGATTTCGCAGGTTCGACAGAGCTGAAGTAATTCGATGGAAGACCACGAACTGGCGTGAGTCATCCACTTTCTCGTGCATCTGGTGAATAACTTCTTCGACCGTTTGCGGCGTCAGAACGAACTGAGGATCAGAAGGGACGATCGTCAATTCGAGCGACCGCTGCTGCATCCGCAGCTTACTCCATTTCAACCCCAGAATGGCAATCGACCAGCAAGTCAGAAAGACGATGCAAGCAGGTGTCTCACGGTTTCGACTGAAGAAGAAGCTTCCCGCAATCCAGTTGTCCTGGAAGGGAAATAGCACTGCATAGAACACAAATGTCATAGCGATCGCCAGCGACAGCGAACACCAGAAGTTCACGCGAGTGAACCTTCCGCCGTGAAACAGCAGCTTCTGCTCAATGTCATCACGTGCCCAGGAGAGTGGCTCTGGCTCAGTCGGTTCAGCAATTGGATATGCGACCATCTCGGGACTTCAATCCTTACAAGGCATGCGCCTGATGCAGAGGAGGGTTGAGTAAACGATTGGGAGAGTCAGTGATTATGAGTTGTATCTGCTATCAAAATTTGAATCTGACATGGTGAGAAACAAGATCCCTTCAACAAGAGCGATGATTCCCGGAATGAGTGTCCAGCAGAACAGCAGATACAAAATCCCCACGACGATATTACCGAGGTAAAAATGGTGAGCCCCGATTCCTCCCAGCAGAAATGCCAGTAAGGCGGCAGTGACGCGTGACTTCCCTGCTTTGGTTTTCTGTCGAACGCCGCATTTCGGGCAGATTTCCGCACGTGCGTCAGCAGGTGCTCCGCAAGCAAAGCAGAAGTTTCCCGCTGCGTTGATCGTTGCAAAGGCTTGGACAGGGGTTGCAGCGTGGACGCTCGCGGCCAGGGGATTGAGTTCTCCGATGTCCCGGATGGGCGTCCAACCGGGTAGTCCTTCTTTCCACACCAGGTCTTCCGGGTCGAGTTCCTGGCCGCTGATCATGCCTCGAAGTTCACGCGTACTGACGGGGCCGCATTGTTCTTCGCCAAGAGCATAGTACCAGACGGATTGGGATGCGCGCGCGGGCGGAGGAGCGACCATTGCGTCGATGAACTCGGATTCACTCTTGTCCCCCTTAGACCTCTTACCCGGGGACATCTCAAAGAGATCTTCAATCGTCCCCGCCGACTGCCAGGATCTTCCGTCCACTGAGACCTCATTCGCCCGACCGAATTGCGCTCTGCCGCGAAGAGCTTTCAAGTGCTCAATCGAGAATGGACCTTGGACGCGTCCTCGAACACGGATGTAATACTGTTGCGGCTTGTTGTCGTTTTCGTCCATCTTGGCACATTCCAATACACATCCTGGTCTTCCAGGAAAGACTCTATGGGGGGCGAGGGGCTATTTCGATGAGGAAACTTGTCCGGTTTTGGCATCGGTGTTCGCTGTCGTTGCGAACACCATCGACCCTTCGCCAACCGCTGCAGCGATCTGTGACGTGATGACACTCGCCCCGCCCTGGAGTGTTCCAATCGAGAGCCACTTTCGAGAGCCGTTGCTGTCAGGGCGTGACGCAACGTATAGCTGGTGGTTATCCGTCGGGGACCAGTTCGTGCGACAAGCCCATTCCCTGCCGTTGTTTGCTTTCTCAAGCCAACCTACAGAGAAACGTCGGGCAAGAACTTCTCGCTCGAATTCTTCCTGTCGCCGTGAGGCTGCGGCGAAGGCCTGGGGCAATGACGGAAGCTTGGCCATGATTTCGGCAGCACGCTCTCTCGCTTTTTTCGCGGAAGTGCTCTTGGGATCCATCCACGGAACGGATCGGTCCATTTCCTCATCATTCAGCTTCGATAGGATTGGTTCAAGTCCTGGCGCAAGAAAGTAATCACCCTGACTCGCATATTCGAGGGTTTTGGTCAGAAGCAGGTATCGTAAAAAGCCGTCAATTTTTTTATCGGTCAGCAGCTTTTCTGAAAGTTCCTGGTGAAACTCTCGCCAATCATGAATAGCAATCTCGCGAATCCGGGATCTGACTTCAGCCGCAAATTTCTGTTGGGGTGGTTCAATGGATGTCTGTGTTAGCAGGTCAGCGGGCCGCAATGAAGGATCGTCTCGTCGCGTCTCATTGTTAAAGCCAATGATGTAAAGAAAACTCGCAGTGCTTCCAAACGGTTCCGTGAGAGGTTTTGGCAGATAATAAGTGTTGTTGTCTCTGTCAATGAGGATATGTCCCTCTTTGATGAATTTGCCATTAAAGAGGGCGACGAGGCGTCGATATATTCCATCATCTGGGTCTCCATCCTCTTCAAACCTTCGGTTGATCGATTCAAACCAGTTCTGGAGTTCGCGAACTTGTTCGAAGTCGGGGCTCTGGGGATGTTCTGACACGAATGAGCGAATGTCGTTCAGTTTACTCTCAAGATCTTTCTGGTCGACCGGGCGCAGCTTCTTCCATTTTTCGACAGTCTGTTGCTTTGCAATGACGGAAGTGAGCGGGCAAAGCTCCGCCGCTTGCCGGAACGACTGAGCGCGTGGATCGTCCGGAAAGGTCTCTGAGAACTCTTTGAGCGCGGAAACGAAGTTGTCGGGCCTGGAGGTTTGCAACTGCTCCGGCAGCATCAATGCTGCATCCGTGATCTTTGTCAGAACAGAAGAACGTCTGCTGAGATCCGTGATCGCTTGCCGCGATGCATTCAAGCGTGAATCGAGCAGCATCGCCTGGGAGGTGAGTTCCTTACCAACTCCACTCATCAGTGGTCTGAGTCTGTTGACGTGACCCTCAGCAGAGGCGAGCGCTGTTGTGACGGCCCCCTCGTTTTTAGGATCGCTCGAACTGAGGACACGATCGAGCGTGGCGAGTGCCTCTGTGGCAGATGCGATGCCGGCACGGAATACCTTCTCCTTCTCTGCCAGTGCTGCTTGAGCCTGCTTCTGCCAGGCGGAGAATAACTGGCCGACCTCTGCCTTCTCCTCTGCGGTTCGTGACAGTTCACGAGCCGACTTGAGGGCGGCTTCGATCGAGTTTAAATCACTACTGGACTGGGCCGTGGAGATCTGCTCTTTCCACTGCAGAATTCGATCTTTCTCGGTTCTCTCTGCCTCAGCCAGTTGCTTTCTGACATCAAGCCAGGCCTCGGCGGAAGAGTCGCCGGCGTGTTCGTCCAGCAACTCCTGTGCTTCTTCCAGATTCCCCGAATTGATGAAATCGATCGCCGTCGCAACGAGTCGCCGTGTCTTATCAGCCTGCACCGAGAGGTTGACCATAAAGCCGAATATCCCCATCAGGATCGCGGCCCCGGCAATGCTCCCACCGATAATGAGCTTTCTGCGGCGACGTTCGATGGTTTCAATGATATCCAGGCGGGTTCGATATCGTGAATCCAGTCCAGAGGGTAATGGGCGATCAAGCCGATCGATGGGAAGCTTCAATTTCCTGAGAGCGGTCGCAGTGACGTGATCGTCCTCGAGAGCCCGTTCGATGTTCGCAACCGCATTCTCGTATGTTCGTGCGTCTGCCGCGTGGCGATCGAGATCTTCGAGCCACGCCAGGATCGGGGAAACTTCTTCGTAAAGCGCATCACCTTCGCCGAGTTGCAGAACACGGGATGTTTGCTTCCATTCATCACGAAGTGTCAAGGCGGTCGCGGAATCCAGTGCAGTGAAGGCCTCATGAAGTTTAGTATTCAGCTCGGTAATCCGATGCTGGGCGTGAGCACGAACAGCCTGATTCGCCTTCTCCTTGATACTTCGCTTAAGGGGTGGGGGGACGTCCGTAAGCCAGCCCTCGGCGCTGATCTCGCTGACGAGGGCCTTTAGTGTGGCCACGTCGCCCGCTTTCAATGCGTCGGCGGACTCAGCCTCGATATCTCGAAGCCTTGCTCGCTCCATGTCGCGCACATCGTCTCCCCAGTGGGGGGATGACGTATCGAGCGCGGCGAGTGAACGAAGAGCGACCAACCGCTGCGAAAGGGGACTTCGACCGAGCGCGAGCAACCGATGAATCTCAAGCGTCTTTTCCAGGGGCTGGTGGTCAGCATAGGCAGAGTTAAGAGCGGCTGCCACGTCGAGCAGTAATGGCTCGGGTGGAGTGATCAGGTAGGAACTCAATAGCTCATGCAGTTCCGTCAACTCGGGAAAATCAAGAACGGCGACAGCGTCGAGGACGTCCGGGGATCCCTGCGCCAGATGCAGTGCCTCCGAACGTAATCCCCGCTTAAGGCAGTCGTCGCACCGGCGTAAGCGGCCATTGATTTCCCGACAGAAGTTCGAGTACCGGCGCACCAGATCGGTCAGTTCTTCAGACTGTTCAACGACATCCCGTTGGAGAATAAACCGCAGCTCATCAACTACTTCCTGCATTTCATTCATTGGTTCGCTCCGGTCTCTTGGGGGCCCTTTGAAGTGTTATTTTCAGGTGGATAAATAACGACGGGCGCGTCAACTAACTTGATCCATGGCTCCTTGCGAGTGACCGCACCGAGTTCATGCGAAAGGACAGCTGCCGAGATGCGGAGTGTTGAGACTTCTTGCTTTAGCCTATGAAAAGTTGCAAAACGCGAACTGGTTTTGATCAAACTCTCCGAAATTGAGTTCAGCTTTGACTCAATCGTTCGTAGTTTCTCCGCAGAGTCATCCTTTTCGTCCGAAGGCTGTCGTTTCGAGAGCAGGCTCTTTATCTCTTGAATCGCTTTCTGGAAGTTTGGGTCTGAGCTTCGTGCGGTGTCGTCCGGACTCATCGCCATACCTATTGCACCTTTTATCGCATCATTGATATCAGTAAAATCATTTGCTTCCTTTGGGCAGATCGATTCTGCATCTCGTCGGAGAATAGACTCGCATTTAGCCAGCCAACCGCCTGCGTCAGTGATGCCTTTGATGCTGATGTAAAGATGGATTGTGTCGGTCTTCTCTTTGGCACCGAATCGAAGCGTAATTGGGGTGCCATCGACTCTCTTCAGGTCCAATTCTCGTTCTAGTTTCGTTAAAATTTCTTGAAGTAAGAAGATTGATTCATGTGCCTCTCGTTTCCAGGCCTTGCTGTTGCATTTAATGGTTTTGGATCCAAAAGATACTTCAGTTAGTTCAACCTGAAAATTACTGCTGTCAAACACCCTGTCATTGCGAGGAAGTTTTGTATCCCATGCAATCGTGTACGGGGCGCTGTCTTCTGGCGGGATGTATGGGTTATGTAATAAGTGCTCAGTTACTTCTGGGGTGTCTGGCGTGTTTGTTTGTTTGTCTTCGATGCGGAAGCCGCACCAGGATAAGAGATCTTTATTGGGTGATTGAGCAGGCTTGAACTGATACTCAAGTTTTCCGGTAGATCTGCTCAAAAGCGATATTTTTCCCTCGCTAAAAGCTGTGCTGTTGTCTCGGTCAATGGATTGTATTTCGAGTAGCGTTTTCTCGGATTCTTGCTCTGTCTTTGCAGGGGTAAAGGACCACTGTAACCATTTGGGGACGAGAAATTGGATGGTTGGTGGGAGTCTTTTAAACGTGTTTTTGAAGTCCTTTTCGGCGGTTGGTGTTTTAACTAGTTTGAAGAAGTGTTGGTAATTTGGTCGTGGTGTTTCATTCCATGTGAACTCGAAGATAGATAGCTTTTGAAGCTCTTGTATGTTGGAGTATACACGCCGAGGTTCTTTCTTTGCGTCCGTGATGGGGGTTGTTGGTGCTTGGGGGCTCTTGTTGGATTGTGCTGGGACCTGGTTTGTGCCATTGGCCGAAGATGGTGAAGGTTCGTTTGCTTCTGTATGGCTTTCAGGCGAGGGAGGTGTCTGTGGGAGGGAAGTTCCGTTTGCAGAGCGATCTGGTGGTGACGTTGTTGGGTCTGCATTAGAGGGTGGTTGCGCTTGCTGTTGTTGTTTGTTGGTGCTACTAAAGCTGAACACAACTACCGAAGAGACTGAAATAAGAATCGCGAATGCCAGGAGATGCCACCCCCATCGGTTGAGAGTGGTGTGAATGGTTGGCCGCCGAATTGACGTCCGGTTCCTTCGTTGCGACGGTGGTGAGGGATGAGATGTATTTCTTGTCACTGAAGGTGGTGACAGCTTGTACGTGGAGTTCATGGCTGGTTCATGGGGCGGAGGGAGAGCGTCTTGCGGTGACGTGGAGGAAATTCTGGCACGGGACGGGCCATGCGGTGCTTCTGGATGTTCTTCCATATTGGAGGGTGTAGTTCGTTCGCCGGTTCTTGCGGCTTCAACGAGTCGGCCGCCTGTGGCGGGGGCGGTGGTTGCGGCGAGGTCGATTCTTAGGGCGTTCACAAACCGTAGTGACTCGTGTGCTTCCTTGGAATCGCGGACGACCGCGCGCCAGAGGCAGGTGGATCCCGTTGCCAGACCTGTGAAATAGGTGCTGAACGTGACGTCCCATCGCTTGTCGGGTGGCAGAAGCGAGATCGATTCAGCGAAGAGCGGCAGAATTTCCTGTCCCGGGTCAAAGACGATAATCGCTAAGCGATCGGGATTCTTGAGGTACGATTCGGCCAGGACACCAGCCCATCCCGCGTCGCCCGTCACTTCCTGCCAGTGGCGGCAGGGACCGGTCAGCCCGCGAGGTTCACGCGTTACCGGCTTCATCGCGACGACCTTGGGGTCCCCCGACCATTCTTCGCGCATAAAGCCTGACATCGAAAGCAGGTTTGCGGGACCTCCCTGCAGGAGTTCCGCCTGGTTATCGATGATGACGTGATGGGCCAGTTTATTGGCGCGCTGCGAATAATCGACGCCATAATCCGCAATCCGCGAAAGCACGTGATACGTGCGCCCTGTCGCCTGCATCTTCAGGTGCGAATGGACAACAGGGTTGCGATGGGCTCGTTCGTCGTTACTGGAAAACAGGGGGCGATAGCCTGAAAGTGATTCCAAGGCCGACGCCAGTGGCGCGGGCATCCCCTGCGTGCAGAGGACAGTGCAGAATCCGCGGCTTCCCGGCTTCAATCCTCGAGGTGCCGAAGTGTATAACAATTCCTGGCTCATGCGGGCCTCATACTTTTTAGCTTTGCCGACGCCTTCACCGCTGACGTCTCGTTCCTGGTTGGATCTCTGGCGAATTTCCCTGGTTCTCTGATGCCCCCGTCAGGGGGGGGGCATCGTGTCTTCAGCAGTGGTCGCGATTGAGCGAAGGGATTGCTGAACGTGGGGAGCGACTTGTTATGAGCCCGTTTTCCGTTTGGTGATAACGGGGATCAGGCCCGGGACTGAGCGGTGCAGTCCGTAAAGAAATGGAACCGTTGCCCAGTAAGGTGACGCTTCTGAGGGCTTGATCGCCGGAAGTCCCGAAGATGTGTCAATCGAGACTTGCCATCCGACGGCTGTGACGGGGACGTAAGTCACGTCATCAGCAAAATTTTCAGCGGCGGTCACGATTTCAGGCGCGCATTTCAGCATGAAATTGCGCGCGAGGCTGGATTGACGCTCAACCGCCCGGGAGTCAAAGGCTTCGAACTGTTCGTTCGCGTTGGCCGGTGATCGGGCTGTCAGCCAAGGTTCGGGAAGCGGGTCCGACTCCAGAAGCTGCCACCACATGTCAAACTTCGTCAGGATTACCACGAGCGGCCGCTTGTGTCGATCGGATTGCTTCAGGCCCGCGAAGCGACGGATTCTTGCGATGGCTTCCTGCAGGATCGGTTCCTGCCGCATGGTCTTCATCGCCGTCGTACCGCGCAGGGCCTGTTGATTGATCAGTCGCTGGAAGCGTGCATCCTGTGTCGGGTCGAACACAAAGAACAGGACACGGGACTGAGCCATGTGCCGGGTCACGGGAGTAGCGGCTGTGTCTTTTCCGGGTTGGAACGATTCACCCGCGTTGTCGTACAGGCATACGGTGCGGGAGAGTTTCGCGGCTTTGTGCGAGTTGGGGTGTCGGGGTTGAGGTTGGATGGAAAACAGGAATGGGCGGGGATAGCTGACGGTTTGGTTCCCGTACGAGACGGTATCGTAAAGATCGCCCTGCTCTTCCGTCTTGCGGATCAGGGTGGCGAGCGGCACGAGTTTGTCAGAGGATGCTCCAGAGAAAACCGATTCTTCGTACTCATTGAGTTGCTGATTCAGGACAGGGTCTGCATCAGCAAAGCTGGTTCGGAATGTCAGCGGCAAGGTCTTGCGCAGCTCCCAGGTCATTGCGGCCAGGAAATAGGACTTGCCGCTGGCGGGGGCTCCGAAAATCGACAGAAAAAGGGGTTCCAGTTCCAGCAGAGAGCGAGGAATCGTCAAATGGCAATTCGGACACGCCAGCTGATGACAGGGAAACCCCTTCGCATCGATCGCTTCGCCGTTGACGGTAAAGCGTGTCGGAAGAAATCGCTGACTTTGTTCCGGGCCGAGTCGCATATCCCCCAGCAAGTCAGAATGTTCTGCAACCCACAGGAGTTTTTCCGGAGCGAAATGCTCCCAGCAATGCGGGCACGTGATGCGAGGCAGGAGGCCTGGTGGGCGTGATGGTAATGCAGTCGTCGGCATGTTCGGGCCCTAACGAAAGTAAAATGCATATCTAGCCGAGTCTTCAGCCAACTGGACGGCGTGATCAGTCGAGCGCCATTCGCTGATTCATTTCTCGATCAGCTTTGTCGAAGTGGCGTCGATCTCGCTCCGAAATCTCGCATTCGCCGCGTCTGAGGCGCTTTCCAGGTCACGTTCGAGCTCTTTGAGAATGGGGCCCAATGTCTGGTCATTGCGGTGTTTTGAAGCGATTTCCCACGCGGACGTCAGGTCACGATGGGCTTTCCCGTGCTCGTTCCTGGCCATTGCGGAACGGGCCTGATCGCGCAGTGTTTTGACTTTTTTTAGTGCAGACGCAGGATCGAGCGGAAGTTTTTCAGGCTGATTGGTCTGTTTCGGTCCGGTTCCACTGCCCTCAGTGTGAGGGCTCGCTTCGGCTCGTTCCTCGTCCAGCGGTTCTGTGGGCTTTTCCTGGGGAATCCGTTGAAACGATGACTCAACTTGGGAGTGCGTCTTCGGTAGGGCGGTCTCGGTCTCGGGGGCTCGCTCTGCAGGCGTGGTCTGTGGTTCGTGCGAACGGTCCCCCGGGGACGGATTCGGTGGTACGACGGACGTCCCGGTGCGATTGCAACCCAACGCCGCTGTCAACACAAGTGCCAGGAAAGACTTGATAACGGCTGGTGGAGCCTGGGGGGGGCGTGCCGGGGGGCATAAATGGACACGGTGTCCGTGGGTGGGTTCGACTCGACTGATTCGCTGCATTTCCTCAACATTGGATAAATGTGACAGAATGTTCATTTTCATTGTTTCACAATGACAATAGGCTTCACTGGAGTAAAACGCAACATGTTCTCGCGGGTTAGCGGAAATTTCATCGGAGAGGCAGTGGTTCCTGCCGCTACGGATCCTGATTTCCGGGAATTCGACCAGTTGATTCCGGCAGAGATCGATCGACAATTACTCCTTTGTTTCTGAATATGGAGTACAGAAATATCAATAAGGGGAACAAAAGTAAATTGAATTGCTGAGGCGGGAAGCGGGTCGGGGATGGCTGGTCAGTGAGGTCGGTCTGACGCGTGAGTGCAGAGGTGAATCGGTCCGCACTCCTATCATCGCCGGTTCATCCCGGGAACGGCGCTCTTAAGTTAAGAGCGAGCGACACTGGCAGTGTGGTCGGGGAGGGATTGCCGTTCAGGCTGCTGAATTTGATTTCAGGCCGTGGGCGTTCTGTGGCAGAAGAGGTCTCAACACACCAGTCGTCGCCTGGGCAATCTGAGTGGAGCCTGTAAATTGAGATGTGCGATGTAACGTATTTGTCAGGCAGAGTTTCTGATGCAGATCCCTGTCCGGGTAATACGCGAGAGGCTTGATCGCCAGGGGCTCGCGGGAGCCGCAATGGGGGCGATCTCCCTGGGGCTTCGGTTCAATCACAGT
Organism: Schlesneria sp. DSM 10557; assembly: GCF_041860085.1. NCBI lineage: Bacteria > Pseudomonadati > Planctomycetota > Planctomycetia > Planctomycetales > Planctomycetaceae > Schlesneria > Schlesneria sp. DSM 10557. The sequence goes on from NZ_CP124747.1 coordinate 4,590,749, forward strand.
CTTCCCGGGTCACGCATGGGGGTCATTCGACAAGCGGTCAAGGAGCTTTGTCACTTCTCTTTCGAGGTGGGGGAGCGCTTCTTCAGGTGACGCGCAGTCGATATCGTGGACTTGCCAGAATTCGACTTTGTGCAGCCAGTCGGGGAAGCGGGCAGTCATCAGCGGCCGGTGCTCTGTCTCTTTCACCGCAACGATGCGATGGGCGGCCTCCAGATCCTGGGCCGTCAGGTCCTGCGGAAGTCTCTCATAGGGACTTATGGGAATCTCGAGCTGTCCAAGGTGTCCTACTGTGTACCGGGACATGTTCCCCAGATTGGCAGGATCCAGTGCAAGTCCGCGCGATTCCGCACGCCATGCCAGGTTATTCCGTGCCGCGTGCCAATTGAAGTAGATCTCGGCAAAACGGCTGCGGTAGTAGTTCCCTGTGCAGAGAAACAAAATCGTCCGGTGCGAAATCGCAGACACTCTTTGGTCCTTGGGTCGGAAATCAGGCCGTGGTGCAAGGCGGAGTGAGACCTTTGCCCTCTCGTCTCCGGAGGGGGAATTTACTGGATGAGTCCGGTGATCGCCAATGGTCCTGCCCCCCCGCCCAACCTTGTTCGCTGTTCCGAATTCATTGCAGGTGATCCGTCCGTTGCGACCTGGTGATGGCGGATAACGGGGTTGGTTAATCGCGTGAACTGATGGTTCCTACTGGCACCAATTGAAGTAAGTATTAATGTCTGTTGTTTTGTTTACTTTGGTGTTGCAAAAAGATTATTCTAAGGGGGGCTTGAGTCGGGACTTGGTGCGTGGCGTTGTAAGCTGATTTAAATAAATGAGTTGAGATGAATCCTTGGCTATGAATGCGAGAATCCTCTGTCCCCGGTGCACTGCATCGATCCGGATCGGTGACAAGCACAAAGGCCGAACTGTCGGCTGTCCTCGTTGCGGTAGCTCCGTCGAGCTTCCCAGTGGGATGTTTGCAACTCCCGTAGAGCACGCCGGCCCGCCTGCCATGACTCCTGCGACCGTCACTAAACGAGTGAGTCAGAGGGTCGCTTCGACACCCCTGCCGCCGGTATTGGCCAAACCGGACGAGAAACCGAAACAAGTCGCAAAGAGGAATCAAACTGCCCTGGTCGGGGTGGGGGCAGTCATCGTCGTTTTTGGTCTCGGGCTGATGTATGTGATCAGCAGCTATTTCAGCTCAGCCAGGACGAACGCCCCTGGCCAAGTTACTGTTGTTCCTCCGTCAAAGGCGGAGGGGTTCGAGGGGGCATCGCCATCCCTGGAAGAGGACGATTCGCAGGTCACTGAAACTTCAGCTCCAGATGGTATGAGGGGAGACTCGGGGTATGAATGGGAGGTCAGATCGCCTGTGGTGCCGACTTCTCGCAGTGCGCCCAGTTCTGGAGGTACGCTGGATATCAGTGAGATTTCTGAACGTTCCGCACGAGGGTTAGTCGCGATCCGTACCATGGATAGCAATGGCCGGAGTAGGGGTATGGGGGGCGGTTTCCTGATCAATCGGGACGGGTATGTCGCGACCAATTTTCATGTCATGGAAGATTGTGAGATGGCAGAAGCTGAGTTCCGCGACGGCGAACGAGTTCGCATCTCCGGTTACCGAGCATTTGATGCGAAACGTGATATTGCCATTGTTCAAATCGAAACTGTCCCACATGGTGCCGTTCCGCTCGAACTGGCATCTCGTCTGGATGTCAAACAGGGGGCTTCTGTTGTCGCAATGGGGCATCCGCGCGGTCTGCGATTTACCGCGACGGAAGGGATCGTAAATGCGATTCAGAAGACGAGTGATCTGCCTGCAGACATACGCAGTGATTTGAAAAGTCCGGACGACCAAATCTGGATTCAATCCAGTGCGAAGATGTTTCCGGGGAGCAGCGGTGGTCCCCTGCTCTCTCGTTCCGGAAAAGTGGTGGGCATCAACTCGTGGATTACCGTCGACATTGATTTTGGTTTCGCACTCGCCGTGCAGCACTTGACGGAACTGGCGTCGCAGGCGGGAAGCGAAGTGCTGGAATTGGCAGAAGTGAATCGGAAGAATCGCGGCGAGAACGATCTGTTCGATCCCCAGGTCGAAGCAATTCACAAAGACTATGTACGCAACTATGAGGAATTCAGAAGACGGCTAAAGGCAGCAAAATCCGAGGCGGAAGTCGAAAAGCTTCTGGTCTCAGAGAACCCCGCGCGACGTGACGTGCCGAGACTCCTTAAGATTGCGAGTGAAAATCCCAAAACTTCAACCGCCTTCGAAGCAATGTTTGTTGCACTGGTGCTGCTGTCCGATTACTACCCCCAATCTTCCGCGATCGCCCCCCTACACCAGGTGACATCTCAACTGCTTCGCGACCATCTCGAAGATGACGCCTTCGACATCGCGGTCGAATTGGTCGGAGACTTCGATCTTACCCCCGCCAAAAATTTTCTGACGGAAGTGATCAATCGAAGTCCAGATAAAGAAACCCAGGGCATCGCCTGTCTTCTACTGGCGCGTTTATTGATCGCGTCAGAGAAGCCGGGGCCGAAGGTCGAGGGAATTCGACTGTTAGAACGTGTGATCAACGAATTTAGTGACGTGGTGCTGCGTGACAAGCCCATCGTGAAAGAGGCAGAACGGGTTCTATTTGCAGAACGGCATCTGGCAATTGGAGTGAAGGCGCCCGAAATCATTGGCCGGGATGTCGCTGGAAACGAGTTCAAATTGAGTGACCACCGGGGTAAGGTGGTGATGCTCAGTTTCTTCGCCAATTGGAGTTCTCACTGTACCAGTATGTACCGCAATGAACGCAGGATGGTCGAACTGCAACAGGGAAGGCCCTACGTCCTGCTGGGGGTCAACTGCGACCCCGAGAGCGTACTCGACCGGTTGGTTGCCACAGAAATCGTAACGTGGCGATGCTGGGCGGATGGCGTGGGCGGTCCAATCTTCACCGAATGGCAGGTCGATGAACTTCCAATGATTTACTTGATTGATCATCAGGGAATTATCCGTCACAAGTTCGATGAAGTCCCTGACTCTGAAGATATTGACCGTGCTCTCGCTCAGATGGTCGGCAAAGTCAGGGGCGGCAGGTAGAGACTTTCTCGATAAGAGGTGGTTGAGGGGCAAGGGGATCCTGGAAATCAATTGTCGTGCGCCCTCTGCTGATTTGAAGTTTATTGTGTGTCTGTTCAGTGTGTTGGGGGCGGTCGCGTCTATCTTTGGATGCCCAGGGAGACGCCGCAGCCGGTTTGCACTCTGCCCTCGAACGTCTCGTGATCTGCGGGAAACCGAAGATCTGAGGATTCCCTGGCGGGAGCGAATCCCTCTGTCCTGCATTCGTGGTGATTTGCCGGGAACTGGTCAGGTCGCTACGCTCCCATGTCCTGCTTTTACTGCGTGCTGACTGCTTTTGGTGGTTGCGCGCTTCTCATTAACCCCGCCTTAAAGGAATTTCTTGTGGCCGTTCTCGTCGGTAAACCAGCTCCAGATTTCACTGCCACCGCAGTGATGGGTAACAACGAAATCCGTGACTACTCCCTGTCCAAAGAGATCAAGGGAAAGTACGCGGTCATTTTCTTCTACCCGCTCGATTTCACCTTCGTCTGCCCTTCGGAACTGATCGCGTTTGATCACCGACTCAACGAGTTCAAGCAGCGTGGTGTCGAAGTTATCGGGGTGTCGATCGATTCTCAGTTCACACATCTCGCATGGAAGAACACCCCCGTCAATGACGGTGGTATTGGTCAGGTTCAGTATCCGCTGATCGCGGACATCAAGCACGAAATCTGCCGTGCTTATGATGTCGAGTTCTGCGATGCCGGTGTTGCCTTCCGCGGCTCGTTCCTGATCGACCAGCAGGGTGTCGTCCGTCACCAGGTCGTGAACGATCTGCCGCTCGGACGAAACGTCGACGAGATGCTGCGCATGATCGACGCGCTGCAGTTCACCGAACAGCATGGCGAAGTCTGCCCGGCGGGCTGGAGCAAGGGGAAACCCGGTATGAAGGCTTCCACCAGCGGAGTCGCTGAATACCTCGCTACACACGGGAAAGACCTGTAAGAATCGACTGACGCTCAAGCAGCGGGCTCTCCTTCACACGATAGCCCGCTGTCTGGGCGATGCCCCCTGTCCTTATGGGACTGCTGAGGGGAAGACGGGGAAACTCGTAGGCCAGTACTTTCGTACCGCGCCTTCAGGGGCCAAAATGCGGGTGGTTCCAGTGGATCCCGCAAACTCCAAGAGCGTGAGTGACGGAGCCTCGATTGCTCTTCACCAGGGTGTGATCCACGCCCAGTTTCCGTAGCTTCTTGGATCTCTCTGGGACGGCGCTTCTCGCCCGGCTCTGAGGGCCTGAGCAGTCCTGCATCGCAGGAGATCCTGCTCACCAAGATCTCACGGGAAGGCGTGTCAGCCGCCGGAACAGCAGCGATCGAACCCGCAACCGAATTCGAGAAGGCCTTGTCGTGAGTGCTACCCAGGCGGTTAAAGAAACACGGGCCAGAATGGCTCCCGGTGTGGACGACTCATCGTCTTGCAGGAGGTGTTTTGACGCTGGATTGCGGTTCCAAACTGAATCGCAGATGAAGGGGATCGAATTCTCGTGGCGACTCGCCGTTGCCGCCGCATTTCGATCTTGCGGGACAACTCGGCTGTTGGTCTATTGACGTTCGGCAGTCGATGCCAGGGATCTCGAGAATCGACCGCGTTTTAAAGAAGTCGTCATTCCATGGCAGAATTTCGCTATATCGCCCGTGAACTTTCAGGGGCCCAGGTCGTCGGGACACTTTCTGCGGCATCTGAGCGCGAGGCGCTGGGATCGCTGGCGGCGAAGAATCTGTTTCCGGTTTCGATTACTCTGGCCGAGGCGGCGCGGGCCCATCAGGCGAATAAGCGAAAGCGAGTCCCCGCGCGCATTCTGACCGTCTTTTACACTCAACTTGCCGACCTGCTGCGAGCGGGCGTTCCGTTGCTCCGATCGCTGGATCTGCTGGTTCGGCAGACCCGTCATATGACGCTGAAGATGGTGGTGCAGGAAGTGCGCGACCAGGTCGCTGACGGGACTCGTCTGGCGGAAGCCATGCGACAGCATCCCACGGTCTTCAATGATTTGACGATCAGCATGGTGCGCGCGGGTGAGGAAGGGAGCTTCATGGAAGAGTCGCTCCAGCGAATCGCCGACTTCACCGAGCATCAGGAAGAGTTAAAAGGTCGTGTGGTCGGGGCAATGGCCTATCCGGCATTTCTGGTGGTGGTCGGGGGATTGATCCTGGTCGGCATGCTGATCTTCTTTGTCCCCAAATTTGAACCTCTGTTTGAAACCATGCGAACCGAGGGGACGTTGCCCTCCGCCACGATCCTGTTGCTGGCGGCCAGTTCGTTCTTTCAGAAATACATCCTGGTCATGCTGGGAGTGATTGCGGTGGCGTTTCACTTTATTCGGCAGTACTTCTCGAATGACGCCGGAAGACTGCGATTGGACGAGTTCCGGTTGAAGACCGTCGGTGTGGGGCGGGTCATCCGCAGTCTGGCGGTGGCACGGTTCTGCCGCGTGCTGGGGACGCTGCTCAAGAATGGCGTGCCGATCCTGACCGCCCTGCACATCGCTAAAGACGCGACCGGGAATCGCGTGATCAGCACTGCGATTGCTCAGGCGGCGGATCACGTTTCCTCGGGACGTTCTCTGGCACAACCTCTGGCGGAATGTGGTCAGTTTCCTCCCGACGTGCTTGAGATGATCGCGGTGGGGGAAGAAGCGAACAATCTGGAATCGGTTCTGGTGGGGATCGCCGAAAAAATGGAGCGGCAGACGAATCGCCAGCTCGAAATGGTGGTTCGACTGCTGGAACCGCTGATGCTGGTCGTCATGGCGGGGGTCATTCTGTTTGTATTGATCGCGCTCATGCTGCCAATCTTTAACAGTTCTTCGATGGCGGGTGTGGAATCGGCGATTGGGCAGTTCTTCTGCTGAAAAATTTTCACAGACTGTTCAGCAGGGTTTTCAGTGCATCGGCAGATTTTGCCATTGCTCGATGTCAATCTGCGTTAGATGCGGTTTACCCAGGCTCAACAGCCGATGTATCTCCTAAGTAGAACCACGGACGGTACCGCCGCCTCGGCTGACACGGGCACTCACAACCGATTTCTGCCGAACTCGGCCACTCAGGACGGGACAGTGAGGGAGAACCTTCTTTATGTTAAATAGCAGATTGACGCGACCCGAGAACACGACGGCCAAATCCCGTGGCAAGTTAACGCTGCTGTCCTGGCTGTTGGTGGTCACCTCTGCGGGCCAAGTGGTCAACGCCGAGGATGAACTCCGGCCGTCGACTCGGATGCTGGAAGACCTGAAGCAGCGATCGGCGACTGAGCGGTGGCAGCGACTCAAACGGGCCTACCCAGCGGACACCTCGGGTGTTGCGGGTGGGATTCCTTCGCCGCTGCCCAACGAAACACCCCGTTCGGTTACGACGGAAGAAGTGCCACCGCTGACTTCCGAAGGGCAGTTGATTCCCCGTTTGACGGCAGTCCCTCTGTCGGATAACTCGGACTGGGTAAAGCCAGGCCGCCCGCAAGAGGTCATTGAAGAAGTCATGGAACTTCCCGAGCTGTCGAATACAGCTCTTCCGGAGGAACGGAGCAAGCTGGTTCCAAGCCCAGCCGCGGATTCGCCGTTGCCCGTACGGATTGCTGTGGCCGATGTCGAGGAAGATGGGGAAATCGATGCGCGATCCTCCGAAGAGGGATCAGAATCGACTCCGAGCCCCAAATCCTCCACGCTTTCGAAGGATGGGGGGGGCTCGCCCCGGACGCCGATTGAGCGGCTGATCGGTTCGATCAATCCTCATTATGACCGTGATGAAGACGCCGATATTCGCAACTACGCCCGGCAGCAGGCGAAAGAATTCAACATCACGTTCACTCCAAAACCGGCTGAAGAGCGTGCATTTCCGCAGATTACACTCGCGTGGGAAGCCTCGAACTACTGGCACTACCCGTTGTATTTCGAAGATCCTGCATTGGAACGAACCGGTCACTCGCACCATCCGATCGTCCAGCCCTTCGCATCGATCGGGCGGGCTGCAGTGCAGTTAGGACTGCTGCCATACCAGATGGTCATCGTTCCACCATGCAAGCATGAGTACCCCGTTGGGTGGTACCGACCCGGGGATTGTGCTCCCAAGTTGCACTATCAGATTCCCCTTAACGCCGAAGCGGCTCTCGTCGAGGCGGGTGTCGTGACCGGGTTGTACTTCGTGATTCCGTAATCTCTCTGCGACGAAACGACCATTCGTGGTGAGCGACAGAGAGTTCGTTCTCAAACTGAACGGGGTGTCAGCAGGTTGACACCCCGTTTTCCCATTCAAGGTGGCGGCGAATCGGATACTTCGATTCTGAGGAATCCACTTTCCCACGCCCTGCTGATTCTGGGAGGCCGGCCTGTGCGGGCCGTTGACGTCGTGCAGGACCGATTGCCGAATCGCCCCGTGATAATGATGTCTGCGTCGTGTTATCCACTGCTTCGGCCGTCGCAATGGCAGACGACACGCTCGCACTCGGAAGTGAGCCAATTCCAGAGGCGCGAAGACTGATTCCAAGGCCCCCGTCGTGCCAGGCAAGTGCCCAGGAGTGGCCAAATCTGCCAACGCCCCCTGCCTCTGGGAGTGGGCCGTTAGACTGAGACGATCGCCGGGACAAAAAACTGAACAAAAACAGAGAGCCGCAGCTCTGTTACCGGAGCTGCGGCTCTCTGTTTGGTAGAAAAAGGTCTCGAGGTCGAGAGTTGTCCTTATCGGGTCAGCGCCGCGTAAGTCGCATGGCGGATCGAATGGCGGTGATCTCGACGGAGACCCGGCTTGTGCTGTGTCGGAGACATCTGTTGAGGCCAAAGCTCGGCGACCACTGCTTCAACGCACTCGTGTGTCACGTGAGTCTGGTCCTGACTTCGAGCGGCAAGCAGGCAGTGGCTGGTGAGGCAACAGATCGCCCAGGGGACCCCTTTAGTCAGATGATGGATCATCCTGACAGCATCATCGCTGAACAGGGCTTGTCCGCAGCCGGCGTGGTGCACGGCTCGATTGATAAACAGCGCGGTGTCAGCGGGTGACCAGGCATTGATTTCGATCCGCAGTTCCACCAGTTCCTGCAGCGGGCCCGTAATCTGCTGTTCGCGCGTGGCGAGCAAGATTGTCAGTTTGAGCCCGACCGCGTCTGCGAGCTGATGCAGTCGCCAGATGGCCTGCTGACAACTCGGTTCGACCAGATCGAAATGGTCGATCAGGATCACCATCGGCTGACGGATCAATCCCAGCGCTGCAAAACGGGCACGCAAGCTGTTCCAGATGCGTGCCGGGGGAGCGTCGATGTCCACCGCTGTCTGGCAGGACTGCGCGATCTGTCCGAGCAGCTGATTGCCGTCCAATCCCGTGGCATCGCACCGAATTGTGATCCGTCCCAGCCGTTCTGTCCGGTTCTGAAGCAACTTCAGCAGAAAGCTTTTGCCGGTCCCGCCGGGCCCCGACACGATGCCGCAGCGACGCGATTCTTCGACAAGGAACAGCATGCGCGCGAGGGCTTCATCATGCTGCTGGCTGGCGTAGAAGCGATCTGCGGAGAAGGTACGGTCAAAAGGCCAGTGACGAAAACCCCAAAAGGCAAGATCCATGGCGATAGCTCTCTTCCGTGAGCGGCGATTTGATCAGGTGAATGTCAGCGACAACAAGACAGGTCAAATTGGGAAACGAGATCGCTCGCTTCAGAATTGAGGCGAGAGGCGATCATGATCAAAGGTTGCTGATTCCGCTCCGAATTTCGGCTCATTGCGAGCCGCATCTGTATTATCGGCAGAATCGGAGAAGTCACTTCACAGAAGTCTGGAGAAGAAAGCGGCAGCTTCTGCCGCAGAACGATGGATCGATGTCGCCGTCAGGACAAATTCGGACTTCGGGGGCAACCCTGTGCCGGGAACTCATGCGATGCCGATGTCGAGCGGCGGGGCACAGACGGGATGCGATTCGCTGACAGGTGCACCCCGCTACCGCCCTTTGCCGAGGAACGTGCGGATCGATTCGTAGATCGCTTCTTTGTCTTTGATGTTCGAGAGGATCAGGTTCTCGTACTTGCCAGCCACTTTGCGGAGTTCGCGGATGTAGTCTCCCGATCCGTAGGGACTTTCGACCTGACCGTAACAGAAGAGGTTGCAAATCGGCAGGAAGTCGTCCTGAATCGTCTTCAGGCAACTGGTGTTGTCTTCGCCCCAGTTATCGCCGTCGGAAAACTGAAAGATGTAGATGTTCCAGTCTGCAGGGGGAAAGTCGCGCTCGATGATCTTTTTGGATTCGGCATAGGCAGATGAAATACGTGTCCCGCCACTTTCGCGAACACGGTAGAAGGTCTCTTCATCCACTTCATGCGCAACGGCATCATGAACGACATAGCGTCGCTGCAAACCGTCGTACTGACTCTTCAGCCAGGTGTCGATCCAGAAAGATTCCGTGCGAACAATTTCCTTCTGGTCATCAGTCATCGAGCCTGAGACGTCCATGATGTAAATCACTGCGGCATTGGCATGCGGTAGGGGGACCTCGGTCCACGACCGAAACCGTTCGTCCTCGCGCGTCGGAACGACGACAGGGCGGTTCGGGTTGTATTCGCTTGAGGAAATCAGCCGCCGCAAGGCGCGCTTATACGTCCGTTTGAAATGCCGCAGCGAGTCAGGACCGGTCTGACGAATGCTGTTGTACTTGGTTTTAACGGCCTTAATGGTGCTCTGCCCCTTTGGTTTGATCTCGGGCAGTTGCAGTTCGTCTCCCAGCATCTGAGCCAGTTCTTCGATGGTCAGCTCTGCCTCGCGGATGTGCTGACCCGGGTCTTCACCTGCCTGCCCCTGGCCATCACCTTCGTCTTCCCCTTTGCCAATCGGCTGCCCCGGATCTCCCTCTCCCTGACCCACGCCCCCTGAGCCCTTCTTTCCGTGACGGAAGTGAGGGATCTCGATGTTGGGAACGGGGATACTGACGGTCTCCCGTCCTTTCCGGCCGAGGACTTCCCCATGTGTGATGTATTTCTTCAGGCCCTGGCGGACTTTTCCGCGGACAATTTCCTTGAATCGTTGATTGTCTCGATCGATGGAACGGGTCACGGCAGTTGTCCTTCAAACAAAGGCCCGACGGACACAATTGCCGCGGTGCAGTCGATCTCGATCCAGGGAAGTCATACCGTGAGGGAGGAGCATCCCGGAGGGTTGCTGAGTCACTTCGGTCTGGGTTGTCCCGGTGTTCAGTCGCCGATCAACCCGGCCCAAAATGCACGAACAGGAAAAGATGTCGCAGTGGCGGGTCGAAATCCCCGCCACTGCAACGGTCATCAATCTCGTTTTGCATCTCCTCGGGCGAAGATACTGGCAACGTACTGCAGGACATCCGTGGCCGATTCATCGTTGTAGCCAAAGTTCTTGATCAGTCGTCCCTTCACCACATCGATCTTTTCCTGCGTATCCTTGTCGACGACGTTCGAGACCAGGCTCGTGAGCTTGATCGTGTCTTTCTGGTCTTCGAACAACTTCATTTCGAGCGCCTTGTGCAATCGCTCGTTCGTTTTGTAATCGAACTTCTTCCCGTCCAGCGAAAGCGCCCCGATGTAGTTCATGATTTCACGCCGGAAATCATCCTTACGCGTTTCAGGAATATCGATTCGTTCTTCGATCGACCGCATCAGGCGTTCGTCCGGTTGCTCATCCTGACCCGTGAACTTGTTGCGGACTTTTTCCCGCTGCGTATACGCTTTCACGTTGTCGATGTAGTTAGAGCAGAGTCGCATCAACGCTTCTTCGTCGGCGGCAATGGCCCGCTGAACTTCGTTCTTGACGACATCGGTGTATTCGTCTTTGACGACCGAGATCAGCCGTCGGTAGCTTTCTCGCGTCTCTTCGTTGGGGATCAGCGAGTGATGTTGCAGGCCATTTTCGAGTTCGTTGAGAACCATGAACGGGTTGATGCAGGTCGATTCGGTATTGTTCACGAGCGCGTTCGAGATTTTGTCTTGAACGTATCGGGGTGAGATCCCCTGCAACCCTTCGTGCTTGGCTTCCTTTCTCAGTTGCTCGATGTTTTCTGTCGTGAATCCGGGAAGCGTTTTTCCGTTGTAAAGTTTCAACTTCTGCAGCACCGTGAGTCCGTGGTGCTTGGGTTCTTCGAGCCGGGTGAGTACCGCCCAAGTGGCGGCAACTTCCAGCGTGTGCGGAGCAATGTGTTTCCCACGGACCCGGCGTTCGTTGTAATCCTTCTCGTAGATCCGCAGTTCATGTCCCAGCTTGGTCACGTACGGGATATCGATTTTCACGGTACGGTCGCGGAGCGCCTCCATGAATTCATTCGACTGAAGTTTGCGGAACTCGGGTTCGTTCGTGTGACCGAGGATCACAGTGTCGATATCGGTTTGTGCAAACTTCTTCGGCTTGATTTTGTGCTCTTGCGATGCACCCAGCAGGTCGTAGAGGAACGCCACGTCGAGCTTCAGGACTTCGATGAACTCAATCATTCCCCGATTTGCGACGTTGAATTCGCCGTCGAAGTTGAACGCGCGGGGATCGGATTCCGAGCCGAATTCCGCGATCTTGCGATAGTTGATATCCCCCGTCAGCTCGGTACTGTCCTGGTTCTTTTCGTCCTTGGGCTGGAATGTGCCGATACCAATCCGGTCCTGTTCCGACAGGAAGAACCGTTTGACGACGATTCCCTGAAGGACCTTGGTCCAGTCGCCGTCGCACTTCTCAAGCCGCTGCTTGAAGATGAACCTGCTGAGCGGGCAGACGTCTCCGTGAATTTCGACGGTGTACTGATTGTTTGGATCGCGCCCTTCGTTCAGCGACGAGCAAACTTCATTTCGGAAGGCTTGCGGGATCAGTTGCAGCGGCTCGCTGTTCATGGGATCCCAGGTGATCGAGCCATCGTCTTCTTTCCAGCCAAAGGTGTAGAGGGCTCCTTCCGGCTTACGACTGTATCGTTGCAGCCCCTTCTTCAAGAGGCGGGCGATGGTGCTTTTCGAACTCCCCACGGGTCCGTGCAGCAGCAACACACGCCGCTCGCTGCCGTACTTGAGTGCCGCAGAACGGAAGACGTGCACAAGTTGAGTTAACGGCTCAGTCAGACCAAAGATGGCATCTTCGCCGCCGGTGTCCGGATCGTCGAAGAACCGGTAACGAACCAACCCCTCGCGCCGACCTTCGTCGACGGGGTAAGTTCCGTACGTCATGATCATGTCATACATCCGCTGGTGCGCAGTCCGTGTGACTTCGGGCTGCCTGCGGACGATATCGAGGTACTCGTCGAACGTTCCCTGCCAGTGTTCCTGCCGGTAGGCGTCTGCGTTTTGGCGTGAAGAAAATTGCTGTAGCAAACTTTGCCCAGTGCCCATATTCACCGAATCCTTGTGTCAAAATTCGAGCATGAATCGGGCCGTGCGAAGTCGCTCGGATGAGGTTCACGCTCGCGACAGGCATGTGATCTGTTGCACTGCTCGGGACGTCTTGTTCGCGTCCGTCATTCGAGCTGCCAGATGACCGGCCCTGTCCTTGCAATTCAGAAAGTGGTAAAGAACAGCAAATTCATGCCGCCACGGCACCGTGTGCATCGAGGCGCTCGATCTGAGAACCCTGACTTCGCGAGTCATCCAATTCCCACCGCCGCTACCAACCGTTCGAGACTTTGCTCACCAATCCTCGCCCCTTTAAGGCGACCGGAAGTTGGTGACGGACTTCAATTGGGTGAACGCATTGGAATTATCACACCTCGACGGGTTCCGGCAAGACCAATGTTGGTACGTCGTCTTGCTTTGACCGGGATGTCTTCGGTTTTTGGAATTGCCACACGTACGATCTGATGCTCTTCTCGTCTGACCCCCGCCATTGGGAATTCTGTGCTTCATGAACTGGCGAAACGTTTTTCTGATCTTCCATCGTGAGGTACTCGATCAGCTTCGAGATCGGCGAACGTTATTCATGGTCGCCGTTCTTCCGCTGTTGCTCTACCCCCTGCTGGGGATCGGCACGGCGCAAATGACCACGTTGTTCTCTGAGCAACCCCGACGTGTCGTCGTACTCGGAGCGGACCAACTTCCGCCCGAATCACTCATCGATCAGGACCGGTTTTCGGTAAGGTGGTTTCGACAGCCGTCCGAGCAGAACACTTTGCACGTCATCACAGAGCCTGCGCTGGCATCGAAGTCTTCCGAAGAGGTTCCGCCATCGGCGCGCGATGAGAACGAAATCAGTCTGGCCGAGGCCCGGCGTCTGCGAGACCTGATTCGGGAACGGCAGCGCATTGAACGAGCACTCGCCGATCGTGATGAGACCTCGGGTGCTGACGCGCGAACGTCCGACGCCGATCGACTCCGCGAACTGCAATCGCAAATTCGATCTGAATTTACCCGGAGTGGAATCGATGTGCTGGTTCTGATTCCACCTGATTTCCGCCAGGCGTTGGAACAGCGACGACAGCGATTGATCGAGCGAACCGCCGCGACGGACGAGCCGGCCGAGTCGAAGTGCTATCTGGTTCTGGATAGTGCCAGTGACAAGTCACAGATCGCAGCGCGGCGGGTTCTGGATGTGATGCAGGCCTGGGAGCAAGCGATCCTGAAACAGCAGCTTGAAGAGAGTCAGCTTCCCCCGGCGCTCACCACACCCCTTCGTCTGAGTGAGTTGGATATCGCGGACCGGAATCTGGTTTCGGCCAGCATCTGGGCCAAAATTTTTCCGGCGCTGCTGGTGATGATGACGCTGACGGGGGCCTTTCATCCGGCCGTCGACATGTGCGCGGGAGAGAAAGAACGGGGGACGATGGAAACCCTGCTGATCTCGCCCGCCCGGCGAACAGAAATTGTGATGGGGAAGTTCCTGTCCGTCCTGCTGTTCAGCATGACGACCGCGGTGTTGAACCTGGTGAGTATCGGGATGACGGCGGCCTACATGGCGTCACTGGCTGTCGGAGGGGCTTCCTCTCGGCTGGGGGGGCTGACATTTCCTCCTGTCAGTTCGCTCGCGTGGTCCGTCGTGGTTCTCATTCCACTGGCCACACTCTTCAGTGCCTTGTGTCTGTCCCTGGCGACGTTTGCTCGCAGCAGTAAGGAGGGGCAGTATTACCTGTCCCCCTTGCTGATGGCGACGCTCGGACTAACGACTTTCTGCATCTCTCCCGGGACGGAAATGCAGCCGTTCTTCAGCGTGATGCCCGTGATTGGTCCCGGGCTTCTGTTGAAAGGTCTGATGCAGGCGAATGGTCCCGATTACCAGACCTATCTGTATGCGGTTCCCGTGCTGGTGACCTCGGCGGGTTACAGTCTCTTGGCTTTATGGTGGGCCATCGAACAGTTTCGCAGCGAAGAGATTCTGTTCGGTGAGGCCGAGCAGTTCAGCCTGGATCGCTGGTTCAGACAGGTGCTGCGTGACAGACAGCCCGTCCCGACGTTCTCGCAGGCGGTCATATGTTTCGTGCTGATGCTGCTGGTTCAGTTTGCTTCGTGGAAAGCCATCCAGTCCGCCCTCCTCGGTACCACGATCGCAGATCAGGGGATGTTTCAGATTCGAATCCTGATGCTCCAGCAGGTCTTTCTGATTGCCGGGCCACCTTTGGTGATGGGGGGACTGCTGACCACCAGTCTGCGACAGACGTTCTCGTTGCGATGGCCCGGGATGACGCGGCTCGTGCTGGCCGCTGTTCTCGCCGTTTCGTTACATCCCCTTACATTAGAGCTGATGGCGCTGACACAATGGTTCTTCCCGCCCCCTCCACCGGGAGTCGTGGAATTGATGAAGCAGTTGAAGTCGATGAACCCCGGTCTGACGCTGCTGGCCATGGCGGTCACCCCGGCGCTGTGCGAAGAAATTGCCTTTCGGGGTTATCTGCTGTCGGGCTTTCGCCGCAGCCAGCGTGCAGGGCTGGGAATCTTCCTCTCCAGCTTTGCTTTCGGTTTGATTCACATGATTCCTCAGCAGGTCTTCAACGCGTTTCTGCTGGGGCTTGTTCTCGGGCTGATCTGCGTCAGGACAGGCAGCTTGTATCCTGGAGTGGTCTTTCACTTCGTCTATAATTCGCTGGGTGTCCTGCATGATCGATGGGGCAGCAACGTGCCGACGAATCATCTGTGGGGGTACTTCTTTCGTGGGGAAGATCAATTGCTGAGGTACCAGCCGGCTCTGATCTGCCTGCTGGTGCCGACAGCCGCCCTGCTGCTGTACCAGCTGACCAGATCAGGAACGGTTTCCGCGCCGGAGATTTCCTCGTGACAGGTATCCCATCAAGTCCGGAGGGGTTGGTACCGGAGTCGCCTGGCCTGAGCGAGTGTCCGGGTTGTTGCGCGAAGTTTGTCTGCGAGCTGACACAGGGCTGTCGTGCCTGCTGGTGTATGCAGCTTCCCGCAGTGATGCCCCTGAATCCGGCAGCGAGTTGCTTGTGCCCTGATTGCCTGGGCAGGGCGATTTCGGCCCGGACATCACCCTCTGAGTCACCGCTGGCTGGCACTCAGACAGCTCCGTCGTCTCTGCCTCAAAAATGAGGTCGAGCTCTGATGTTCCACAATGGCGGCCCCTCCCCACCCTCGGCCAGTCGACGGAACGACCAGTCCCAAGCCAATCGAGCGAGGATCAGAAACGCGGATTTGACATCGCACTTGGGGAAATGTCGGACTCACCCGAATCATCGTGATCTGGACGCGGCGATTGTGCGTTCAAATACATGGGTTTGACTGTGGGTACTCGATAGTTCTCTCGCGGGAGATTGTGATGTTGGTTTGTGAGGCTTACGGCAGCTTTGTCGGTTGCTGAGCCTCTTCTGTTCCGTGTCTCCATCCCGGGGGCGGACGGTGCGAAGGTCCTGATCCAGAATTCCCGATGTATAAACCGTGGTCTCCGGGTTGCGGCAGCAGAAATCCTGTTGACGCCGGAAATACCTCGGAATCGGTAGCAAGTCATTTTGAGTCAACGAACTATGTCGTTAATCGTCCTCACGGAAGGGGATTGCCCCCGCAGGTAGAATGGGGGAAACGGCAGAACGAAGGCGATTTGGAATTCGGAGCTTGACTGGTTCAATTTGAGTTTGTTAGGGTTATCGATAAGTCACCTTTGAAATCAAAGCGACCCGCCCTCCCCCCCGCCCGGCTGATTGCTGGCCGAGCGGAGAATCCCACCTAGGCAACAGTGAATTCGCGAAAGGAACGGCGTTATGCTCACACTTTTCGGTAAAACAGCTAAGTACTGTGATGGGGTGACTCGTCGTAGCTTTCTGAAGATTGGCGGTTTTGCGTTCGGTTCGGCCGCCTCGCTCTCTTTGGCAGATGTGCTGCGCGCTGAGCAGTCCAAAGGAACGCATTCCCCTCATAAAGCCGTGATCAACATTTTCCTGGGTGGCGGCGCGCCGCATCAGGACATGTGGGATGTGAAAGTCGATGCACCTCGCGAGATTCGAGGTGAATTCGACCCGATTCGGACGAATGTTCCGGGAATCGAGATTTGTGAGCTCTTCCCCAACATCGCATCGATGATGGACAAGTTCGCGATCATCCGCTCGGTCGTCGGAAACGACGGCGCGCACGATGCCTTCCAATGCAACACCGGTTGGCAGCGTAACAGCATTGCTTCGGTCGGTGGCCGGCCGAACATTGGTGCGGTTGTTGGAAAGCTGTTTGGTCCCACCGACCCCGGTGTTCCCCCCTCGGTGGCGCTGGCTGAAAAGACAGCACACGGGCCCTGGTCTGATCCTGGATCAGCAGGATATCTCGGCGCTGCTTATCAGGCCTTCAAACCACAGGGTGAAGGGACCTCTGATATGCGTCTGAACGGCATGTCTCTTGACCGATTGCAGGACCGCAAGTCGCTGCTGAACGGTCTTGATCTGCTGAAACGTGAAGTTGATGCATCGGGCATGCTGCGCGGGATGGACGCCTTCTCCGAAGCCGCCTTCGGCGTGTTGACGTCGAGCAAACTGGTCGACGCGCTCGATTTGAGTAAGGAAGATCCAAAGATCCGTGCACGCTATGGCGACGGCAAGCCTTACAAGTACCAGTACGACGGATCGCCGACGTGTAACGAACACCTGCTGATCGCCCGCAGACTGGTGGAAGCCGGGGTCCGTTGCGTGACACTTTCGTTTGGACGCTGGGACGCTCACTCGGCGAACTTTGACATGGTTCGCGATCATGGATCAAAGCTTGATCAGTGTGTCAGTGCTCTGGTTCAGGACCTGCACGAACGGGGCATGCTCGAAAATGTCACCGTGCTTGTGTGGGGCGAGTTCGGTCGAACACCACGCATCAATCCGCAGGCAGGTCGCGATCACTGGCCACAGGTGAACAGCGCGTTGCTGGCCGGCGGTGGTATGCGAACCGGACAGGTCATCGGATCGACGAACCGTCTTGGTGAGTACGCCAAGGATCGGCCCGTGGATGTCCAGGAAGTCATCGGGACGGTCTATCGTAATCTGGGGATCGATCCCATGACGACGACTCTGAAAGACCCGACCGGGCGTCCTCAGTTCCTCGTGGACCACCGCGATCCGATTATGGAACTCGTCTGACCTCATCTGGCTCTCGGGCCAGGCTGAGGACGAGCTTCCGCAGTAAACGAGCACCGGCAGTCTTCCCCGCAAGGGAAAGGCTGCCGGTTGCCTTTTCCGGCTGGAAAATGTTGTCCCCCTGCCGTCGATTCCCAACCCTCAGGGGGTGTTCTGATGGTCAGTGACTGCGAGATCTGATCGAGGACGGTTGTTCGAAAATCGAGCTTCCGATTGACAGCCATCCCGGCACGAAATATAGAAGACAAGGAGCTTGAGATCAGGGGTAGTACGGATTTTCTTCCGTCCCACCTCAGATCCCGCGCTGGACGGTATCGTCCGAACCATCCGCGGCGGGGAACATTCATGTCTATTACTTCTATAACTTCTGATTTGGAAGATACGCTTAGCGCTTGTGAAAGAGCCCTCGACTACGAATTTCGGGATCGCTCTTTGTTGCTGAGATGTCTCACACACTCGTCGATTGCCCGCACCCGGCTCGATTCCAACGAGCGACTGGAGTTTCTCGGCGACGCGATTCTGGGGACCGTTGTCTGTGAACTCTTATTCCGTCGGTTCCCGGAGAAGACGGAAGGCGAACTGACCCGCATTAAATCGGTGGTGGTCAGTCGAACGATCTGTGCCAAATTGAGTGGTGAGTTGCGGCTGGGTGAGTTTCTGCGCTTGGGGAAAGGGCTGTCCGAGTTCGAGAACATCCCTGTATCCGTGCAGGCAGCGGTTTTCGAATCGATCGTGGCCGGATTGTATCTCGACGGCGGAATGGATGTCGTCAAACCGTTCCTGATCCGACTGCTCGAGCCTGAAATCGATCGCACGATCGAATCGTCCTACGGACGCAATTACAAGAGCCTCCTGCAGCAACTGGTTCAGAAGAATCAGCGCGGAACGCCGATGTATCAGCTCCTTGATGAATGCGGTCCTGATCATCTGAAGTGTTTCAAGATTGCTGCCATCGTGGGAACAGACATCTTCCCTCCCGCCTGGGGACCCAACAAGAAAGAAGCTGAGCAGCGCGCGGCCGAGAATGCCTGGTGCCTGCTTCAGGGGGAGTCGGCTCCCTTCGCCGCAGATGACGGACCCTATACGGTCCAATGAACACGGTCCAATGAACGCAGCTCAATCAAGACGTTCCATGAGCGCACTCCGTCAATAAGCCGGGAAGAAAACTCCTTGGGTGCCGCTGATCGGTTCGTTCTTGCGACCGAAAATCGGTAGGCTGTAGCGGGTCGTTGCTTCCCGACGGTTGATGTGGACGGATCAGTCACTGGAGAGTTCGTAATGCATGCTTGTCGGTCATTTTTGATTCGTTGCCTGGTTCCCCTGTTGCTGGTCTCCGTCGCCCAGGCGGAACCGCTCACACCGGCTGAGGCTGCAAAAAAGATCAACGAGAAAGTCGTTCTGCGGATGGAAGTGAAGTCGACAGGAGGTCGCGGTAACCGCTACCTCAACTCGGAAGAGGACTTCAAGAATCCGGCCAACTTCACCATTTTTATCTCCAAAGATGACCTGGAAAAATTCAAGAAAGCGGGCATCGAAAAGCCCGAAGAGCACTTCAAGGGGAAAGTCATCGAAGTGACGGGCACCGTCGTGCTGGAGATGGGAAAGCCTCAGATCAAGTTGAAAGAGCCTGAGCAGATCAAGGTGGTGGTGAAGGAGAATCCCTGAAGGCTCGTCGGTCGCATCCGGTTTTCCGATAAGAAAAGTAATTGTCCATGGATGCGTCTAAACAGCGTTCCCGCCCCGAAAGGTTGGGGCTCATCCTGCTTCTGATGATGGCGGCGGGACTGCGTCTTGCCGTGATTTTGATGCACCCGGATGAGCTGACACAGGACCGCGATGCCTACCTGGGGATCGCAACCGGCGTCGCAGAAGGACGCGGATTCAGCAGTCCCGGTAGCACTCAACCGACAGCCTACCGGCCACCGCTCTACCCGCTGATGCTCGCTGCGGGATTGATCGCGTTCCCCGCACCCATCGCAGTCGCCGGAATCAATCTGGTCGCGGGAGTGCTGGGGGTCTGGTTGACCGAGCGACTGGGAGATCTGCTGAAACTGGGTCGCAGTCGCTTCCTCTCCGCCGGGTTGGTGGCCGTTGACCCGATGCTGCTGCGTTATGTCAGTCAGCCGATGACAGAATCCGTCTGCACCCTGCTGGCGGTCTTGTGGATGTGGTCTGCTTCTTTGGCTCTCACATCCCAGAAGGACACAGTCTGGTGCCGTTGGCTGTTCAGCGGCCTGAGTTTTGGGTTGCTCGTCCTGTGCCGGCCGACGTTCTGGCCCATTGTCCTCTTCTGGTGCGGGGGCAGTTATCTCGTCCATCGACGGCAGCGGTCGGACAATCGTGGTTCCGCGTGGGGGAGTCTGGCGTCGCTGTGGATTTGTTGTGCGACCGGAACGGCGCTGGTCGTGAGTCCCTGGCTGGTTCGGAACTGGTGGGTCCTGGGGGTCCCGATTCTGACGACCACACATGGGGGATACACACTGTTCCTCAGCAATAATCCCGTTTTTTATCGGGAAGTCGTTCAGCAGCCCTGGGGAACTGTCTGGCAGAACCAGAGCCTGACTGAATGGCAGGCGGATATCGAAGCTCAGATTCAGCAACAACTGGGAGCCGAGGCGTCTGAAGTCGTTCGAGATAAGTGGTACTCACAGCAGGGGCGAAAGACGATTGCGGCTGAACCACAACTATTCGCCAAAGCAACACTGCATCGCGTCCGCAGCCTGTGGAATACCGTTCCTCAAGGAGAGGCGGCCGAGCAGGTTTCAGGAAATCTGGTCTTGGCGATCGGCTGGTATTACGGGGTGATTCTGATTGTTGGATTTTGCGGAGCGATTCTGATCGGGGCCAGACGAGGCTCGACGGCGTGGCTGCCGCTCTACGCGATGATCGTGACCGTGCAGTTGGCGCATCTGGTCTACTGGACGAATGCACGAATGCGTGCTCCACTGACCCCGGCCATCTCACTCTTTGTTGCAGGAGCGGTATCGCGGAGCGTTCGTCCTCGTGAAGTCTCGCCCCCCGACCACGGTACCGAATAGGCCCGCGATGGAAGCGAAAGTGGTCAACCTCGCGGGCCGTGATCGGACTCACCAGGGCCTGTTGCTCGGCGAACCAAACTCTCGAACGACGACGAGTGGAAAGCAGACATCCTGCTAGAAGCCGGGATTGCTGACCCCGCCGGGGCCTGTTGGTGGAGTGATCTGCTGAACGGGGGGAGCGGGAGTCGAACCGGCTAAATGGTTGCCGATGCGCTCACGACGTTGAGCATAGCGGATGGGAAACGAGGACCAGATGCGGTTCGGATAGGGCCGGGCCGGGTCACCGATCTTTTCGTATCGGCCGTCAAACGCGTGAACGACGACAATGTCCTGGTTGCCGATCTTGTCTTTGAAAATGGCTCGAGCAAGCGGCTTTTCAGAAACGTACTGTACGAATCCCAGCCACTGCCGGTCAGGAGCGTTGCCGAAGAAGTTGTCCCGCTCAGGTTTGAAACCCAGAAATTCACGTGGCAGAGGAGCGGTGTGCAGGGCGGTCAGGAAGATGGCCACGGTGAGATATCCGGTGATCGCTCCGAAACCCCACTTTCCCACTGTGTCGAGGATCGGGATGACCTGAATGTAGCTAGGTGCCAAATGCTCCGTTCCCATTCGCAGCGCGAAGACGAGGGCCGTGAACAGTCCAAGCAGTGCGACGACATCGGCGTAGTCATCACCGACGATGCCGCGGATGGCGTTCGCCAGCGGCTCGAAGAAATTCATCGCTACAAGGCCTGCCAGCAAGGTGCACAAAAAGGTCTGTGCCGCGCCCCAGATCCCTTCGCTCGACACGAGCCATGTGACGACCCCAACGACAACCAGCAGTGCAATTTCAATCAAAGACATGATATTTCAGACCTGTTGACGTTGAACGATGTCGCTGAGTCGCCCGTGTTGTGACGCTTCGATGTCGCAGGCATTACACGCGAGCGGTTTACTTGACCACTCGCTGAAGCTCTTCGATGGATGTGGTACCTTTCACGACCAGTCGCAGACCTTCTTCTTTCATATACAGCATGCCGTTCTTACGGGCTTCGGCCTTGATGGCAGACATGTTAGGTGACTCGCGGATCAAATCCCGCAGCCGGTCATTAATTACCAGCAGTTCAAAGACACCGACACGACCAACGTAACCGAGCCCATTACACGAAGGACAGGTCCCTTGTGAGCGGGTGGGTGGCCGAAAAAACTTATCGACCTTGTCCGCGGGAAGTCCGATCTTCTGAAGCAGGTCGGCGGACGGCTTGTAGGCTTCCTTGCAGTCCTGGCACAGTTTCCGCACCAGTCGCTGACCAAGAATCGCCGAGATCGAACTGGCCAGCAGGAACGGCTCGACTTCAAGATCGATTAATCGGAAAAGTGCAGCAATGGTGTCGTTGGCGTGAATGGTCGAGAACACCATGTGGCCGGTGTTCGCTGCCTGGCACGAGATCTTGGCCGTTTCGCCGTCACGAATTTCCCCGATCATGACCACATCAGGGTCCTGCCGCAGAATGCTTCTCAGTGCCGTGGCGAATGTCTGACCCGCCTTGGAATTGATTTCAATCTGCGTGACATTCGGCATTCGGTATTCGACGGGGTCCTCAACCGTGATGATGTTGTTCTCATACGCGTTGATTTCCTGCAGGGCGGCGTAAAGGGTCGTCGACTTACCTGCACCGGTGGGACCACACGTCAGGAACATGCCGTGCGGCTGGCTGACGATGCTTTGCATCTGTTCGACAAGCTGCTTCCGCATTCCCAAGTCGACCAGCGTCTTCGCAGTGGCTCCCTTATCGAGAATACGGATCACCATCTTTTCGCCACCCTGCAGACCCTGGGTTGCAACGCGGAAGTCGATGGTCCGTCCTTCCATCTCGGCACGGAAGCTTCCGTCCTGCGGCTTGCGCCGTTCGGTGATGTCCATTGCGGACAGAACCTTGAAGATGTTGACGAGGGCATCCCCCGTGCTGCGATCGAATGGTTCGGCCGGATACATCACGCCATCGATTCGCAGACGGACGGACATTTCCCCTTCTTTGGGCTCCAGGTGGATGTCTGTGGTGCGACGCAGGATGGCGTCGTAGATCAGTTCTCGAGCCGCGATGTAGCCGGATGAGCTTTCGACCTGCCGCGATCGATCGACTTCGCCAGCCCCTTTTCCTGACTTTCCGATCAGGCGAATCGGCGGTCCACCCGCGACGCTGCGTGCTTCCTTTGCATTCAGTTTGACCCCCATTCGAGCCAGGGTTCGCAAGGCGACCGACTTGAGATGCCGTGGGGTCAGGATTTTTGCTGAATCCGGAACCCGTTTGTTTCGCTCAGAAGCGTAAATACCGAGCGGAATCCCGTAACCGGCGGTCATCGCCAGGAAGCTGAGGAGCCCGCTGGGGGCACACAGCGCCAGGACGAATCCCGAAACCCCGGACAAGAGGACGACAGAGTTCCAAATGAGAGGACGAACTTTCAGGTCGTGAGCGTCCGTGTCGATCCAGTTCGCCGTCCAGACCCAAAGTACGAACAGACCCAGCAGATAGACCAGCATCACATTGTGAAAATAGAACCCGCGCAGTTCAGGCCGGGAGGGATGGCTTCCGCGATAAAACCCGCCGGGGACAGGCGGGTAGGCATTCGCGTCTCGAACAGCAGTGCCGGCCGAGGAGACGGCGGGTGCAGCTTCGGGCCCCTGAGCGAGCGCCTGACGCGAGCTGGTCAAACCGATCAGTGCTACCAGAATGAACAGGCAGATCGGTAGAAAAGCTGAGGGGGGTTTCATCATGGATCGCTGCTTGAACAGTATTCACTGAAAAACCGGATTCGAACACACCTTCAACGCTGCCACGCCCGTTCGCATCGTGCCCGAGGCCTCGATCACGCGAGCGGAATTTTGACACAAAGTCGTTTTAATATGCATCGAATACGGGAGTCACACCAAAGTTGCAACCCGATGAAGAAAAGTCCAATGTAAATCGCGCGGAATCATTCGGCTTCGCGGTGAAATTCTTCCCAGCGGCTCCAGGCGTAGGTCCACTCCATCCACATTCGCATCAGCGACCAAAGGAGACGCATCTTGGACAAATGAGTCGATGGAATACGGCCCGTGGATTCCACGGCGCTCCGGGCAGCGTCGGCCAGGCCCCAGCGTGTCCCGAGTGTGCGGCAGATGCCGTCGGCCGAGAGATCCGGATCAGAGTCGTCTTCGGTATACCCGGCCCCGTTCGCGGTCACGAACAGTTCGAAGAGCTCCTTCCGTAGCGGGTCGAGTTCCAGCGGCTTCGTTTCGCGTTCCGCCAGGAGGATGATTTCTTCGAGACGGTCGACAATCCTGGTGGCCAGATTGGAGGTTTCATTCAGAGAGGAGGACATGACCCGATCCTTAGCGGTGGAGAGACAAGGAATCCGGAATCGTCAGCTCGGCCTCTGGTCCCGCTCCGGCATGAATGGGGGCGACATTCGTCAGGGAGGTCGCAGAGTGGAAGCTCACGATCCGCAGAAATGCGCCCTTCTTGAGCGAGGGAAGGCTCAAGAAGGGCGGAAAAGTGAGCTGGCAGTCGTCGCAATGGTTGCGACGTGTCGGAACATTACTCGAGGATAATGTCCTTGACGGTCTTGCCACCGGGGATCATTGGCAGGACGTGCTCCTGGTAGGGACAGATGACGTCCAGCACATAAGGGCCATCGTAATCCAGCATGGCCTTGAGTGCCGCCGGGAATTCCTTCTTGCTGCGAACCTGAGCGGCACCCAGTCCGAATCCCTTCGCGATCTGGACGAAGTTCGGGTAGGTCTCTTCGTAATGTCCCCCCTCGCCTGCTCCGACCGCTTCCGGATGATCAACGGGTCCCAGATAGGTGTGAGCACGATTTCCTTCGAGGAAACGGTCTTCCCACTGCATCACCATCCCCAGGTGCTGGTTGTTCAGCAACAGCGTCTTGACGGGCAGGTTTTCGCATTTCAGCGTCGCCAGTTCCTGCACGTTCATCAGCATGCAGCCATCGCCGTCGATGTCGACCACTAGTGAATCCGGATGCGCGGCCTGAACACCCATGGCGGCTGGCAAACCGAAGCCCATGGTTCCCAAGCCTGAACTGCTCAGCCAGCGTCGAGGGCGATCAAACTTGTAGAACTGTGCCGCCCACATCTGGTGCTGACCCACGCCCACGGTGATGTACGTGTCGCGATCCTTGGTCTGCCGCCACAATTCTTCGATGGCGTACTGAGGGATGATGTAGTCACCGCTGTCCTTAACGCGAAGCGGGTACTGCTTCTTCCAGCCATTGACCTTATCCCACCACTCATCGATCTTGGGGACGTCATCGTCCGCGATCATCGCGTTCAGTCCCTGCAGCACTTCTTTGATGTTGGCGACCACGCCGATGTCGGCGACTTTGTTCTTGTGCAGTTCTGACGGATCGATATCGACGTGCACCACTTTGCCGTGCTGAGCGAACTCGCTGAGCTTCCCGGTCACGCGGTCATCAAAGCGAACACCAAACGCCAGCAGCAGGTCTGCTTCGTTGATGGCGTAGTTGGAGTACACCGTGCCGTGCATCCCAAGCATATGCAGGGATTGGGGGTCGTCGCCGGGGAAACAGCCGATCCCCATCACGGTCGTGGCAACAGGGATTCCGGTCTTGCGAGCAAACTTCGTGAATTCTTCCGAAGCGTTGGCCTGGATGATCCCGCCCCCGGCATAGAAGATCGGCTTCTTGGATTCCCGGATCATTTTCAGGATCGCGCGAATCTGGTTGGGATGCGCCCGTCGAACTTCCGGATGGTAGCCGGGCAAGTTCATTTCGGGATCATAGTCCACGTCCCAGGTCACCTTGTTGAGCTGAACGTCCTTGGGGACGTCAATCAACACAGGGCCAGGTCGTCCCGTGCGGGCAATGTGGAACGCTTCCTTGATGACGCGGGGGATGTCTTCTGTTCTGGTCAGCAGATAGTGATGCTTGGTGATGGCCCGACAGATTTCGACCATCGGGGTTTCCTGAAAAGCGTCACTCCCGATCAGGTTGGTTGGAACCTGAGCCGAGATGGCCACCATGGGAATGCTGTCCATCTTGGCGTCGGCGATTGCCGTTACCAGATTCGTCGCCCCGGGACCACTGGTCCCCATGCAGACGCCCACGCGATCCGTAGTTCGCGACACGCCTTGTGCGGCGAACGCACCACCTTGTTCATGGCGTGGCAGGATGGTTCGAATCTCGGCGCTGCGATGCGTCAGCGACTGATGCAGAGGCATGCTGCAGCCGCCCGGATAGGCGAAAATGACGTCGGTTCCCTGTCGAATGAGGCACTCGACGAAGACATCGGCCCCGGTCAGCGTTTGCGTGGCGTTTGACAATGGCTGGCTGGCGGAGATAGTCGACACGATCAGTGTTCCTCAAACAAGCAGTTGGACATGGGAAACGTCGTTCCCTGAAGCAATAAAACAGGCCCGGCCGCGACCGCAACCTGACAATCAGTCTATACATGCAAATGGCGAGTTTCGAGTGCTCTTTTAGTGGCAGGGCGTTTTTGTCGGGAGAAAATGCTGTAACTCGTGTTTAATAAGTGACTAAGGGTGATTACGGGAGGCCGTTCAGCGGCTTCCCGCGAGACGGTCGAGTTTGCCCGAACGGAAGTCTTTGTCGCGGTAATGGCGGAGCGGAGTTTCGGAATCCCGTACAGCCGCGATCACGAAGTTGTCCTGACGACCTGAGGCCTGATTCCGCCCCCTCAATGGACGGTTTCAGGGATCTCCGACAGCAGAAAAGACAATCGTCGTACGAATCTTGTTATGATGAGCGTTTTGGACCAACAAGGTTCGTCTGAGTCAGGTCCTGTCGCTGGCGGCGCACATTCGGATGAGGGTGCGGTACGAAAGAGCAGGTGAAGTATGGTCTGGGTTTGGACGCTGGCATTCCTGCTGTTGTGTCTCGTGGGCTTTGCATTCGCCGCGATCCCCCTGGCGGCACAGTGGCAGCGGCGCGACGCACGTCAGGCGGTTCAGTTGTTCCATCAGCGTCGCGAATTGCTTGAAGCCAAGTTCTTTGACTTGGCTCAGTCGGTGGGAAAGCCCCGCGGTTTACGTTGGGTCGACTGCGAATGGTCCGACGATGTGACGTTCGGTCGAGATAAAACAACTCGTCTGTTAACGGCATTCGTCGGCGTCAACATCCGATTTGAGGCGATTGAAGGAGGTGACATGGAAGACGTTGCGGCTGTTTCGACAGTGCGTGACGCGACTGCCCTGTTTCACTTCCATCAGGGGGCCTGGGGGACCGGAGGAAAGGCGCTCTTCAATATGAATCCAAAGGACGCGCTGGAAAAGCTGGTTGCTCAGTTTGAGCCCGTCTCGGTTATTTGAAGTCACTGGAGAGAGGGCAAAAAATAAGCCCTCACGGAAATCGGGTGACCGTGAGGGCTTATTTTTGATTGGGTGGATGGATGTTGTCCATCCCATTTCATCAGTTGTTTTCAGCAGCAGCAACTTCTTCTGGGCTGATGTTGATTCGGCGACCTTCCTGATCGAAGAAGATTCGTCCGCTGACGAGGGCGAACAGAGTGTAGTCGCGGCCCATGCCGACACCCTTGCCGGGGTGCCATTTGGTGCCGTTCTGACGGATCAGAATGTTGCCGGGAATCACGACCTGACCACCGAACTTCTTAACACCAAGTCGTTTTGCCTTGGAATCACGACCGTTACGGCTGGACCCTTGTCCCTTCTTATGTGCCATGCTGAATATCCTCCGATTCGACGAGCCTGTTTATTCCGCCATAGTCTACGAGTCATGCCGAAAGAGGCCGTCGCAGATTGTCTTGATATTTCGCGCTTTCTCGGCGCGGACCCGAATTGTGTTCGAAACAGGTAGAATTCGCAAGGTTATCTCGCAAATTCACTCTGACGAGGGGGAAGACTCCTCTGATGAGTGAGATTCTTCCGCTTCCGCGGGGACCGAAACCTGGTAATGAGATGTCGAGGGAATCATGTTCCCTTCGCTGACGATGGGACCATGCGTCCAGGGAAGAGGGTGTGCTTCAGGTAGCCCGCGATGAGCTTCCCGATCTGCCGCATCTTCGTAAGCCTTGTCAGGCCAAGGCCCTTCATTCAGCGAGATGTCATTGTAATCCAGCAACGTCCCTTTTTCCAGTTGCACGTTCTTGATCGCCAACTGGTACTCGACCAGCGACCGGTAGAACGCCGTGTCGGCGTCTGACTGGCGACGCTGAGCATCCAGGAGCGTATCCAGGGTCGCGTTTTCTGCCTCGAACGCGGCTTTGACGGCGGCGAGCTGTTCTGCTGCCGCATTCCGGCGATTGAAGTTCGTTTCGACGACGGTATAGGCCCGTTCAACCTCGGAGATCGAGTTGCTGAGGTCGTAGACGATATATCGCTCCTGCTCGAACAGCAGTTGTCGTTCTCGTGCGAGTTGCAGTTCGGCATGCCGTACTGCGGCATACGCACGGCGGAAGCCGATCGGAAAGGTCAACTCGACCCCGGTCTGCCATTCCTGGAAATCGCCCGTCACGAGGTCGCCGACGGCGTTGTTGAACTGGCCTGATCCGCCGTTGGGGAACAGATCGTTACCAAAACCCCGCCAGCGATAGCGACCGGACAAATTCAGTTGCGGCAGCAGGAAATTCTTGTTGGCTTCCAGTTCCGCTTCTCGCTTTTTGATCTGCCACTTCTGACGGCGGAGTTCTGCACGTCTCGTCAGCGCCTCCATCAGGCTGCAATCCCAGTTGTATTCGATCCGGGCCCGCAGCGGTTCATCGCAGGGACGGATCAGACTTCCGTCGCTGATGGGCAGACCGATCAGCAGACGCAAGCGGCGTTCGGCGACAAAGACACCACCCGTTCCGCGGAAAGTTCCCCCGGAACTTCCGTTCACGTTTCGAGTTCCGTCCATCAGTTTTCCACTGAGGGCGTTCTGGGCATCTTCCTGGAAGCGGTAGTATTGTTCGCGTGCCTGCGCCTCTTTCTGTGCCTCGCCCCCTTTACGCGGACCGAGTGCCTCGATGGTTCGCCACGTCTCCAGGGCGGCATTTCGAGCGGCCACCTTGGCATCGAGATCACGATAGGCGAAGTACAAGTCCCAATAGGCGTTCTCGACATCGCTGATGAAGTTACGAACACCAATTTCGAAATCTGCCAATGCAACGTCGGTATTGATACGGGCAATCACGACCCCGTAGACGAAGCCGGGCACGGCGTTGGGACCTGCAATTCGGTTAAAGCGGGTTCCCGCACCCTGCAGCAGCGGGTGTTTGACTTCCATGTCCATCCAGGTTGTGAATGCACTGGGGAATGCGTTACCGGGGGCGTTGTTGGCGTCGTACTGAGTGTAGTTCTTGACGGCGAACTGAGTACCCGTCGCTGAAGTCTTTGACAGTTGAGTCTGCCAGACGGAAAAATCCTGCCGCAGCAGGCGCGTTCCCCCGCCGAAGAAGACGTTATTCAGTGCCCGGTTGTTGTGTTCGACCGAGGCGTTGGTGGTGAACTGAGCATCGAACGCACTGAGGGCCGCTTCGATACCATAACGTCCATCGGTTTCGACCAGCGAGGGGTCGTTCACAGATCGGGCCGTGTCCGGGGCTCGCAGAACAGTGGCCCCCAGGTCTTTCATTACCTTGGAGTTGGCGAGTGCATGCTGCATTGCCTCTTCGAGCGACATTTCCACATAACTCTGTGTCTCCAGGCTGGTCAGCGAAATCGGCTGAGGAGTGGAGTAGAGCGGATCATTCGTGTCCGTCCCCTCGGGGACTTCAATGTGATGTGCAAGATGAGCGTAGTGGACAGTGTCGACACCGGACGATGCCGCTGGTGTTTTGGCGTGGCGCATGCAGCCGCCGACGATCAGGCTGACACAGGTCAACCCTAAGCACGCTCTCCACGTCAAGCCCGGCCGCATTCTCGTCCTCCTTGACGAGCGAGTCTGATTTCAGACCCGGTCAAACACTTCCTGCTGCTGTTCCGCATCATCTCATCGGCACCCGTCTCGACAAAGAGGGCGTAAAATCGATTCAAACCGGCGGGTTTGAGGCGGTAGTTTCGTCACGAACGCGAATGTTTCTCTGTTTTGCCTATTGTGAATTGGTTTCACGTGCACACCGCGTGGGACATCGATTCGCTCGGGCCGGCCGAAAGCGGGAATTGAATCAGCGCTGTGGCCTGATTCCTCTCTTATTCTCAAGCGGGAAGGGAATTCCCCAACCGGACGGTCTTGCGCAGCGTATTCCTTTCCCGTCCGCACTCTGGACTGGCTGCCATGCCGAGACTACGCTGCAGGAACCGCTTTGCAGCGGCCAATTGGACATCGGAGAATTTCTGAAACATGAACGACACCACGATCGTGACTCCCCCCGGCAAAGCGGGACAGCCGCAGACCATTCTCGTGCAGACCCAGGCACCGAGCATCTGGAGGGGCTGGCTGATCAAGTTTCTGCTGGCGGCTCTGGTGATGTCGCTGCTGTTCAATTTCGGCCTGTACTCGGCCTACCGCCAGTACTTCTCTCAAGTCGATCCTCCCCGCGAACGGTTCCATTCGGGAAGCGAGACTGCCAGAGAGAAAGTGGCTGTCCTCAAGGCGGAAGGGACGATCATGCCTCCCTTCACCGAACGCCTGATCCAGCAGATCGAACATGTCACGAAAGATGACAACGTCAAGGCCGTCCTGCTGGTGATTGATAGCCCGGGGGGGCTGGTGGCTGACAGTCATCAGATTTACCATCGCCTGCAAAAACTGCGGGAAGTGAAGCCCGTTTATGTTCAAATGAAGCGGATGGCGGCTTCGGGCGGTTATTACATCGCGATGGGGGCCGGCCCTGAAGCGAAGATCTTTGCAGAGCCGACAACCTGGACCGGCTCGATCGGCGTCATCCTTCCCCGTTATGACTTCAGTAAGCTGGCGGACAAGTTCGGTGTCACGTCTGATTCCCTGAAGACGGGGCCCTTCAAGGATGCGTTGAACCCTTTCAAGCCGCTGGAGGAACCGGAACGAAAGCTCTGGGCGGATATCATTGATCAGTCCTACCAGAAGTTCATCTCGGTCATTGATGAGAACCGCGAACCGCTGGACCGTCAGGCGGTCGAAACCATTGCCACGGGGCAGATCTTCACCGCCGATGACGCCCTGAAGAACAGGATGATCGACGAGATCGGGTACGAGGAAGATGCACTGGAAGCGCTGCGGGCCAGGATTAATCTAAAGAACCCGCGCATCGTCAGCTACGAAACTCCTTCGTCCGTGGTCGATCTGTTGCTGGGGGGGAAAGCTCAGCAGTCGTCCGACCCGTGGAAGTCCTTCGTCGAATCGACGGTCCCTCGTGCGATGTATTATTGCTCGTGGCTGCCTCCCCTGCCCTGAGCCGGTGCGACGGGGTTCAGTGATGTGACTGGGTTCCGTTAAGGAAACGCGTCATCCCCAGGGCGAGGCATCGGTCCCCCCGCGCCGTCAGCGAAGTTCAAAATCGACGATCAGCGGCAAGTGGTCGGACGCGTCCCGGGCGAGTTTCCGATGGGCAATATGTGCCGACAACCTCGCAAACGTCCCGCGCCAGAATACCTTGTCCAGTGCTCCCATCGGCAGGTAAGCCGGAAACGAACGGAAGCGAGACGGGGGCGACGTGAGCTGTTCAAACCGGTGAATCTGGAAGGGGCCTTTTGCCAAGGTATTCCGCCAGTCATTGGTATCCCCAATGATCAGTTGCGGCAGGTTTCCCCCCTCGCGGAACAGGTGATGTTCCAGCAGACGGCGACTCTGCCAGTGCCGTTCACGCTCGGCCAGCCCCAGATGCCAGTTCACCAGATGCAGTAACCCTTGAGGCGTCTCGATCAGGGCCATCTGCGCGCCGCGCGGCTTCTTCGTCTGCAGCGTCAGTTGAACTTGATGATGGCTCTGAAAGGGCCAGCGGGACAGCAGCAGATTACCGTACCCACCCGTCTTCGTATGCACATTCAACTGGTACAGTGAATGCGGAAGTTCCAGTTTCTCGGCGAACAGGGCGGGCTGGTTGTCAAACCGGCTTCGGCCGACGTTCCGATCCACTTCCTGCAGACAGACAATGTCGGGGGCTTCTGCCGCGACAACATCCATAATCCGCTGAATCCGATAGCGGCGATCGCGTCCGCCGATCCCTTTGTGAATGTTATAGCTCAAGACTCGCACGCACTTTGCTCCGCTTGATTGACGATGTCTGCCCCAATGTATGCGATCGACCACTGGAATCTCAATTTCAACTTGTCACAAGCGACGATCTCCTCCCTCTCCCCAGCGCGGTTGCCCTCTGGCATGCGACGCGAGCATCCTCGCTCTGCTCTTCCCTGTGAGACAAAAAGTCGGCAGTATCTGGATCGCCTGCAGGGGTGTCGAGGTGCTCGATCAGGTCTTTCTTCAGGAGTTGACCCGCGTCCGTTCGGTGAGCCGACAAGAGGCATTCTGATGTCGCAAATCTTTGAACTGCCTGACAAACCGGCCGAGTCTCTGGAACGCCCGCGTGGTCCGGCGATCGTGATTGCTGTCACCGCCTCGCTCGGCATTCTGGCCGACCGTGCTTTTCCTTTGCCGCTCGACCTCTGGCTGGGGCTGACGTCCGCGTGTGCACTCTGCTGGCTCGGTCTGTATCGGGGGAGGTGTCGATGGCCTGCCGTGCTGATGCTCGTGCTGAGCTGGTTCTGTCTGGCCGCTGCCTGGCATCACTACCGATGGAACTGCCGGGCCGAGAATGACATTGCCAATTCCGCCACGAACGAACCGGCCGTGGCGTGTGTCGTGGGAAAGATCATTCAGGCCCCGTGGATTGTGCATCAACCCGCCTCCAATCTGACGAGTTGGCAGAACCCGGACCAGACGTGCTTTCTGCTGGAGTGCCGTTCGCTGGCCCTTAACGTCACCGATTCACTGACGGTATCGGGGACCCTGCGCGTCTCCGTGCAGGGAGCCATCACGACACTGGAACTGGGAGATCTCCTCAGAATGACGGGCAAGCTCGCACTGCCCCTCGAACCGTCCAATCCCGGTGACTTTGACCAGCGAAAATTTCTGCAGTCCCAGGGGGTGTTCAGCGTCTTCCGGACCGATCATGCGGATGGAGTCGAAGTCGTTGGTCGTGAACGCACCGTGTGGGACTGGCTGCTGGTTTTTCGAGGTGGCCTGCGAACGCGTGCCGAGACACTCATTGCCACATGGCTGACACCCGAAACGGCCCCCGTCGCCCAGGCAATGCTGCTAGGCAGTCGAGTTCAGATTGATGAAGAGACTCGTCGTGCCTTCCGGGAAAGCGGGATGCTGCACGTGCTGGCAATCTCGGGGATGAATGTCGGGCTGCTCTGGAGCTGGCTCTGGTCCCTCAGTCGCTGGCTGGGACGATCGGCAGCAACCTCGACATGGATTGTCCTCATCGCGCTTCCGGTCTACGCGATGGTAACCGATGCCAACCCGCCGATCGTACGAGCCACCGTAGTGGCGGTGATCGTCGCGTTCGGCAAGCTGTTGGGGCGAAGCGGTTCCGTGGGCAATTCCCTGGCACTGGCCGGGCTTTCGGTGCTCGCCTGGAATCCCACCGATCTGTTCAATACCGGTGCGCAGCTTTCCTTCCTGGCTGTGTTTGCCATTCTGCACGCCATGCAGTGGCTCTCGCTGGTTCGACAGCAGACCGAAGTCTTCAGCGAGGAGGCTCCGCTTCCTAAGTCTTATCTCACGGCGCTCGGAGGTAAGTTCCTGCGTGCGGCGATCGACGCGACGGTCGTGGGATTCGCTGTCTGGGGGCTGACATCACCCCTGATCGCGCGAGAATTCCATCTGGTCTCGCCCGTCGGTTCCCTGTTGACGGTGCTCCTGGTCCTGCCCATGACGATCATGTTCTGGGTCGGCTACTCGTTCCTGTTGTTAGGAGTCGTCTGGTCGAGTCTCTTCGGTTGGCTGGGTGTGATCTTCGATCAGTTCCTGCGTGGTTTTCTCTGGTCTGTTCACACGGGGGCTCGGATGGATGCCGGACACGTCTACGTCCCTTCCCCGCCGCTCTGGTGGCTGACGGGATTTTATGCACTGACATTGCTCCCGCTGGTCGTCATCAAGCGGTCACGCTGGGGACCGGCACTCTCCGTGCGAGCCGGCTTGAGCTGGATTGTGATCGGCCTGACGTGGGAACTGGTCCGCCCTCCCGAACGGGGGGTCACCTGCACTTTTATTTCGGTGGGACATGGATTGAGCGTCCTGATCGAATGTCCGAATGGACGAACGGCACTCTACGACGCGGGAAGCATGGTCGGTGGAGCGTCCGTCGCACGGACCATCTCACAGGCACTCTGGACCACCGGACGCTCGCGGCTGGACGCCGTTATCGTCTCACACGCCGATGGAGATCACTGCAATGCGCTGCCGGAGCTGAGTCGCATCGTGTCACCGGGAGGACTTTTCGTTCACCGCAGTTTTCTCGACTGGAGTCAACCACCGGTCGCGGATGCGATCGAACAGTCTTCTCGTTCCGGTGCGTCCGTACGACTATTGTCAGAAGGACAGTCCCTCGTTCTGGACCCCACGGTCTCTCTAAACGTCATCCACCCCCCTCGCGATTTTCGCTCGTCGCAGGACAATCCCAATAGTCTCATCTTGAGCGTCGAATATGCGGGTCGGCGAATTCTGTTAACGGGCGACCTCGAACTGGACGGCCTGGAACGGCTCTTGAGGTCACCACCGCTCCATGCGGACGTCATGCTGTCGCCCCATCATGGCAGCTTGAAAGCGAACCCCACGGATCTGGCGCGCTGGGCCACACCCGACTATCTGGTGATCAGTACCCCCGAGAGCGGCGCGGCTGACCGACTGACCCAGCGCTATGGTCCCGAAACCCAGATCCTGACGACGGCCCGTCACGGTTCCATCCGCTTCCGCATCACTCCCGAAGGAGAGCTGGAAGTGGAAACGTTCAAACAGACCAGACGGCATCGATGAAGTACCGGGGATCAGCGTAAGTCGGCCGAAAAGCTGCTCTGTGTCGAGATCTCACGTCGAAGGTGTCGCTGCGTCGGTCGAAAGCCTTCTCGCGTGGCGGACGGGACTGTCAGAACAATCCGGCGATCGGGGCTCCCTCGAAGATATGCGTCGGCCGTTCCTGATCGTCATACCAGGCTGCCGTATCGGGAAGTCCCAAGGCCGAGTAGATCGTGGCGGCCAGGTTTTCCGGCTTCTGGGCATCGCTGACGGGATAGGCCCCGATCTTATCTGATGCTCCGACGATGCGCCCCCCCTGCGTTCCCCCTCCGGCAAAGAAGACGGACTGAACCGGGCCCCAGTGGTCGCGCCCCGGCAACTTGTAGTGCGCCGGCAGGTGCGTGACTTTCGGCGTTCGACCGAACTCTCCTGCCATCACGATCAACGTTTCGTCCAGCAGCCCACGATCCTGCAGATCATCCAGCAGGGCAGACAGCGACTTGTCCGTCGGTGGGAACAGGTTGTCTTTCAGGTGCGGGAAGGCCTCGCCGTGCGTGTCCCATGTCTCGTTGTTCCCCAGGTTGACCTGGACGAGATTCACACCCGCTTCGACCAGATTGCGGGCCATGATCAGCGACCAGCCGAATGAGTTCCGGCCGTAGCGGTCGAGTGTTTCGGGGCTCTCTTTGGTGACGTCCAGAATCTTTTTGACCTTGGGGTCGGTCAAAAGCGATATGGCCCCTTGCCGCGATCGGTCGAAGGATTCCGAACCAGCGATGCGGTCAAGTTCCTTTCGCTGATTCTCGATCGACTCCAGCAAGCTCATCCGCCGGCCGAAGCGATCGAACGAAAGCTCGGCAGGAAGGATCAGATCCGGAATCTGGAACTTGCGATCCTTCGAGAAGACACCTTTTCGTTCCTGGTGGTCAAAGGCCAGATCAGGATAGGCTCCGTAGCAGTACGGGTCGAACGGCGCTGCTTCGATGAACCAGGGGTCGCGATGACTTCCCATCAGCCCGCCGAACTGACCCGGAAGGACGCGGCGGGAATAATGTACCAGCCGTTCCGGAAGCACGGCTGCGGGAGGAAGATTGTTACGGGGACGTGTGACCGAACGGGCGACTGCGGCAATCGAAGGCCAGTCTGTTCGTTTCGGTCCGTTCGGATCGAATCCGGGTGGCAGAATCGATTTGCCGGTCAACATCATCAGGTGCCCGGCGGTATGATCGTTCGTGGAATGGGTGAGCGAACGACAGACCGACCACAGGTGGCTCCGTTGGGCCAGCAGTGGCAAGTGCTCGCAGATCTCCAGGCCCGGCGTCTGTGTGGCAATGGGTCGGAAGTCGCCCCGGATGTTATCAGGTGCCTCTGGCTTCATATCGAAGCTGTCGTGCTGTCCCAGTCCACCGGACAGAAAGATGTAAATCACCGACTTGGCCGTCTTTGGCGCGCGGTAAGTCGTGATGTCCGCAGCCTTCAGCGCCTCAACGTGGTTCATCCCCAGTCCGAGTAAACCAATTCCCCCGGCTTGCAGAGCGGCACGGCGACTGATCGAGGGATGAGAGAATGAGGGGTTCTGTGCAGGCATGTACTTCTCTCCACGCGGTGACTCACCGATCAACATCGATTGAATTGTCATATCGGATTAATCAGTCTGTCGCAATCAGAAACGTTTCCGCTTCAGCCACTTTCAGCCCACCAGATCCGCCGCAAACCGGGACGTTTCTGACGTTTGTAGGAGCTGGTTCGTTTTTGGGAAATTCCGGGAATTTCTGCTCGAATGCAGGCCCCGATGCCCGGGGGTTTCTCTCTTCCCCCCTCGGGGGAAGGCGACGAGTAGAGAGTCCCGCTTTCGGATGAGCGAAGTTCAGTCATCCGCGTCGAGAAATCCCGCTGCCGAACCGTCGAGCCGGTCTCATCGTGGCTGACCCGCAGCGGTCGCTCGTTCCCTTCCATTTTCACTTGATGAGGCACGCTGGCTTACAAGGTTGGCGTCAATGACCGAAGCCGCGCGTCGGAAGTCACTCCGACTCTTGCGATCAAATGCTTGTGGCCGGTTCCAGACGAATCGAATGATCGGCTGCGGCGATCAGTTCAGGGCTGTTGTCCGCCAGCACCACGGTGTGTCCGTTGGCGATCAGTTCGCGGAAGCAGGCGATTAACCGGACCACATCTCTGGGGTGCAATCCCGTCGTCGGTTCGTCACAGACGATCAGCGACGGTCCCTTGTTGGGCATGGCCAGTCGCGCAGCAAGCTTGAGCCGTTGTGCTTCGCCCCCCGATAATGTTTCCGAGGGCTGTCCCAGCACGAGGTAGTCCAGGCCAATCTGTTTCAGCAACTGGAACCGATACTGGACCCGTGGTTGACTGCGGAAGAACGCCGCGGCATCCGAGACACTCATCGCCAGCACGTCCGCAATCGAACGTCCGCGATACTTGACCTCCAGGATCTCTCGCCGGTACCTCGTTCCCTGACATTCCGGGCAGGGCAATGTCACATCGGGCAGAAAGTTCATGTCCTGTTTCAGCAGGCCGCTCCCCAGGCAACTGCGGCAGCGTCCTCCCTGAGCCGAATTAAAGCTGAAGCTCTGCGCGGTAAAGCCTTTCTGTTTTGCGTCCGCGGTCATGGCGAACGTCTGACGAATCTCATCAAAAACCTCCAGCCAGGTCGCCGGGTTGCTGCGCGATGATTTGGTTAAAGGGGATTGGTCGATCAAGACGGCATCGACCAGCTCTTCTCCCCCCTTCAGCTCGTACGAGACATCGGGAGCTCCCGCCACGGCAAGCCCCAGTCGACGACCGACGGCCGGAAACAAGAGCTGCGTGGTCAGTGAGGTCTTGCCACTTCCACCCGGTCCGGATACGACCGTGAGCCGCCGCAGCGGAAACTTGGCTTCCTTCAGTCTCAGATAAGGATGCTGGATCTTGGAGAGCCGTAGCGATCCTGCCTTTGCGGAGGTTAGTTGGTGACCCGTGGAGTTCGGCTCCGTTGTGACGGCAGTTGCAGGGCGCTCCTGAGGCGGACCCTGATAGACGATCGTCCCTCCACCCGGACCGGCTGCCGGGCCCAGCTCGATGACATGGTCTGCCGCCTGCACGATCAAGGGAGAATGCTCGACGACGACGACGCTGTTCCGCAGCTCCTGCAGCCGACGAAGTGCGGCAATCATCCGCGGGATTTCTTCTTCAGCCAGTCCAGCGGAGAGCTCATCAATCACCAGCAGAGTTCCGGTCACACCGGATCCGATTGTCGCCGCCAGCATCAATCGCCGCGTCTCGCCACCCGATAAAGTGCTCGCGTCACGGTTGAGCGTGACATATCCCATGCCCAACTGAATGACGTCCCCCAGGCGACGCGTGATTTCTCGCCGGACCAGCAGCGTCGCTTGAGCCTCGACGGGACTGAGAGTCTCCCCCAGTCCTTCGATGACATTGATGAGTTCCGACGAAGAGAGCTGACACATCTCGGCAATCGAACGTCCCGCGACCTGCACTGCACGCGCTTCGTCTCGATATCGCGTTCCCTGGCACGCGGGACAGGGGGCCGGCGTCGGACCGTCCCCCGTCGTTCGTCCTGTACCTCGGCAGACAATGCAGGCCCCGGCAGAGAGATGACTGAATAAACGAGGCTCGGTCGGTAGATAGAGTTTCCCGCAGGCGGTACACGTCAGACTTCGATGAAAGTGCCGCACGGACCAGTTCCGGCCATCGACGATCTGAATTTCGCCCTCTTTGGATTGCGTGTCTCTTTCCGGGAGAGACGTCTCAGACGAAGATGGATCAAGTGCAGATGGATCAGGGGAATCCTTTTCCGGACGGGATACTTCGGTCAGTAACACGCACTGTCCATTCCCTTCCCGATATGCAACTTCCACGCTTTCCAGCAGCCGCTCTTCGGAAACCTTCCCCACGACGAGGCGATCGCTGATGATCCAGGGAGTCTCCGAGGCGGGCCAGGTTGAGTTTGCTCCCAGGTCCTGCGTGACGCCCCCCCAGATACCACGAGCAAATCCGCGAGCCAGCCAGGCGGCTGGTGCCGGTCGCTGCTCGGTCGCGGGAAGAGCAAACCCCAGTTGGCAGCGCGTTCCCACGGAAAGTCCGAGGATCGTGCGGACCACGTCCAGCGTGGAATGGGATTTGACTTCGATCTGGCACTGCGGACAGAGGATGTGACCGGCTCGCGAAAAGAGCATTCTCAGTCCGTCGAGCAGATCCGCAATGACGGCCACCGTCGTCCGGTTGTCAGCACGCTGACCCCGTGCGGAATCACTGCGAATCGCGATCGCCAGAGGAACATGAGCGATCCGGTCTGCGTCAGGCCGATCGATCCGTTCCAGATGCTGCCGTGCCGAGACCGAGAAGCTCTCGATATACCGCCGCTGTCCTTCGGCGAAGAGAGTGTCGAACGCCAGGCTGCTTTTCCCCGATCCGCTGACCCCCGACAGAACGACGAGTTTTCCGAGGGGAATATCGACATCAATGTTCTTCAAATTGTGAACCCGCACACCGCGCAGTTCCATCTGGCGCGTTGGGGTCTGAACATCCGGCAGCGTCGAAGCAGACATAGGTCGTAAACAGACTCTGAAGAAACAAGGGCGTCAGGCAACTGACGTCAGTGTCTCTGCATCCTCGAAAAAAAGCGACCGAACCCACCCCCTCGCAGCAACGGAGTCGGGAACGGAGCGATGGCGAAAATACAGCCCCGCGGGAAATGTCGTCATGACGCACCAGTAGCCATGCCCAAGATAGGGGTAGGAAGGACCGATTGAATTCGGTCCCCCCTCCCTCCGAACCGTACGGGCGGTTTTCCCGCATACGGCTCTCTAGTCAGTCGGTTCTTATGGATTGGACGAAGCGGACATGGGTTCCATTCAGGTCTTTGTACCCGTGTTCTGCAAAGAAGCGAATTGGCCAACGGATATGAGAGGGACTGCGTTGCGGGTTCCGTCGATGCCGTTTCTTGAGAATCCGTCGGAGTCTGCGGCGAATCGTTTCGTCGTACTTTTGAAAGATGCTCCAGTGGCAATGACGGAAATAGGCAAACCATCCTTGGGCGGTCTGGTTGATCCGCTGGATGATCGTCTCCAGCGAGTCACCGGATTGGCGTGGGGTCAGATCGCGGATGCGATCCATAAACCGTTTGTGACTCTTGGCACGAGGGAAACGAAGGTTTCCTCGAAATGAGTACCCGAGAAAAGAGAAACTCTTGACGCGTGAGTCGACGATGCTTGTCTTTTCAGAATGGAGTGTGAGTCCGTTCGCCTGAACCCATGTGCTCACCGTTGCAAGAGCTGCTTCCGCTTCCTCCTGAGATCGACACAGGATGACGAAGTCATCCGCATACCGAACCAATTGGAAACCGTTCTCGCTCAGGAGGTGGTCCAGGGGGTTGAGATAGGCGTTGGCCAGGACGGGGGACAGCACCGCGCCTTGTGGTACACCGGCAATCGGAGTCCACGGACGCAAGTCTTCGATAATCCCCTGATCAAGAAACATCTTGATCAAGCCGATCACGCTACGATCCGAGATCTGTTCCTGAACAAGCGCCAGTAAGCGATCTTTGGGAATCGTATCGAAGAAACTCTTTAAATCGGCGTCGACCACATACACGTACCCTTCTTTGAGCAAACGTTCCACGCAACACAGAGCGTGATGACAGCCGCGTCCATGCCGGAAGCCGAAGCTTCGCTCATGGAATGTCGCGTCCAGAATCGGTTCAATCACATGAACCAACGCCGTTTGCACGACGCGGTCCCGGACCGTCGGAATTCCCAGTGGTCGCTTCTCCTGACTTCCTGGCTTCGGAATCCAAGTCCGTTTGACGAAAGAAGGGACATAAGTTCCTTCCCGCAGTTGATCGCGCATCCTGCCGAGTTCCTGCCGCTCGTTCGCCTCGAAGTCGTCCACTGTTTGTCGATCCACTCCCGCCGCTCCCTTCTTGCCGACTACCTTGCGGGCAGCGCAGAAGAGATTCATTGCGCTAAACACCTTGTCCATCAGCGTATGCCATTTTCCTCCTCTCACTTTGTGTTCCAAAAGTGTCGCCAACATGCGCTCTGTCCAAACCGCGGGGTGAGCCCACTGAGCAATGCT
Source organism: Schlesneria sp. DSM 10557 (assembly GCF_041860085.1). NCBI lineage: Bacteria > Pseudomonadati > Planctomycetota > Planctomycetia > Planctomycetales > Planctomycetaceae > Schlesneria > Schlesneria sp. DSM 10557. The sequence goes on from NZ_CP124747.1 coordinate 4,631,320, forward strand.
CGGTGTCTCTCCGGCCGGTGTAGCCGCGAACGGCACTGTGATCGGGATATAATCCCGCCTGGAGGCGGGCTTTCTTCCTTTTGGTTTAGTCATTGCACCTCGACCTTCCTGTTCCCCTTGGCTCCACCGCGTTTTGCTGCACGGCTTCACGGCTACTATGGGAACTCTGACTTCTGTCGGACGCTTCAACCAGCTTGTTCCGGTGTCGTTGATTCGCTCCTGTCTGTGGGCCACAACACGATGCCCACCAGGCCTGGACCATTCAGCATGGAGCGATCCCCACTCCCCGTTTCTGTCGACGCAAGCTGTCCACGACCTTTTTTTTCCGACAGATCTCTCTGCTTATCTCGTTTGACCTTCCAACCATTCCGACCTCAACCACCGCATCGCCTTTTCACCACGATCGATTTGTCACGTTACATCACCGTCGTGGTTTGCCGTGTAGCTCGTCAGGGAAGATCCCAGGAGCAGAAGAAGGGCTCCTTCACACAGCTGAGGGTTCGCCATTGACTAGCAGGCTCCCCGACAGGCTTGGCCGAATCAGGTTCACTTTCGTTTCGGACTGGTTGTTCTCCTCAGATTGCTCCCCACCCCTTCTCACGAAGACGCAGTTACCAATGTTGGATTCAGGCCGGTAACGTTAGCCTGAGAGGGACTCACACCCTCCTGATCAAACGCCTTCACAGACGCACTAGCCCTGACGCTCCGCGGCAGGAAAGCCGAATCGCCAATGCACTACAAATGCTCGCAGTCCCAAACAACCAAAACCCACCTGACTCTCCACTCCCCTCGATCCCCCAAAGCATAAGATCCCAGAAGGACCCACCCAATCCGTTCAAACTCCTGGCAAAAGTCAGTCCCCCTCCGTTCGACCAAAAAACGTTCTCAGAATTTCTTCGCGAGTGATCGAGTGATGTCGAATCCCCCCTCTCAGGTTCGACAAAATGACGTGCCGTCCTCCCACTCTCAAAAGGAAAACCATATCCATGGCGAATTCAAAAAACTCTGTGCGACTGCATCGCGTCCTGCGTGCTCCGGCAGAACGCGTCTACAAAGCTTTTCTCGATCCCGACGCTCTGTGCCGCTGGCTCCCACCCTATGGCTATTTAGGAAAGATCGACCGGATCGATCCTAAAGTAGGAGGTGGCTACCACATGTCGTTCACTAATTTCAGTACCGGCCACAGTCATTCGTTTCAGAGCAACTTCCTGGAACTCGTTCCCAGCGAACGAATCCGGATTGCCGACAAATTCGACGATCCGGGGTTTGCCTCTGGGATGACAAAAACCATTACGCTCCGGGAAGTCAGTTGCGGCACGGAGATCGAAGTCCTGCATGACGGACTTCCGTCTGCCATCCCCGCCGAAATGTGCTATCTCGGCTGGCAGGAATCCCTCCTTCAGCTCGCCCGCCTCGTCGAGCCCGAAATTCCCTGAGGCGAATAGCCCGATCCGTTTGGCAATGAAACGGTGTATGCTGTTCACTCCGAGCGTGTGATTTTTTCCCAATCGGCGCTCAGTTTTCCGCTTTTCACCGCTTTTTGATTTAGTCGCGTGTTGAATCCTCGGCTGCGTGGTTCAATCCATTGCCAATCCTCATATCTGCAGTCGACGTTACTCCATTTCGCTCAGATTGAGCGATTCCCTTTCGATTCCAATCCATTTTCAGGTCACTAATCCCAAGTTGATGAGTCGGAGAAGATTGAATGTGATCGCATACCACTCGACCACCGTTTGGACTTTCTCCAACCCACGGACTCGGAACTGGGTGAGTCCTCGATTACGAAACTCGGCATTCACATATTCCGCGATCGATGGCCGTTGCTTATATCGCTGCTGGGCGGCTTCAGTTGCCATTCGTTGACGAAACGCAAAGCATTCATCGGTGTCGCATTTCTTTCTGGCAAACGGATCATTTCCTCGCTTCTTCATGGCCTTCTCACCATGCACGGGAGCGTGAACCTGGCTGCCTGCATTCTCCGTTTTCGTGATCTGATCATGGGTTACAAAACCATTGTCGACCAAGTAGTTCTGAGGAGCCTTACCATAGTTCGCGATGATTTGTGATTGCATGGGGAACATCTCCTGGCCATCGTTCCCTTTCTTTGTCACGTCTACTCCCACGATGATACGTGAAGCTCCGTCTGTGGCGACCTGTACGTTATATGCGGGCCGAAATCCTCCATCTCCCATTTTCATTTTGCGAGCATCGGGATCGGTCGTGCTGCAACGCGCTTCTTTAGGAGTCTCGACCTTGCCTCGGCGTCGCTGGTCTTGCTCCTTCTGCAGTTCGGCCACCTGTTTCAGTGCTTCTTCGGCCCGGGCCAACTTGTCTCGGACGGCTCGTTCTTTCGCCGAGCTGGAACCTCGCGAAGTATCGTCGGAATCTTCGTTCTCCTCGAGAGCAGCGAGGTGAGCCTTCGCTTCCGCAATACGCTTTTCGATGGTCGGTTTGCGATGAAACGAACTGGAACCGGCACTGGCTCTCACTCGAACACCGTCTTGGGCCACGGTGTCCAGTGTGATGACCTCGGCATGCAACAGAGAGGCGACTGTCGTCGTCAGAACCTGCTTGAGAAAGTCGCGATGTTGAGAACGAAAATCACTTAACAAGTGATAGTTCACGCTAACGCCACCGCATATCCACATGTAAGCCAAGTCTCGTTGCGAAAGACGTTCGAGCGCTCTGGCACTGCTGATGGATTCCACTGTCGCCATCAGCCAAAGCGCAACAAGGATCTTAGGGTCAACAGCATTCCGGCCCGGTTGGAATTCAACCGCCTGAATTTTGTCGTAAAGAATCGTCAGATCGAGAGATTCGACATACCGCCAAATGATCCGCACCTTGTCATCTTGTCGAACATATCCGTCCAGAGAAAAGTCCCGCCATTCCAACTGACGACGTTCAGGAGAATTCACACGGACATCAGGCTTCTTGGGTGGGGGGGTGGTGCTCATGGCCGAGTTTTAGCGCATCCCGGAAGGATTGCTACCCTGAACTTCCAAAAAAATCACAACCTCTCAGCACCACGATGCCCTGGTCGCTCTCCCCAATTCCATCCGGATCCTGTCCTCAGTCGTGACTCGTCGGACCCGCAGCGGCGATATTCTGGGGCAGGACAGTGCATTTTGGTGGATGTGGTTCTCAAGTCGATCACCCTGTGGGCAGCCAACCAGCACTACGAGGAAGACAACCGCGGTTCGATCGAAGTGGGCAAGCTGGCCGATTTCGTCATCCTCGACAAGAACCCACCAAAATGCATTTCCGAGAGGTGCTCTGATGCAGAATAGCAAAGAACCTGCAAAGGAGACGGCAAGTTGGGGCCCGTACAAGTCGTGTAGTCACCGAAGAGGATTCACATTAATCGAAGTGATCATGGCGTCAACGATATTGTTGATTGCCTATGTGACAACAGAGACATCAATACGCAATCTGGGGTGGTGTATTGGCGTGGCAACTGGCAGTGTCGTCATGGCGACACTGCTGTGGTGCACCCGTTGTCTGTTTTGGTTCTGGGGGCAACAGAAAGAGAAAGAAATCCGGGAGTTTAATGCCGGGATTTCGGGAATTTATCAGGTTGTGCAATTGCCCGATGATTCGCAGATATCTGAATTGTCCGCTGGCGCCACAATTTCGATCGGAGACTATGGCTGGAAATCCGAGTCTCGTGACGAGGAAGAGCTTGTGTATTTACATGGGCTCACCGACTCGTGGGGTGTTGCCTGGTGTTGCGGCTTTAAGCCGGAACAAATTCGGTATGTATGCTCTAAGCCGAGATCTCAGTATTACCTTCCAATTAGCTGGATTAAGGATCAATCCAACGCACCATTGTGCCCGTTCCCCATTAAGTGCCAGGGTGGCGGTGAATATGATTTCCCGATTCGACGAGGGGAATTGAACGAAGGTTTGCAGCATCACTTAGTCTACTGGCGGCAATTTCGCCGAAATCGAAAGAGGTGAGAATCGGGGAAGGTGTCGGGACTCAGTGCGCCAGTACAGAGCAGACCAGTCGGGACACAGCGAAGCCTGTTCGATCGAGTGGCCCAGACGTCGCTTCGGAAGTCCGGGTTACATCGCAACAAGAGGCGACGCGCAATCGCCTCCCCTGTGGCGAGCGTATTAGGTTTCCGCGGTCCGGCAGATGGTTTCGTCGATTCGAGATCAATCCCAGACGTATCGTTCATCGATCTCAACCTCGTGTTTTTCGCACAATTCGCGGAACTCGCCCTGAAATGACCGGCGTCCGTGATGCTCTGCCTGTCGTTCCACATAATCGAGAACGGACTTCAATTGTGATTGGCTAAACGAGAATGCGCCGTAGCCATGTTGCCATGCGAACGAGGATAATTCCGGCGAAGTCGTCTTCGCCCATTTCGAAGTTTCCGTTTTGATATGTTCGATCAAACTGGCGGTCGAGACAGTTCGCCCAAGACCACAAACGACATGGACGTGATCGATCCATCCTCCGGCAAGTTTGGGATAGCACCCGGCGGCCCGGACATGATGGCTCAGCATTTTGAACATCTCGTCGCGAAACGTGCCCTCATTGAGAAATGCCTGGCGTCCTTTGGTGCTGAAAACAAGGTGGAGCCAGATTCGAGAAAGCGATTGTGGCATAGCGAAGTGCCTTAATCGTAGGAAACAACCACCAGAGAATCATGCATCCAAACGTATGATGCGGGTCATTCAAAATGCAGAAGGCATAGAATAACCTCGATCGTTGATGGTTCAATCCAGAGAAGAAAACGACGAGTTTAATAAAAAGTTTACGAAGGAAGACGGCGATCATGAAACATAAGACCAGCAATCCCAACCCCACCGCAAATGCAAACACCCTCTCTTCCGGCCCAAAGGGCCAGCCATTCCCGGAGTGATGCTGTCTTGAGCCTGATTGTGAGGCGATTTCGGCAGTGGCGCAGATGCAGATGGTAGAATGGGGCAAAGAGGTGTAATACATCGGCATTATCGCCACGAACGGCGATGTATTCTTTGTGCTAATGCCGCGTGGGGTTACCTCAATTTCGTTATTGCAAGGGCGTGTTGCGCACGTTGCCCTGAACCCTCCCCATCCTTGGGGCGGCCGCATGATCTTCCCTGGTGTGATGCGTGGACGGTTGTGGGTTACGAGCTATTGACCGGGGCGGGGAAGTCTTCGAAGCCTCGAATGATTCTTCGGTAGAGCTGCTCCATGTCTTCAAAGGGAGCGGTAAAGAAGAGGGCTCGCAGTCGTTCCCATAAAGCCCGCTTGCTTTTCATCGCTGCAGAGGCGGCACGGAACAGCGGACAAGCCAGTTGCGATGTCTGATCCACCAGAAACGCCAGCATCATCAACATCATCAGGACGGTGGACAGATGCTTGAATCCATGCCCGTAGTTGTGCTCAAAATGGTAGTCCTGATTCTTGAGTGTGTTGAACGTTTCGTTCTCAATCCGCCACCGGGCGCGACCTCCTCGCTCGATCAGTGGGAGCATCATTTCCCTGGGTTCGACGGGCAGGTCCGTCACCCAACTGAATGTGGTCGATTTCTTCCCCTTTTCGACGGTGCACGAGACAAAATTGACCATCAGGTCCGGGTGGGCCGCGTTCAGCGGGAGTTGCGCCACGGCGGTGTAACTCTTTCGCTCACTCTTGTCGGGGTCATCCGTTTGCCACGTGATCGCAGTCCCGTCATCAATGGCTTGTGTTGCTCGCTCAAACAAAAACGCGTGGTCCCCCGGCTTGGCCCCCAGAATAAAATGCATGTCATGAGCACGCAGGTCCTGAATGTGCGGTCCATTCGAGGCCAACCCATCTTCTGTGACGATGAATCCCAGGTGCGGATGGTCTTTTCGAACGTGACTCAAGAGACGTCGCGAAGCGTTCCGTTCACAGTCATTCTTCTCCGTGCCATCCTGGCGAATGATCGGTTCCGGGCACAGCGGGATCACTTCACGAATGTCGGGATGGACGATCACCGCTGCCACGGCCGCATGCGAATAGGTGATCCGGCCCGACTGCGAGTGCTTCTCCAGGCACGATGTGCAATGGACCTTGTCGGACGAGAAATAGCCTGTCCCATCGCACGCGAGCAGATAGCAATTCTTCCAATAGGCAAACCGTTCCAGAATCTTACCCCGTTGCACGCAGCGAAACACATCCGCGAACGCAGGGCGAATTTCCTCGGGGGCGACGCCATCCAGAATTTCCCGCATCCGGGTGTCACTCGGAGTACGTCCAATGTGATAGAACCGCCTGATGTTGGGGTTCTTACGTTCTTCTTCAAACGCCAGCAAGGACGGGCATTTCAGGGAGAACATCGCGAACGCCGACATCAACGCATCCGACAGAGGAATCTCGACGAGCCCCCGTCGTGGATCCTTCACGAAAGAGAATCTCTCTTGAACCACACGGATCAGCCCGTTTGTCGACAAATGCTTCCGCGCCTTAATGCCTTCTCGCGATTCCATTCATCACCCCGCAGTTCCTAACAGCGGAAATCAGAGTATCAAGACCACGAAAATCCTACCCGATGTTTACGAAAGGGGTGGCCAATATCGCTCGATTTTCAGCCTTTTTCTGACATCCGGGAATTGCTGCCAAAGGGCCATCGGTTTCCATAGATGTGGTGCAACAAATGATCGTCATCCCATCTGGACCTGGGACCTGGCGAACTGGCGAACCCGCATGGCGATGACGGTTTCGATTCAAATGAACGACCGGCCCTTTAGGCCTCAAACCGTTGGGGGTTCCTCGAACCCCAGCCCGTTGGGCTGGGCTATGGGAACGGGTTGCCCCTTGGGCCGGAAGAGACCGGAACAGGCCACAGAGGCCATTGATGTCCATCGCGTGAATGAACGTTGGCGAGTTCAAACCGACATTCGCAAATCCCAACATCGATCAAAACCCCACCGCACCGCACTGCACCGTGACCACGAACGCAAATGGAAACGACCTCTCTTCCGGCCCAAAGGGCCATCGGTTTCCACATCCCAGCCCATCGGGCTGGGATGTGGTTCGGGTAAATACGCCAAGGCCTGAAGGGCCGACCGTTCGAACGCATACCGAGCCGCAACCGAATCATTTTCGGCCTCTGCCCGTCATTGCGGACCCTGTTCGGCTCTATCTAATCTGGCTCTTTCCCCTGCCGCTCCACCGAATATCCTGTATTCCCGGTTGAGAAAGTCCCGCATTCTGTGATTGGGGTTTAATGTTCCTTGCCAAGATTGTCTTCGGACCTGAGCCCTCAGAGCGACAAGATCGCGAAGAGTTGATCGATGCTGCTGAGTGGTGTTTGGAACTGCTATCTCGGAATGGGCATATTAATGGACCATCCGTAATGCAATGGTGCGAGGGGAGGTTAACCTCTTTCTCGTCACTGCCGCGTCGAGACTCTTTGTCTCCGAAATTTTTCGGAGAATTTACGCGTGCCAGTTGGGATCTCGTTGTCTCTCGCTTCGGCAAAGCTCCTCAGATTGAGATCCTCAATGCTGAGGATTCAAAGCGGTTTCAATCCTGGAAACGCTCAACCTGGTTATTCCTTTATCCATTTGATTTTCCGGAAATGAGCGGGCTAAGAATCGGTGACAGCACTTCTCCGGTTCCACTTTATCTTTTGCCAATTTCCGAGGGGACTCGTGAACACATTTGCTTCTGGATCCGTGATTACCAACACCACTATGGCATCTGGCTGTCGGGAGGTGCCTTAGAAAATTCTGCCTATACTGAACTGACCGATTTTCAAAGTTGTCTTCTTAAGACCGGCCGTGAACTCGCGAAAGAAGTTGAACGCGCGACCGGAAAAGAGACCATGTCTTTCGCATGGAGCTATTCTGAGAGGGAGGATGATAAGGAGGCACGGTCGTGCCCAGGGTGTGGTCGCGACTGGCAAAAGACAATTCCATCCCGACATCGGGATCAGTACACGTTATTCGACTGCGTCTGCCGCCGCTGCCGACTGGTCAGATAAGCTTCGCAGTCTCTCATTGTAGAGGCCGCTTCAAAACCCTGAGATTGCAAAAAGCAATCTGGCAGACAATCTGCACACAATGAGGTCAGGGTGCCACCGGGAGAATCCCAGCCCGTTGGGCTGGGCTATGGGAACGAATGGCCCCTTGGGCCGAAAAATGCCGGAACAGGCCACAGGGGCCAGAGATGGCGATTGCGTGAATGAACGTTGGCGAATTCAAACCGACATTCGCAAATGCCAATATCGATCAAAACCCGACCGCAACCACGACCGCAACCGCCACCACAAATGCAAACGCCCTCTCTTCCGGCCCAAAGGGCCACCCATTCCCATAGCCCAGCCCATCGGGCTGGGATGTGGTTCGGGTAAATACGCCAAGGCCTGAAGGGCCGACCGTTCGAGCGTACCGAGCCGCAACCAAATCATTTCCAGCCTCTGCCCGTCATTGCGGACCCATCTATTCTGTCCCTTCCGCTCGTCCCTCAACAGAATAAAGGTCGCGAGGACACCGCATCCGTCATTGACACGTCTCGTTGAGACTCACCGACGTCCGGCGATTGGTTTACCTGAACCCTTCCAATGGATTGGAAGATTGCGATGTTTCCGATGCTGAGTCTTTGGTAGGTATGTTGGGTGGAGCGTTTCGCCGGTGAGTTGAGATCGGCCGAACTCGAGCAGGTCGATGCAGGTCGCAGAGCTTGTTGAGCGACGGGCTGGCCAAGTTGGGCAGCCCCGGGCCAGTCGGTGGCCAGTCCCATCTGGTGTATGGATCGTGAATTACGTGTTTTCGTGGGGACTGGCCAACTGGCCAGACTGGCCAGACGATTTTCGCGCGGAACTGGGGTGGTCGACGCCCTATTGGTTCAATGAGAAATAGGCTGTTCCTCTTTAGTCCGATTGCGTTCTGTCGCCCTTGCAGGTGTCGGCGTACTGAGAATTCTGCCTGAACCTGGCGGCTGGGTTTGGGGTCGTTCTTTGGTTTGATGGGATTTCGATTGCTGCCTGAGGGATGCCAAGATGCGTCACGGCGCGGCATTACGTTGAGGCGTGCTGGAACAGTGATTAGATGCTCATGTTGCTCAAGTTTGAGCAACATGAGCATCTAATCAAAACGCTGGAAAAACAGGGGTTTCTGCAATTAGGTGCTCAAGGTGCTCAAATGTGTGCAGCGTGCAATTCGGATTCCGGATTTCGAGGTGAGTTTGGTTGATCAGCATCGGATACCTTGGGTCCCAAGCCTGCGTCGAAATGCGTAATCGTGTTGTCAGTGTCCGTGAAGTCAGTGGGTGGCGGCGGGCGTGCGCGGAGGTAGACTGACTGGACTGGCCGGAGTGGTGGCCCGGGATCAGGCAGGAACCCGTTCTGGAATTTCGGTCGCGGCAGGGAATCATTTCAGCGGTGTTGAACTGGATGGCGTTCACGCTGCGGGCGCAGCGTGAGGCAAATTTACTTTATGGGGCAACGGCAATGGCATCGACGATCAGTGTGTTGTTGGATGTGATGGATTTTTGTCGGGTTCGCACGCTGATGACGCTCGACGAAATCGCGAAGCTGCCGGATCCCGCCGCAGTCCTGGGCTGGCGGCCGGGGCCGGGGCGAGCGCACATCGGGTGGCAGTTGACTCATATTGGGATCACCGAAGAACTCACCGCGACGGAGCGGATGCTGGGGACGACGCCCGCTTACGCCGATCTGGTTTCCCGCTTTAAATTCGGCAGTGTTCCTGACGACGACATTCCGTCCGTCGAACAGATTCGCGAAGTGCTGGCCGGGTCACGCAAGCATGTGCTGGAATGCTTTGCCCGTTTCAGCGATGCCGATCTGGACACGATCCCTCAATGGTATCAGGAACGGGGCTGGAACATTCGCCGGATCCTGCAGATTCTGAGCTGGCACGAAGCGCACCATCAGGGGCAGGCGCATATCACGTTCAATCTCTGGAAAGCCGCTCAGCCGAAGACGGGAGCATAGATTTGGGGACAGGGACGACCGGCCTCCCGTGTCTGAGGCCGGTCGTGAAGGCGTGGCCGCTTACTTTCCCGATGTCGTCCCCCCCCCTCCTCCACCAGAGGCCAGAAAGAGAATGGTTCGTTCGCTGACTGTCTGTGGATGTCAGGTTATTCTGCGAGCCGGGCGACCAGGATGCGATCAGGGGGTGAAGTCGCTCTTGGAATCGACAGAGAGACAGAACTGGGCAATGAGCTCTGCGGCTTGGTCGAGATCCTGGAGAGAAATGACCTCAACGGGACTGTGCATGTAGCGGTTCGGGATACAAACCAGGCCGGTGGCGACACCGCCGCGAGTCAGTTGAAGTTGTGCTGCGTCGTTGCTGGCAGCGGAGGCGAGGCCATTCACCTGCACCGGAATCGAGTTCTGTGCGGCTTTGGCGATGAGTTGATCGAAGAGGACGGGATTGACGTTGGGACCACGATAGAGGACGGGGCCCTGACCGACTTTGATGCGGCCGAACTGGTTTTCGTCGATGGTGGGGCAGTCGGTGGCGTGGGTCACATCGACGACGATTCCCAGTTGCGGATCAATCTGGTGGGCACTGGTCTGGACACCACGCAGGCCGATCTCTTCCTGCACGGTCGAGACAGCGAAGACAGCCGCCTTGGGATTTTCCCGGCTGACTCGTTCGGCGGCGGAAATGACGGTCCAGGCACCGACCTTGTTATCCATCCCGGGGGCAGCGGCGAACCCGTTACGGAGTTCGCGGAAGCCGAGCTGGACGGTGATCGGGTCACCAATCGAAACAAGGCTGCGTGCTTCGGCACCGTCGCGGACGGCAATATCGACCCACAAGTTCTTGATTTCGGGGACCACTTTGCGGTCGTCGGGGGTTTGCAAATGAATCGCTTTGCGAGCGATCACACCGGGGATGGGGCCGTTTTTGGTCCAGACCTGAACATCCTGACCGAGCAGAACCTGAGGATCCCAGCCACCGATCGCGTGCACCCATAGGAAACCACGGTCGTCGATATGTTTGACAAGCAGGCCGATCTGGTCGCAGTGGCCCGCCAGCATAATGCGGGGTGAACCGGTCGGATTGACTCCCACGATCACGTTTCCGTGCCAGTCGGTGCGGATCGATTCGGTGAAGCCACTCGCGTAGCGGCGCACGACGTCCTGAACAGGTCGCTCGTATCCCGAGGGGCTGGGGGCGAGCAGCAGATCTTTGAGAAATTGAAGTGAAATACTGTCCATGGGCTGAAGCTTTTCGTTCCAGGGGAAGTGATTCGGTTTTGGGAGGACGATGCGGTCCCGTGTGCTGAGGCTAAGTCTGCGGTGAGTGGTGAGACTGGGTGGTTTTTGCAGCAGACTGCTGCGTTTGTTTCCCTGAATTCGACTGAAATATTTGTGAAACTGGCTCGAAACCTTTGACCTTCTGGCGGAAGCAGAATAGCGTGGCATTATCAACGACTAAGTCGCCATCCGTCCAGAGTTTAATGGTTGCAATGGGGGCGTGGCAGAGAACAGAAATGGTCTCTTTCAATTATGCCGCCCGTAGCGTCGGCGGACGGTTCGGCGAACTTGTCTTGAAATTGCGGTCGTGGGCCTTCTCTCAGAAAATCATGGAGGATGCACTATGCGTTTGACTCCCATCCCAACTCCGCAACAACTCCGCGAACTTCTCTGTCAGGTTGAGCAGGCCGTCCATGCACGAACCGGCGGACGTATCCGTGGCTTGCAGGTCCGGGTGGATGAAGGTTGCGTCGTCGTCTCGGGCAGCACCTCGACCTACTACAATAAACAGCTCGCCACGCATGCGATTCGTGACACTGTCGAGGACCTTGCGGTCCAGAATGAAGTGGAAGTCTGCTGAACCGAATCGATGATTTGGGTTGGTGGGCCTGGTTGAGTTGTGATGCACCCGAGCAGACGTGAACCGACTTCCACGCAGAAAGTCGGGCGAGGAGAGTTCGTTCTGTCGGTGATGCATATCTGCCCGGGATCGATATAATCGCCGTCGCGCTGTGTGGAACGGGACTTGGTCTGCGAAACAGCAGTGCACCTTCAAATCGGCCCTGACTGGGTGCTGGCGGGTGGTGGATGACCTCGTTTCATTTCCCACAAATGGGGATGTGATCCGTAAATGGGGCCACGGTTGAGAATCAGCCTCCATTCCACCAACATAGTGCGGTCCGTGGTGTGTCTGGTGCGTTCTCGCTCAGGACATCCCGTTCAACGTTATGTGCCCGGCGCTTTACGAACATTCCACCAATACGAACAGTCTCCAATATGGTTGTCGAACGTCTCAGTAAGACTTGGTTCAATCTCGTTCATGGACGGAACATCGTCTACAACCAGTGTTGGGAAGATCCCCGGCTCGACCGGGTTGCTCTGGAACTGACACCGCAGGACCGCGTCGTCGTCATCACCTCGGCCGGCTGCAACGCACTGGACTACGCTCTGGCGGGGGCCGGGCACGTGCATGCGGTCGACATGAATTCCAAGCAGAACCACCTGCTCGAATTGAAACTGGCGGGGGTGCGGCACCTCGATTACGACACGTTCTGGAAACTGTTCGGGAATGGATGTCTGCCCGAATGGAATTCCGTCTATGCGAGCCAACTGCGGCCTCACCTCCCTTCCGATGCTCGTCGGTATTGGGATCGCAAGGGGGCCTTGTTCAAGGAAGGCCGTCGCAAGTCGTTCTATTTCCGCTGTACCAGCGGCACCTTTGCGTGGTTCGTCAACTATTACATTGATCGTGTCGCCAAGATGCGCGATGCCGTCAATGCACTGCTTTCCGCCGAGAATGTGGAACAGCAGAAGAGCCTGTTCGAGCAATACGACCTGGCGAAGAAGCTCTGGCGTCCGATGATCAAGTTCGCCATGCGGCGTGACGTGACACTGTCGCTGCTGGGTGTTCCCCGGGCTCAGCGGAAGCAAATCGACGAAGGATACCCCGGTGGGATTCTGCAGTTCGTCGTCGATCGCGTGGAAGCGGTGTTCACCAAGATCCCGCTCAAGGATAACTATGCCTGGCGAGTCTATCTGACCGGTCAGTACTCACCCGAGGCCTGCCCCGAGTACCTCAAGCCAGAAAACTTTGAGCGTCTGAAGGCGGGTGTGGCTGATCATGTCACGACGCACACCAACACGGTTCAGGGTTTTCTCGAACAAGCGGAAGAACCTGTGTCGCGGTTGGTTCTACTGGATCACATGGACTGGCTGTCCCGCGACCCGGCCAAGCGGATTCTGACTGCGGAATGGCAGGCCATTCTCGACAAAACCACGCCCAATGCGCGCGTGTTGTGGAGAAGCGCCGGCCTGGATGGAACGTTCATTAATTCGGTGGAAGTCAACGTCGATGGCCAGAAACGTAAGCTGGCGGATCTGCTCCACTACAATCACGCCTTGGCGACCGAACTGCATGCAAAGGACCGCGTGCACACCTACGGCAGCTTCTGTATCGCGGATATTCACCGGTAACAGTGGCGGGAGAGTCCTTGAGAGGAAACCGAGCCCGCCGCGTGTCGCGCGGCGGTTATTCGGGGACTCGCAACAGACGGAACTGGTCGTCGGCCAGGTTGCCGATCATGACGGTGTACTGCGAGGCCCGGTGAAGTGCACCGGGATTGATGTCGCGAGTCGCCCCTTCGATTCGATCCGAAGGGATATGCGTGTGACCGGTAAAGAGGTAGTCGGGGTTGCTCGCTCGCAGCCGCCGGTACTCGCGAGGGATATGACCATGCGTGATGCCGATTCGCTTCCCCGCGAGAGTGACTTCGCCGCCCCATCCCAGGTTGATCGAGCCCTGTGCTTTTTCGATCGCAGCTTGAATTAACTCGGCACTACGCAGGTCATTGTTTCCCAGGACAAAGTAGCACTGGAGGGCCGAGCAAATCGTCACGATGTCGGGGTCGGTCAGGTCGCCACAATGAATGAGTGCTTCTGCCCCCTCGTCCTGCAGGAGTCGAACGGCTGACTCGGTACGTCTTCGCTGGTTATGCGTGTCTGACAAGATACCGATCAGCATCGAAAATTCTCCTTAGCGTGAAATCAACGAGGCACTTTCTCAACAGAGTGGGCGACGGATTGCGGTCGAGACTGAAGTGAGTCTCTCTATCGGATCAGACAACGGAAATCCCGCTGACGATCCCGACGAATGGCACTTTCAAGTTTTTGTCGGTCGGACTTCCCACCAAAGATGTCAGATCGTGGAAAGAGTAAGGCGCAGGCTGAGCCGACATCAGGGCCGAAACAAATTGTGGGATGCTTTGGGAGAGGTGCAGTCTAGCAAACTCGCGAAGGAAAAAGCTCTATCGTCAGTGCGATCAAGGCGATATCTTCCCAATTCATGCACCCTGGTTTATGTGGCTGTATCGCCGAGAGGATCGACCCTCAGGCAGGAGCGGCCGGCTCAAGGTGACGTTTTTTGAAGGTTCGCTCGACCCTGTAACTGTGAGTTTCCGCCCGGAAGAGATTGAATCGATCGAGCGAACACTTGTCGTGTGGTTCCTCTATTTTCTGATGAGACCCCTATGCGTGCCATCCAACTCGAAAAGCCGCTTCAGTTTCGTTTGATCGATATCCCCGAGCCAGAAGCTCCGCAGGCGGATGAGGCCGTTGTTCGAGTCCATCGAATCGGGATCTGCGGAACCGACCTCAGTGGCTACCTCGGCAAGATGCCGTTCTACTCGTACCCGCGAATTCCCGGTCACGAGCTGGGTGTCGAAGTGGTGGCGGTTGGTTCGGGAGTCACCAACGTCAAAGTGGGAGACCGCTGCTCGGTCGAACCTTACATGAATAACCCCAACAGTTTCGCCAGTCGCCGGGGCCGCCCGAACTGTTGTGAGGACCTGCAAGTGTTGGGGGTGCACACCGACGGCGGAATGAGGCCCCTGTTCAAGGTCCCTGCTCGCAAGCTACATCCCTCCGCAAAGCTCTCGCTGGAGCAGTTGGCGCTGGTGGAGACACTGGCCATTGGGTGCCACGCCGTCGCCCGTTGTGCTCCTCAACCCGGAGAGGATGTTCTGGTGATTGGAGCCGGACCGATCGGCCTGAGCGTCATCGAGTTCGTGAAATTGACCGGCGCAAACCTGATCGTGATGGACATGGTCGCCAGCCGACTGGAGTTCTGTCGCAATACGATGGGTGTCAAGCACACCGTTCAGGCCGGGGACGGTCAAGAGGAAGCGACGCTGCGCAAACTGACCGACGGCCATCTTCCGACAATCGTCATCGACGCCACGGGAAGCTGCAAGTCGATGTCACATGCCCTGAACTATGTCGGCCATACGGGCAAGCTGGTATTTGTAGGGATCACGACCGAGAACGTCTCGTTCGGTCATCCCCTGATGCATCGGCGTGAGATGACTCTTCTGGCAAGTCGCAACGCACTCCCGGAAGACTTCGGCCGGATCATTGGGCTGATCGAGGCGGGGACGATCGACACACGTCCCTGGGTGACGCACAGAACAAGCTTCGACGAATTGATCGCGGAGTTCCCCAGCTACACGAAACCGGAAACGGGGGTCATTAAGGCGATCGTGGAAGTGCCGATGTCCTGATAGCCGCAAGGGACCTCCCGCAGTTAAGAAACGGGCGACGCGGTGGCTTGGTCTGCCGCTCGCCCGGGGCACTTTAATCGACCATAGAAACGCAGGACGTTTGAGAAAAACTGAAGGAGCAGACGCGGGGCCGCTCACACCTGAATCGAGACCGGCTACACGGTCTGGTCTGTGCCCGCTGACGTAGCGGCATCGGCCTGCTGCTTCCGCTGTGCTTCGAACGCTCGCTTCATCGCGGTGTAGCGGCGTTCCAGGAAGAAGATGATGAGCAGAATGATCGGGATACCGCCCCACTTGATCAGGGGCGAGTTTTCGAGGTTATCAGGGAGGCTATCCTTCACGAGAACCGTCAGTGCCAACATGGCGCCGTTTCCGATAACGGCCCCCAGTGTACTCCCCCAGAAAATGGCCCAGCGGGAAAGACCCAGTAGACGACCAAAAATGGCACCACCGGCACTTCCGGTAGCAGCCAGAGGAAATGCGATAAACGCCAGGAGGCCCAGAAACGTCATGCGTTTCATCCAGGGCTGGTGAGCCAGAATGAACTCGCTGTCACTGGACAACGAGGCGATTTTGGGGCCGATCCACGGAAGACGAAACATGAAGCCCACATGGAAGGCAAAGAACAGTGCGACCATCGCATCCTGGTAAGTCACCATCCAGAAGAGGGTCGTCGGGCTGAGACCACTAAAGGGGGTGACGATCGAAAAGCGACCGAGGAAGGCGAATGAGCAGGCGGCAGCAAAGAGAAGCTTTCCGCAGAAGACCGGACCGCTGACGAGATAGACCACGCCGAACAGCAGCATCGTCGTCAGTAGGGGACCAATCAATGTCCCCAGCCAGATCGCAAAGTGATTTTTGTGGAAGTCCTTCTCGAACTTCAGAAACGACTCCACCATCCGCTCGTGTTCCACGGCGTCCGGCAGGGTGTTCTCAGGCGGAGGTGAGTGGTGGTTTTCGAGCATGTGGATATCGGGAGAATTCAGCTCGCATCCGGCCAGTTCCCTTGTTGAGGTCTCTGGTCGGATGCGATTGTCGAGCGTGATCTTCATCATCCCGAAAGATCATAACCAATCAAATTGCGATGCGAGAAGCAGAGGGTCTCGCACTTCACATTCAAGGCATAATGCTTTGGATTGGAGTCCACAGCCAACCGGGCAGGAAGAACAGCCCAATGGTACCAATCAGGCAGAGTCCGGCAGCGATCAGCGAAGGCGTTTCCGGCTGACTATCGTACTCGCTTCGATCAACAGGGTCACGCAGGAACATGACACCGATAATCTTCAGATAGTACCAGGCACCCAGAACCGCGTTGATCGCGAGGATCACGGCCAACTGCTTGCTCCCTTCGCTTCCCTGTGACCAGGCGGCGAAGAAGAGATTAAGCTTACCGAGCAAACCGGCTGTCGGTGGCAACCCGGCGAGACTGAACAGAAAGACCGAGAGGATCAGAGCCAGAGCCGGGCGGTGGTGAGACAACCCGTTCAGGTCATCGTAGGTTTCAATTCGCTTGTTCTTCCGGCTGGCGGCAATCAGAACGGCGAATGTACCCAGTGTCATAGAACCATAGACGGCGAGGTAGAACAGCATAGCGCCGATGCCACTGACGGCATTCCGGGTAACTCCCTCCGCCAGGGTGCCGGTTTCTTTGTGGAACTCGTGCTCCATGCCCACAATCAGACCGACCATCATGTAACCAGCGTGCGACACGCTGGAATAAGCCAACAGTCGGCGAATGTCGGTCTGAAGCAGAGCCATGAGGTTGCCGACAAACATCGTGATGACCGCCAGCCACCACAGGACGGGAACCGCCGCGGGTGTGATCGACCACGCTGTCAGAATCTCATCGGAACCGGTCGCTGGGACGAGAAGCCGGAGCAATGCGACGAGACCCGCCACTTTGGGGATGAACGACAACATCGCAGCCGATGAAGTCGGAGCCCCCTGGAAGACGTCAGGAGCGTAAAAATGGAACGGCACAGCAGTCAATCGAAAGCCGAGACCGGCGATGATCATCACCGTGGCAACCGTCACCAGAGAGTTGATCGGATGAGGTCCTGCAGTGAGGGCGGCGTGGATCGCCGCAAGATTCGTGGTTCCGGTGACTCCGTAGAGATAACTCATTCCGAACAGCACGAAGGCGGACGAGAAGATACTCAGCAGGAAGTACTTCAGCGTTGCCTCTTGAGCAGGGGCGTCACGTCGAGGAAGCAGCAGGAAGAGGTAGGTCGGGACGCTGACCAGTTCCAGAGCAACAAAGAGCTCGACCAGATCATTTGCGGCGGCGATCAAGTTGACGCCCGCAAGAATCGCCAAAAGGCAAGCGTGAGATTCGGCCGACCGCGAGTCGTCAGCCTGATTCCAGTGCAGCAGAACCAGGATGGCACCGAAAACCAGTGTCAGGCCACGGACGTACCAGGTCAATTCGTCAAGAATGAAAGGGCCGAGTGTCCGGGTAACAGGGGTCGACTGCCACCAGGCGCAGCCAGCGATCAGGATGGCCAGCAGGGAAAACATTCCCCAGCGATGTCGAAGACCTGCCGGCGCTTCTCCTCGTTCACTCACGAGAAAAGGAGCGGCAAAGAAGATCAGACATGCGGAGGCCAACAGGATCGCATCTGGGACAACGAGCGAGAATGCCCCATTCAGATGTTGAATGGCTTCGTTCAAGGGAGGACCTCCGAGCCGAGAGCCACGCTCGGCAGATTATTCAAAGTTGTATGAGTTGCGACTTCAGGTTGAGTGGCCTTGAAGTTGCCGTAGAGCTTGGCGACGGCTTCAACATCAGGCCGGATCAGGTTCAGGAGGGGCTGTGGGAACAATCCCAGCACCAGGCACAGCGTCAGCAAGGGAGCCAGTGCGGCGACTTCGCGGACATTCAGGTCGGTAGCAGGCTCATGGTGTCCGTGACTATGGTCTTCAGCGGGCAATCGGACCTTACCGAAGAATGCGTGCTGCACAACACCGAGCAGATACCAGGCACCGAGAACGACACCCACGGCACCAAGTGCGGCGAGGATGACTCCCTGTCCGCCACCTGCCTTGAACATCCCGGCAAGGCACAGGAATTCACCAACGAAGCCGTTCAGGCCGGGCAGGCCGATACTTGCAAAGGAGGTGAAAACCATTGCCACGCCCATCAGCGGGAGCTTGGTGGCAAGGCCACCCAGTTCGGTCAGTTGGCGAGTGTGATAGCGTTCGTAGAACATCCCGACGATACAGAACAACGCCCCGGTCGATAGACCGTGGTTGATCATCTGCAGCACGCCGCCGCTGATCCCTTCAACGTTCAAGGCAAACAAGCCCAGCATGCAGAAGCCAAGGTGAGCGACCGAACTATAGGCGACTAGTTTCTTAATGTCTGTTTGTGACAGAGCACAGAAGGATCCGTAGATGATGCCAATGGCGGCCATGCTTCCGATCAATGGCAGGCCAGTGTTGAGGCATGCATCGGGCAGCATGGGCAACAAAAGTCGGAGAAAACCGTAGGTTCCAAGCTTGAGGAGGACACCTGCCAGCAGGACCGAACCTGCCGTGGGGGCTTCCACGTGAGCCAGTGGAAGCCACGTATGGAATGGGAACAAGGGGACCTTCACCATGAATCCCGCTGAGATCATGAGGAACAAGGTGAACTGTGTTGCGGCTGGCAGCGGATTTCGAACGAGAGCCGATGCCAGGTCGGGGATGGAAAACGGGGTGGTCAGACCGGGATTGAGCTGGACCGTCGTCACGACGAGTGAGACAAGCCCGAGCAGCGTGATCAAGCTGCCAGCAAGAGTGTAGACGAAGAACTTCCCTGCGGCGTAACGTCGAAGCGGTCCCCCCCAGATCCCCACGAGGAAGAACAGCGGGATCAGCGTGAACTCGAAGAACACATAGAACAGGATGATGTCGAAAGCGCAGAAGACTCCAATCAGCCCTGTTTCCAGGATAAGCAGGCACGCATAGAACTCGGCAGCACGCTCCTTGATGGCCGTCCAGGAGACGAGCACCGACGAGATGGTCAGAATGGTCGTCAGGACCACCATTGCGGTACTGATTCCATCAAGGCCGAGGAAAAATTCCAGCTTGATGTTGGGGCTATGCGGACCTGCCTGTGACAAATCCAGCCAGGTGTGGCGCTGGACAAGTTGTGGATGAACCGGTCCACGCTCGGAAGAGGGGACTTCCGGCAAGGCCAGAAACTGAGCCGCGACACCCCACGAAACGAAGAAGGTGACCAGCGTGGCCAGCAAGGCGACCCAGCGAGCGCGTGATGCAGGAGCCTGTGGATCCAGCAGCAGCAACGCCCCGGCAGCGACTGCCGGTATGAAAATCATGATCACTAGTAGACTGGACATCGAAAAAACTTCCTCACATCGTTGCCGCTAACGCTCTGAGCACCGAGACCAAGCACACTACGAGACCAATCATCATGACTGCCCCGTAGTTCTGCACCATGCCGTTCTGGACTGGCCGGATGATGCTTCCCAGCAGGCCGGGAAGAAATCCAAAGCAATCCACCAGCGTATCCACTACCCAGCGATCGAAGAGTTCGCAAATGGTGGCGAAAACTCGAAGCGGAGCGGCGATGATTTTGTAACCCAACCAATCGATATAAAGACCTTCCTGTGAGGCGGCGTAGCCGTAGGAAAGTTTCTGTTTGAGGTTCTCTGCAGTGCGAGGGGAAACAACGTAGAGGAAGTAGGCGATCGCAATGCCGCCGATGGCGAGGACAGAACTGATGCCCATCATTAACCAGTTGAGGGCAAAATCGTGCCCCTCTGGAAGACCGGGGGTGTGATGCAGATAGTGGCTGTAAAGGTGTGTTGGTCCGGTGACGAGACCGATCGCCAGTGCGGCAACAGCGAGAATGGCAAGTGGTCCTGCCATGGCTGGTGGGGCGTCGTGCGGATGATGACCTGCTTCCTCGGGGAACTTCTCTTCGCCCCAGAAGGTCATGAAGTAGGCGCGGAATGTATAGAACGCAGTCATCAGGGAGGTCAGCAACGCGACACCGAGAATGATGCGGTAATAGCCGGGGTTTCGGCCGTGGCTTGAAGCCGAGGCCAGAACCGCCAGGATCTCGTCCTTACTCCAGAAACCGGACAGCAGGGGGACACCGGCGAGAGCGAGTGCACCTGCGAGAAAGGCCCAGTGGGTAATGGGCAGGGCCTTACGCAAGCCGCTGAAGCGCCGCATATCGATAATGTCGCCCATCGCGTGCATGACCGAACCTGCTGAGAGGAACAGGACAGCTTTGAAGAACGCGTGTGTGAACATATGGAACATGGCATAAGTGACAGCATGAATCGCCAGGTCTTCGCTACTGCCGGCAGCACCCAGAGACATGAACATATAACCGAGCTGACTGACCGTGGAGTACGCGAGGACGCGTTTCAGGTCGTATTGAGTCAGTGCGGTGATCGCAGCAATCAAAGCCGTTGCGGCACCGATTCCTGAGATACCCATTTGGATGTAGGGGGCATGAACGAAGAACGGAGTACAGCGTGCGACAAGGTAAACGCCTGCGGTGACCATGGTGGCGGCGTGGATGAGTGCCGAAACAGGAGTCGGACCTTCCATCGCGTCGGGAAGCCACACTTGCAGTGGGAACTGAGCCGACTTACCAACGGCTCCGACGAACAGCAACAGGCAAATCCAATGGAAGACCTCTGGCTGGGATTTCAGAACTTCGTTGATCAGATCAGGCGACTCGAACAGCGCGATGAAATCGAGAGTGCCAAAGGTTTGCCAGATCAGGAACATTGCCAGCAGGAAACCGAAGTCGCCGATACGGTTAACGACGAAGGCTTTCTTGGCTGCCGCGGCGGCACTGGGTTTGTGAAACCAGAAGCCAATCAACAGATAACTGCAAAGGCCCACTGCTTCCCAGAACACGAACATCAGCAGAAAATTGCTGGCGAGGACGAGCATGCACATCGAGAAGACGAACAATGACATCGCGGCGAAAAAGCGGGGATAGCCGGGATCACCCTTCATGTAGCTGCTGGCGAAGATCGCAACCAGCAGACTGACCGACGTCACCATGGCAAGCATCAGAGCCGACATGGCATCGGCGCGAAGCGTGACGGGAACATCGAGCGTTCCGACCTGGATCCATTGGTAGATGAAGGTCGTGATGGAATGGCTCGCCTCGTGTGCATCGTGTCCAAACCCCTGCGGCACTACGGCCAGCAGAAGATAGAGCGATGACAGGAAGGAGACCGTCAATCCGAGCACCAGAGGTCGGTGCGCGTATTGTCGGCGGACCACCTGCCCTACCAGCACAATCCACAGGCACGCCAGCAATGGGGCGGCCGGAATCAGCCAGAGCACGTTTTCTTGCAACCAGTTCGTCACGTTGAACTCCGCGTTTTCATTCGCATTAAAACTTAAAATCTGGCGAGCCGGATTTCTTTATGTTCCCGATTCGGTGTGCATCGTCCATCGGGGTGGTGGGTAGGTCGAGTCACCTCAGCGAGGCCAGTTCCTGTCGAGATCAGGTCCTGGCGTGAGTGCCGGTTGGCGTTTTTGGCATTCGCCCAGCAGGTGTCAGGTGAGGCAAATCCAGGTTCGGGTCTGGTGTCACAGGTGCTTGAGGAGCAGGTGGGGCCGTAAAGACCGGCAAGTCCTCTTCACCCAGCTTGCCCCAAAGATTGACGTCCAGGGATTTCCGGCGCTGATAAAGTGAGAGGATCATGGCGAGGGCGAGGCCTGCTTCACACGCAGCGATCGTTAGCACGAAGATCGTAAAGACATCCCCTTGCGGGTTGCCATGGTAGCGGCTGAATGCGGTGAGGTTGATCGAAACTCCGTGCAGCATGAGTTCTGCAGAGAGCATAATCAGAATGAGATTCCGGCGCGTGAGGAAGCCGATCATTCCCAGAATGAACAGGATCGCGCCGATAACAAGTTGGCTTTCCAGAGCGGTGGCAGTCATAGTGTTCCCTGAGACTTTCGTGGCGCAATAGCGATGGCCCCAATGGTGGCAATCAGCAAAACTGTTCCAGCCATCTCGACGGCGTACAGGTAATCTCCAAACAGCGAGCGACCCAGCACACGCAACGAACCAATTTCGTGCGGATTGTCTACAGGTGCCTGGCTGAGTGGATTTGGGTGAAGTGCTTCAGGAACAGCAATGAACCGCCCCTGTTCTGCAGTAACGTTCTTGACCTTCCAATCCTGGAGCGAGAACAGGAGGGCGCCTAACAGGATGAAAGCACCCAGTGATGCAAAGGCGGGCTGACTCGGGTTGAGATCATAACTGGAGTCGGCACCAGACTGATTCGCGAGCATGATGACGAAGAGGAAGACGACGATGATCGCACCGGCGTAGACAATAATCGTGGAGGCCGCGAGAAACGGCGCCGAACTGAGCACGAATAATCCGCAGACCGCCATCGTCGTGAGCGCAAACCAGAGGGCCGAGTAGACCGGATTCGGATCTGTGACCATCAGACCCGCAGCAATCACTGCGGATGAGGCAAACAGATAGAAGAGAACGTTCCGGACCACATCCCCTGCGGGAGGCAGCAGCATCTGCTGAAGCATGAGGAGTGCAGCAAGTGCGGCAAGCCCGCCGAGGATCCGCGGTCGCTGTCTACCTGCGGGCATCAACCCCCAAACGGAGAGCCACCCCAAACCCAGGGGGATCAGCAGCAATCCGTTGTTGTCGTTCCATTCCATCTCGATCTCTTCCCTATTGCAATTCAGCAGAAGGATACTGGCTTTGATTACCGCCGGGTCGTCCAGTTGCCTGAAAGTTGTCACCGGACTGCATTCAGAAGAATGCTTGTATCACATTCGTGCAGGATTCTTTACTTGATGACCCCTGCCGACTCGGCCTTCGCGGCGCGGTCGTCAGGTCGAACTTCGGTTGCGGGGCCGAGGGTGGGAAGTTCGCTGAAGTCGCTGGCGTGCCCCAGCTTCCCTTTGTGCGTTCGAATTGGGTCTCGTCCCGAATCCTTCGTCTGGTCGAAGACGCTCAGCAGCTTTTCTTTGTCGAACAGCATTTCCTGTCGCGTCATACCGGTCAGGTCGAAGATGTTCGTCAATTCAATCGAATCAACCGGGCAGGCCTCTTCGCACATCCCGCAGTAGATACACTTCAGTTCGTCGATGACGAACGACTTGGGGAACTTGTCCCGGTCTGCCCAGTTGGGATCGTCCTTAGGAGCATCCTGAGCGACGATCTCGATGCAGCGAGCCGGACAGGCCGTGGCGCACATCATACATGCAACGCACTTAACTCGCCCCTTGTCATCCCGGTTCAGACGATGAACACCCCGGTAGTGTAACGGGAGGTTTGGCTTCTGTTCAGGATAGAATTCGGTAATTGGATTAAAGTCGACAACGTGCTGACCTGTTGTCCGCAGGCCACTGACAACCGCGGGAAGATACGTCGATTCCCAAAAATTCATCGACGGTTCTTCAACCCACTCGATGTCCTTCGGATCAATTGGCATGGTCGTTCCTCGTTCTTTCCGCGCCGGCGTGTGCCGGAAAATCTCTTCGTGATCTCACACCGTAGTGGGCCACGTCTGTTAATTCGGTTCGTCTTGTCCTGATCTTGCTCGGTCTATCAATGGGCCGGTGCATGATGGGCATGCCCGTGCGGTTCGGGGACAGTGTCGACAACCCGGCGAGCGAAGGGCCGAGTGGCTTGCGTGCCAATCAAACCCGCACCCAGGAACAAGCCGGCTGACATCGGCAGGAGCCACCAGGGATTCAATTGAAACTGCTTTACGAGCATGACGCAGACGACGTTCAATGTGGCCAGTGGGATCAGCACTTTCCAGGCAAGTCCCATCAGCTGGTCGAACCGGAATCGAGGAATCGTCCAGCGAAGCATTTGAATCACGATGATGAAGGCGAATGACTTCGTCAGCAGGACGAGTACTTTCACCAGTGTCGACCCGAGATAGTTGCTGTTGGCTTCTGCGATGAAGGGAAAATGCCAGCCGCCGAAGAACAGGATGCTCGTCAGGAAGCTGATTGTGATCACGTGCGTGTATTCGCCGAGGAAGAAGAGTCCCCACTTCATTGCGCTATATTCTGTGTGCCATCCCCCCACCAGTTCCTGTTCGCATTCGGAAAGGTCGAAGGGAAGTCGTTGTGCTTCTGCCATCGCGGCCACGAAGAAAATCACGCAGGCCAGGGGTTGATACCAGAAGTACCATCCGAGGACGCCAGTGTTGGCCTGATTCAGCAGAATCTTTTCCACGTTCATCGACCCCGTCAGCATCGCCAGTCCGACGACAGAGAGACCGAGCGGAATTTCATAGCTGACCACCTGGGCACTGGCTCGCATGGCGCCGAGTGCACTGTATTTGTTATTCGATGCCCATCCCCCGAGGATGACGCCATACACGGCGAGACTGGAAACGGCGAAGATGAAGACGAGTCCCAGGTCCACCCCCGGAGCGATGATGAATGGGAACTGCCCATCGGTGGGGGTCAGGTTCGACGGGACGGGACCGAAGGGAACGACCGCGAAAGCCAGCATCGTGGTGAAAACAGAGATACCGGGGGCCAGAACGTAAAGGAACTTGTCGACATGCCCGGGGATCACATCTTCCTTCAGCAGCAGCTTCAACATGTCTGCGACTGGCTGGAACAATCCCCATGGTCCGACCCGATTCGGCCCGACACGGTCTTGCATCCATGCGGACAGCTTGCGTTCCAGGAGAATCAGATACGAGCAAACCCCCAGATTCACCTGCAGCACGATGACGATTGTCAGCAACGGCATGATGAATGGGCGAGCCCATTCCGGAAACCAGTTAATCAGTTGTTCAAGCATGACGCAGGTCGACTCTTTAGTTGACGCTCATCCTCATCATGAGGGCGAGATGAGCGAAATTTGTGGTAAAGCTTCGAAGGACACCATCAGGTCATCCCCTCTGTCTCGTAGCGGAAGAGCGTTTTCCACACGTCCTTCGGGGTGCTGCGGGAGGATCGCTTCCTCCGACGTTCTCGTAAGGATTTACTTGACTTCCTGCAGATCCGCAACAGGAGCGGGTGAGTCCAGCATAACACCTTGTTCACCAAGTACACCTACACTCAAAGCTTGCAGTGCAGGGATCTCTGCCGCGATTTCCTTCCGCAAGCTGTCAGCGTGAAACAATTCCTTGCGGCCCAGCAACTCCAGGAGGATTCGGCCATCCGGACGAGATCCATCGGGACCTCGCAGACCGCGATGAATGGCCTGGGCGAGTCCTTTGTGGTTGATGAATGTTCCCTCTTTCTCGGCCCACGCACCCCCTGGCAGGAGGAAATGAGCCTTGTCGCTTGCGGAGCTGGAGAGCAGATCCTGCACAACGAGCAGCGAAAGTTTGTCGAGTACGCTGACGTCGGAATCGCTGATTGAGCCTTCCGGATCACCGCCCAGAACATACAGCGACTTAACTTCGCCACCCTGGACTTGTTTCAGCAGCGTCGAGAATGGAATGACTTCGCCCTGGAAGTGCTTGAGTACGGCTTCCACCCCGAGTCGGTTCGGACACTTCTCAGCCCGGATCGTGAACTTGGCGGGAGAGACAGCGTTGCCGTGGACGTCCTTTGGATAGTGGTCGTCTTCGCCTACGACTCGGACCGGACCGAGCGTCAAACGAGCGTTCGGATGCTGCTGTCGGGCGAACTTGGCGAGCAGGTAAGCCTCTTCGACAGTCGCCCAGGGAGAGATGGAAACTGCGAAAACTTCTGACTTCTTGGTGGCCAGACTGGCGATCGTGGACTGAAGTGCGGACAGCACTTGATCCCAGTCGTTCGAGACGGTCTTTCCGCCAGAACGATGTTCTGGTGTCGACAGGCGACGATCGGAATGGATGTACTTCCATCCGAACCGTCCTTCGTCACACATGAAGCTGCCTTGAGACTTGGGATTTTCACGTGGCTTCAAGCGGTAGAGGACATCGTCGTTTTGATCGACGGTGATGCTGCAACCCGTGCTGCAGTTAGGACAGACGCTGTTCTTGGATTTCAGCCACCAGACGCGTTGCTGGTAGAGGAAGTCCTTGCTGCACAGAGCCCCGACCGGACAGAGGTCGACAACGTTTCCTGCGAGTTTGTTGTTACACGGTTCGCCCGGGAAGATATCGATCTCTTCATGCGTGCCGCGGCTGATGACCTGCATTTCGGCCGTTCCGCTGATCTCGCGGGTAAACCGAACGCAGCGGGTGCACATGATGCAGCGATCGGTGAACAGCGTGATCTGATCGCCGATATAGTCCTTGTCCGGCTTAATGTTCTTTGGTTCCTGCAGACGGCTGTAGCCACGCCCGTAGGTGTAGCTGTAGTCCTGCAGACCGCATTCGCCGGCCTGATCACAGACAGGGCAGTCGAGCGGGTGGTTCAGCAGCAGGTACTCAAGTGTCGCCTTCTGTGCAGCGAGCACCTTCTCGCTGTTCGAGACGATGACGGTGCCGTCTTTGACCGGAGTTTGGCAGCCGGGCGAGAGTTTTGGCTGCATGACGATGGTGCCGTCAGGCTTTTTCTCTCCGACTTCCACCAGACACATGCGGCAACTGGCCACGACGGAAAGGTCATGGTGCCAGCAGTAACTCGGAATGGTATCCCCTGCCCGCTCAGCCGCTTGAATGCAGTTAAGCTTCTCGGAAGAGCCAATCTCGACAGGCTTATTATTGACGATGACGGTAGGCATGGGAAATTAGTAGATTATCGCTAGTGTTAGGAAACTCTGTCGCGTCGAACCGACCATTTCACGACTCAATGCACTGCCATCAGTGCTTCTGCTGACTTCACCGTCTTGAGGCCCGAGTTGATGTAGTCTTCAAACTCGCCTCTAAACTTCTTGATTGCGTTCTTGATTGGCCATGCGGCACCGTCGGAAAGACCACAGATTGTGGTTCCGGGAATGATCCCCATCGACGAAGCCACTTCGGTCAGGAGATCCAAGTCGCGGATCTGCCCTTCGCCCATACGAATACGGGTTAGAATCTTGTGCATCCAGGCAGTCCCTTCGCGGCACGGCGTACATTGTCCGCACGATTCGTGAGCGAAGAACCGGGCACAGTTGAAGAGCACATCGACCATACTTGTCTGATCATCAATGACCGTGACAGCTGCTGTACCAAGACCGAGACAGCCGGCTTTTCCGGGCCCGTTGAAGTCCAGTGGCAGGTCAAGTTCGTCGGCAGTCATGAAGCCCATGCTGATGCCGCCCGGAACAACGGCCTTCACTTTGCGACCCTTCCAGACACCACCACCTTGCTCTTCAATCAACTGGCGTGAGGTGACGCCCATCGGTAGTTCGTAACACCCCGGTTTGTTGATGTGGCCGCTGATACAGTAGAGCTTCGGACCATAGCTTCCTGCATCGCGAGGGTTATTGGGGTCTGGCGGAACACCCATGCTTTTGAACC
Organism: Schlesneria sp. DSM 10557; assembly: GCF_041860085.1. Classification (NCBI taxonomy): domain Bacteria; kingdom Pseudomonadati; phylum Planctomycetota; class Planctomycetia; order Planctomycetales; family Planctomycetaceae; genus Schlesneria; species Schlesneria sp. DSM 10557. The sequence continues at coordinate 4,659,151 of NZ_CP124747.1, forward strand.
ACTCGGCGCCACGGTCGAGGATCTGTTTCACACAGGCCATCGTCTCGATGTTGTTAACAATGGTGGGTTTACGGAACAAACCTTCGATTGCAGGGAATGGGGGTTTGATGCGTGGCCAGGCACGCTTCCCCTCGAGGCTTTCGATCAGTCCCGTTTCTTCCCCGCAAATATAGGCTGCAGCACCCCTGTGCAGAACGACATCGAGGTCAAAGCCGGTGCCGTGAATGTTCTTGCCGAACAAGCCAGCGGCATAACACTCTTCAATTGCCTTCTTAAGAGCGCGGTAGCTGCGTCCGTACTCGTAACGCAGATAGATGTAAGCCTTGTTTGAACGAATCGCATGGCAACTGATGGCGATCCCTTCAAGGACCTGATGCGGATCCATTTCCATCAGGATTCGGTTGTTAAACGTGGCCGGTTCCGATTCATCGCCATTGATGGCGAGATAAATGGGACCTTGATGATCCTTGGGCAGAAACGTCCACTTCAGTCCGGTGGGAAAGCCTGCCCCACCACGACCGCGGAGTCCAGAGTCTTTCACCAGATTGATGACGTCGACAGGCGCCATTCCGAGGGCCTTCTTGAAGCCTTCGTATCCGCCGTCTTTCCGGTAGGTTTCGAGCGACTGGCTGTCGGGCTTGCCAATCCGCGCCAGCAGTGTTGGTTCAAAAGTAGCCATGGTGTTTTAAAGGGATTTCCAATCGGGGAACGATGTTGAATTACGATTGCTGCATCGGTTGATCAACTCGATGGATCACCCATTTCTTTATTTAGAGGGACTTCAAAAGTTCATCCGCCTTCTCTGGCGTGATGTTCATGTGAGCTTCGTCGTCGACCAAGATGCACGGGGCACCGTCACACGCACCGAGGCACTCGGCGAATTCCATTGTGACCTTGCCGTCCGCAGAGGTTTCGCCTGGGTGAACGTGCAGCTTCTCGCACATGTGTTGCAGCAGCTCTTCGCCGCCTCGCAGCATGCAGCTGATGCTGCGGCAGACCCACACTCGGTGCTTCCCCAGCTTGTGCTTTTCGTCTTTGAAGAACTGATAGAACGTCATCGTGTCGTGGACTTCGGCAGGACGAAGTTCCAGCAGTTCGGCGATCTCGCGAACGGCTTCAATCGAAACGTGTCGCTCTGCATCCTGCACCAGGTGCAGGGCTGGCAGCACAACGGCTCGCTTATTCGGATAGTTGGGAAACAGCGCCCGAATCTGGTTTCGCAGTTCCTCGCTCAACACTCCCATCGTTTCTCTCATTTCGCGAATAAGTGACTTCAGACAAAGCCTGCAACCAGTCCGCTTTTACAGGGGACACCGGCTCGGTTGCTTGATCACGGCTTATCAGGCTCGTAAGTCGGCTCGTAACAAAACATCGTTATAAGTCACCGCACTGGCAGCACGGTGGTGACTGCCGGACCGGGTTCGGGGTTACCGATCCAGTTCAGCAGCGATGATATTCAGGCTACCCAATACCGCAACGACATCACTGAGCTGATGGTTCTTGATGATGTGCGGGAAGGTTGCAAAGTGGATGTAGCTGGGTGGTCGTGTCCGTGCGCGATAGGAACGAGGACTGCCATCGCCAACAATGTAATAACCGAGTTCACCGTTCGGCGATTCGGTCGCTGCGTAGATTTCTTCCTTCGGAGTTGGAAACCCGCGGTTGGGCATCATGACTTCGAAGTGCTGGATCAGGCCTTCGATACTTCGATAGACCGCTGGTTTCGCCGGGATGACAGCCTTGCTTCCGGCGTCGACGTTGACCGGTCCTTCAGGGATGTTCTCGATGCACTGCTCGATGATCTTGATGCTTTCGAGCATTTCCTGCATGCGGACGAGATAACGTGCGTAGCAATCGCCGTCTTTCGAGGCGATAACCTTGAAGTCGAGGTCAGGGTACGCCAGATACGGTTCGTCCTTACGTAAGTCACGCAGGACGCCGCTGGCTCGGGCGAGTGGACCGGTGACGCCCATGTTGATGGCATCTTCGGTGCTCAGGTAACCGATTCCTTTGACTCGCTCGATGAAAATGCGGTTGCGGGTCAGCAGCCGATGGACTTCGTCGTGAACCGCTGCGAATCCCTTGACGAAGCTGCGAACCTTGTCGACCCAGGCATTATTGACGTCGAAAGCGACGCCACCCACTCGGGTATAGCTCGTGTGGAAGCGCTGGCCCGAGGCAGTTTCGACAATGTCGTAGATCAGTTCGCGCTGACGGAAGAAGTAAAGGAACGCTGTGAAACCACCCAGGTCCAGCGCACAGGTGCCGGTGTTCAGCAGGTGGTCCTGAATTCGCATTAATTCGGCGAGGATCGTTCGCAGATACTTACACCGAGGAGTCAGTTCGATTCCGAGCAGCTTCTCGACAGCGTGGTGCCACGAAATCTCATTGTGAAGCGGAGAAATGTAATTCATCCGGTCCACAATGGTGACGTACTGATTGAAATCGAGATGCTCACCGAGTTTTTCAAACCCGGAGTGGAGATATCCAATGTGTGGCACCGCGTTGACTACGGTCTCACCATCCAGCGTCAGTACCAGACGGAGGGTGGTGTGCGTAGCAGGATGTTGAGGTCCGAAGTTGAGTGTCCAGAGATACTCTTTATCGGGGGCATCCAATTCAGCGAGATCAGAAACTTCAAAAGGCATGATCGTCTCTTGGACGGTTGTTGGAAATCAGACACGCAACAAAGATGCGGCCGTCAGCTTTCGGCGCGAGTGATCACAGGGAAGTTGTGACGCTCGCCGCGGCCTTTCAGCGGGTAGTCTTTTCGCAGCGGATAAGCCGTGAATTCGTCCGGGGTCAGAATTCGCCGCAAATCGGGGTGGCCCGAGAACCGGATTCCGAACATGTCATAAACTTCACGTTCCAGCCAGTCGGCCGATTTCCACAGGGAATAGACCGATGGAAGCAGCGGCTCGGGATCATTCACGTGCGTCTTCAGGATCAGACGTTCGCCCGTTTTCGTGTTGACGAGGACATAGACCACGCCGAACCGGTCTTTCGCTCCCTCGTACTCGAGGTAGTCGACGGCGGTGATCTCTGACAGCATGTCGAAGTGCTGCTCGTTTTTCAGAAAAGCCAGGATTTCAAACAGCTTTCCTGCTGGAACGACCACGCGTCGATTGTCACGAAACTGACTGAAAGTCAGTTCATCGCCGGGATATGTTGCCTTCAAGGCCTCTTCAGCAGACATTGTTTGTCAACCAGACTGAATAAGTGGATCAAGGTTTCAAGACACGGTCAAAAGGCTCTGTGAGAAGCCATTCAGCGGCAGCCCCTGTGGGTCGCCGCGGTGTCATTCAACTCAGTTCAACGCAACAAGTTTTTCGTTCGCTTCGCGGATGCGAATGAGTTCATCCAGATCGAATGGAGCGGGACCTGTTGGCTGGGTTCGTTTGCCAAACTCAGTTCCGTTCAGGGTGCCCCCGTTCTTGATTTTGTCCTGCAAGGCGATGATGCCTGCCATCAATTGCTCAGGACGGGGAGGACAGCCGGGAACGTAAAGATCGACGGGAATGAAGCGGTCGACTCCTTGCACCACGGCATAGGTGTCGAACACACCGCCGGTGCAGGCGCAAGCGCCCATGCTGATGCACCACTTGGGTTCGGGCATCTGCAGCCAGATACGCTGGAGCACGGGAAGCATCTTCATGGCGACGCGTCCCGCGACGATCATGAGATCGCATTGACGTGGACTGAATCGCATGACTTCGGCACCGAACCGGGCGAGGTCGAAGCGGGAAGATGCCGTTGCCATCAGTTCAATACCACAGCAGGCGGTGGCAAACGGCATTGGCCAGAGGCTGTTGGATCGGGCCCAACTTGCTGCCGCATCCAGACTTGTCATAAAGACATTGTCGGGAACGTCTTTCATCGCCATTTGAAGACCCCTTTTCGCCATGCGTAGACGTACGCAATTGCGAGTGTCGACATAAAGACCAGCATGACACCGAACACAGTGCCTCGCAATTCGACAGGAACGCCTACGGGATTAGCGCCTGTCGAGTCGTCGAGGTAACCCGCAACGGCCCATGGGTACAAAAACAAGAGTTCCACGTCAAACACGAGGAACAGAATGGCGACCAGATAAAACTTGACGTCAAAAGGCTGACGTGCATCGCCGACTGGATCCATCCCCGACTCGTACGGCATCTGTTTTACAGCCGTTTTCTTGCGAGGGCCGACGATGTGGATGATGGTCAGGTTCGTGATGACGAACCCCACCAAAACCCCGACGAACAGCAGTATCGGATACGAACTTTCCATGCGTTGCAGCCTTGGTCCTTCGTAAAATGGCTTCCCATAAGGGAAGAGGTTCCACTATGCGGCGGTCGAAATGCAAGATTCGCGCCACATGAGTCGGGTCGATTCGGGATTCTAGGACCGGCCCCGGTAAACTGCAACGCAATCTTTCGCAGGAAACGGGAACCAGCCGCTTTCTTCAGGGAGAATTGGTCTGAGCACGGACCAGTGGATTGAGAAACCACGTTCCTGGGCCGATCGGATCCGCTTCCGGTAAAGGATATTCCTCCCCTGTGAGTTCTTTTAATGCCCACCGCCTTGCGAGTGAAATGGCATCGTTAGAATTCCCTTTTTCGAGAAGGTTCCGAAATTCCGGCGCGTACTCTTGGGCTTTCATCCGCCCCAGCGACACGATGCTCAATTGTTTGATCAGAATGAACTCTGGAGGCATCGTCCCTTCGTCGTTCACGCGATCGATGAGCAGCTCGGCCACGGTGGGATCCGGCGTTCCCGTGTGTAACTTGCCCAAGGCCCAGATCGCCGCTCCTCGCGAACGCTCACCCATGGCTCCGACTTTGGGGATGTACCCGATCATGTCCCGCTCGGCCTGTTTGACCTGCATTTTTCCGCACGCCTCCAGGAGGTGGGCGACTTGCTGATCGAGCCCCGCGGGATAGACGTTCTTGCGCGCGATGGTCTGTCTGCGAATCTTATCCACGATGGCGGAAGCCGTCGCAGGGTCGGCAATCTTGCGTAAGGCCCAGGCGGAACTCACCATCACCTCGCGCCGCTCTGATTCCAGCAGTTCGACGAATCGAGTTGAGGCAGGCTGGTGTTCGAGGGACCCGAGTAACAAGGCGGATTGTTCCTGTCCCTGCCACTGATCACGCTGCGCGATGGCCATGGATGTAGATCGAATCGTTTCGTCAAGCGCGGGATCCTGGGCCAGTCGGAGTAGCTCCGTAGACACATGCTGCCGAATTCCCGGATGAAGGTCATTCAGCAGCTCTGCCAGCGCGGGGATTCGGTCGGTCGTCGGCAGCTTGATGTAGGCAATGGCCCCCTGCATCCGGACATTGGCGTCCAGATTTTTCATCGCCCCCTCGGCAAGTGGCAGCACCAGATGAGAGTCGATCTGGTTGAGTCGCTCGAGGGCGGCCGCTGCGAGTGTGGGTTCCTGTTCGGTTGCGAGTTCCAGCAGCGACTTGATTGCGGCTTCACTGGTGTGACGCTGGAGCAGATGGATGGCGCAGCGGCGATTAATAATCGGGGACTTCCGTTTCTCTGCCTGAAGCAACTGCGCGTCGGACTCAAGGCCGGTTTCCGCCAGTGCACCGGCCGCAGCCGCAGCCGCGAGACGAATATCGGGAGATCGAGCGACATCAAGAGCGATGTTTCTAAGCGTTGGCAGGGCGCTCACTTCCTGAACTCGGGCGAGGCCTCGGACCGCCAGCAGCAGTTCGCGACGATGCTGCTTGTTCGATGCGTCCAGTCGTTCCTTCCAGACAGTGCGAATCGGTTCGAAATCCCAGTCCGCCAGCGCCGGCTCAACGAGTTGCCGCAGATCGGATCCCCCCTTCTGGGACCATTCCAGCAGCTTGCTGGCGGAATCGCGTGAATCAAGCGTGATCAAAGCTCGGGCCGCGGCATAGCGAGCCGCGGGATGCGTTGATTCGGTTGTGAGAATGGTTTCGAGAGTAGGAATCGCCTGGAGCAGGTCTGGTACTCCCTTTTTGTGCGCAAGCGAGATCGATTCGGCGGCCATCCGCTGATAGTCCGTCTCGGGCCGCTTCAGAACTTCAAACCACAACTGAAGGTGCTTCGGCATCGGCTGGACCGGGGCCGGCGGCAGCGGTCGGCAATCCGGGTCTGACTCCATCAGGAAATCAGGCACGATTTCAGCGCAGGCCGTCGACACGATTGCGATGGTGAAGACCATTACGTAAGTGAAGATACGATACAACATGGCAAATCGTCTCTTGTCAGTTAACAGCATTCTTGATTCCGTCCGGTGCAGGCATCGAGGTGTAAAGAGGGGCGTGATCTCGTCAGGCCCCCCGCTCTGCCGCTATGAAAACACCAGACACAGGCAGCTTCGGCGCAATGGCCCTGCGTTACTTTGGCCGCGAGATTCGATACGTCTGCATCAGCAGAACGGCCAGCGAAAGGACTGAGCCAATCCCCAGAATCCACCAGTTTGCAGGGATCAATGAATAGTTTTGAAATCCGGGCATCCGTATGACGGACAGAGCTGCTGCGATCGGGTTGACCGTCAGTGCCGTTTCAACAGTTTTGTGGCCGAATGGAGCATCTCTGCCCAGCCACACGAGCAGCGGCAGCGCGCAAATCGACAGCAGGAGGCCATAAGCTCCGGCCGTGGCGGGGGCTGTCTGGGAGAAGAGGCTGCCAACAGCGGCACTTAACAACATGGCGAACACCGCTGTGGCAGCGAGGCAAACCACGACTCGGGTGACCTGTTGACTCATTCCCGGTTCGATGTAAACCATGATCAGATAGCCGGGCAATGTTGCGCACAGGATCAACATCAGCGGCAGCAGAACGCTGAGCAACTTGCCCCAGACGATCCGCGTGATGGACATGGGGGTTGCCTGCAGGAGTTGCCAGCCCCGGCTTTCGCGTTCGCTGCTCAACAGACCAGCGGACATACTGGGAGTGACGAGTACGACCAGGGCCACCTGCATCACAACCATGATGCCACCGATGGTTTCCACGCCCCAGTTGAAAGTTCCCGCTGTGGTCGCGTAGGTGAGGGCGAGAGACAGGACGGCACAGAATGCGACGAGACGCAACAGCCAGTGCAGTCTGCCAAAGCGACGGCAACGGAATTCCTTCATCATGACGGGATTCACAAGCCCGGAAATGCCTTTGGAACGGCGCTGTGGATCCACCAGAAAGAAGAGTCGACGGAAGTACTGGACCGCGCCGGGCTGATCATCGCTGATCGTTCCTGCGGCCCGCGCCTTGTCGAAGATGGTGTGATTCAGTCGAGACATCGTCCAGATCGATGCCACCACCGAGATGATCAGTGAGGCGATCGTGAACTGCCCGAGCAGGTCTTTGTGCGACAGCAATCCCTGACTGCCTAAGTCACCCGCTCCTGTCAGTGAGAGCATCACTGCAAACGGAGAGAGGCTGCGCAGTACTTCACCGAGATCTGCCAGTGTCCCATTGGTTCCCTGAAAGAAATAATGAGGACCAAGCGTCAGAATGCACAGACACAGGACGACACCGTAGGTGATCCGGACAGCGGAATCGATCGAACTGGCGTAACTGCTGACCAGCAGGCCCAGCACTGCGTACTGAACGGCGACCAGCACCAGTAGCTGATAGACTTTGCCAATGTCGTTGTAGAGAGACAGTCCCCCCATGGCGTAGCAGGCACTCGCGGCTGGAAGACTCATCACGAGGATGATTCCTGCGAAGGCGAGCACCGCTGCCAGCTTCCCGAAGAAGATTCGAGCCGGGCCGAGGGGTGTATTGAGCAGCAGCGCGAGCGTTCCCTGAATCTTTTCGCGGATGATGCTGGTTGCGGGAAAGACGGGCAGCAGTAGCAGCAGCGTCGCCAGCAGGCCATAAGCAAATAGCTGAAAGACCTGCTGTGATCGGCTTCCCGACAGGGCGACCCGTGCATCCGTGGGCCACCGCAGCGCGACGAGGACGGCGAAGAGGATGACCAGCCCGCATTGCAGTGTCATCATTCGTCGGCGACGCAGCAGTGTCGTGAGTTCTCGTAACACCATCGCTTTAAGCATGAACGGGACCTCCCGCTTTCACTGGCTTGGACGCAACGGCCACGGGGGGGCGTGTGAAGGACATGAAGGCTTCTTCCAGGTCTGTCTGCACTTCGCGGAACTGTGTGACCCGGATCCCCGATTGAACCAGTTGCGCCAGGACCGAACTGAGTTCGGCCTCCGGTAGTGCTGTGCGGAAGCGGACCGTGGCTTCGGCGGGGGATTCAACAACATCAGCACCGGGCTCGATGGCTTGCCGGATGATGTTGCCCGCTTGCGGCACCTGTTCTGCCGAGACGAGTTGAGATTCGATGGTCCGTTGCTGGCTGACCTGGCGTCCAATTTCCGCAACAGTTCCAAAGGCACGCAGGGTTCCGTGCGTCATGATGGCGACACGATCACAAATGCGTGTCAGCTCGGGAAGAATGTGGCTGGTCACCATCAAAGTCTTCCCCTGACGTGCGAGTTGAATCAGCAAATCTCGCATCTCGATACGGGCCTGGGGATCAAGGCCGTTGACGGGTTCGTCGAGGATCAGAACCTTGGGATCGTGCAGCAGCGTGCGGGCGAGACCGACACGCTGTTGCATCCCGTGGCTCAGACTTTCGACAAAGCGATCCTTCATGTACTCGGTTCCGGTTGTCGCCATGACCTCGTTAATTCGTTTTGACCGAGGCCCGGGCGCGATTCCGAACGCGGCCCCGAAGAAGTCCAGATATTCCCGCACGCGCATGTTGTCGTAAGAGCCGAACTTGTCGGGCATATACCCCACCAGACGCTTGATCTTGGCCGATTCACGGACGCAGTCGACACCGGCAATGCTGGCTGTTCCCGATGTCGGTCGAATCAGACCGACGAGAATCTTGATCGCGGTCGTCTTTCCCGCCCCGTTGGGGCCAATCAGACCAAGGATCTGTCCCGCGTTCAGTGTCAGGGTCAGGTCATTCAGTGCTCTGAACGAACCGTACTCTTTCGTCAGGTTCCGCAGTTCTACAACGGGGGTGTCATTTGCTGTTTCGGACGGTGGATTCGATTTCATGTGTTCAATCCTTCGCGGCTTGTTCTGTTGCTTTGACCCAAAGTTGAAGCGTCATTGATTCGATTCGCCAGTAATTGACTTTTGAGCTTGGGTCGAAGGCGTTATCTCCCAATGATTTCTTCCCCCCTGCTGCATCCCCGACCGCTTCTTTACGGCGGGTGTCTCCTGCGATGAGGCCCAGAGTCAGTTCTCCGTCCTCAGCAATTTTCAGGATGTCCGTGTCCGTTACATCAATCGCCAATTCCCCGACAGGGTCATTGACTGCCTGGACTGAGGTCACCTGGCCGTCCTTCAATCCCAGAATCTCAATACGCCCCACGGGACCTGAGACTCGGAAATCGATTCGAGCGCGACTGGCTTGAAGTGGCAGCAGTTCTTTCGGGACCTGAATTTTCAGCCAGCTCGTGCCCGGTTGGGCTCGGTCCTGCCACTCCTGCTGTGTGTAGCTCCACATCGTCGATGCGGGAGTTCCGTCCGGGTGGGTCCGGTTGTGCATCGAGAGGAACGGCGAAGGAATAAGGAACTCGGTCCCCTCTTCGGGGCGTTCCAGAATCAACGGGATTGCCACCAGAGTTGCACCACGGGAGTGGAGATTTTCGCCAAAGCGAATCGAGGGAGCCCATTCGTCAGACCAGAACATCAGTTGCGGGCGATTCGGGTAGTCTTTGCGTTTCGGGTTCGCGAGAAGTTTTTCGAACGTTCTGCGATGTCGATCCTGTTCATCACTGATGAGGTCGGCGCTCAGGAACTGATTGCTTTTGAAGACGGCTTCCGCTGGTGCGGAAAAGGTTCCATTGGAATTCAGTGTCACACCGAGCCGGCCTTCATGAGTGGCGATCAGTGGGTCAGTACCGGGTTTCAAGATTCCCGTATATTTTCCTGTGACACCGCTGGCATCAAAGGTCGCACGGGCTTCCAGTCGCTGAGGCACCGTCTCTGACCGGAGGAATGGTGCCGTTCGAAGGCCGGCGGGTTGAGGCAGGTTTTCCCAATGCCACGTTCCGAGATCTGTTGAAACCATCCGGCGGGCGGACCCTTCCAGGCCAGCCATGTCGGGCATGAACTGCCCCCCCTTGTTCACCTCAATGCGCTCTGTGCTCCCCTCGGGATGGAAGGCTCCAATGATTCCTTCCAGTACGACTTCATCAGTTCCGGGAACGGCTCGGGCCAGTTGCAACGAGGAAACCGTGGGGGGAATCGCGTGTCGGTATGTGCGGCCAATCGAGATCAAGAGGATGCTGGCCAGGATGGCGAATAGCGACCCGATCCAGCCGAGGTGCTCGAGTTGACCTGTCTTGAGCAGCGCCAGGCTGCTTCCGACGAGCAGGACGGAAAATCCAAACAGAATTCCGACGACCAGATTCCAGGACGGAATGGTGTAACCAACGTATTCCCTCATCTGTGGCTCTACGTTGGCCGGGGGAAGCAGGTCCGCCTCACGCCGGCTGAAAAAGTCCGCCGCGATGTCGTACATCGGGGCCGTCGGGACAAATTCGGTCTGGTAGAGCGGGTCAGCGGACTGTTTCTCTGTCTCCGGTCGCGGGACGATCCAGCCCCGTGCTCCTAGTGTCGTGATAAACACGCGACCCTCACCGCACGGTCTCGACATCGCGGCAGGCCAGCCGTTGACTGCATGGGTGACATCGAGATTGGAAGCGTCCATCCGGACAAAATCGACCGGTTCTTCGAACTGACGTGTTTCCCCGACGACCCCCTGGAGATCTGCGAGCGTCGGAAGCTTATCGACGCGAACCGATGTCAGACCAACCCGGTCAATGACTGCCCCGGCGAAGTCGTCGCCGAGGATCCGCTCAAGAACAACGGGATCGACCTTATCGAGCATAACCCAGAGTCGACCGCCCGAGTTAACCCACGCCCGCAGTGCAGACAGTGCGGCAAAGTCATCGGTAATTCGATTGTCGACAATGACCATCTGATCGAAACCATCCAGCCCACCGATGTCACCCGGGAGAAAGGTGTCGAGCATCAGGACATAGCCATTGGGCAATTGTTGCGAGACGCGACTGGCCCGGATCAGATCGGAAATCGCCTTGGAGGGGATTTCTTCCCCACCGGTGCTTGTTCCGATGACTCCTGTGTTACGAGTGGCGTGCGTGACATTGAGGACGCCGTCGTGCAGATTCTGCCCAGACTGATTTTTGAGGAAGACCTCGTCCTTGGATGACGCATCCAGGACCAGTGTATGCAAGCTGACTGCTCGCCCTTTGGCAGGATCCGTCTTGGGGATCACGACCGGATGAGAAATGCTGAGCGTCGACTTGGCGGGGACCCAGACCCGTCTGGAATACTGCAATGTCGGCTGCTCATCGAAGTAGGTCGCACAGACCAGTTCTCGCGGTTCGTTGCGGGAGTTAACGAGGTTGATGTGCAGTTCGCTCCATTTCTCGGGAACGAAAATGTAACTGCCGCCGGTAGAAACCCAGGCGATCGAAAAGCGGAAATCGTTTCCTGATTCGTCTTCTGTTTGCTCCTGTCGCGCCGGAGTCGTCGTTTCGGCCTCTGTTTGCGCACGAACGAATCCGGGTGGAAAAAACGCAATCAGGACGAGCAGGTTCGCGAGTCTCAATCGAACGAAGGGTGACTTGTGCCACGAAAGATTCTGCATGGGAAATTGACTTCAGGATGGGGCGACCAGGTTTGCCAGGGTCGGGGTCGAGGCGATTGTTCGGACGACCCTGTTTGAGCTGAGACGGTCACCGTCGGCAATGGGATTGGTAGCTCAAGCGGCTGATGGGACGTGCGTTGCAGTTCCGATCGGCGGACTCGAGGGACGCGGGTGCCCACTTGGTCACGGGGCCGGCAGGGAAGATCGCAGAGTGAATGTCGTCAGGGCGAACGTCGCGGCCGCAGCACTGCGTGAGACCCGGTTTCGAGCACTTACGTACATGGTCGTCTGGTCCCGTAGGAAAAGGGAACGAAGACTGCCACTCGCGCAGGGGCAAGGTGCAGTTCAATCGATTTGAAGTTCAACGGATTCGTGAATGTTGTTGTGAAGGCTGAAAGTGACCTGATGGAGGATACTGTTCTGCCCCAACTTCCGCCACGCAGGCGGTCTTTGAGGCCGTCAGGAGGTGTTGAGATTGGTAATTAAGGAAGAACCCGAATTCGCAGGACGAATCTCTGCATGTTACCTAAAGGTTCGTAGATATCCCATGTTACGCTCGATTGGAAAGATGTTCCGCATTTGTCGGCGGTAAAGTCGGGTACAGCTTAACTGACTGTTATATGCGCTATAACCCGAGCGCAAAATGACGCAACTCCCTTGTGAAATACAGGCTTGTGTTTCTCAAGAGCCGCCGCTCTTCCCGCCGATTCAACTGCCAGACCCGCTCAGAACGACAACCCTGCAAGCAGGATGAAACGATCGCAGCGAGGGCTGTGAAAGCTGCTCAGTCGGTTTTCGACTGAAGCGTCTGATGAATGAGAAGAGACCGTGATGGACCGTGATTGAGACGACTGAGTTCGGTTTTTTGAGAGCCGACAGAACTGCGACGCGCGTCGCGGGCGGATTGCAGACTCCGGGGATAGCGGAGTGCCGCCTGGGGTTCCTAGGCTCGCCAACTCAGTCGGGGATGAGTCAATGAAGACTCATTCATTTTGGGATTCCCAAGGGAAGGAGACGTTGTTCTATGCGATGGATCAAGTTCTGTGGTGCTGTACTCGCCGCCATGAGTATTGCTAACCTGGCGAACGCCGGATTCTGTGGTACCGCTGGAAACTGCGGTGCATCTAAAGGGAGTGGCTGTGCAACAACCTCCGGCCCCGCTTGCTGTAAACCCGTGATCGTTCGCCCTTGTGGCCCAACGGTTCACACGTATCAACGACGATGCTCGGACATTAAGCCACCTTGCTGTGACTCATGTGCTCCTGGTGGGTGTTCAACGACGAATGGTGGATTGTTCGGTTCACATGGTGGCCACGGCCACCACGGTGCCCTGGGTTGTGCTGCTCCTGCTGCCAACTGTGTTGGTGGCGGTGCAGGAAACTACGGCCCCGCTTGTGCCGCTCCTGCCGCTAACTGTGGTCCTGCAGCTGCTCCCGCTTACGCTGGTCCAGCAACCAGCTGTGCTCCTGCCGCCGGTCCCGCTTGTGCTGCTCCTGCAGCGAACTGCGGTCCTGCTGCGGGTCCCGGCTGTGCAGCTCCTGCTGCAACTTGTGTTGCCGCTTCGAACTGCTCAGGAACGCCAGCTTGTGGCAGCCACTTCGGTGGTGGATTCCTGAAGGGATTGTTCGGCAAGCACCACGGTGCTTCCGGCTGTGCCGCAACCTGTGCCGCTCCTGGTGCGACCTCTTGCACCGCGGTTGACACTCGCTGCTGCAACGCAGATCCCTGCGAAATTGCTAAGCTGATCTATACGTCCCAGACCGCTTGCTACGCACGTCAACGGGCTGCAGCTCTTCGCAAGCTTGGCAATCGCTATGATTGCATCTGCAACCCCGAGATCATGAGTGCATTCGTCTACGGGCTGAATGATGCTGACGAACGAGTTCGTGCTACCGCTGCTAAGGAAATTGGCGATCAGACCCGCAAGAACTGCTGCTGCAGCCCAGAAGTTGTCGCAGCTCTGACCTGTGCTCTTGCTGACTGTGATCGTGGTGTCCGACGCAAAGCTGAACGTGCTCTTCGCTCTTGCGGATACGACATCGTCGACGGTAACTGCGACACCTGCGTCGCAACCGGTTGCAGCAACGGTGGCTGTGCACCAGTCGGTGGTTCGGTTCCTTCGCTGAGCCCTTCGTCAGAACCAGTTTCGCCAGCACCTGTTCCTCCGATCGAAAAGACGGGATCTCGCAAGGGCCACCTGTCCAACGTTCTGGGAATGCGGTTCTAAGCCGAACTGAAAGATAGAGAGTCGACTTCTCAGACATCCTGAGAAAACGTACTACAGTGAACAGCGGCCCTCGGATTCGTCCGGGGGCCGTTTTCGTTGTTAGATGGTTCAATTTCGTCGCCGAATCAGCGATTCAGGCGTCGGCCCCCGTCAATCCCGATTTGCGGTCAGGGGGCACGTGACCTGCGCGAAACGGCCCGGCCTGTGCCCATCAATAAAGGCCCGTGTCAGTTTCGGGCCTTTATTGATGGGGAGAACTCTCTCCCTGATCGTTCCTCTTCATCCCCGCCCTGGTCACTCGACATGGCATCGCGTTTCACGCAGTCGGGCCGTAACTGCGAATGGTTCTTGCGGTTCATGCCCCCAAAACAAGTTTCAAGGACCACAGTCATTTCTTCATCAGGGGTGACATCCCCAGGCCTCGTCGATGGGAATCGCGAACCGCTTCGGAACCCAGTCTGTCCACAATGGCGGTGAAAGACTCTTGCAACCGATCTGCGGTTGCTGCTGCATCGAGCTGTCCTTCAAGGAATTGTCCCAGGATCTCGGACGTCACTGCGCGGAAGTCATTTGCTCCGATGACCGGAAGTTCATAAACAAGTTCTGAGTCACGCAGCGACTGAGCGACCGCGTCGACGTATTGACTCGCCTCTTCTGACTGAAGCGACGGGGTATACCAGTTGGGTGCCAGTTCCAGTTGGGACTCACGACAGGGGCTTTTGGGCAAATTCGCAAACGCTTCCTCGAAGAGGGGCGACGAATTTAAGCTTTCGATGAACTGGAGAGCCGCGGATTCCTGCGCTCGATCAGGGGGAAGAACTACTCCGGCGATGAGTCCCGAGAATCCGCACAGAGCCGGGGCGTGGACGGACCCTGTTGGAATCGCGTCCCACTTCTTCGAGTTGCGGTTGTAGACACGTCTCGATCCCGGCAGGCGACAGATTCCGATCTCAATTCCTTCAGCTCGAAGCACTGAGGTCTCTTCTGGGGAGGCTGCCTCCGCAGACGAATTCGACGGCTCAAATGTCAGTCCGATTGCGGCTTTTCCGGCCAGAATCTGATTGCGGCAGTCGGCGGGGGAATAAGACACCGCTTCCCGGGGAAGTTTGTTCCAGACTCTGCCCGCGACTTCCAGTGCTTCGATGAAACCGGGGGAATTCAGGGTCGGTTTGGCGGTATC
This sequence comes from Schlesneria sp. DSM 10557, assembly GCF_041860085.1. NCBI lineage: Bacteria > Pseudomonadati > Planctomycetota > Planctomycetia > Planctomycetales > Planctomycetaceae > Schlesneria > Schlesneria sp. DSM 10557. The sequence goes on from NZ_CP124747.1 coordinate 4,674,220, forward strand.
GATATCGAACCAGACCGAATAGTTTTCCGGGTGTTTGCAGTAGGCGAGAGCGCGTGCAAAGAATGTGGTGGCTCGAGAATCCACGCTGAGCGGCTCGACTGCCACCAACCCATTGGCCCACTGATCGAGCGTGTCGATCAATTGGGCGTACTGGTCCCACGTCTCCGGGGCCTTAAGTCCTGCCGTCCTCAAAAGATCGGCGCGGTAATAGACCACAAGCAACGGGGCAGAGACTGGAATCGCAATGACCTCCCGTTCTCGAGACAGGGTACGCTCCCTTAACCCTTTAAAAATATCCCGGGTATCGATTGTAGTCAGTCGCGAAAGGTGGCGATCGGCCAGATTGAACTGGCGAAAGGGGACCAGAACCAGGCGACCGCCCGATTCTGGAGAAAGGTCGGACAGATTGGGGAACCCCTCGGCTTCGTCGTATTCAGAAATGCGAGTCGTTGCTCCGGTTTGGGACGACCATTCCTGAAGCATCACCTCCCATCGGCCGGGGAGATTGAGGGACTGCGGGGTGACGATTTCCAGTTCCTGCCCGCGCAGTTGTTGTGAGACATTTGAGGTCGGCGGGGGATCTGACGGGCAACCTGCCGTCATCGCGAGGAAAAATGGGGTCAAGATTCCCCGGAAAACACGTTTAACAGAATGCCGATCAAAGTTTGTCCTCATCAGTTCACAAATCCCTGTTTTTCGTCCTGTGTCGGAATGGAGTGCGTCCCTTTGTCGGGGCGGTTCCGCCGCGAGAGTTCGATCAAGCGGCGATTCGTCTGTCCGACGGTTGTCTACGTCTACGCCCGACCCTGCCTGTCTGTGTGATTTCTGTGATGAAATCGAAGGTAGAACCGGATTAATTGTTAGACTGGCGCAAAGAATCATCCGTTGCCTGTATTGCAACCGTTTTTGCGAAACGACGCAATCCTCGGCTGCCGACAGTGAAGATTGAGACCGCGCAGGATCAAGATACGTTCATGCCAGTGCTGTATGTGCTGGTTATGTCAGGTTGCGCGATTTCGTCGGAGAGGAAATAGATCTGAGGGTAGGTGAACATAAACTTCTTGACTCGTGCCAGGCGCCCCTTAGACTGAATAAAGTGTGCGCAAAGCGTAGTCACTTCGTTTCTCCGTCCGGCCATTGTCCATTCGTTGTCTGTTTCGCATTGCACGGTTCTCGCCAAAGGGAAGACCATGGCCTCTGCTGCCAATAAACCAGGTCCCGTACACTACTTTCTGGTTGCGTTTGTCGTGTCCTCTGTCGTTCTGGGGATCACCACATACATGTTCCACCGGGATGCATCTGACAAGTATGCAGAGGTGGCGAAGCTGAACGATGAAAATCAGAAGCTGAACCGGGCACAGAAGACGCGGGACGATGAGGTACTGGCACTCAAGAACAAGATTGGGATCAAGCTCGATCAGGTCGAAGACCCAAATAATCCCGAGAACAAAGCGACCGTCATCAAGGGCCTGGATTCGGAACTGCAGGTGAATGGGCTGGATGCTCAGGGACCCACTGTTGTTGAAACCTTGCGTAAGATGCGTGACGCATTGAATGCGACGACGGCTGATCGTGATTCGAAAGTCGCCAAGATCAACGCACTGGAAAAAGAAATCCTGGCACTCAAGGGTCAGTATCAAGGGCAGGTCGATAACTACGGGCAGCAAACCAAAGATGCCGAGCGAGACAAACTGGCTGTGATCAGCGACCGCGATGAGCGGGTGATCGCCAAGGATCGGGAAATCGCCGCCATCAAGGCAAACCTGAATGCGACCAGCGTCGAATTGACTCAGGAGAAAGAGTCGCGTGAGAAAGAACGCAAAGAGCTGAACGACTTGATTGCCAGTCTGGGTGCACGAATCGATTTCTTCAAGGAAAAGATCGACGAACTTGAGAAGCTGAGTTTTGAAGATGTTGACGGAATGATCCGTCGGGTCGAGCACGATACGGGGACTGTCTGGATCAACGTCGGGGAAGCTGACAACCTGAAACCCCGGATGACATTCAGTGTCTACTCAAAGGATAACCTGGGTGTCGGACGTGGCGCTGAAGATATCAAGGGCAAAATTGAAGTGACGCGACTGCTTGGCCCCCACATGGCCGAGGCCAAGGTCATTGATGAGGATCTCTACCGACCGATGGTCGCTGGCGATCTGATCTACACCCCCATCTGGAGTCCCGGGCTTGTCGAAAAGATCTCTTTGATCGGTACGTTCGATCTGGACGGAGATGGCCGCAGCGACCGAGAAGAGCTTCATCGCATGATGGCTTCCGCAGGCTGCATTATTGATAACGAAATTGATGACGATGGGAACCGGATTCCAGAGGACGGCAAGATCACCGTTCATACCCGCTTCCTGGTCAAGGGGGACATCCTCGAACTACCCAATGCTGTCGGTGCCGCAGAAGAAGCGAAAGCGACCAGACTGCAGAATCACTTGAAAGACATGGTTCAGGAAGCGCGTGCTAACGGTGTCCGCGTGATCAAGATGAATGACTTCCTGGCCTACATCGGGTACCACTCCAAGCGGCGAACGTTCCTTCCAGGTCAACCAGGCAACAAGTGGAACCTGAAGGCAGGGTCGGCCAGCGAATCGACCAAAGATGTCACCGGAGATCGCACTTCGAGCGGAAACGTCTCTGGTGCTTTCTCGAAAGTTCGCCAGGCTCCTCAGCAGCAGTCCGACGGAAATAACAGCAAGGTGTTTGGCGGATCAGGGCGATAGAGCGTTCAGTTGATCATTCGCGTATGATCTTGTTCATGGACGCTCAACTTGTCTTTCTCTGTAGTGCCGCGCTCGTTGCCGGAGCCATCAATTCGGTAGCGGGAGGCGGCACTTTGCTTACTTTTCCCGCTCTCACCTGGATTCTCGGGCCTTCCGCAGCCAGCGCCGTGATTGCGAGTGCCACAAGCACGGTTGCACTATTCCCAGGTTCGCTTGCCGCGACCTGGGGATATCGTCGCGAAATCGCCAGCCAGCGCCGCTGGATCATGCCTTTGATGGTCCCTTCGCTGGTGGGGGGATCGCTCGGCACGTGGCTGGTGGTAAGCCAGAAGGATGCGATCTTTCAGGAAATGGTCCCTTGGTTGATTCTGCTGGCCTCGGCGTTGTTCCTGCTTCAGCCCACCATCAGCCGCTGGACGGGGATCGGTGGTCATCACGTAATGCCGACCACGACCACCATGGCGTGCATCATCGCCTTTCAGAGTCTGATCGCACTCTACGGCGGTTATTTCGGAGCGGGGATTGGCATTCTGATGCTCAGTTCGCTGGCTCTCATAGGAATCAGCGACATTCATCACATGAATGCGCTGAAAAGTCTGCTCGCGTCTGCCATCAATGGAACGTCCGTGGCCGTGTTTGTCTATAACGGCAAGGTCGACTGGTCGTACGCCGTCCCGATGATTTTTGCGGGGATCGCGGGGGGCTTCATTGGTGCGAGTATCGCGCGTAAGCTCGACCAGAACGCAGTCCGGTGGGTTGTCGTTTGTATCGGGTTCGGATTAGCCACTTACTACTTCACTCGTGTGTATCTCCCTTCTCAGTTCAATGCGTGATACGCGTGTATCCCGCTTGAACGGCCGCGGGCGGTTGCCCCTGGATCTGTTAACGATACGCCAGAGAATCCTCACTCGGGTTTCGTGTCCTGGAGATCGCGACGCTGCAGGTGAGACGTCACTGGCAGGGGCGGCGGGGATTCAGTCTGCCTTCACCGGGCCTCTGTGCCGCGACTCATGACGGTGATAAGAGCCGGATCCCGATTTGAGCTGATCGCCAAACAGGGACCGGATCCACCCGCAGAGAAGTGCCTGGCCTCGATTCGAAAGGTGAATGCCGTCCACTGTCGCCCCCCGAGTGGTCAGAATGCTGGTGAACTGCCGTTTCGGGATGAGCGAAACGCGATGTCGTTGCGCTTGCCGTCGCTGGGCGAGACCATAACCGCCCGAGAATGGGGGCAGCGGCAGCTCGAGCATGACGATCGATCGTCCGGAGCGGTTCACTTCCGTTAGTAGCTGATCCAGGTCCCGTTCAAAGGTCTCGACGGGAAATCCTTCCAGCATGTCATTGCCGCCAATTTCGAGTACGACAAGCCCGTCTTCGTTGGCGAGTTGCTCATTCTGCGTTCGAGCAGACTTCAATGTCGCTCCGGGCTGCGACGCGTCATGAACCGTCACGCTGGATTCTCGAGCAAGCTTTCGTGGCCAGGTATCTTCGCCATCATTCAGGCCTGCCGTCACTGAGTCACCGATAACCAATAGCTTGTTGATCTCCATCGGAGGTGGAGGAAAGACGAGGTGTGGAATTTCAGGCATGATCCCGCTCAGCAGCCAGATCTGCGATCCGAGCAGCAGGATCGTTCGCCGCAATCCGCGAGGGGAATTCGGAAGACCTGCTTCCGGCGAAGCAGTGCCCGCGTCTCCGCAAGTTCTTAACGACCACACGATGATTGTCAGCCACAGCGCCGACACGATCATGTAACCCGCAGAGAGAGGTGGGGGGCTGCAAAGGGTAAATACACCCCCCATCACGAAAAGAGCCCCGACTACTTTTGGGCGTAGTTGGGGCAGCTTTCGTGGCAATAACAGCATGAGCACCAGCGAACCGGTTGCAATGACGGCGAATCGACCAGCGTCTCCTCCGGCGAAGAGGAAGATCACCCACCGGATTAGCACGCCAGGCTCTTCCATCGGCAGGTGTTGCTCCGGTTGAGAGGCGTTTCAGATCACTCTGGTGCTTTCGCTCGCAGTTCTGCGTCTTACTTACTGAAGGCGTAGACGTCGTCGATCCAGTCCTGGCTGACTTTCTTCATCTGGCCGACAGCATCAGCAAGCGCAACGTCGATGATGCTGGTTCCTGCGAGAGCGACCATTCGGCCGAACTTCTTTTCCTGGACCAGTCGACCTGCTCCGAGTCCCAAGCGAGTTCCCAGAACGCGGTCAAACGCTGTGGGGGACCCACCGCGCTGGATATGGCCCAGCACGACTTCGCGAGTTTCGATTCCGGTTTTCTCAGTGATGAGCTGCGCGACGCGTTGTCCGATACCACCCAATTGCTCGTGACCGAAGGCATCGACACTCGCACTACGGGTAACCGTCTCTGCGCCGAGCAACTTGGCTCCTTCGCTGACGATGATCATACCCCACTGTTTGCCAGCGGCGCGGCGTTTCTTCAGCAGTTCGCACATCTCGTCGATGTTGACGGGGACTTCGGGAAGCAGGACGTAGTCAGCCCCGACGGCCATCGCTACTTCGCAGGCGATCCAGCCGGCGTGACGTCCCATCGTCTCAACAACACCGATCCGGCGATGTGATTCGACCGTGGTGCGGACGCGTTCCACCGCTTCCACGGCGATGTTGATTGCCGTGTCAAAACCGAACGTGACATCGGTGCAGCTGAGGTCGTTGTCAATGGTCTTGGGGCAGCCGACGGTGTTCAACTTGTAGTCAGCGTAAAGTTTACTGGCCACGCCGAGGGTATCATCACCGCCGATCGCGACCAGCGCATCCAGACCCACTTTCTTGTAGGTTTCGAGCAGCTTGGGGACGTCGCGATCCTTCTCTTTGTAGGGGTTGGTTCGGGACGAACCGAGAATGGTCCCGCCCTTCCAAATGATGTCATCGGTATTTTCGATGGTGAGGGGCATCGTGTCGCCGTTAATGGCGCCCTTCCATCCATTGATGAAACCGACGCATTCGCCGCCAGCATTGTGGATCGAACGAACGACACCGCGAATGACCGGGTTCAATCCTGGGCAGTCGCCCCCGCCAGTCAAGAGACCAACCTTCATAGCATTCAGCCTTTCGTCATGTGGAAATGGCCGCCACAAGAACTTTCGCCACCACCAAAGAAGGTTCAAGGGGGCAGATCACTGCGGCGAGCGCGAATTCTCAGCTCGATTTTACGAGCAGGTTCTGTTCAATAAATGTCGTATCCATTTTGCCTTCGACGAAGGCAGTATGGTTCAGGATTCGTTTGAGAAGCGGAATTGTCGTCTTGATCCCTTCCACAACGAATTCGTCCAGACATCGCTTCATGCAGGCGATGGCTTCCGGGCGCGTCGGTTTGTGGACGATCAGTTTCCCGATCATGGAATCGTAGTACGGTCCGACAACATAGCCTTCATGGATATGCGAATCCCAGCGGACACCATGTCCTCCGGGAACACGCAATTTCGTGATCTTTCCGGGGGACGGACGGAAATCGTTGTCGGGGTCTTCTGCGTTGATTCGGACTTCGATGGCGGCACCCTGGCAGGGAATGGCCCGCTGTTTCCAGGGAAGCGCTTCGCCTGAAGCGACGCGAATCTGCTGCTGGATCAGGTCAATTCCCGTGACCATTTCGGTCACAGGGTGCTCGACCTGAATTCGTGCGTTGACTTCGATGAAGTAGAACTGGTTGTTCTTGTCGACGATGAATTCGACGGTACCCGCGTTCGTGTACTTGGCCGCCTGAATCAGTCGGACAGCCGCCTTGCAGATATCTTCACGAACCGAAAGAGGAAGATTTGGGGCGGGAGATTCCTCGATCAGCTTCTGGTGTCGTCGCTGGGAAGAACAGTCGCGTTCCCAGAGGTGAACGACTTCGCCGTGTGTGTCGGCAATGATCTGTACTTCAACGTGGCGTGGGTTCTCGATGTACTTTTCGAGGTAGACCCCGGCATTGTTGAAGGCCTTTTCCGCTTCCATCGCGGCGGCCTTCAGTCCCGCCTTCAGCGAGATGTCGTTGCGGGCAACGCGCATCCCTTTGCCACCACCGCCGGCGGTCGCTTTGATCAGGACCGGATAGCCGATCCGTTCGGCGATCACCAGGGCTTCGGCTTCACTGGTGATCAGGCCGTTGCTGCCGGGGACCAGGTTCACCTGAGCCTGTTTGGCGATTTCTTTTGCCGTGACCTTGTCGCCGAGCTTCGACATGGCATCGGCCGAGGGGCCAATGAATTCGATTTTGCACTCGCGGCAGACTTCGGCGAAGTGTTCGTTCTCAGAGAGAAAGCCATATCCAGGATGGATTGCCTGGACATTGCCGATCTCGGCCGCTGCGATGATATTCTTGATGACCAGATAGCTCTGGTTAGCGGCAGCGGGACCGATACAGATCGACTCGTTGGCTGCCTTGAGATAGTCGGCGCCGCGATCGGCCGCACTACATACGGCAACAGTTTCAATACCCATCTCACGACAGGCTCGAAAGACTCGCAAAGCGATTTCGCCGCGATTGGCGACCAGGATACGCTGGAACATAGAGTGAAACGATTCCGTGTTCGAGGGTCAGTCAACTCTTGTAACGGAACAGCGGTGTATCGAATTCAACAGCGTCGCCATTCTGGACGAGCACTGCTGTAATCGTCCCGCTGACCCCAGCCTGAATCTGATTGAAGACCTTCATCTGCTCAATCGTGCAGACGACGGTCTCAGGTGTGACCACGGTTCCCACGCTGACGAAGGGGGGATCCGTGGGCGAGGGGGACGAATAGAACGTACCGATGGTCGGACTCTTGATCGAGAGGCCGCCAGCGTTAGCGTCTGCCGCAGCTGGAGCTGCCGGCGCAGATGCCTGCACTGCCGGAGCGGCGGCCGCTGCTGGAGGCGGTGGCGGCAGGTATTGGACAGAGGGCTGAGGCACCGTCTGCAAGACTTCCTTCGCCCCACGTCGTAACCGCCACTGTTCATCGCCGCGGCGCAAATGAACTTCGCTCAGCCCGTGCTTTTCCATCATCTCAACGAGCTGTTGCAGCTTTTCGAGATCAAACGGAGCATTCCCGGAGGACTGTGGTTCAGCCATGCGTTTCCTTTTCGTCGGTTTCGGGGGAGTCCCATCCGTTTCCCGTTTCACGTCATCAACCCCCCAACTCACGAGAGACGGACGTTATGACTTCGTACCCGTCTCGCGTTACCACCACATCATCTTCGATTCGAACACCACCAATACCGGGAAGGTATATTCCAGGTTCGACGGTGACTACCATACCAGGCTTTAAAACTTCGCTGGAAATGGGACTCAGTCGAGGGCCTTCATGGATGTCCAGCCCGATACCATGTCCCAGTCCATGACCAAAGTATTTCGCGTATCCTGCTTCCTCGATCACCGCACGGGCAACCCTGTCAACGTCCTGGCATTTGACACCGGGACGAATGGCAGCAATCGCCGCTTGCTGTGCGTTTAACACAACTCCATATATCCTGAGGAGTTTGGGCGGGACTTTACCGGTGCTCCAAACTCGCGTCAAGTCACTGTGATAGCCCTGGGGGCTGACCGCACCCCAGTCACAAAGCACAAATGTAGACTCTTCAAATCGTCGCAGTCCAGCCCGATAGTGTGGAAGTGCGCCGTGATCACCCACGGCAATGATCGGTTCGAAGGCCGCTTTGAGAGCTCCGAACCGTCTCATCCCATGTTCGAGGTCGTGTGCGGCCTGGCGTTCGGTCATGGTTGGCATCAGCATCGACTTCATGATCGAGAAGCCTCGTTCGGCCTGATCAACAGCCAGTCGCAGCTCTTCGATCTCGCCCGCATCCTTAATTTGACGCAATTCTTCGACAAGCCCGGTCTTCGCCACCAGCGTCACTGATCCGAGTTTGTCGGCCAGGTTGTCCCTCACATCGACCGTCATCGATGTTGCTTCGATGCCCAGATTGGGAAGCTTGTGCTTGATCAGTTCCTGAGCCAGGAATTCGATCATCGTTGTCTTCGAATTCCGAATCATCGCGGGAACGCCTGGGCATTCCATCTGGAGCTGGGTCTCGAAGCGACTGTCGCTGAAGATCTGGACGTTTGTCGGGCCAATCAGCAGATACGAGTCCTCACCCGTGAATCCGGTCAGGTACGAGACGTTCTTGGAGTTGGACACCAGCAGACCAGCGATACCCCCCTTGCGGATGGCCTGAATCAATTTCTGGCGGCGGCTGGAATGCCGGTCGTTCGTCATGGGGCAAGTCTCTTACGTCGATGAGGGGGTGTCTACGGGGGCTGCAGGCTCTACCGGAGGTCCCCCCAGCCAGGTGCCGAATTTTCCGAAGCGACCGCTGTGTAGCAGGACCAGATAGGCTGGAACCAGGATCGGACGAACCACGAAGGTGTCGAGCAGAACGCCAAAAGCGAGGGCGAAGCCGAGCTGGATCATCCCTTTGAGCGATCCGGCACAGAGTGATGCAAACGTCCCCGCCATGATAATGCCGCAACTGGAGATGATTCTTCCGGTCTTCGAAAGCGCTTCGA